>NZ_JWMA01000005.1 GCF_000812465.1 Cupriavidus sp. IDO | reverse complement strand
CGTCAGCGCCCAGCCAGGCTGGTTCTTTCGGCGCAGATGGCACAGCACGATCCGAGCGCCGTGAATGAGCAAGGTGCGCAGGTAGGGGTCGCCGCGTTGATATGACTCCCGGTGTCAATTGCAATCGGTTTTGCTCGCCTTTGACGCCGTGGGCGGCAGCTTCCCCGACGGCAGCGGTACGTACGTGAGCGTGCTTGGGGATGACGGCGCGGTGCAGGCGCTGCCGCCCGCACCTGTGCGCCAGAACAGCCTGTTCGTGGCATGGAGCACGACCGAGGCCGGCGCGGGCGAACCCGTCAGTGTTGGCACCATCCTGCAGGACGGCAGCATCGTCTACGCGCGCTGGCAGGGCAGCTCCACCTACACGCTCGACGCCAATGGCGCCGGTGTCTTCGCCGGCGGCGGCACCACATTGACGGGCACCGTGAGCACCGGCACCGTGGTGGACCTGTCGCAGAACATCCCGACCATTACCGACACCGCGTACACCGCCTTCTATCGCTGGAACACGCGGCCCGACGGCAGCGGCACTTCGTACAGCCCGGCCGAGCTCGCGCAGTTCGCGGTCGTGCAGGACATCGTGCTGTACGCGATCTGGGACGGCGACGGCAGCGACGCAGCCCACGCCAAGCTGATCGATTCGGCGTCGGGATTCGATGCGATCCGCCTCGGGCTGGACAAGTCCTACAAGCTGGTAGCAGATATCGACCTGGGCAACTGGAACACCGGAGCGCCGGGCTCGGAATGCTCGAGCCGGACCATGGTGCACTGTGCCGACGGGCTGGGCTGGCTGCCGATCGGCAACCAGGGCGGCGCCGGGTTCTCGGGCCAGCTGGATGGCAATCGTCACACTATCAGCAGCCTGCGCATCGACCGGGGCGGCAGCATGGCGGTTGGCCTGTTTGGCGTGGCAAGCGGACGGATCAGCAATCTCGAGGTCCGCGTAGCCAGCCCGGGGATCATTGGCATGCGGGACGTCGGGGCGATCGCGGGCATCCTGGAGGAAGGCGCGGAGCTGCGCAACGTCGGGGTGACAACGCCGGCCGGCATTGCCGTGACGGCTACCGGCGGCGACGCAGGCGGGCTCGTTGGTGCCATGAACAAGAGCGCCATCTTCGGCAGCTATGCCTCCATCAGTGTGTTGTCGTCCCCTGGGCAGGCGGCGGTCGGCGGGCTGGTAGGCTACGCCACCGACAGCCAGATCACGGATAGCTACATGGCCATGGCCAACGTCCAGTCGTCGGGTCCGGACGTCAGCGGCAACCGCTTTGGCGGGCTGGTGGGCGCCGCCTATTCCACCGACATCCTCCGTTGCTACTCGGAATCCGGCGCCGCGGCGGAAGACGAGGTTGGCGGGCTGGTCGGCCTGATCAGTAACGGCAGCATCAGGGCCAGCGTGGCATCGGCGCCCAACATGGCGGGCGCTCCCGGCAAGACGGACGTCCATCGCATCGCCGGCAACCTGGCCACGGCAACGCTCTCCGGCAACCTGGCACGCGGCGACATGCACCTGACGACTACGCCGGTCAACGATCCCAATGGCCAGGACGGGCAGAGCACGAGGCTGTCCAACTTGCAGCAACAGCCGACGTATGAAGCGCTGGGCTGGTCATTCGGCAACAGCGATGCGGCACCGTGGGCGATGCCGGACAAGGCGGGGTTCCCCATGCTGTACTGGCAGAAGGCAAAGCCGGTGGTCAGCGGCGCGCAGCTGAACGGCAGGCACTGACGACGGGATCCCCGCTCTTGCGGGGATGACCAGACGGCCTGGAACCCATTTCACCATGAACGGGGTTCCAGGCCTGGTGGAAAGCTGACTGGCCGCAACACGCGGCCAGTTTCCGTTTGCGGCGCGCCCAGGATTCGGCAGGCCGTCAGTTCAGGTTGGTGATGTAGCTGGCCAGGTTCCTGATATCGTCGTCGCTCAGGTTGCGCGACACGCTCGTCATATTCCCCGCATCGTTCGTGCGCCGTCTGGCCCGGAAATCTTCCAGTTGGTTGACGATATACGCATAGTGCTGCCCGGCCACCCGCGGGATTTCGTTCTGCCCGGAGAATCCGCCAAGGTGGCACATCGTGCAAAGCACTTCCTCGGCCTTGCTGCGCCCTGCTGCGACGCGCGCTGAATCGACCTTGTAGGTCGAGGCCATCGGCTTCTGCGCGGAAAAGTAATCGGACAGGTCCAGCATGTCCTCTTTGGACAACGGCGCAGCCGCCGGCGATATGGCAGGGTGGCTGCGCCGTCCTTCCTTGAAATCACGCAGCTGCAGGTAGAGATAGCGGGCGGTCTGCCCCGCCAGTTGCGGATAGGCAGGATTGGTCGAATTGCCCTGCGGACCGTGACACGCCACGCATACCTGGGCCTTGGCCTGCCCGGCAGCAGCGTCGGCGCGGGCGTCAGCGCTCGCTGCCAACAGCGCCAGCAAGACAGGCACTGCGAACGCCACGACTGAGCGCCGCGCCGCAATGTTGCGGCGCGGACGGGTTGAGGCGGCTGCCGTCATCGGATTGGTTTGGGACGGCCTTACTGCACGGCGAAGACGAAGATGCTGTTGCCGCGCTTGAAGTCCAGCTGCGTATTTCCGCCGGCTGCGACGGCAATGTACTGCTTGCCGCCGACCGTATAGGACACCGGCGGCGAATTCACGCCGGCGCCGCACTGGAACTGCCACAGCATCTTGCCGTTGGCGGCGTCGAACGCCTTGAACAGGCCATTGCCTTCACCGGTGAACACAAGTCCGCCGGCCGTGGCCAGCACGCCGCCGATAAGCGGCTGCTCGGTCTTGTAGTCCCACGCCACCTTGCCGCTATCGATGTTGACCGCCGAGAGCTTGCCCCACTGCTGCTCGCTCGGGATGGTCTTGAACGCGCCGCCCAGCCACAGCTTGCCGCCCGGATAGGGGACATCTTCCACCTGGTAGGTCATCGGCTGATGCAGGTTGGCGGCATAGGCGAGCCGCATCTTGGGGTTGAATGCCATCGGCGACCACTCCACGCCGCCATTGGCGCCCGGCAGCATGCGCGCGCCCTGCGGCGTGGGCAGGGTCCACATGTTTTCCTGCGGGATCATCGCCTGCGAATAGCGGATCAGGCGGCCGTCGCGGCGGTCGTGCACATAGACGTGCCCGGTCTTGCCGCCGTGGATGACGCCCGGGATCATCTGGCCTTTTTCATCGCGCACATCGACCAGGATCGGCGGACTGACCGCGTCCAGGTCCCAGACATCATGGGCGATATATTGCGAATGCCACTTGTAGGCGCCGGTGTTCAGGTCGATCGCTACCAGTGAGTCGGTGTACAGGTTGTCTCCCGGGCGGATCGCGCCGTACAGGTCCGGCGATGGATTGCCGACCACGAAGATCACCAGCTTGTTGGCGCGGTCGACAGCCGGGGCCATCCACACGCCGCCGCCCAGCTTCTTGTAGAAGTCGCCGCCCTTGTCGGCCAGCATCTTCTTCTCTGCGGCGATGTCGCGCTTCATGTCGCGACCGGTGGCGTCCTTGGTGGCCCACACACCTTCATGTCCCTTCTCGGGGATGGTATAGAAGGTCCAGAGCAGCTTGCCGTCGCTGGCGCTGAACGCCTTGACGAAGCCGCGGATGCCGTACTCGCCGCCATTGGTGCCGATCAGGATCTTGTCGTCGATGACAACCGGCGCCATGGTCTCGGAGTAGCCGAGTTCAGGATCGGCGATCTGCGTTTCCCACAGCAGCTTGCCGGTCTTTGCATCGAGCGCGACCAGCTTGGCGTCGAGCGTGCCCATGTAGAGACGGTCGCCGCTGATGGCCACGCCTCGGTTGTTGGGGCCGCAGCAGAACGTGGTGATTGGCCCCATCTTGTGCTTGTAGTGCCAGAACTCCTTGCCCGTCACGGCGTCGATCGCATAGACGTGGTTGTAGGAGGTGGTCAGGAACATCACGCCATTGACCACGATCGGCGCAGTCTCCATGGACTCCATCACGGCCGTCTGGAATATGAAGGCGGGCCGCAGCTTCGCAACGTTCTTGGTGTTGATTTGCGCGGCCGGGTAATAGCGCGTCTGCACGTACGAGCCGTTGGAGTGCAGCCAGTCGTTGCCGTTGGAGCCCGCAGCATCGAGCTGCGCCTGCGTGACCGGGCGCAGTGCACTGGACATCGGCGCGCCGGGCGTGGTCGCACCGCCCTGGATTTCCTCGGCGCCGAGCGCGGCGGAAGCAGTGAAGGCAAGGAACAGCAGGGGGACGGCATGCCGGGAGAGGCGAGGGAGTGAGAGCATGGGACGCTCCTTATTCGATTCTTGTCGACCTGGCCGCTTGGGTGTGCGAAACGCGCAAGCCGGCGCGCATCGTTGCGACGCAAAGCAGGCCCTGCCGCGCGTCGAAGTGGCCCGAGGTGAAGTGCAGTATAGGCAAGAACCGAAGCAAAACAACCGGCACACGATGCGCGCTTTGCGCGATCCGAAGACAATGGCGAATCGGTGCATTGCAGCATGAAATGGCGGCTTGAATTTGTGCTTCGCACGCACCAGACTAAGCGGGCGGGCCAGTGCATGAGGCCGGGAACGACCTTGCATTGCAGTACCCGTCTTGCGCAACGCGCCGCGCTGGTTGGCATCGGAGGGAGCCGGAAATGAACCGCGATCTGCAGAGGATTTCAGTGGCGTGCCTGAGCGCGCTCGGCCTGCTCGCAGGCCTGGCACTTGCCGAAGACGACATCAGCGTGAACGCGCGGCTCCTTGCCTCGGCGCGCGCCGGGGACGAAGCCGGCGTACGCGGCGCACTGGAGCAGGGCGCCGCCGTGGACTCGCGCAACCGCATCGGCGATACGCCGTTGCTGAGCGCATCCAAGCGCGGCCTGACCGGCATGGCCCGCGCGCTGGTCGAGCACGGTGCCAATGTCAGCCAGCAAAACCTGCAGGGCGTCACGCCGCTGATGGCGGCCGCCTTCGGCGGCTACCAGGAAATCACCGCGATGCTGCTGGCGCGCCATGCCGAACTGAACGCTACTGACCGCGTCAGCAAGACCGCCATGATCTACGCAGCGGGAGAGGGCCGCACGGCGGTGGTAAAGCAGCTGCTCGATGCAGGTGTCGATATCAATGCACGCTACGCGCATGGCCTGACGGCGCTGATGTGGGCGGCCGGCTACGACAAGAGCGAAGTCGTGCAGTTGCTGCTCGCGCGCGGCGCCGATGCCTCGATGCGCGATGACCGAGGCCTGAGCGCGCGCGAGATTGCCGAGCACGCGGGCGCGAAGAACGTGGTGGCTACCCTGGCGGGCAGCCAGGCCGCAGCGGCGCCGGCGAAGTAGCGGCGCTCCGCTCAGGGCGAATCGATCGAACCCACGCTTCTCGGGTACGTCACGATGCCCCAGCTCAGCGGCAGGCCATCGAGCTGCCGCACTGGCTGGTAGGTGCGCGCGTCGAATACATACACGGCATTGGAGCGCCCGCAGGCCACCAGCAGCCGCGCGTCGTCCGGCGTGAAGCTGAAATGCCAGCAGCGCTTGCCTACCGCGATGTCGGCCAGCGACGCGAAGGTCTGCGCGTCGAACACCTGCAGCGTGTCGGCGCGCGATGCGGCGACAAAGAGCCGCGCACCGGCGTGGTCGAACGCCACGCCGTAGGGCCCGGTGCGCGTCGGCACGGTGCGCAGCATGCGGAAGTCCGTGGCATCTAGTACGGCGAACGCGTTGGCCGATTCCAGCGTCACCACGTAGCGGCTGCCGTCCGGGCTCGCCTTGATCCCGCGCGGACGCGAGCCGGCGGGCATCGGCAGCACCTTCACCTGCCTGCCGCTGGCTTTGTCGTAGACGGTGACCGTATCGTCGCCTTCGTTGGTGACCAGCATCAGCCGGCCATCGCGGGAGAACTCGATGCCTTCGGTTTCCAGCCCGCTGCGGATGGTGCGGCTGACGCGCCAGTCTTTCAGGTCGACCACGGCGATTTCCGCCGGCAGGGGTTTGTCGTCATCCCCTTTGCCTTTCGCTGTGGGCGGTGGCGCGGCGCCGGGCGGGCCAGAGCGCTCGCCGGGTTCGTAGGTGACGAAGGCCTGGCTGCCGGACACGCGCACGAACTCGGGGTTCTGTCCGATCGGCACGCGCCGCACCAGCTGGCCTGACGCGATGTCGATCACGGCCAGGTCGCCGGTGTCCTTGTTGGCCGCCAGCAGGTATTTGCCATCCGCGGTCACGCCCAGTCCGCGCGGCCCCTTGCCACCGGCCGGGAGGCTGGCCATGACTTCGAGGCGGTCCAGGTCGATCACGGCAATGCCGCCGCCTTCGGTCGATACGTAGGCCTGCGCCGCATTGGCTGCGGCCGGGCACGCCAGTGCCAGCACTGCGGCGGCCAGCAGATGCCGCGGACGGCGGGGAAGGCGGGGAAAATGCGAAATCATGGTGTCTCCTCGTTGCTCGAATTCATGGTTGGCCGCTCAGCGTCCGTCCCATTCATAGCGCACGCCGACCAGGAACAGCCGGGGCGCGCCCGGCGCGACAAAGCGCTCGACGGGTACGACCGCGCCTGGTTGCAGCAGCGTGCCACCTGGGAACAGGTTGAAACCCGCCTGGCCGTAGGTCTCGTAGCGGCGATCGAACAGATTGTCGATGCGCCCATAGAGTTGCCAGCGCGGCGAGAACTGCCAGCTCGCGCGCAGGTTCAGCAGCAGGTAGCCGGCGGTGCGGGCGAGGCCCGAGTCTTGCGCGTTAAGCGCGCCGTCCTCATTGCCCGCCACCGGGCGCGACGACGACACGATCACGTCGCCGCCCACGCTGACGGTGGCAGTCGCGCGCCAGTCGGCCGCCAGCTTGAAGCTGTGCAGCGGGATCCCTGCCATGCGCGTGCCCGGATGCACCGCAACCGGCGCGGCGAACGGCGCTTGCAACTGGCCGTCCGCCTGATAGGTCGCTTGCGTATAGCTGTAGCCCGCGCGCAGCATCAGCCGGCCCAGCCGCTGGCGCAAGCCGAGTTCCAGGCCCTGGTTGCGCGTCTTCGGGAAATTCGAGAAAAACCCGAGCGGGCTGAACGGCGAGCGCTGGAAGATGATGTCGTCGGTGTTGTTGCTGCGGTACAGCGCCAGGGTCAGTTCCGTGGTGTCGGCCGGCTGCCAGCGTCCGCCCAGCTCCAGCGTGCGCGTGACCACCTGGCGCAGGAAAGGATCGGCCTGCAGGCCGGTCGGGAGCTGGCACGCGTTGGCCGGGTCCGCGCAACCCAGCTCGATCGCGGTCGGCATGCGCGTGCCCTGCGATGCCGAGCCGAAGATCGTCAGGCGGTCAGACAACTGGTGCGCTATCCCCGCCGACGGATTGATCCGCGAGAAGCTGAAGCGTTCGTCCGACTGCGAAGGCGCGCCCAGCACCGTATGCCGGCGTCCGTCGTTCCAGCGGGCCGCCAGCGTCAGGAAGCTGTGAGGAAGCAGGCGGATGGTGTCGGTGGCATACAGCCCGACGGTGCTGTCGTGGCCGTCCAGCGAAGCGGTTGTGACCACCGGCACGCCGGGATCGCCCTGCGCGGTGCGCGCAGCGTCGAAGCTGGCCAGCTGCGTAGTCTGCGTGTAGCGCGACTGGTTCAGGTCCAGCGCCGCACCCAGCGCGAAGCGGTGCGTCTCGCCATCATGCGACCACTGCGCCGACACGCCGTAGCTGGTCTCGCGCACCGCGGAAGAATTGAGTACGGCACTGGCCGGCGCTTCGTCCGCTTCGCAGCCTGCGGTGCCGGCGGCGCCCTGGCAGCCGAGCAGGGTGTCGAGGTAGTCGTCGTGGATATCGCCGCTGTTGGCCCGCGAGCGCGTGCTGCGCACGTAGGCGGTGAGTTGCAGCTGGTCCTGTGCATTGAACTGGTGTGCGCCGTTGAGCGTCAGCTGGAGCGATTTCACGCGTGTGACATCCGGTGCCGTATAGAAGGCGTGGCGGTCGGGGCCGTAGATGCTGTCGGGTGTCAGCCCGTTGCCCGACAGCCGGCTGTTGCTGCCGAGCAGGCTGAGGCTCCATTGGGTGGCGCTGGTCGAGCGGCCCAGCTTGAAGAAGAGATTGCCGAGATCGCTGTCGGAGCGGTCGCGCCAGCCATCCTCGCGCCAGCCGGTGCCGGCGAAGTAGGCGTGCCAGCCATCGCCCAGGGACTTGCCCGCGCTGACATCGAGCCGCGCGCGGCCATAGCTGCCAATGCTGAGGTCCGTCTCCACCCCCTGGTGCGTCTCGCCGGACTTGGTCACCAGCGCCAGTGCGCCGCCCAGCGTGTTGAGCCCATAGAGCGGGTTGCTGCCCGGCACCAGCGTTACCGTGCTGATCGCGGCCTCCGGAATGCCGGCCCAGTTGACGATATCGCCCAGCGCCGCGTTCTGGCGCACGCCGTCCAGGTACAGCGACAGTCCTTGCGCAGAACCCAGGGTGGGCGAGAGCCGGTAGCCGCGATAAAGGATGTCCTGCGCGAACGGATTGCCCTGCGCGTCGTTGACCACGATCCCGTTCATGTTCTCCACCAGGAAGGACGCGAAGCTGGCAGGCTTGGCGCGTTCGAGGTCGCCGTCGGTGGCAGTCTGGACGTTGGCGGGAAAAGCCTGACGCTCGACGGTGAAGCCGGGCAATGGCGTGGGGGCCACGACGGTAACCTCCTGCAGGTTGCGGACCTGGTCGGCCGGGCCGCCCGCGTCAGGCTGGCCCGCCTGCTGCGCTGCGGCAGGCATTGCCGCCGCCAGCGCAACCGCGACCATCCCCGGCGCATGCCGGGACGGGCGGGTGCGGCGTCGGGCCTGGGCCATGGGGTTCCCTTCTCGCGCCGCATCGCGCGGGCGGCAGTGATGGAGACTTCTTGAAGTGGCGCAAATGCTACCTAAATCTAGCGCAGCGTGCTGGCGGCGCCAAGTGCGATTGCCCGGTTAGTCATTTTTTCGCCTAGAGTTTCTTGGGCGGCGTGTGCGGCGGGAGGCCTTGCGCCGTGCAGCAAACCTTGGGGAGCGCATATGCAAGAGCCAGGAGATGTCGTCGATCCCGACCGTCGCGGCATGCTGGGAGTGTGTGCACTGACTGTCCTGGTGCTGGCCCTGCCGCCGCTGACAGCCTGCGCGCAGCGAACGGCCGCGGCCGGGAACGCGGGGCCGGCGCGCATCGGCGTGATTGGCTCCGGGCGCATCGGCGGGACCGTTGGCGGGCTCTGGGTCAAGGCGGGGCACCCGGTCCTGTTCTCGTCACGGCATCCGGAATCGCTCAAGCCGCTGGTCGAAGGCCTCGGCCCGCTGGCGCGCTCGGGCACGGTGGCGGAGGCGATCGCCTTTGCCGACGTGCTGTTCCTCGCCACGCCTTACGGCGCGCTGCCGCAACTCAGCCAGGAAAACGCCGGGGCGTGGTCAGGCAAGATCGTGCTGGATGCCACCAACGCCATCGCCCAGCGAGACGGCGCCATTGCCGACGAAGCCCAGCGCAACGGCATTGGCATTACCACGGCGAAGTACCTGCGCGGCGCGCGCGTGGTGCGGGCGTTCAATTTCATGGGCGCGACGAACTTTGCCAATGAGCATCACCGGCCCGGCGGTCTGATCGCCGTGCCGATTGCCGGCGACGACCAGGCGGCGCTGCAGGTCGCTGCGCAACTGGTGCGGGATGCGGGGTTTGAACCGGTGGTGGTCGGGCCGCTGGCCAGCGCTGACAAGTTCGCGCCGGGCGGGCCGCTGTTCCGGCAGATTGGCACTGCCGAGGAATTTCGCAGGAAGATGAGCGGGCAGTAGTGCCGGATCAGGGCCGGCGGCGCTCCATCGCCACCATCGACGGCGTGAAGCCGAGCTGCCCGAAGAAGGCCGCTTCCGACGAGCGCGCGGCGCGCAGTACCCAGGTGATATCGGGATCGGTGCCCATGATATGCCGCACCAGCGCCCGGCCGATGCCGCGCCGCCGGTGGCTGGTGGCTACTGCCACCATCGACAGGAAGCCGTCGGAGACGTCGTCGCACAGCGCCCGGGCGAAGCCGACGATCTCGCCCTTGTCCACCGCCACGACCACGCGCTGGGAATTGGCCACCAGCCGCGCGAACCGTTCCGCGTTGCCGACCCGGTTCTCCCAGCCATTGGCCATCAGTAGCTGTCTGGCTGCCTCGATGTCTTCAGGCAACAGATTACGGATTTCCATCGGCGGCTCCCCCCAGTCAAGCGTGTACGGCCCCTCGCCGCCCCTTGCCACCGGGGGCGCCGCGAGTCGAGTACGGCACGGGAATCCCGGCCGCGCAATTGGCGGAGTGTAGCGAGCGGGCGCGGGCGCGTCAATTTGCTGCGGCACGACAGGGGTGGCGACACCGCTGGCGCTGCAGCGCGGTATCATGGCCTCCATGAATGCCTCGATCTTCTCTTCCGCCCATCCGGCCGATCAGCTGGCCGAGTTTTCCGACACCGACGCGGCGCTGGCGCGCATCCGCGAGATCTACGATGCGTCGGTCGGCGCCGTGCGAGCGCGCTTCGATGCATTCGCCAGCGGCAAGCCGCTGCCGTCGGCCGCCCACGCCTGCTATCCGTACCTCGGCATCTCGGTCAACATCGAAACCATGGTGACCGACAGCCGGCCGTCCTGGGGCACGGTGGCGTACCCGGGCGTCTATGGCACGACCGTGACCCGGCCAGACCTGCTGTCGGACTACTATCGCGACCAGATCGACCGCCTGATGCGCTATCACCGGGTGCCGGTGGTGGTGGGGCTGAGCCGCCGCCCGATCCCGCTGCCGTTCGTGATCGAGGCCTCGACCACCGACATCAGCTATACCCAGGCGCGCGAGTTGGAAGCCTCGTTCGTGCTGCCCGAGCTGAGCCGCATCGACGATTCGATTGCCAACGGCACCTTCGAGCCGGTCCCCGGCGAGGCCTGGCCGCTGTCGATGTTCCCGGCCGAGCGGGTCGACCTGGCGCTGCAGCGGCTGTACCACTACACCGGCACGGCACCGCAGCATTTCCAGCGCTTCGTGCTGTTTACGAATTACCAGCGTTATGTCGACGAGTTCGTGACGCTGGGCCGCTCGCTGATGGCCAGCAGCGACGGCGGCGGCTACACGCGCTTTGTCGAGCCCGGCGATGTGGCGCAGGAACTCGGCGCCGCCGAACCCGACGATGCTGCCCGCCCCCGTGCATTGCCGCAGATGCCGGCCTACCACCTAGTACGCGGCGACAAGCTCGGCGTGACGCTGGTAAACATCGGCGTCGGCCCGTCCAACGCCAAGACCATGACCGACCACCTGGCCGTGCTGCGCCCGCATTGCTGGCTGATGGTGGGGCACTGCGGCGGCCTGCGCCGCTCGCAGCAGCTCGGCGACTACGTGCTGGCCCACGCCTATGTGCGCGACGACCACGTGCTCGACCATGACCTGCCGCCCTGGGTGCCCGTGCCGCCCATCGCCGAGATACAGGTGGCATTGCAGGAAGCCGTGGCGCGCGTGACGGGCCTGTCCGGCAACGAGATGAAGACGCGCATGCGCACCGGCACGGTGGTCTCCACCGATGATCGCAACTGGGAGCTGAAGTCCAAGTCGCTGTACGCCCGCTTCAACCAGTCACGCGCGATTGCCATCGACATGGAAAGCGCGGCCGTGGCCGCCAATGGCTTCCGCCTGCGCGTACCCTACGGCACCTTGCTGTGCGTGTCCGACAAGCCCCTGCATGGCGAGCTGAAGCTGCGCGGCATGGCCAACGCCTTTTATCGCCAGCGCGTCAGCCAGCATATGACGATCGGCCTGGAAGCCATCCGCATCCTGCGCGAGAACGGCGTCGAGCAGCTGCATTCACGCAAGCTGCGCAGCTTCGACGAGCCTGCCTTCCGATAGTGTCCTGTCCCGCAAATGCAATTGATATCAAGCTATTTGCGGGAAAGGACACTTGTCCACTAGCGAAACACGAAAACCGGGATTCGGCAATGCGTCAGGACTTTCTGGGTTTCGCTGCCGATCAGTAGCCCCTGAAGGCCGGCTCGGCCATGCGACGCCATGACAATGAGGTCACAGTTGCGTTCCTCTCCGGTCCGAATGATCGCCTCATAGGGGTGATCGTGGGTAACGCTGATCGTCTCGCATGCTACCGCCGCTTCCTGAGCCGCTTGTGCGACCACCGCCAGATACCGCTCCGCATGCATTTCGGCAAGTTGTGCGTAGCGTTCCTGGCTATCCTCCAGCATGTCAACCCGATGCGTGAAGACATGGAATTCCGGGATGACATGCAATCCAGTGATCCTCGCCTCAAATGCCTTGGCGAGTGTCACGGCCATGCGAACGGCGGCGTCGGAGAGTACCGATCCATCGGTAGGCACCAGGATATGCTTAAACATGTTGGCCTCCTCGTGGCTGGCCGGGCCATCCGCCTCGGCCCACTGCCACACGCTGCGAACTTAATGGTATGACAATCACTCTCCATGGGCGCATACGAAAAATTTCTTCAGCCCAATATGCGAATCCCTGTGCAGCTTTATGAGGGCGAGCCCGTCACAATCGCATTCCCCCTGTGGTCGAGCTAACCATCGTGTCCACGCCGCAGGGCCTGCGCGAGCATGAATTCGCTACCTTCAAGACGGCCACGCTCGAGAACGGCATGAAAGTTCTGGTTCCTCAGTTCATCAAGGAAGGCGATACGGTGCGAATCGAGGTCGCTTCAGGAAAATACATGGAGCGGGTAAGGCGAGGGACGCGAAAGTCGTGACTCCAGTGCCGGGCAGTACCGTATCCCGCACCTGTCCTTCACTATGCGCCTTGTGTGTGCTTATTATGCAAGTACGCGCATGCCATACATGACGCGTAATCTTTAGTGGTCGCTCAGGGGTTGATCATGCACAAGCCACCCAAACTGGATTTGGGCAGGACGCGGAAAAGCGAATCACCGCATCGGTCGCATGCCAATCGCGTCATGCCCAGCATCCTGGATCCGATCGAACCGGAAGAGGTATGGGAAGACATCGAACAGGCCATCGAGCAGATCGTCGAACGCGTGGTGGAGCCGATCGACGTTCCCCATGGCCACCAGCCGGATGATGACGATGCGCCCGAGGAAGGCCGGAACGAAATCACCCGCGCTGCGGAGAGTATCCCCGCGGACAGTCCGGCGGACCGGGCGGATCATAGCGCAGTACGGGAAGAGCACCCGCCAATCCCGCCAAGCATCGATGACGTCCTGGACCAGGACCTGATCCCCGACCCGAAGTACGGCCCGCGGCACGCCAGGAAGACGGGCAAGCGATAGCCCTCTTCGGCGCCAGGCGCAGGATACGCGCCGACCGGCTTCCGCAGACCCTTAGTCGCGGCGCTGACTCACTCGTTCCTCAGATCAATGCCGAAGCCGCCGGCCAGTTCACAATCGATGATCCCGGCGGCGTAGGCAAAAAGCCAGTCCTCTGCCTCCTGCAGCGTTGCGGGCGGGTGGGACCAGTCCGGCGTAAAGCGGATGCCCATGTCCTCATCGCGCGAGGAGATCTCGACGCGCCCGCTTGGCGTGCCATGCTCAATCACCTCCGGCACGAACAGCGCCACTGGAAATCCCTTGTAAGACCGCTTTCTTTCCAGCATTTCAGCCTCCGGCAATTTACACAGGTCCGTGGCTCAGCTCTTGTCGCTCGGGCAGTCCCCCAGCACTAGCGAGTCGCCCGAGCGCCGGACTGTCTTGCGTTCAAGATATAGCTGGGCGCGGCCAATGCCTAGTCCACTGGACCAATACCCTTCACCAGTGCCGGGTTCCAGTTGTGGGGACCTCGCGGATCACGTCGGTGCAGGCGGTCGATTTTGACCTAGACTGAAAAAGTGTCCTTCGCGCGCCCGGGTGCCGCTTCGGCGCAATGCAACTTCGCTGGCAGCCGATTGATGCGGGCGAATGACAATGGCACGGGCAACACACTGTCATCTGCTGCCTGAATTCATGTGGATGGATGTTCACGAAGGGGGCATCATGTTGCAAGCCAGTGAAATGCAGCAACGTTTTAGTCATCTGCAGCAAACCATCAGCGAGACATCACGGACTTGTCATGCCGAGGCGAGGATTCCACAAGACTTAATGAACTGGGTGGATGAGCTCGACAAGGAATGCAAGTCGGCATCGAAGGTCATGTCGTCCAAGGATCAGGATCGGATCCGGCAGTGGGTTGATGATCTCGAACGGATCGGTGATCGTGCAGACCGCGCTTCCCAGCAGGCCGGCGGTCTCGATGCAAAGGTCAAGGATGCAGTCAGTTCGATGCATTCGGAACTTTCTGACCTAAAGCGCCAACTGCACTAACCAGCCTGACAGCCCTGGTCGAACCCGCCGGGGCTGCGCCATGAAAAAAGGCCGGCGCCTCACAGCGCCGGCCTTTTTGCATGGGAAATACTTGTCAATCAGAAGCGGTAGCCCACCCCCATGCTGAACAGCCACGGATCCAGGTTCACCTTGGAGACCTTGACGTCGCCGGCCTTCACATCGCTCGACAGCCAGATCTTCTTGACGTCGGCGTTCAGGAACCAGTTCTTGGTCAGCTTGTAGTCCATGCCGACCTGCAGCGCCGGTCCCACGCTCCAGCTGTCCAGTTGCAGGGCGCCTCCGGCAATGTCCGCACCCCAGATGCGGGTGAAGTTCAGGCCGGCGCCCACGTACGGGCGGAAGGTGCCGTTGGGGATGAAGTGGTACTGCACCAGCAGCGACGGCGGCAGGTGCTTGAAGGTGCCGACCTTGTTTCCGTCCAGGTAGACGTTCTGCTTCTGCGGGACGGTCAGCACCAGTTCAGCAGCGATGTTCGGCGTGAAGAAGTAGGTGACGTCGAACTCGGGAATCCATTTGTTGTTGACCGTGATGCGGTCCGACGGGCCGATGCCGCCGACCGGGTCGGAGCTGTTCGCCATGTCCAGATAGGTGCCGCGCAGGCGGACCATCCAGTTGCCCTGGGCCTCGGCATCGGCCGCGGCGGCGGGGGTGGCGAAGGCGCCCAGCATGGCGCAGGCGGCGATGGCGGTGCAGGTGACCCGGGTGCGAAGAGAGAGCTTCATGGTTTGTTCTGGCTTGGTCTGGTAGGAATTCGCGCCCAGTTTGGCGGAGGGGTCCTGACCGGACATTGACCCAGAACAAGCAGAACGGAACGGGGCGCAGCGCGTCGCAGTGGCGCCACAGTGGGCCCGTTTTGCACGAGCATCGTCCCTTCTAAACACATGCGGATTTATTCGTGGCGCGGCGGTTCGCCTCGTCTTACGCTGTGCGAAAGGTCGCTGCAGCCAATGCAGCGGACTCGCACCGGGCATGTCGTGGGCGTCCGCAAGGGCGTCTTTCCGGGTGTGCCCCGTGGGGGCGGGGCACACCGGTTTTCTGTGCGCGGCCGCGGCGACGTCAGGCAGCGATGGCCGGCTTCCGCTCGCTCGGGCAGTCCCGCACACCGGCCTGCAAATGCCGGTTGATACCCGAGACTACCGCCTTGAGCGAGGCCGTCACCAGATTGGCATCGATGCCGGCACCGAATCCGGTGGGCGATTCACCCACGCGCACTTCCACATAGCACGCCGCGCGTGCATCGGCGCCAGCGGTCATCGCGTGCTCGTGGTAGTCCATCACGCGCACGGGCATGTCCAGCGCGCTGACGAAGGCATCGATCGGCCCATTGCCGCTGCCGCGCACGCTGCATGGCTTGCCGTCGCGCACCAGCTCGACTTCGATCTCCACCGCGCCGTCGCTGCACGACACCATCTGGTGCGAGACATAGCACAGCGGGGCTTCGTGCTCCAGATACTCGCGGCGGAACAGGGTGTAGAGATCGTCCGCGCTGGCCTCCTGCCCGGTGTCGTCCGTCATCGCCTGCACCGCGCGGCTGAATTCGATCTGCAAGCGGCGCGGCATGTAGATGCCGTGCACCTGCTCGAGCAGGTAGGCCATGCCGCCCTTGCCGGACTGGCTGTTTACGCGGATCACCGCGTCGTAGCTGCGGCCGAGGTCGGCCGGATCGATCGGCAGGTATGGCACTTCCCAGATCCCGTCCGGCTGCTGCTGCGCCATGCCCTTGCGGATCGCGTCCTGGTGCGAGCCCGAGAAGGCGGTGAACACCAGGTCGCCCACGTACGGATGGCGCGGATGCACGGGAAGCTGGTTGCAGTGCTCCACGCACTGGCGCACCTCGTCGATATCGGAGAAGTCCAGGTTGGGCGAGACACCTTGCGTATAGAGGTTGAGCGCGAGCGTGACGAGGTCGACGTTGCCGGTGCGTTCGCCATTGCCGAACAGGCAACCTTCCACGCGATCGGCGCCGGCCATCACCGCAAGCTCGGCCGCGGCCACCGCCGTGCCGCGATCGTTATGCGGATGCACGGACAGCACAATATCCTCGCGGCGCGCCAGGCGCCGGTGCATCCATTCGACCTGGTCGGCAAAGATGTTGGGCGTGCTGCATTCCACCGTGGTCGGCAGGTTCAGGATCATCGGGCGGCCGGGGCCCGGCTGCCACACGGCAGAGACCGCGTCGCTCACCTCCAGCGAGAAATCGAGTTCAGCCAGGCTGAAGGTCTCGGGCGAATACTCGTACGACCATGCGGTCTCCGGCATGGCGTCCGTCAGTGCCTTGATCAGGCGCGTGCCTGAGACGGCCACCTCCCTGATCTCTTCACGCGTGGCGTTGAAGACGAGGCGCCGCCAGGCTGGCGCGATCGGGTTGTAGAGATGCACCATTGCGCGCGCGGCGCCGCGTACCGATTCCACCGTGCGGCGGATCAGCTCGTCACGCGACTGCGTCAGGACCACGATGGTGACATCGTCAGGGATGCGATCTTCTTCGATCAGCATCCGCACGAAATCGAAATCGGTCTGCGATGCCGCGGGGAACGCCACTTCGATTTCCTTGAGGCCGATCTTCACCAGCTGCTCGAAGAAGCGCAACTTGCGCGCGGGGTTCATCGGCTCGATCAGCGCCTGGTTGCCGTCGCGCAGGTCGGTGCTCATCCAGATCGGGGCACGCGTGATGCGCTGGCTGGGCCAGGTGCGGTCAGGAATGTCTACGGTAACGGCGGGCTGGTACTTGACGGCGGGATTGCGCAACATGGGGTTCTCCTTCCTCGCTTGGGGAAGACAAAAGAGAAAAACACGGAAAAAAGGTGGCGCAAGGCTGCCGAACTGCCACGAGGCCCTAGGCCCGGCAACCGATCGGTAGATCTAGCAGTAGCGAGGAAGCGCGCAGGGCGCGGCACGATGCCAGTGCGGACAGCGCGCGCGCGCGGGCAGCGATGCGGGACGCATCGGTAGCCTGGCGGAAGGTGCTGGACTGAAGGTTCATCGGGCCTGGAAGGTGAAGGGCGCTGGGCCGCTTCGGTATGGTTGCGCGCGCAGCGGGGGCTGCGTGCTCACGAAAGAGTAGTCGAGCCGGGCCGCAGTGGTCAAGCGCCGCGTTGTGCCATCGCAAATGGCTGGCCTGACAGGCCGATGACATCTGCGCCACCCAGCCGCGTTCCTGCACCAAACGGTTGTGAACGGAATCCTACACCCCTGCAGAACGCTCGCACGGATCGCCCCTGAGTAGGTGAGGCCTCGACGGAGGTATGAGAAGCCGCACGTTCTGTGCGCTGACGCTCAGTCGTCTGGCCGGTGTTGCGCAGGCGCCGTTGTGCCTAGGCTGGTAGCGCGGGAAAAAGCAACCATAGGGGGAAGATCATGAAGGTAAGAGCGTGGACATCCTGGCTTGCATGCGCAGCGACGACATTCCTGATGGCGGCGTGCGGAGGCGGAGGCGGCGGCGGTTCCAGCGCGCCCACCACGCCGAACGCCGGCACGGCGACGCCGCTGACGTACTCGGTCAAGATGAGCCTTGCCTCGGGTGAAGTTGGTGTGGGCCGCACCATAACAATCAGCGCCCTCGCCATCGACAGCAACGGCGTGGACGTGACCTCGAATACCAGCTTCGCCTGGACCTCAGGCGAGAACTCGATCGCCACGGTCGTGCCAAGCGCCACGACGCCGGGCAGCGCCCTGGTCACCGGCGTGGCCGTTGGTACAACTACAGTGCAGGTGGTGGCAACCGTCAAGGCCGCGGACAACTCGACCGTTACGCTGCCGGCGCAGACCGCCACCATGACCGTGGTTCCGGCTTCGGCGGTCAGCTACAGCCTGTCGATTCCCAACAGCAACCTCTCGATGTCCGATGGCCAGGTGCTGCCGGTCAAGGTATCGCTGATCGACAGCAACGGCGTCGATGTCTCTTCCAGCGTCAACAACTGGGCGTGGTCGAGCAGCGGCTCGGCAGTGCAGGTGACGGCGAACCAGAACAGCGCCTCGCTCAAGGCCAGCAACAGCTCTGCCACCAGCATTGCCTCGGCGAACGTCTCGGTCTCGGTGACGGCGCCCGATGGCCATGCGCTGGGCGGCGTGATCGCGGTCACGGTGCAGAAGAACGGCAGCTTCACCTATCGCGTGGTGACCACGCAGGGCGGCCAGCCGGTCGATGCGCTGCAGGTGCTCAACGGCTACCCGGCGAAGTTCAGCGCCCGCGTGCTGCGCAACGACGACCAGGATGCAACGGCTGATTTCGACGGCACCTGGACCTACACCAGCACGTCACCGACGCTGTCCGCCTCGGAAGCTGCGGGTACGCACGATGTGACCGTCAGCACCAGCCTGCCCAACGGCACCGGGCCCGTGCAGAGCGTGCTGGCCGTCACCGCGGTGAGCACCAGGATCGCCGCCAGGCCGACTGCCAACCTCAATGTGACCGAGCAGCCGAAGTGGGCGCTGGTGAATGACGCTCAACAGCCGCTGACTCTGCTGATGATCACGCCGGTGCCGATCCCTGTGACCGCGCGGATGAAGAACCTCGGCAACGATGTCCAGTACACGGCCTGCACCAACTGGGCGTGGACCAGCACCGGGCCCGTGGCGCTGTCTCCGGGATTCACGCCCAACCAGCAGTACGCGAGCCCGACAGGGGTCGGCGACTTCACGATTACCGCGACCTGCACCACGGTCGCCGACCAGACGCCGCTGAAGCTGACCTTCGCCGGTACCGTGAAGTAATCGGCCCCCTGGCACAGGCGTGCCGGGCCTGGCAAAACGCCCTCCACGGAGGGCGTTTTGCATTGGCCGGATGGCAAAGCGTACCCGTTTCTGCGTGGTCGCTGCAGGGCGTGGAAAGTGCCGCGGGCGATGCCGGAATCGGGCGGCTATCAGTGGTTCCGCCATGCCCGACTGCGTCCGAAGACGGCAGGCGGAACGCGGAGCGTACCCGTTTCTGCGTGCGTGGGCGAAGCCCGGCCGCCCATACATTCGCAGGCGAATGCACGCACGAATCCGCCCCTTTCCGCGGCCTGCGGAAGGGCAAGGCGTACCCGTTTCTGCGTGAGGATCGAGGAGGGAGGAAAGCGCCTGTCAGCGCTTGCGCACGAGTTGCACGACGTGCTCGGTGGGCCTGGACGGGGCCTGCCCGTTGGCGGCGTTGGCGGCGTTGGCCGTATTGGAACCGCAGGTATTGCAGCCGCCATCGTCGCAGCCGCTGGCGCAGCCGGCCGCGGCCTGAGGCGCCAGCCAGCGCACCGCGCGGGCACGCCAGCCACTGGCCGAGGTACCGCCCAGGCGCGCGGCAAGCGCTGCCTTGATCCGTTCGCGGGTGCGCGGCGCATAGCGCGCCGCCACCGAAATCGCGCACGCCAGCACGATCAGCGGGACCAGCAGGGTTTCAATGGCGTGATAGACCGTCATGGCTCAGCTGAACAGCAAGGCGATGCGATAGGTGAGGAACGCGGCCAGGTAGGCCAGCCCGGTCAGGTACGCGGCAGACGCTGCCATCACCTTCCACGAGTTGGTCTCGCGGCGGATCACGGCCAGCGTGGAGATGCACTGCGGCGCGAACACGTACCAGGCCAGCAGCGACAGCGCGGTGGCCAGCGACCACTGCGCCGCGATCATCGGCGCAAGCTGCGTGGCCACGGTGTCATCGCTGCCCGAGAGGGCATAGACCGTCGCCAGCGCGCCCACGGCCACTTCGCGCGCAGCCAGGCCGGGCACCAGCGCAATGCAGATCTGCCAGTTGAAGCCCACCGGCGCAAACACCTTCTGCAGCGCATGGCCGATCATGCCGGCAAAGCTGTAGTCGATGGCCGGGGCGGTGGCGCCTTCCGGCGGTGCCGGGAAGGTCGACAGGAACCAGAGCAGCACCGTCAGCGCCAGGATCACCTTGCCCACGCGCGACAGGAAGATGCGCGCACGCTCCCACAGCCCGATCAGCACGTCGCGCGGATTCGGGATGCGGTACGACGGCAGCTCCATCAGCAGCGGATGGTCGGTGCGGTCGCGGCGAAAGAACTTGAGCGCATAGGCCACCACCAGCGCGCTGATAATGCCCGCCACATAGAGCGCGAACAGCACCAGCCCCTGCAGGTTGAACAGGCCCATTACCGTGCGTTGCGGGATGAAGGCGCCGATCAGCAGCGCATACACCGGCAGCCGCGCCGAGCAGGTCATCAGTGGCGCCACCAGGATCGTGGTGAGGCGGTCGCGCGGGTCCTGGATCGTGCGGGTGGCCATGATGCCGGGAATGGCGCAGGCAAAGCTCGACAACAGCGGAATGAACGAGCGGCCAGACAGGCCCGCGCCCATCATCAGCCGGTCGAGCAGGAATGCGGCGCGCGGCAGGTAGCCCGATTCTTCCAGCGTCAGGATGAACAGGAACAGGATCAGGATCTGCGGCAGGAACACCACCACGCTGCCCAGGCCGGCGATCAGGCCGTCCACCAGCAGGCTCTTGAGCATGCCGTCCGGCAGGTGGGTGCCCAGCAGCTCGCCGAACCAGTGCACCCCGGCCCCGATGCCGTCCATCAACGGCGTGGCCCAGGAGAACACCGCCTGGAACATCAGGAACAGCAGCACCGCCAGCAGCATCAGCCCGAAGACCGGATGCAGGACGATGCGGTCGAGGCGGTCATCCATTGCCGCGGTGCGCGCCGGCATCGAGACTGCCGCATTGAGCAGGCGGTTGACCTCGGCGTGGACGTCGGCCTCGCTGTCCTGCGCGGGCGGTGCGGGCGGCAGCGTGCCATCCAGCATATTGATCAGCGACGCGGCGCCATCGCGCTTCACGGCAACCGTCTGCACCACCGGCACGCCGAGTGCGGCCGCGAGCTTCTCGCGGTCGATCCGGATGCCGCGCCGCTCGGCGGCGTCGCTCATATTGAGCACCACCACCATCGGCAGGCCCAGGCGGCGCAGCTCCAGCACGAAGCGCAGGTGCAGGCGCAGGTTGGTGGCATCGACCACCGACACCAGCAGGTCCGGGCGCGGCTCACCAGGCCGCTTGCCCATGCAGACGTCGCGCGTGATGGCTTCGTCCAGGCTCGCGGCGTGCAGGCTGTAGGCGCCGGGCAGGTCCAGGATGCGGACCTGGCGCCCGGCCGGCGAGACGAAATGGCCTTCCTTGCGCTCCACCGTCACGCCGGCGTAGTTGGCCACCTTCTGGCGGCTGCCGGTCAGGCGGTTGAACAGCGCGGTCTTGCCGCAGTTGGGATTGCCGACCAGCGCAATGCGCAGGGCAGAAGTGGAGGGAGCTGCAGACATATTCTTGGAATGCTCAGGCGGTTCGTTGCGCCGCCTCCGCGCCGGACTGGTCATCGGCCCGGATCACGGACGCGATGCTGGTCACCGAGGCGCTGACGACCTCAATGCTGATGCGCGCCGCTTCCGAGCGGCGCAGCGCGAACCGGGTGAAGCCGACCTGGGCCACCAGCGGATCCATGCCGAAGGGGCCGAAGGCAATCACCTGCACCGCTTCGCCGGGTACAAAGCCGAGCTCGCGCAGGCGGCGGGCAACGGGATCATCGGGGCCGACATCGTCCACCGATTGCACTACGGCGGGAGTACGCCGTGGAAGTTCAGACAACCGCATCATGCTTCCAGTCCGTGGGCGCGGATCGCCGCTACGCCAACGGCGGGACCCGGCGAGGGTACGTAAATGAAAATCGTTTTCATTGTATAGCAAATAGATCGCGGTGTAGCCACCAGATCGCGCGCTGGCCTGCCTGGCAAGCGCTCGGGGCGATACCGGATGGAGGCCAATGATAACCGCTCGCAGCCAGTTCCGACGGGCCTGGCAGGCAGCTCTGAGCCCTGCCCAACATTCCGCCGCCGGACGCCGGCGTGATGCTTGCGCCATGCGTGCCGGCGGCCCCGCGCGCTATCAGCTCCGGCGGGCGCCGAGGTTGCCGAACAGGCTGCTGCGCCGGCCAGCAAGTGGCGACACTGGGCGAATGGCACCGACGTCCGCCCCCGCGCGCTACGCTGGGAAGATATGAAGCAGGTAGCCGAACACCGTCTCGTTCATGCTATGGCCATCGATTACTACATTTGCGTTATTGGTGTGTGTCGGGTGCGGCGGTAAGCTGCACTCACGCTGAACACCCCGTTCCACGCGTACTTCACAAGCCATCGGCCCTCCGGCCGGTGGCTTTTTTCTTCCGGGAGGCCGGTTCAGGATTGCGCCGCGGGCCCGGCTGCGGTCGAAGCGGGCTGCCGGACCATTTCCACGAAATGGTCGCGGGCGGGATGGTCCGGTGCGGGTTTCCACGCGCAATGCACTTCCGAGGGCACCGTGGCATCGGCCAGCGGCCGGAATGCCGCCCCGGCCATGCCGGAGCGCGCCATGGCCGCGGGCACCACCGCCACACCCATCCCCTGCGACACCAGCGACACGACCGACAGCCAGTGGCGCACTTCATGGCGGATCTCCGGATAGAAGCCCTGCGCCGCGCACATCTCGAAAATCCGGCTGTAGTAGTCAGGCGAGGCCTTGCGCGAGAACAGCACGAACGGCTCGCCGCGCAACTCGCCCAGCGCCACCCCGGGCGCCGCCGCCAGCGGATGATCTGCCGGCAGGCAGCAGACGAACGGCTCGGTGTGCACCAGCGCGGTCGTCAGCTCGCCCGGCACGCGCCGGGTATGGATAAAGCCGGCGTCCAGCTCATCGTGCAGCAGGGCATCGATCTGCTCCTGCGAGTTCAGCTCGGTCAGCGCCACCTGAATGCCTGGATAGCGCGCCTGGAAGTCGCGCAGGTACTGCGGCAGCCCCCGGTACAGCATCGAACCGACAAAGCCCACCCGCAGCCGCCCCACAGCACCGGCCTCGATCTCGCGCGCCAGCACGCGCGCGGCCTCCGCCTGGGCCAGCAGGGCCGTGGCCGATTCCCGGAAGGCCCGCCCGGCCGCGGTCAGCCGCACGCCACGGCTGTCGCGATCGAACAGGCGCGCGCCGACCGAGGCCTCCAGTTGCTGGATGTTCAGCGACAGCGGCGGCTGCGAGATGGCAAGCCGGCGCGCGGCCCGGCCAAAGTGCAGCTCGTCGGCCAGCACGAGGAAGTAGCGCAGGTGACGGAATTCCATGGCGATACAGAAATTGTATTGATCAAGCTAATTTTAGAATTAGACGCAAATCCTTGGGGTTTGAATAATGGGGCAAAGGGCCCGCCTGACGGGCCAGCCAATTCCAGGAGACCCCGTATGCCGACCCCTGCCGTGCGCGATGCTGCACCCCGAGTCCAACCCGCCCCGCCGCTGGCCGCCCATCCGGTGCCCGATCGCCAGGGCGGCAGCCTGTTCACCGCCGACCCGGACCTGCGCGCACTGCTCCCGCTCTACCTGCCGCCCGAGCTGTTCAACCACCTGCTGCCGCACCTCGAACGCATGGGCGCGCTGGCCGGCGGCGTGCTCGATGAGCTGGCCCAGGTGGCCGACCAGAACCCGCCCACGCTGACTTATCGCACCCGCGCCGGCATCGACGCCCAACGCATCGACAAGCATCCGGCCTACGTGGAACTGGAGCGCGTCGCCTTTGCCGAATTCGGCCTGGCGGCGGCCTCGCACCGCAGTGGCGTGCTGGGCTGGGACAAGCCCATGCCGCCCGCGGCGAAGTACGCACTCACCTATCTGTTGGTGCAGGCCGAGTTCGGGCTGTGCTGCCCGCTGTCGATGACCGATTCGCTCACGCGCACGCTGCGCAAGTTCGGCGACCCGGCGCTGGTCGAACGCTTCCTGCCCAACCTGACCACGCAGGTGTTCGAAGACCTGTACCAGGGCGCGATGTTCATGACCGAGCAGGGCGCCGGCTCAGACGTGGCCGCCACCGCCACCCGCGCGGTGCGCGATGCCGGCGCCGAAGGCGGCTGGCGCCTGCTGGGCGACAAGTGGTTCTGCTCCAACCCCGACGCCGCGCTGGCGATGGTGCTGGCGCGCGTGGAAGACGAAGCCGGCAATGCCGTGCCCGGTCACAAGGGCGTGTCGCTGTTCCTGCTGCCGCGCAAGCTGGCCGACGGCAGCAACAACCACTACCGCATCATCCGCCTCAAGGACAAGCTCGGCACGCGCTCGATGGCCAGCGGCGAGATCCGCCTCGAAGGCGCGCACGCATACCTGGTCGGCGAACCTGGCCGCGGCTTCGTGCAGATGGCCGACATGATCAACAACTCGCGCCTGTCCAATGGCGTGCGCGCCGCCGGCCTGATGCGTCGCGCGCTGACCGAGGGCCTCTTCATCGCGCGCGAGCGCCAGGCCTTCGGCAAGCGGCTGGAGGACATGCCGCTGATGCGCCGCCAGCTGCTCAAGCTGACGCTGCCCACCGAGCAGGCGCGCACCATGGTGTTCCAGACCGCCGACGCGCTACGCCGGGCGGACGCCGGCGAGGCCGATGCCTATCCGCTGATGCGCATCCTCACGCCCCTGATCAAGTTCCGCGCCTGCCGCGATGCGCGCAAGGTCACCGGCGACGCCATGGAGATCCGCGGCGGCTGCGGCTATATCGAGGAATGGAGCGATCCGCGCCTGGTGCGCGACGCCCACCTCGGCTCGATCTGGGAAGGCACCAGCAACATCGTCGCGCTTGACGTACTGCGCGCCATCCGCCGCGAAGGCGCGTTGCCGGTGCTGCAGGCGCACCTGAACGGACTGCTGGCCGATACGCCGCTGCATGCCGGCGCGCGTGCCGCGTTCGAGTCCGCCATTGCCCGCGCCGCAGCGCTCGCCAGGCAGGCTGCCGATGCCGGCGCGGATGGTGACCTGCTGGCGCGTCAGGCTGCCTCGGCGCTGTACCACGTTACCAGCGCGGCGGCGATGGCCTGGGAAGCCGGCCGCACCGGCTCGGTACGCCGCATGCGGCTGGCGCAGCTGGTGCTGCTCCATCGCGTGCTGCCACAAGACCCGCTTGCCGCAAACGCCGAGCCCGGGTGGCTGGCTGAAACCGTTGCACCTGCCGATGGCACGGTGCATGCGGCGGGCGCGGTCGATCAGGTCAACGTGTTCTGACGCGCGTTTCTCCGCCACCGTTTTGCTCCGCTCTCCCGCTTGCGGGAGAGGGAGAACAAAGACATTCATCAAAACCCCCGCAACACCATCCCGCCCCCGCGGGAGACGACCAACACCAGGAGACAATGCCATGAAACTCTGGCAACGCATCGCGGCCATCGCCGCCTGCTCCCTCTGTATCGCCCCCGCCTTCGCCCAGAAGGACTACCCCTCCAAACCGATCATGATGGTGGTCACCTATCCCCCGGGCGGCCCCACCGATGCCATGGCGCGCACGCTGGCCGCCGCGCTCAAGACCAGCCTGGGCCAGCCGGTGGTGGTGGAGAACCGCGCCGGCGCCGGCGGCAATATCGGCGCCGAACTCGTGGCGCGCGCCGAACCTGACGGCTACACGCTGATGTTCGGTACCTCGGCGCCGCTCGCGATCAACGTCAGCCTGTATCGCAAGATCAACTACGACCCGGTCAAGAGCTTTGCCCCGGTGATCCAGATCGGCCAGCTGCCCAACGTGCTGGTGGTCAATCCGTCGGTGCCAGCGAAGAACGTCGGCGAGCTGATCGCTTACGGCAAGGCGCATCCGGGCAAGCTGAGCTATGCGTCGTCGGGCAATGGTGCCTCATCGCACCTGGCTGGCGTGCTGTTCAATAACGTGACCGGCACCGACTTCCAGCACGTTCCCTACAAGGGCACCGGCCCCGCATTGAACGATCTGCTGGGTGGACAAGTGAGCATGACCTTCACCGACGTGCTGACCGCGTTGCCGTTCATCAAGAGCGGCAAGGTGCGCGCCCTGGGCGTGACCACGAGGGCGCGTTCGCAGGCGCTGCCCGATGTGCCGACCATCGCGGAGCAGGGCGTCGCCGGCTTCGATGTCTCGGTATTCTTCGGCGTGGTCGCGCCGGCAGGGACGCCGCCGGAAGTCATCGGCAAGCTCAACCGCGCGTTTGCCGATGCACTGAAGCAGCCGGAGGTGCGCAAGACCTTGTTGGCGCAAGGGCTGGAGTTCGCACCGTCGACCACGCCCGAGCAGCTTGGCGGCTTCGTCAAGGCTGAAGTGGGCAAGTGGCGCACCGTGGTGCAGAAGTCTGGCGCGCAGCTCGACTGACGGCAACGGAGATCACTCATGACGCAAACCAGCACTGGCGCACTCGCCGGCATCCGCGTGGTCGACCTGTCGCGCATCCTGGGCGGCCCGTACTGCGGCCAGATCCTGGGTGACCACGGTGCCGACGTGCTCAAGATCGAACCGCCGCAGGGCGACGACACCCGCACCTGGGGGCCGCCGTTCAGGGACGGCGTGGCCTCGTACTACTTTGGCCTGAACCGCAACAAGCGCGTGATGCGGCTGGACCTGACCACCGATGCCGATCGCGAAGTCCTGCTCGCATTGCTGGCCGATGCCGACGTGCTGGTCGAGAACTTCAAGACCGGCACGCTGGAAAAGTGGGGGCTGGGCTACGACGCGCTGTCGGCGCGCTTTCCGCGCCTGGTTCACTGCCGCGTCTCCGGCTTCGGCGCCGATGGCCCGCTGGGCGGGCTGCCGGGCTACGATGCCGCCATCCAGGCGATGTCCGGCATCATGAGCATCAACGGCGAAGCCGACGGCGATCCGCTGCGCGTGGGTTTGCCGGTAGTCGACATGGTAACCGGGCTCAACGCCGTGATCGGCGTACTGCTGGCGTTGCAGGAGCGCGAACGCAGCGGACGCGGGCAGTTTGTCGAAGCGGCGCTCTATGACTCGGGACTATCGCTGTTGCATCCGCACGCGGCGAACTGGTTCATGAGCGGAAAGATGCCGACGCGCACCGGCAATGCGCATCCCAATATCTATCCGTACGACACCGTCGCCACGGCAACGGATCCGCTCTTCCTCGCGGTCGGCAATGACCGCCAGTTCCGCATCCTGTGCGAACACCTGCAAATCCCCGCGCTGGCCGACGACGAACGCTACGCCACTGCCGGCGCGCGTTCCGTCAACCGTGTGGCGCTGAAAGCCGAGCTTGAGGCGCGGATGCGCACGCTGGACGGCAAGCTGCTGGGCGATGCGCTGGTGGCTGCGGGCGTGCCATGCGCGCCGGTGCTGTCGGTGGCGGACGCCTTGCAGCATCCGCATACCGAACACCGCGAGATGGTGGTGGAGATGGAAGGCGGCTACAAGGGGCTGGGCGCACCGGTGAAGCTGAGCCGGACGCCGGCAACATACCGGCACGCACCGTTGAGTGAAGGCGACCAGTTCCTGCCGCGAGACGGCGAGGTCGACTGAGCGAAGCTGAGGGTTTGCTCCCCTCTCACGCTTGCAGGAGAGGGGCAGGGGGAGAGGGCAGGCGTCCGCAGAACCAGCTACCCCGGAATCATCCCCGGCAACAAATACGCCTGCACCACCGTCATGATCCCGATGATCACCGCAAACAGCAGGCTGTGTTTCACCGTGAAGCGGAACAACTCCGACTCCTTGCCGACCAGCCCCGTCGCCGCGCAAGCGACCGCGATGGACTGCGGCGAAATCATCTTGGCCGTCACGCCCCCCGTCGTATTGGCCGCCACCAGTAGCGTGTCCGACACGCCGATCTGATGCGCCGTGGTGTTCTGCAGCGAGCAGAACAGCGCGTTCGACGACGTATCCGAACCGGTCAGGAACACGCCCAGCCAGCCCAGGAACGGCGAGAAGAACGGGAAGGCCGCACCGGTGCCCGCCAGCAGCAGCGCCAGCGTCGACGACATGCCCGAGTAGTTGGCGACGAAGGCAAACGCCAGCACCAGGCCGATCGACAGGATCGGGCGCGCCAGTTCCACCAGCGTCCCGCCGAAGGTCGACAGCAGCTCGCGCGGCTTCATGCGCAGCAGCACGGCCGAGATCAGCGCGGTCAGCAGGATCGCGGTGCCAACGGCGGACAGCAGGTCGAGCTTGAGCACGGCCTCGTAGGCCTTGGGCGTGGCGACGATCGGCGCGGCCTTGATGACCAGCTGGTCCAGGCCCGGGATCCTGAACTTCAGCACCGTGCCGGCCAGCGCGCCGTTGGCGGCGAACAGCGCCTTGAACGGCTGCAGGCTCCACACGGTCACGATCGCTGTCAGGATGCCGAACGGCGCCCACGCGCGGATGGTCTGCATCGCGCTGTAGGGCGAAGCCTTGCGGCTTGCCGGGGCACCCCCATTGAAGCCGCCACCGAAGCCGGACAGCGCCATGGTGCCGCCGCCCGCGCTGCCGCCGGCGCGCTGCGAGGCGCTGCGCGGCTGCCATACCTTCAGGAAGGCGGCCAGCGATACCAGGCTCACCAGCGCCGAAGTGATGTCCGGCAGCTCAGGCCCGATATGGTTCGACGTGAAGTACTGCGTGACGGCGAAGCTGCCGCCCGTGACCAGCGCCGCCGGCCAAGTCTCGCGCACGCCTTTGGCACCGTCCATCATGAACACCAGCCAGAACGGCACGAACAGCGACAGCAGCGGCAACTGGCGCCCGGCCATCGCGCCGATATGGAAGGGATCGATGCCGGTCACCTGGCCGGCCACGATGATGGGAATGCCCATCGCGCCGAAGGCCACCGGTGCCGTATTTGCGATCAGGCACAGGCCTGCGGCATAGAGCGGATTGAAGCCCAGCCCCACCAGCAGGGCCGCGGTAATTGCCACCGGCGCGCCGAAGCCCGCCGCGCCTTCCAGGAAGGCGCCGAAGGCAAAGCCGATCAGCAGCATCTGCAGCCGCTGGTCATCCGTGATCGATAGCACCGATGCGCGGATGACATCGAACTGCCCGGTCTTGACCACGATCTTGTAGAGGAACACCGCCGTCACGATGATCCATGCAATCGGCCACAGCCCGTAGGCAAAGCCGAAGCCGGCCGCGGCCAGCGCCTGCTGTGCCGGCATGCCATAGGCGAAGATCGCCACGCCAAGCGCCAGCAGCAGCGTTACCGCTGCCGCGACGTGGCCCTTCATGCGCCACAGCGCCAGGGCCACGAAGAAGAACAGGATGGGAATGGCTGCCGCCAGCGCCGACAGCCACAGGCTGCCCAGCGGCGTATAGATTTGGGTCCAGGGTTGCACTGCTCGTCTCCTACATCAGTGGTGTTTCAGGAAATATCTTGTTGTTCTGGCAAACACATCGGGCCTTGGATCGCCGATGGTTTGCTCCCCTCTCCCGCTTGCGGGAGAGGGAGTACACCGCAGGCGGGCAATTGCCCGCGCTCTCTCAGCAGGTCCGACAAGCTCCGCGCCGCCGGCTTCAGCGGCGTGCGGTGCTGCGTCCAGCCCATCTGCTTCGACGGCGTCAGCGCGCGCAGGCGCGTCGCGGCCCAGCGGAACAGGCGGTACGTGACGGGGTGAGAAAAAGCGCCGCTCCAGAAGCGCCAGATCAGGTGCTCGCCGCGGCTGTACTTGGCGCCCTGGCCGCGCAGCGGATGCGCGACGTGTTCCTCCGGATTGCGATTGGCTTCTGTGCGCAGTCGCACCAGCAGTTGCGGAATCGGGATGCGTACCGGGCACACCTCGCCACAGGCGCCGCACAGACTCGATGCGGTCGGCAGGTCGGCGGTGGCGTCCAGGCCCAGCAGATGCGGCGAGATGATCTTGCCGATCGGGCCAGGATACGTCGTGCCGTAGGCATGGCCGCCGATGCGCGTGTAGACCGGGCAATGGTTCATGCAGGCGCCGCAGCGGATGCACTGCAGCGTGGCGCGCAATTGCTCGTCGGCATAGGCCTGGGTGCGGCCGTTGTCGAGCAGCACCAGGTGCACCTCGCGCGGGCCGTCGCGCTCGCCCTCGCGGCGCGGGCCGGAAATCAGGTTGAAGTAGGTCGTGATGGCCTGCCCCGTTGCCGAGCGCGTCAGCAGGCTCGACAGCGGCACGATGTGCTCGAGCTTCGCGACCACCTTCTCCATGCCCATGATGGCGATATGCACATCGGGCACGGTGGTGGACAGGCGGCCGTTGCCTTCGTTCTCCACCAGCCACAGCGTGCCGGTATCGGCGGCGGCGAAGTTCACGCCGGACAGGCCGATATCGGCCTCGACGAAGGCGCGCCGCAGCGCGCGGCGGCCGGTCTGGATCAGCGCGTCCACGTCCTCGGTGTAGGGCGTGTCCGGGATGTTTTCCTCGAACAGCGTGGCGATGTCGCCCTTGGTCTTGTGGATCGCCGGCATTACGATGTGCGAGGGCTTCTCGCCGGCCAGCTGGACGATGTACTCGCCCATGTCGGACTCGATGCAGTCCACGCCGCGCTCGGCCAGGTAATGGTTCAGCTCGATTTCCTCGCTGGCCATCGACTTGCCCTTGATGACGCGGCGCGCCTGCTTCGACTGTGCAATGCGGTGGATGATCGCGTTGGCCTCGTCGGCGGTCTCGGCCCAGTGCACCTGCACGCCGGCGGCGGTGAGGTTGGTTTCCAGTTGCACCAGCAGGTCCGGCAGGTTGGCCAGCGCGTGCTGGCGAACGGCCTCGCCGAGGTCGCGCAGCCGTTCCAGCTCATCCGCATCGGGAAACTGCGCCAGGCGCTTGCCCTGCAGGAAGTCCATCGCGCCGCGGAAGCTCTGGCGCAGCTTGGGGTCGTCCAGCGCCTCGCGGGCGCGGGCCTTGAAGTCCTGCGTGGGAACGAAATGCAGCGTGCTCTGGCTCATGGCCGGCCCTCCTTCGCTTGCGCATCGAGGACGATCACAACCCACAGCCGGCGCGGTCCATGGGCGCCGTACGCCAGCGTCTGCTGGATATCCGAGGTCTTGGACGGGCCGGAAATCATCACGAGGTTGGTCGGCATGCCGTCGCTCCAGCGCTCGGCGCGCGCGGCCATGTGCAGGTCGGCATGCAGCGTCGACGCACGCACCAGCGCGATATGCAGCGGCGGCACCAGCGACACGGTGCGCGGCGAAGCCGCATCGGGTGCCACGATCAGCGTGCCGGTCGCGGCGATGCCGGAGCGCGCCGCGGTGAAGCCAGCATCGACGGTCTCGAACAGTTCGGCCTTCCAGGCTTCGAGGGGGCGGTCATAGCCGATGGCCTCGATCTGCGCAGGCAGTGCCGCGGCCAGCGCGGCGCCGGCCTTGCCGGAGGGATCGAGCAGCAGGCGCTTCACACCGGCACGTGCAAGCTCGGTGGCCAGCAGCGCCGGCCATGCGGCATCGTCGGCACACCAGACTTCTGTGTGCGAGGCTTCCAGTGCGGCCTGCATGGATGCCACTGCTGGCGCGTCGTGGCGGCGGGCTTCGAAATGGCTGTCGATGCGGCGGTCGAGTTCAGCTGTGGACGGAGAAGCAGCCGGTGCGGCTGCGCGCAGCCGGCCGAGCATGCGCTCGCGGGCGCTCAGGGCGGTCATGCTTCACCTCCGGTACGGCGCCACAGGAAGCTGGCGAGGTGTTCCACCTGCAGCGGCGCGCCGTCATGCGCGGCGGTGTGGCCGATATTGAGCAGGCAGCCGCAGTCGGCCGAGACCAGCCGGTTGCAACCGGTGGCGCAGGCGGAGGCGACCTTGTCGCGCACCATCGCGCCGGAGATATCGGGATGCTTCAGCGAGAAGGTGCCGCCGAAGCCGCAGCACTCGGATTCGCGTTCGTGCTCCACTCGCGTCACCCCTGGCAGTGCATCGACCAGCGCCACGCCATGCGCACGCGTACCCATTTCTCGACGGGCGCCGCATGAGGTATGCAGCACGATCCGCTCGGGATCCTGGCGGCCCGGCAGGGCATCGCCGAAGTCCACCTTCAGCACGTTCAGCAGGAACTCGCCCAGCTCGTAGACGCGTTCGGACAGTTCGCGCGCCTTGGGACCGGCCACGGGATCGTCGGCAAACAGCTGGGGCCAGTGGTGGCGCATCATGCCGGCGCACGAGCCGGACGGCACGATCACCGGCCACGGCTGGCTGAACAGGTCGAGTTGCGCGCGGGCCACGGCACGGGCCTGCTCGGGATTGCCGCTGCTGTAGGCGGGCTGGCCGCAACAGCTCTGGCCGCGTGGGAAGTGCACGGTGAGGCCTTCGCGCTCGAGCAGCCGTACGGCGTCGAGCCCGGCCTGCGGCACGAACAGGTCGACCAGGCAGGTGGCAAACAGATAGGCCTGCGTGGGTGCAGGGCCGGTGGGGTACTGACGATCCTTCATGTCTCGCTCCGGACGCGCTGGGGTCGCACGTTTCGGCGCATAATTCCCGTTTCCGCGCGGCAGTTCAAATTGGTTGGACCAATTCGCGCGAGGTAGGGAGAGCGAGGAAAGAAGAATGGCGGCAGCGGCGCAAATGCAGGGGCGGGTGCGTGGGCGGGCAGAGGCCGTCATGCGCCAGATGGAAACCGCACTGCTGGACGGCACCTGGCCGGCCGGAACCCGGCTGCCGGCCGAGCGCGTGCTGGCGGAGCAGTACGGCGTGGCCCGCAACACCATCCGCGAGGCCATCCAGCGCCTGGCGGCGCGCGGCCTGCTGCAGAGCCGTCGCGGCGCGGGCGTCTATGTCACGGATCAACTGCGCGCCGGCATCGCCTCGCCATGGGGGCAACTGGTGGCCGACCACCCCGCGCTGCGCGACGACATCCTGGAGTTCCGCCGCGTACTGGAGGGTGCCACCGCCTATTTCGCCGCGTTGCGCGCGGATACCGCTGACCTGGAGCGGATCCGCACCCTGATGGCGGAACTGGAGCGCTCGCGCGAGGCCGACGACAAGCAGACCGAAGCAGAGGCCGATGCAAGGCTGCACGACGCCATTGCGCTGGCGTCGCACAACACCATGTTCCTGCACCTGCACACCAGCGTGATCGGCATGCTGCGCGAACATATCACCATCAATGGCAAGGGGTTGCGCGAACAGGACGACGACGCCTCCGGCCTGCTGCTCCTGCAGCACCGCACGCTGTGCGACGCCATCTGCGCGCGCCGCCCGGAAGAAGCGCGCACGGCCATGCAGACCCATATCGACTTCGTGCGCAGCCGGGTGGAGCAGGAGGACACATAGTCTCCGACTGGTCCGACCACGCGCCTCTTGTGCTGTTTGCGGCAGGTCAGACCAGCCCGGCGGTGGACAACTCCCGTTTCAGGTAGGCATAAAAGATCGGCCCCGCAATCACGCCGGGAATGCCATACAGCGTTTCCATCAGCAGCATTACCGTCAGCAGCTCCCACGCCGCGGCCTGGATGCGTGCGCCGATGATGCGGGCGTTGAGGAAGTACTCCAGCTTGTGGATCAGCACCAGGTAGACCAGCGATGCCACCGCGATCGGCAATGACACCGACAGCGACGACACCACGATCGCGGCGTTGGAGATCAGGTTTCCCAGCACCGGCAGCAGCCCGGCCAGGAAGGTGACCACCACCAGCGTCTTGGACAGCGGCAGGTGCACGCCGAACAGCGGCAGCACCAGCAGCAGGTAGATCGCCGTCAGCATCGTATTGATGCTGGAAATCTGGATCTGCGCGAAGATGAACTGCGAAAACGCCTGTTGCAGCGTGCGTGCGCGGGCAACCAGCGCCGTGGCGAGCGGCCGGCGGTTGGGGCGCGACACCGCGCGGTACAACGCCACCATGGCGCCGATCACCAAGCCAATCAGGATATGCACCAGCGTGCGCAGCACTTCCGCCCCCAGCTTCTGCGCCATGGCGGCATGCTCGCGCAAGGTGTTGATCAGCGTGCCGGCAAGCTCGTCCACGCCGTTTGGCAGTGCATCGCTGAGCCAGGGCGGCAGTTGGCCGCGCGACTTGTCGATGATGTCCGCCACGTGGTTCAGCAGAACGTCCAGGGTATTGCCTTCGCCGCTGACAAACCGGACCAGCGCCCAGCCGGCCAGCGTCAGCACCAGCAGGATCACGCCCGAAAGGATGGCCACGGCCAGCGCATCGTGGCGCTGGTTCAGCCGCGTGAGCCGGGGTGCGAGCACGCCCACCAGCGAATACAGCAGCAGCCCTGACAGCAGCGCGGCGACCAGGTTGGCCTGAAGGACGGTCCAGAGCGCCAGCGCGGTCAGGACATAGGATGCGGCACCGACGGTGAACCACGCTGCCGGCAGCAGGCGCGGAACGGGTGTCGGGTCGGGTTCTTTCATTGAGCTTCTCCGGCATGGATATTGCACTGCCATGCTACCCCCATGAGGCGCAGCCGCAGTGCCGAGGGGGACTATATTATGTTGATCGGGGCCGACATGGCGAGCGCGCGAACCGGCAGCAGCCCGCGCGCCCGCGTGGTGCCTCTCATTGCGGTTCAAGCACGGAGCCCGGACGCATGGCATTTACCCATACCGTCGGCGCGCACCGGCATGTCTTTGCCGACCTGCGCACGCTGCTCGCCAAGGCCAGCCCGGCCCGCTCGGGCGACTACCTGGCCGGCATCGCCGCCGCCAGCGAGGAAGAACGCATGGCAGCGCGCATGGCGCTGGCCGAGGTGCCGCTGCCGCACTTCCTGAGCGAGGCGCTGGTCCCCTACGAAAGCGACGAGGTCACGCGCCTGATCCTTGACCGGCACGACGCACGCGCGTTTGCCGGGATCGCGTCGCTGACCGTGGGCGACTTCCGCAACTGGCTGCTGCTCGGCGAGACCGACGCCGCGGTGCTCGCGCGCGTGGCGCCGGGCATCACGCCGGAGATGGCGGCGGCGGTCAGCAAGCTGATGCGCAACCAGGACCTGGTGGCCGTGGCGCGCAAGTGCCAGGTGGTCACGCGCTTTCGCAATACCATCGGGCTGCCCGGACGGCTGTCGGTCCGGCTGCAGCCCAACCACCCGACCGACGATCCCCGGGGGATTGCTGCGTCGATGATCGACGGCCTGCTGTATGGCTGCGGCGACGCCACCATCGGCGTCAATCCCGCTTCGGACAACCTCGGCGCCATCGTCTCGCTGCTGCGGATGATCGATGACCTGCGCTGCCGCTTTGACATCCCCACCCAGTCCTGCGTGCTGACCCACGTCACCAATACGCTGCGCGCCATCGCACAGGGCGCGCCGGTGGATCTGGTGTTCCAGTCCGTGGCCGGCAGCGAGCAGGCCAATGCGGCCTTCGGCATCAGCCTCGCGCTGCTGGCCGAGGCGCACGACGCCGCGCAGAGCCTCGGGCGCGGCACCGTGGGCGACAACCTGATGTACTTCGAGACCGGGCAGGGCAGCGCGCTGTCGGCCAACGCGCATCACGGCGTCGACCAGCAGACCATGGAGGCCCGCGCCTATGCGGTGGCGCGCGCGTTCTCGCCGCTGCTGGTGAATACCGTGGTGGGCTTTATCGGGCCGGAGTACCTCTACGACGGCAAGCAGATCATCCGCGCCGGGCTGGAAGACCATTTCTGCGGCAAGCTGATGGGCGTGCCGATGGGCTGCGATGTCTGCTACACCAATCACGCCGAAGCCGACCAGGACGACATGGACACGCTGCTGACGCTGTTCGGCGTGGCCGGCATCAACTTCATCATGGGCGTGCCCGGCGCCGACGACATCATGCTGAACTACCAGAGCACCTCGTTTCATGACGCGCTCTACCTGCGCGACGTGCTCGGGCTGCGGCCGGCGCCCGAGTTCGAGGCGTGGCTGCAGGGCATGGGCATTGTCGACCCGGCCGGCCGCCTGCTCGAACCCGCCGAGCACCAGCCCCTGCTGCAACTGGCCCACGGGCTCTGACAACTTCAACGGCCACCGCCATGTCCAAGCCCCCGCCCAGCGTCGTCCAGCAAAATCCCTGGCAACGGCTGCGCCAGTTCACGCGCGCCCGCATTGCGCTGGGCCGCGCCGGCAACAGCCAGACCACCGACACCGTGCTTGCCTTCGGCCTTGCCCATGCCCAGGCGCGTGATGCCGTGCACCTGCCGCTGGAGCGCGCAGCGGTGGAAGCGGCGCTGGCCGATGCCGGCTTTGCCAGCCTGCCGGCGCACAGCGCGGCGGCGGACCGCGCGCACTACCTGCGCCGCCCGGACCTTGGCCGCAGGCTCGACGACGCCAGCCGCGCGGGCCTTGCCGCGGCACGGCCGGCCAAGGCGCCCGATGTGGTCTTCGTCATTGCGGACGGCCTTTCCGCACTGGCCGCGCAGACGCATGGCGTGCCGCTGTTGCGCAGCGTGCGCGAACGCCTGCCGGCGGACTGGTCGGTCGGCCCCGTGATCATTGCCGAACAGTCACGCGTGGCGCTTGGCGACGAGATCGGCGAAGTGCTCGGTGCGCGCCAGGTGGTCATGCTGATAGGCGAGCGGCCGGGGCTGAGTTCGCCGGACAGCCTTGGCATCTATCTCACCTATGCGCCGCGTGTCGGCCGCACCGACGCCGAGCGCAACTGCATTTCGAACGTGCGGCCCGAAGGGCTGTCCTACGAGCAGGCCGCGGGCAGGCTTGTCTTCCTGTTGCGGGGCGCGGCGGCACTGGGGTGCTCCGGCGTGGGGTTGAAGGATGACACTGCGCATGAATTGCCGCCGGCGGGAGAGCATCGGGAGGCATAAGCATGCATGCCGACATCCATCTGCAAGCCTGGCTGGATCTTCACACCGCCAACGGCGTGACGACCATTGCGCCCTACGTCTCGGCCGCGAAGGAGATCGATCTCCAGTACGACGTGAGGCTGCTGAGCAACGGGCCGGGTGGCACGTCATCGATTGCCCAGAGCGGCTCGGTGCATGTTGTGCCAGGGCAGCCGAGCCAGGTGTCGGCGATGAGCGTGACGGCGCAGCGGGGAGGCAAATGCGAAGTGAGTTTGGTCTTGCGGGACGGCCGTGAGGTAGTGGGGAGGTATTCGATGGATTGCGGGGGGAAGTGAGCCGGTGTAATGGGCGGCGCTTCAAATACCGGATATCCCATCAGGCAGGTCCGTCCACCCATCACAGGACGGGCCGCCAGCTGAAACACCCCCCGCAAAAAGGCCGGCAAGCGCCGGCCTGTTTCCTGCTGCTCTGCCCTACATCATCCTTCGGGCAAAATGCCCCTGCGTAGCATCGGACATCAGCGCGGAGAACTGATCCACGCTCATGTGCACCAGTTCCTGGTGATCGCCCGCTTCGAAATAGACGTCGGGCTGTTTCATCAGGCTGTCGTCCACATAGGTCTGCATGCCATATGCCATTGCGATGGGCGGGATGGCGCCGAGGTCGCAGTCCTTGAAGACTTCGCGGACTTCATCCTCGTGGGCCAGTACCAGCTTGCGGCCGGTCTGCTCGCAGATGGCGGCCATCTGCAGGTGATGACTCGAAGGAATCACAGCGGCCACGTAGCCGCTTTCGTCTTCCAGCAACAGGGTCTTGGCCAGGCGGTCTCCGGGTACGTGTGCAGCCTCTGCAGTGGCCATGCTGCTGAGGGTGTAGGGATGACGGATGATGTCGTATTGCGCGTTCTTGCTACTCAGGCAGTTTGCCAGCGTGCTTGCCAGGGCCATGATTGCTCCCTCTCGATGCGATTCGCCACGGGTTATCCTTGTGTTCCTACTATAGTTCGTGGCGTCGCCGCCGGCGAAGCTAACGCGGCGCAGGCGTTGCCGGCAGCCGCGGCCACACGGCCTGCAGTTCGGTCTTCAGGAAGGTGACCAGGTAGCGCGTGGCCAGCGTCTGGTAGCGGTTGGGCATGGTCAGCATATAGAGCCGGCTGCCGAACACGCTGATGCGGTAGTCGGTCAGCAGCGGCACCAGCGCGCCGCTTTCGAGTTCCGCGCCGACCGCATAAAGCGGAAAGATGCCCAGGCCCAGGCCGCCGAGCACCGCGTCCTTCAGGAATGCAAAATTCTCCGAGCTGAGCGTTGGCTCCAGCACCACCTGCTCGCGCACTTCGCGCGCCGCATGCTGCCCCTGTTCGCGCGTACCCGATGCCTTGAGCTTCTGCCCGACCGGCGATGCGCAGACGATGGCGTGATCCTTCAGTCCGGAAAGCTCGCGCGGTGCCGGATGCGCCGCCAGGTACGCCGGCGTGCCGCAGACGATCCAGTCGACCTCGCCGATTTCAGTGGCGACCACGGAATCCGGCGGCGTCGAGATGATGCGCAGCGCCACTTCCACGTCTTCGGAGACAAGGTTGTGGATGCGGTTGTCGAAGACCACGTCGAGCGTGATGTCGGGATAGCGCAGCTTGAACTGCACCAGCAGCGGCGACAGCATGGTGTGCCCGAGGCCGGTCGGTACCGAGAGCCGCACATGGCCCTGCAGGCTCTTGCCCATATTGCTGATGAGCGCGTTGGCGGCGGCGACCTCGCCCAGGATATTGCGGCCGTGCTCGTAGAGGCCCGCGCCGACCGGGGTGGGCTCCACGTGGCGGGTGGTACGCCGCAGCAGCTGCACGCCCAGTTCTTCTTCCAGCGCCTTCAGGTGGTAGCTGACGTTGGCGCGGGTCATCTTGAGCTTGCGCGCGGCAGCACTGAGATTGCCGGCATCGACGATATCGACGAACAGGCGCAGGGCGTTGAGGTCCATGGCAGGGGATGTGGAGAAAGGGGGCGGACAGGAGCCCCCGGCCCCGTATATTGCCACGCCAGGCGGGGGCAGCCGACGGCACAATCGTGCCGCCCGGCTGCCATCAGTGCGCTCAGCGGTCGTGGTGCAGGTACTTCGCCTGGCGCGGCAGGCGCAGGCTGACGAAGAAGGCAATCACCATCATCGCGGTCACGTACCAGTAGAAGGTGGTTTCGTGCCCGATTGACTTCAGGCCGAGCGCCACATACTCCGCCGACCCGCCGAAGATGGCGTTGGCAATCGCGTAGGCCAGGCCCACGCCGAGCGCGCGCACTTCGGGCGGGAACATCTCCGCCTTCACGATGCCGCTGATCGAGGTATAGAAGCTGACAATGGAGAGCGCGACGGCGATCAGCACGAAGGCCATTTCCGGGCTGCCAACCGTACGCAGCGCGGTCAGGATCGGCACCGTGGCGAGGGCGCCCAGCGCGCCGAACAGCAGCATGTTGTTGCGCCGGCCGATGCGGTCCGACAGCGCGCCCAACACGGGCTGCATGCACATGTAGAGGAACAGGCAACCGGTCATCACGTAGCTGGCGGTCTTGATCGACATGCCGGCCGTGTTCACCAGGTACTTCTGCATATACGTGGTGAAGGTGTAGAAGATCAACGAACCGCCGGCGGTGTAGCCAAGCACGGTGAAGAACGCGGCCTTGTGGTGGCGGAAGAGCTCCGCCACGCTGCCGGCTTCCTTGCTGTTGCGGGTGGCCGCGGACGAGGTCTCCTGCAGCGTGCGGCGCAGGAGCATCGCCACGATCGCCGTGGCCGCGCCGATCACGAACGGAATGCGCCAGCCCCATGCCTTGAGTTCGGCTTCATCGAGCAGTTGCTGCAGGACGACCACCACCAGCACTGCCAGCAGCTGGCCGCCGATCAGGGTCACATACTGGAACGACGAGAAGAAGCCGCGGCGGCCCTTCAGGGCCACCTCGCTCATGTAGGTCGCGGTCGTACCGTATTCGCCACCCACCGACAGGCCCTGCAGCAGCCGCGCCACCAGCAGCAGCGCCGGCGCCCAGTTGCCGATGCTGCCGTAGGTCGGCAGGCAGGCGATCAGCAGCGAGCCGAAGCACATCATCACCACCGAGATCACCATCGAATTCTTGCGGCCGTGGCGGTCGGCAAGGGTGCCGAACAGCCAGCCGCCGATCGGGCGCATCAGGAAGCCCGCGGCGAATACGCCAGCGGTGTTCAGCAGCTGCGCGGTGGGGTCGGATTTCGGAAAGAACGAGGGCGCGAAGTAGATGGCGCAGAAGGCGTAGACATAGAAGTCGAACCACTCGACAAGGTTGCCTGATGAGGCGGCGACAATCGCAAAGACGCGCTTGCGCACCTCTTCGCCGGACGGTTCGGCAGCCTGGGCGGGAGTAGCAGAGAGATCGGTCATTTGAGTTATTTGCAGTCAGGAGGACGGTGCCCGGGGGCGCCCGCAGGATTTCTCGCTGGCCACGGAGGGAGCGGCTCGCGCCGGACGGAACGCCCCCGGGTTCCGGTTCAGGGGCGGCAAGGAGAGGGTCCGAGGGGAGGGGGCCCGCGGACGGACTGGCGTGAAGTCGCGCGCACCGTGGCGCTTTTGTGTGCACAGCGTACCGCGAACGCGCCGGCGTGGACACCCCCGGGCGGTTCGCGTGGCGCGCGGTGCGCCGCGGCACCGACGCGTGCACGGGGAATGATAGGGAATTGTCCACCCCACTGGACAGTGTGTTCGCGACGGCAACCTGCACCGCATCCTTCGTCCTCGCCTTGCACCGCGCGTCCGGCTGGACAATGATGGTGATCAGGCGAACCTGCGGATTGCTCTGCCATGCATCTCCGAACCGGCCGATGGCTGTGCGTGCCGCTGCTGCTGGTGGCGGGGCAGGTGCCTGCGCAGGACCTGGTCGAATGCAGGCGCATCGACCAGGAGCAGCTCAGCGCGGCGACCACCGAGACGCTGCTGTTCCTGCGCTGCCGGGCGCGCCGGATCTCTTATGAAGCACCGCGGCTGAAAGGCGTGCCGCAGCGCGTCAAGGACGACCTGATGTTCGCCTGCCTGGACCAGGCCGATGCCGTCGAGCACCAGCTGCGCGTGCGGCATGGTTACACCCGGGAATCACTGGCAAAGGCGCGCTGCGACGAATAGCCGCCGGCGGCATCTCTCGCTACGTCTGCCTGGGCAGCACGGTCAGGACCCTGACCACAAAGGCGTGATACTCCGACATGTAGTGGCGCAGGAACTCTTCCGTCGAAGCGTCCGTGACCTCCCCTGCGTCGGTGATCAGGCCAGGCTTGAACTGTATGTAGGCCTCCGGGGCGTTCATCTGCGGCGAGTTGCAGAAGCTCAGCAGGCCGCGCAGGTGCTGCTGCGCAACGGCAGTGCCGATCGCCCCCGGCGACGTGCCGATCACTGCCGACGGTTTGTGCGTAAAGGAATTCTTCCCATATGGGCGGCTTGCCCAGTCGATGGCGTTCTTGAGCCCGCCGGGGATCGAGCGGTTGTACTCCGGCGTAATGAACAACACGGCGTCGACGTCGGCGATTGCCTGCTTGAAAGCCTTGGCCTCGGCGGGGAAGTTGTCGTCATAGTCATAGCTGTAGAGCGGCAGGTCCCGGAACGGGATCTCTGTCAGTTCCAGCTCTGGCGGTGCGAGTTTGACCAGCGCTTTGGAAAGCGTGCGATTAATGGAGCCTTTGGCGAGGCTTCCGATCAGATAGCCGACTTTGTAGGTGGTCATGTGATCTTCTCCCTTGGTTTTTTTTCACTCCGTTGGACTGACAAAAAAGCATTCGCTATCAGTACGCCATGCCGCGGCTTGCCTTCCGGCGCGGACATTATCTGGACTCATGCACCGGCACCGGGCAGGCCGTTCGGTCCGCCCTCCTATCCGTCGCCGGCGGGTGCCAGACTATCGAAGCCTATACTGAACTCAGCCGGCATGCACCTCAAAGCGTCCAGCGGCTGCCTGCCGGCGCGCACCGGTGGTTGCCCCGTCTGGCGGCTTGGCGTTTGAGAGAGACAAGGAGGACGACATGTTCACGCATCTTCTTGTGGCGGTAGACGGCTCCGCTCTGGCCGAGGCAGCCTTTCACAAGGCGCTGTTGCTGGCGCAGGAAACGCAGGCCAGCATCACCGCGGTGCGCGCCTGTCCGGACTTTCACGTCACGGCCTACCACACCGAGATGCTGACCGACACCCGGGAGCAGTTCGAAGAGGCGGTCCTCGAGGACGCAACAAGATACCTCGAGGGCATCGCGCAAGAAGCGGCCGCCGCTGGCGTGCCCTGCGACACGAGCAGCCAGATCAACGATCACCCGTACGACGCCATCATCAAGACTGCGGAAGACAAGAATTGTGATCTGATTGTCATGGCGTCACACGGACGCCGGGGTGTAAAGGGATTGTTGATTGGCAGCGAAACCCTGAAGGTGCTGACCCACAGCAAGATTCCGGTGCTGGTATATCGCTAAACGCCCGTCATGGGCGCCAGATGGGGACCCGTTATGAGCAGTCGCCGCTATGTCGTCATAATCGACCAACCCAGGGACGTTTCCGACGAACAGATGGCCGAGTACATCAAGCTTGCCATTGCCAGTTGGGGCGCGGGGTTGCCGCCGCCGCCGCAGGACAGCCCGTTCTTCGACTTGGATGTACTGTCGGTATCAGTGATCAGCAAGGCACACAAGGACCATTCATGAAGCGCCGCTGCCCCAGGAGGTTATGCCATGACGGAAATCGAGAATGACAAGGTTGTCGGCGTGCTCAATCGGATACTTGAAGCCGAACTCGCCGGCGTCGTCCGCTACACGCACTATTCGTTCCTGGTATTCGGCTTCGGCCGCATTCCCATCGTGTCCTGGCTGCGCGAGCAGGCCAACGAGTCTTTGCTGCACGCCCAGCAGGCCGGGGAATGGATCACCGCCCTTGGCGCCTACCCGTCGCTGGGCATCGGAAAGCTGCTCGATACCCACACTTTCGACATCGCCACCATCCTGCGCGAATCACTGGAAGCGGAAAGGCTGGCGCTGGAGCTGTACCGGGAACTGCTCGGCCTGGTGGAGGGCCGCTCGGTGGCGCTGGAGGAGTACGCGCGCCAGCTGATCCAGCTCGAAGAAATGCATGCCGCGGATGTGGACAAGATGCTGCGCAAGCCCGGGCAGGTCGCGGCGACTTCCCCAGGCCAGGGTTAAGGTGCCCCCAGGGCGGACCCCGGTGCCGGCCAGCCCCTGTGCAGAGACTGAACCATGAAGGACGCGCCCTATCCTGGGCCCTATCCCGGCCGCTACTGGCATTTCCTGGACGACGGCCGCATGCAATGCGACCTTTGTCCGCGCCACTGCCGCCTGCATGACGAGCAGCGCGGCGCCTGCTTTGTGCGTCAGCGGGCCGGCGACCGGATGCTGCTGACGGCCTATGGCCGCTCATCGGGCTTCTGCATCGATCCCATCGAAAAGAAGCCGCTCAACCACTTCTACCCGGGCACCGCCGTCCTGTCGTTCGGCACGGCGGGCTGCAACCTGGCATGCAAGTTCTGCCAGAACTGGGACATCAGCAAATCGCGCGAGATGGATACCCTGGCTGCCGCCGCCATGCCTGAAGCCATTGCCGAAGCCGCCGCGTCCCACGGATGCAGGAGCGTGGCGTTCACTTACAACGACCCGGTGATCTTCGCCGAATACGCCATGGACGTCGCCGATGCCTGCCACGAGCTGGGCATCATGACGGTGGCGGTGACTGCCGGCTATATGGGTGCGCAAGCGCGGCGCGATTTCTACGCGAAGATGGATGCGGCAAACGTCGACCTGAAAGGCTTCACCGACGCGTTCTATCTTGCAAACACCGGGGCGCACCTGCAGCCGGTGCTCGAAACGCTGCAGTACCTGAAGCACGAAACCGATGTCTGGTTCGAGATCACCACGCTGCTCATACCCGGCAAGAACGACAGCGATGACGAGATCCGCGCCGAGTCGCAATGGATTGCTACGGAACTGGGCACCGATGTGCCGCTGCACTTCACGGGATTCCACCCTGACTACAAGATGCGCGACGTGCCACCGACGCCATGCTCGACGCTTACGCATGCGCGCAAGATCGCCCTGGCGGAGGGACTGCGCTATGTGTACACCGGCAACGTCCACGACACCGCCGGTGACACCACCTATTGCCCCTCATGCCGGGCACCGCTCATCGTGCGCGACTGGCACGCGATCGAAGGCTATCGCCTGACTCCGGCGGGAACCTGCCCTGAATGCTTTGCGCCGATTGCCGGACGCTTCGGGCATTTCGAGCGCCAGTTCGGGCGGCGGCGGATTCCGGTGCAAATCGGGATGTAGACTGGTGAACCGCGGACATGCCATGCCGATGATTACGTCGATCGACGCCATAACGCTCGCCACCCACGACATGTCACGAGCCGTCGCCTTCTACCAGGCGCTAGGGTTCCAGATCCGCTATGGCGGCGCTGACGCGGAGTTCACCAGTTTCCACGCGGGCAAGGGATATCTCAACCTGATTGCGCAGCCTGCTACCCGGCAATGGTCATGGTGGGGGCGCGTGATTTTCCATGTCGAGGATGTCGACGCCGTCTACGATCGGGCGCTCGAACGCGGGCTGCACCCGGAGGCTGCACCGCGCGATGCCGAATGGGGGGAGCGCTATTTCCATATCAGCGATCCTGATGGCCATGAGCTGAGCTTTGCGAAGCTGTTGGTGCCCTGATCGGCAAGCGGCCGCGCAACGTCGCCATTGTCATTGGCCGTCCAGGCGCTCACACCTCCTTCGTCATCCCCTTCAGATCAATCCACGCATCGAACTGCTCCTCCGTCACATGCCCCGAGGCGATCGACGCCTCGCGCAGCGACAGGTTGCGCTTGACCGCCAGCTTGGCGATCTCGGCGGCCTTGTCGTAGCCGATGTGCGGATTGAGCGCCGTCACCGGCATCAGCGAGCGCGCCAGCAGCTCGGCAATGCGGTCCTGGTCCGCTTCCAGGCCTTCGACCATATGCTCGGCAAAGCTGGATGCCGCATCGGCCAGCAGCGTCACGGACTGCAGCAGGCTGTAGACGATCACGGGCTTGTACGCATTGAGTTCGAGCGTGCCGAGCGCATTGGCCAGCGTGACCGTGGTGTGGTTGCCGATCACGCGGCAGCACACCATCGCCAGCGCTTCGGCTTGCGTCGGATTGACCTTGCCCGGCATGATCGACGAGCCCGGCTCGTTGGCCGGCAGCTGCAGCTCGGCAAAGCCCGCGCGGGGGCCGGAGCCGAGCAGCATGAAATCGCGCGCGATCTTCAGGAAGGACGAGGCGGTGGTATTCAGCGCGCCGGACAGGTCGGCCAGGGCGTCGTGGGCGGCCTGCAGCGCATACCGGTTGGGGGCGGGCTCGAACGGCAGCCCGGTGTAGTCGGCCAGTGCGCGCGCAAAGCCGGCGGCAAAGCCGTGCGGCGCGTTCAGCCCGGTTCCCACCGCGGTACCGCCCTGCGGCACCGGCATGGCGCGCAGCATGGCCTGCTGCAGGCGCGACTGCGCATCGGCCACCTGGGTCATGTAGCCGGAGAACTCCTGGCCCAGGGTCAGCGGCACCGCGTCCTGCAGGTGGGTGCGGCCAACCTTGACGATATCGGCGAAGGCTTCCACCTTGCGCGCGAAGGTCTGCTGCAGTTGTTCAAGCGCGGGCAGCAGTTGCTGCTGGATGGCGCGCGTGGCGGCGATATGCATTGCCGTGGGAAAACTGTCGTTGGACGACTGGCTGGCGTTGACGTGGTCGTTGGGATGGACCGGCTTCTTGCTGCCCACCTCGCCGCCCAGCAGCTGGATGGCCCGGTTGGCAATCACCTCGTTGAGGTTCATGTTGGTCTGCGTGCCCGAGCCCGTCTGCCATACCGACAGCGGGAATTCTTCGGGCCAGCGCCCTTCGATCACTTCTCCGGCGGCCTGTTCGATCGCCTGCGCCAGCTCGGGCTTGAGCACGCCCAGCTCGCGGTTGGCGCGCGCCGCGCACAGCTTGAGGATGGCAAAGGCCTCGATAAGCGCGGGCGGCATCTTTTCGTTGCCGATGCGGAAATTCTGGCGGGAGCGTTCGGTCTGCGCGCCCCACAGGTGCGCGGCGGGCACCGGCACGTCGCCGAGGCTGTCTTTTTCGATGCGGGTGGTGTTGGCGGATGAAGGGTCGGACATTTGCGGACTCCGGTGCAACAAAGCGAAGGGGGAGACTTGTACGACTGGCTCCGCACGGACGGATTCGGAGCACGGCCCTTTAGAATAGCGCCTCACGACGGGCAGTTCCCGCTTTCGGCCCGCAATCCGTTCTCCCGGCATGCTCAAGTCCTGGCGGCGCCAGCGGAACCCGGCGCGCCGGCCTGACTGGAGCGGCCGGCGCGGATGCTGCACTGCGGCTACGCCGTCATCTTCAGGCACTGCTCCATGCACGCCGCGCAGGCGCGCGCGCATTCCTGGCAATGCTCGGCGTCATGCCGCTCGCATTCCTCCTTGCACCACTTGCAGACTTCGGCGCAGTCCTCGCATACCAGCGGCGCGAATTCGCTGTTGCGCAGCATATAGGACGCGGCCAGCTCGGCAATCCCGGCGCAGTCCATGTCCAGCGCGATGCAGCGCGTCATCTTGCGCACGTCGTTCTCTTCCAGGCAGGCTGCCGCGCACTTGAGCGCGGCAGCCGCGGCGGCATGGCAGGCGGCGATGCAATTGGCGTAGCGGGCGGCGTTTTCCTGCACGGTGGGGCGGATCATGAAGCGTCCTCCTTTGGGGGTGGGTGGCAAGCACGGCAAGGCATGCGCCGGGCAGTTCAAGTGCCCGGCGGGCGACTTTCGTGCGGCGCGGGAACGGCTGCCCGCCAGCGCGGCGGCTGGCGCCAGGCAACCGTTATCCACAATAGCAGGCGCGAAACCATCCTGCCGGGCGCGGTATGCGTGACATGGGGTGGTCTACAATGCCGCCTTGTGCCGGTCAGACAAGGCAGGCCGGGCACCTATTGCGGCAATCTCGCATCCAACCGGCAATGGCCGGGGCAAAACAGGCAGTACGAAAGGAAGGACATCATGGGCGAGGCAAAACGGCGCGGTACGCCGCAACAGCGCGCGGAACAGGCACGCGCGAAGATCGAGGCCCTGCGCCCCGCGCAACTGGTCTGCGGCCATTGCAAGACCACATTCAGCGAATTCGACGCCCTCGACGTTCCCGGGCTGCGCGGCATCGATGCCGTGTTTGGCGGCCAGTGCCCCAGCTGCGGCAACGACGTGGTGGTGTTCAAGGGCGAGCCCAACGCCGTGGCCGAGGCCATGATTGCGTGGGAGAAGATGCTGGGCGCCGACGCGCAGCTCGGCTACCAGTCCAGCGACGGCCGCCACGTGCCGTTCGAGCCGGGCGGCGAGGCCGAGGGTGGCGATTCGTCGCCCAAGCCTGGCGGCACCGTGCACTAGGGTCTGCTCATCCCTCAGCTACGCGCTGACTTCCCCGGCCAGCTCGGCCGGGCCGATCTCATATCGCCCGCGCCCCGCGCCCTTGGCGCGGTACAGCAGCACGTCGGCCAGCCTGATCAGCTCGCGGTCCTGCGCCGGGCCGCCGCGGTACAGCGCAATGCCGATGCTGACGTCCACGTCGGCATACACGCCCTCGAAATGAAAGCGCCGGCCGACTGATTCCAGGATCGCCTGCGCCACGTGCCGCGCGGTGTCGGCGCTGGCGATATCTTCCAGGATCACGGCGAATTCGTCGCCGCCCAGCCGGGCCACCGTGTCGTGCTCGCGCACGCAGCGGCGCACGCGCCGGGCGAAGGCCTGCAGCAGCAGGTCGCCGGCGGCGTGGCCGTGGATATCGTTGACCGCCTTGAAGCGGTCCATGTCGAGATAGAGCAGGGCCATCAGGCCGCCGTTCTCGCGGAAGCGCGTCATGGCCGCCTGCAGCTGGCTTTCGAAGGCGCTGCGGTTCATCAGCTGCGTCAGGTGGTCGGTGCGCGAGATGCGCGACAGCCGCATGGTCTCCAGCTTGCGCTGGGTGACGTCCTGCACGTGGATATGCACGCCCACCACCTCGCTGCCGTCGGCGCTCCATTCCGGCCGGTAGCTGGTCTCCATGCAGTGGTATTCGGGATCCGGGTCCTCGGTTTCAAAGGTCACCACTGCCCCGGCAAGCGCGCGCTGCAGGTAGGGGCGCGCCTTCGCGTAGCGCGCTTCGCCCAGCACCTCGCGCACGGTCTTGCCGCGCAGTTCCGACACCGTCATGCCAAAGGTGTGCTCGTAGGCGAGATTGTTGAAGACGTAGCGCTCCTGCGTATCGATAAACGCCAGCAACGACGGCAGCGTGTCGGTGACCGTGCGCAGGCGCCGCTCGCTGCGGTCCAGCTGCTGTCGGCGTTCGCGCACGTCGCGCATGAGCTTGACGAAGGCGCGCGAGAGGTCGCCGATCTCATCGGCATGATGCCGTGCCGGCAGGCGCTCGAAGGCGGAAAGGTCGGCGGTGCTGTCCTGCACCACCTCGTGCAGTCGCGTGAGCGGGGCCAGCAGCCTGCGCACGGCCAGCCAGATCAGCGCGGCCACGATCGCCAGCGCCAGCAGCGCCCACATCAGGAAGCGCTGCTGCATCTGGTGCAGCGGCGCGTAGGCTTCGCGCGCCGGCATCACGGCCACCAGTTCCCAGCCGGTGGTCGACATCAGGCGGCGCGAGATCACCGGCCGCTCGGGCATCAGGAATTCGAACGCGCCGTCGCGGTCGTCCATGCCGCAGGTGTCGCCCACGGCGTGCGCCGGCTGGCGGGCCTGGGCGTGATCGGGGTGCTGCACGTAGACCGGTTCGCGGCCGGCCGACACCAGGCAGTAGAAGCCGGTGGTGCCCAGCCGGTTGTGCAGCAACTCCACCAGGAAGTTCGAACTCGAGAGGTCCAGCCATCCGGCCACCAGACCGACGAAGGCCTTCTGCGGCGACAGCACCGGCACCGCTACCATCACCCCGGTGCCGCCGGTTGTGCGTGAGCGGATGGGCGCAGTCACGACCGGCGCCAGCGTGCGGGCTGCTTCGCGGAAATAGCCGCGATCGGCGACCTCCGAGGTCACGCCGCCGCCGTTGACAGTGGTGCCCTGCGCATCGGCGAGCATCACGGCGTTGAACGTGGCCGGCACCGGCACCGCGCGCTTGAGCGCGGCCAGCGCCTGTGCGCGCACCGCTTCGGCATTGGCGCCGCCGGACTGGGCGAGCAGGCCGCCGAGCTGCTCCGCCTGGTGCGTCAGCAGCATGATCCGGTCCTCCATCGCGGTGTCGATCTGGTCGGCAAAAAGCTTGACGATCGAATCCTGCTGCTCCTGCAGCGTGTCGTGCAGGTCGCGATGGGCACCGTGGAGGGCAGCCAGCACGATGCCGGTGCCGAACACGGCGGCGAGCACCGTGGTGATGAGCGCGATTCGCGCTTTCAGCGTAAGCGAGAAGACAGGCATGCGTGGTGCAGAGGGGCTGGAGGCGGGCCGCCGCAGGCCGGGGCGCGGCCGGTCCCGGGCGTCCACCGCTCGGGGGAGCGCAAAGCAGCGGGCGCTTGCAGCGCAACCCTACCACAGTGGGAGATGTGGTGGCAGCCGGGCAAACCGGGTTGACATGGCCGCATGCAGGGCCTGAAGCTGACCATGGTGCGACCTGTCCTTCGCCATCAGGGGGCGCTTTTTGTTTGGTTCTTCGCCGATTTGTGGGGCTGGGTTGCTGATGTGCCTGACGGTGGTGGCTGCGGTTTGACGCTGTCGAAGGTCGACGGCCCAGGTTTCGCCCTGAAGGGCGAGTCACTTTCTGTCCGAGCGACAGAAAGTAACCAAAGAACGCTTTTTTTGCCCGCCGGGCGGGAGTCTTATCGTAGTCTGCCTGCGTTTTTGTACGGGTATGGGCTTCAGGGCATAGCTACGATGCCTGCCGCGTGGTAACGAGGCGGCGCGTTGCTTGAACAGGCCGTCCTCCCGACCTCGTGAGAGCGGAGTGGCGCGCAGCTTGAGGCCCGGCGGCATCGCAGCCGAATCGCGCACCACGGTTGCCGCGCTGTGACTCTTGCCGCAGGCACGCCGCTCGATCACGGAGCCACTCCGCTCTCACGAGGTCGGGAGGACAGCGCCGTTCCCGGCGTTGCCCCTGGCGATCTGCGCGGCAGGCAGTCCAGCTATGCCCTGAAGCAAATACCCGTACAAAAACACGCGCACACTACGATAAGACTGGCCGTCCGCCGAGGACAGAAGGCGCTTTTTGCTTCCTTTTTGGCGCAGTCAAAAAGGGAGTCGCCGGCTACGCCGGCGAAACAGCCACGCATCCAAGAACCAAAAGAACCAAACCCCGCAATCCGGCGAAGAACCTTTTTTGTGGTGAAGGGGGTTCTGGGAGGCGGTGGCTCCGGTGCAGAATGCAGCGGAGGGTGCGGCCAATGTGCGCCGGCGGACGGTAAGGCGGCTGGTGGGGCTGTCCGGGGGGCCGCATGCCACGGTATAGTGCGCCCGTTGCTGCGATGGTGTGCTTGCCGGTGGTTTGCCCGCCAGTCGATGGCCGGTGGGCAGCCGCAGCCCCGGAATCCTTCACTTGCCGGAAGAAGCGCCGCCATACCCCAGACCGTTCACCATGAGACTGCCTTCGCTATCGCCCGCGTTGCTTTCGCTGCTGGTTGCCGCCGGCGGCGCGCTGCTGACGGCGGGCGCCTGGCAGTTGGCCGACGGGCTGGAGCGGCAGGCTGCCCAGCAGCGCTTTGACGCGCTGCTGGCCGAAGCGGCCGGCGCCTTGCGCGAACGCATGCACGACAACGAAAGCCTGCTGCGCGGCGTGGCGGGGCTGATCGCTGCCAACCCGGCTACCACGCGCACCCAGTGGCGCAACTATCTCTACACGGCCCAGCTCGACGAGTTGCCGGCGGGCACGCAATCGATCGGCTACGCGCCCATTGTCAGCCCTCAGGGCCTCGGGCCACTGGTGGCCTCGGCGCGCCGCGACGGCCTGCACGAATTCGAAGTGCATCCTGCCGGCACGCGCGACACCTACGTGCCGGTCTTCTACATCGAGCCGCTGGCCGGGCGCAATGTGCGGGCCGCGGGCTTCGACATGCTGTCCGAGCCGGTTCGCCGCGCCGCGCTGGAAGCGGCACGCGACAGCGGCGAGCCGCGCCTCACCAGCGGCCTGGAGCTGGTGCGCGAGTCCGAAGCACAGACCCGGCAGCGCGGCGCGCTGCTTTACCTGCCGGTGTACGGCGGCGGCGTGGCCGCCAACACCGTGCCGCAGCGCCGCGAAGCGGTGGTAGGCTATGTCTACGCATCGCTGCGCCTGGGCGACCTGATGCGCGGCGTGACCGCGCCATCCGCGGGCGACCTGGTGCTGACGCTGTTTGAAGGCGACACGGCCGCCGGCGGCACGCTGCTGTCGGGCGAGGGCACCGACGGCGAGCGCCGCAATGACGGAGGCCAGCCCTGGCTGGTGGCGGAGCGCCAGATCCGCTACGGCGGCAAGACCTGGTCCTTGCAGGCGGCCACGCGGCCCGCATTCGAATCTGCCTATGGCGTGCGGTACGGCGGCCTGCTGCTGGTCGCGGGCACGCTCGCTACGCTCCTGATGGCGTGGCTCACGTTCACGCTGGCGCGCCAGGGCCGCAACGCCATGGCCCGCGCGAGCCTGGCGACCCGTTCGCAGCAGGACGACAGCGCGCTGTTGCGCGCGTGCATGGCGCAGGCGGGCGATGGCTTCGTGGTGACCGACGCTGCCGGCACAGTGCTGAACGCCAGCGAGCGCGCGGCCCAGCTGTTTGGCACCACTGCGGCCGAACTGGCAGGCCGGCCCCTGGTGGAACGGGTGCCCGGCGCTTCCGGCATTGCGGCAGCCACCGGCACGCCGGCAGCTCCGGGCGCAGGCCCGGCGCGGCGCGAGCTGGAAGGCGTGCGCGCCGATGGCACCCGCTTTGCGCTGCGTGCCGGCGTGGCCCGGCTGGCACCGGCGGACACCGCCACCGAACCGCGCTGGATGTGGGCCATCACTGATCTCAGCGACGAACGGCGTGCCGGCCACGAGGCGTCGGTGCAGGCGATGCGCTATGCCAGCCTGCTCGATCATGCAGCCTTCTGCGTCATCACCTTCGACGCGGATGGCCGCATCACCGGCATCAACCGCGCCGGCCGGACCATGCTCTGGTACACCGAAGCCGAACTGCTTGGCAGGGCCTATGAGAGCCTGCATGTGCCCGACGAACTGGCGGCGCACGCGCAGGCCCTGACCCGCGAACTGGATGAGCCGGTCCTGCCGGGGCTGCCGGCGCTGGTCGCCAAGGCGAAGCTTGGCCTGACCGATGAACGCGAATGGACCTGGCTGCGCAAGGGCGGATCGCGCATGCCGGTGCAGCTGGCGCTGAGCGCGGTGCCGGATGCGGACCATGCCCGGCCCGCCGGCGGCGGCTTCCAGGCCATCGCCTACGACCTGACCGAGCGCCGCCGCGTGGACGAGTACATCCGCCACCTGGCGCTGCACGATCCGCTGACCGGGCTGCCCAACCGCGCGGAACTCACCGAACGCTCCGAAGCGCTGCTGCTGCACGCGCGCCGGCATGGCGAGCGGGTGGCGCTGCTGCTGCTCGACCTGGATCACTTCAAGCACATCAACGAATCGCTCGGCCACCCGGTCGGCGACGATGTGCTGCGCACTATCGCCGACCGCCTGAAGGCCGCGGTCCGCCCGGGCGATGTGGTCGCGCGCATGGGCGGCGACGAGTTCGCGGTGGTGCTCGGCGAGCTGCGCCACGACAGCGAGGCCGAGCTGGCCGCGGCCAAGATCCTGGCGCGGGTGTCGGAGGAACTCCAGATCGGCGGCCAGCGCCTGCGCGTGACGCCGTCGCTGGGCATGGCCGTGTTCCCGGCGGATGGCGAAACGCTGACCGACCTGCTCAAGTCGGCGGATGCCGCGGTGTATGCGGCCAAGCAGGGCGGGCGCGCGCAGCTGCGCCGCTTTTCCAGCGAGATGGCGGAGGCTTCGCTCGCACGCTTTACCATCGAAGGCCTGCTGCGGCGGGCGCTGGCCGAAGGGGAGTTCCGCCTGCGCTACCAGCCGATCGTCGATGCGGCCACGCTCGCCATCGTGGGCGTTGAAGCCCTGATCACATGGGAAACGCCCGAGCGCGGCCCGATGCTGCCGTCCGAGTTCATCCCCATCGCCGAACAATGCGGGCTGATCGGGCCGCTCGGCGAATGGGCGCTCGCTACCGCCTGCCGCGAGATCCAGTCCCTGCGCGACGCACTCGGCCGGGAGATCGAGGTGGCGGTCAATATCTCGCCGCTGCAGCTGCGGCACGCCGAATTCCCGGATACCGTGGCTCGCTGCCTGCAGGAGGCCGGGCTGCCGCCGGCAAGCCTCACCATCGAAGTGACCGAAGGCATCCTGGTCGACGGCGGCGAGACCACCATCGAGACCTTCCGCCGCATCCGCGACCTGGGCGTGCGCCTGTCCATCGACGATTTCGGCACCGGGTATTCCGGCCTGAACTACCTGACCCGGCTGCCCATCAACAAGCTGAAGATCGACAAGTCCTTTGTCGACGACGTGGCTACCGAGGGTCATGACCAGGCCGTGGCGGCGGCGATCATTGCGCTGGGCCACCAGCTGCAGCTGACGGTCGTCGCCGAAGGCGTGGAGACCATGGCCCAGTTCGAATTCCTGCGCGCGCAGGGCTGCGACGGCGTGCAGGGCTTCCTGTTCTGCCAGCCGGTGGGGCCCGGGGCGCTGCGCCAGGTGCTGGGCAGCGGCTTCGAAAGCATGCTGCCGGCTCCGCGAGGCCTCGAAGCCAGCGCCTGATCGCCCGATCCCCAAAATCCCCCGATGCCCCCATCGGAATAATTTGCCGTATTGCCACATCCCTGGCATATAGCCTGCCTAAGCTTGCAGCCGTTTCGATAGATTTGCGGAGATTCGGTCATGCAGGCAGGCAAGTCCGGGGAAGGCCGGGCGTTCCTGGCAGTGGAGCAGGTGAGCAAGCGCTTCGGCGGCTTCGTGGCGCTGGACGGGGTCTCGCTGTCCGTTGGCCAGGGTGAGCTGCTGTGCCTGCTGGGGCCTTCGGGGTGCGGCAAGACCACATTGCTGCGCATCATTGCCGGCCTGGAGCGTGAAGACGCCGGCCGCATCCATGCCGGCGGCCGCGAGCTGACCGGCCTGCCGCCGCAGGCGCGCGACTACGGCATCCTGTTCCAGTCCTACGCGCTGTTCCCCAACCTGACCGTAGCCGAGAACGTGGCCTACGGGCTGCATGGCCGCGGCATGGGCCGTGCCCACCGCGACGCCCGCGTGGCGGAAATGCTTGAGCTGGTCGGGCTGGCCGGGAGCGAACGCAAGTATCCGGGCCAGATGTCCGGCGGCCAGCAGCAACGCGTGGCGCTGGCCCGCGCGCTGGCGCCGGCACCGTCGCTGCTGCTGCTTGACGAGCCGATGTCCGCGCTGGACGCCCGCGTGCGCGAGCACCTGCGGATGGAGCTGCGCCAGCTCCAGCGCCGCCTGAACATCACCACCGTCATGGTCACGCACGACCAGGAAGAGGCCATGACCATGGCCGACCAGGTCGCGGTGATGGACGGTGGGCGCATCGTGCAGGCCGGCACGCCGGGCCAGATCTACGAGCAGCCCGCCTCGGCGTTCGTGGCCGGCTTTATCGGGCAGGCCAACTGGCTGCCGGGCCGGTGCAGCGGCACAGACCGCTTTATGGTGGGCGAGGGCGGCAATGCGGTGGATTTCACCGTGGATGCACCGCTGGCACCCGAAGCCAGCCGCCTGTGCTGCCGCCCGGAGGCGGTGCGCCTGCATGCGGGCGAGTCCGAGCCGAACCGCCTGCTGGCCCGCGTGGTTGACCAGACCTACCTCGGCAGCCGCTACCGGCTGGCGCTGGAAGCCGACCGCCTGCCTGGCCTGACCCTGTTTGCCGATGTGCCGCGTGAAGCGCGCCACCAGCTGCCCGAGGCCGGCAGCCACAAGTTCTGGATCTCGTTGCCGGCCTCGGCCTTGCAGGTGTTCGCATGACGCGCGCGGTGCACGAGGTGGCTGACGTGGCAACGATCGGCCAGCCGGCCGGCGCGCCGGCACTGCTGTCGCATGGCCATGGCAGCGCAAGCGGCCGCCTGGCGCACGGCGCGCCCGCGGCCATGAAATGGCTGTGGCTCGGCGGGCTGGCCGTGGCGCTGGTGCTGCCGCTGATCGCCCTGTTCGGCCAGGCCTGGTTCGACGCCGCCGGCAACTGGGCGCTGGGCGCGCGCATGGCGGCACTGGTCGCCAATCCGAACTTCCTGCCCCTGATCGGCCGCAGCCTGGCGGTATCGATGACGGTGGTGGCGCTGGTGGTGCCGCTGGCCTTCGGCTTTGCCTATGCCCTGCAGCGCTCGCGCGTGATTGCGCGGCCGTTGTGGCGCGGCATTGCGCTGCTGCCGCTGTTCGCGCCGTCGTTGCTGCCGGCGATCGCGCTGGTCTACCTGTTCGGCAACCAGGGCATCTTCAAGCATGCCTTCGGTGCGGGCGGGATCTATGGCTTCTGGGGCATTGTGCTGGGCGAAGCGTTCTACACCTTCCCGCACGCGCTGATGGTGCTGGTGGCGACGCTCTCGCTGGCCGACGCCCGGCTGTATGAAGCGGCACGCGCGATGGGCGCGAGCCCGTGGCGCACCTTCCACACTGTCACGCTGCCCGGCGCGCGCCAGGGGCTGTTTGCCGCTGCGTGCCTGGTGCTGACGCTGGTCATCACGGACTTCGGGGTGCCCAAGGTAGTGGGCGGTGGTTACCCGGTGCTGGCGCTCGAAGCCTACAAGGCGGTGGTGGGCCAGCAGCAGTTTGACCGCGGCGCGCTGATCGGCATGCTGTTGCTGCTGCCCGCCGTGCTGACCTTTGGCGTGGACATGGCGATGCAGCGCCGGCAGCGCGCGCAGATGGGCAGCCGCGCGCAGGTCTACGTGCCTGGCCCGGACCGCGTCCGTGACATTGCCTGCCTGCTGATCGTGATGCTGGTCTGCGCCGCGCTGCTGACGGTGCTGGCCACCGCGGTGGGCGCCTCGCTGGTGAAGCTGTGGCCATACAACCTGCAGCTCACGCTGGCCCACTACGATTTCGACAATATGGATGGCGGCGGCTGGCTGGCCTACCGCAACAGCCTGAAGCTGTCGGCGCTGACCGCGCTCGCCGGCGCCGTGGCGATCTTCCTCGGTGCCTGGCTGACCGAGCGCACGCGCGGCCCGGCCTGGCTGCACGGCGTGCTGCGGGCCGGCTTCCTGCTGCCAATGGCGGTGCCGGGGCTGGTGCTGGGCCTGGGCTATGTGTTCTTCTTCAACGCGCCCGGCAATCCGCTGCACTTCCTGTACGGGAGCATGGCGCTGCTGGTGCTCTGCAATGTCGCGCACTTCTACACGACCGGCCACCTGACCGCCGCCGCCGCGCTGCGCCAGCTCGATACCGAGTTCGAAGCCGCCGCGCTGTCGCTGGGCGTGGCGCCGCTGGTGACGTGCTGGCGGGTCACGGTGCCGATCTGCCTGCCGGCCATCCTCGACATCTTCCGCTACCTGTTCGTGTCGTCGATGACGACGGTGTCGGCGGTGATCTTCCTGTACAGCCCGGACACCGTGCTCGCCGCGATCTCCGTGCTGAACATGGACGACGCCGGCGATACCGCGCCCGCTGCGGCCATGTCCACGCTGATCCTGCTGACTTCCGTGCTGGCCGCGCTGCTGCTGCATGCGGCCTCGGCCGGCTGGCTGCGCCGCACGCAGGCGTGGCGCCGGCCGGCGCACTGACGCCCGACCCATTCACTACGCACGCTGCACCCCAAAGGAGAATCCATGTCCCGCACCATCCGTACCGCCACGGCCCTCGCCGCGTTCGCGCTGCTGGCCGGCGGCGCCCACGCCGCCACCGTGCTGACCGTCTACACCGCACTCGAAGCCGACCAGATCGCCGCCTACAAGGCTGCCTTCGAGAAGGCCAATCCCGACATCGAGATCAAGTGGGTGCGCGATTCCACCGGCATCGTCACCGCCAAGCTGCTGGCCGAGAAGGCCGCGCCGCGCGCCGACGCGGTGTGGGGCCTGGCCGGTTCCAGCCTGGCCATCCTCGACAAGGAAGGCATGCTTCAGCCGTATGCGCCGAAGAACCTCGGCGCCATCGACGCGCAATACCGCAGCGCGGCCAATCCGCCGGCATGGGTCGGCATGGATGTGTGGGGCGCGGCGATCTGCTTCAACACCGTGGAGGCGCAGAAGCTGGGCCTGCCCAGGCCAACCTCGTGGGCGGACCTGACCAAGCCGGTCTACGCCGGCAAGATCGTGATGCCGCACCCGGCCTCGTCGGGCACCGGCTTCCTGGACGTCAGCGCCTGGCTGCAGATGATGGGCGAGCAGAAGGGCTGGAGCTATATGGACGCCCTGCACAAGAACATCGGCCTGTACACGCATTCGGGCTCCAAGCCCTGCAAGGTGGCCGCGCAGGGTGAGTTCCCGATCGGCATTGCGTTCGAGTACCGCGCGATGAAGTCGAAGAAGGAAGGCGCGCCGATCGATATCGTGCTGCCGAGCGAAGGCCTGGGCTGGGACATCGAGGCCACCGCGATCATCAAGGGCACGAAGAACCTGGAAGCCGCGCGCAAGCTGGCCGACTTCTCGGCCTCGCATGACGCGATGGCGCTGTACGAGAAGAACTTCGCGGTGCTGGCGGTGCCGGGCATCGCCAAGCCGGATGCGCTACTGCCGGCCGACTACGAAAAACGCCTGATCAAGAACGACTTCACCTGGGCGAGCGCCAACCGCGACCGCATCCTGGCCGAGTGGAGCAAGCGTTACGAGGGCAAGGCGGAGAAGAAGTAATCACGCCCTGAAGTTGAGAAAAGCGAAGCCCCGGGCCGGAAGGCGCCGGGGTTTTTTGTTCGCAGACTTGTTCGCAGAAACGGGTACGCCCCGGACTTCCCGTCCGCCCGCTGGCAGTGGGCACGATCAGGCAGGATCACGTGCGGCCGGCGTCGGCGTGCAGCCGGCGATACAGGTCGTCGATGCGCTTGCGGTTGTTCTGCAGCTCTTCCCGGCCGCGTTCGGTGAGCAGATAGACACGGCCGATCCCGTCGCGCAGCACGCTTTCAAGATAGCCTTCCATTTGCAGCGCACGCAGCAGTGGCCGCACGGAACCGATGTCGACCTGGAAGCCGTACTCCATCAGCATATCCGCCAGCATGGCCACGGTTGCGGGCACCTCGAGGGCGAATTGCAGGACATATACGCGCGCGAGCAGGCCAAGGAACTGTTGTTTCATGTGGCAGGCAACGCGGTAGCCGGCGCGGCGGTTGACGCCAGTTTGGCGATGTGCGGAGAACGGGGTGCGGCGGCGCGGCAAATATGCCCCTGGGCAGGATGGGCAGGGCTGGCGCCGAAAAAAAAGAAGCCGCCAGGGTCCTGGCGGCTTGTCGGGAATGCGTCGGAGGGGTCAATTAACTCTGGCGCAGACCAGATTTTAGTTTAATCAAAGTCGCCTTGTCACGCGTCCGTTACACCCTCCCCTCATCCGGGGGGTGAGGTGGAAAGGTTGTAGAAAGAAATGAGACGGAAACGCGGCCTAAGTGGCGTTAAAAGCACCACAAATGTGCATTAAAAGGCGATAACGCCATGCAATCAGTATGGGTTTGTCGGCATTGGTCGGTGGCATTCCGGGGCAGGCAGAGGTCCGAAATCAGCTTGCGGACGTCTTCCGGCAGGCGTCTAATCGCCGCCATCCCCCGCAGCTTCCTCTGGCGCCACGCGCCCTCGCCAGCACCCATCATGAAACCCGCCGATCTTATCCGCCTGCTTTCGCTGGCCGCCATCTGGGGCGCCAGCTTCCTGTTCATCCGCATCGGTGCACCGGTGCTCGGCCCCTTGCCCTCGGCGTTCCTGCGGGTGCTGATCGGGGCGGTGACGCTGGCGGCCTGCCTGCCCCTGCTCGGCCTGCGCTGGGATATGCGCGGCAAATGGCGGGCGGTGATCGTGGTCGGCATCGTGAATTCGGGCATTCCCTTCGTCATGTACGCGATCGCCGCGCTGTGGCTGCCGGCTGGCTACTCGGCCGTGTTCAATGCCATGACGCCGCTGATGGGCGTGCTGATCGGATCGCTGTTCTTCGCCGAGAAGCTGACGCGGGCCAAGGCACTCGGCGTGATGCTTGGCGTGGCGGGCGTGGCGGTGCTGACCCGCACCGGGCCCGTGGCGTTTTCCGCGCAGGTGCTGCTGGGTGCGGCGGCCTGTCTGGTGGCAACCGCTTGCTACGGGTTCGCGGGCTTCCTGACGCGCCGCTGGATCACTGAGCGCGGCGGGCTCGACAGCCGGCTGGTGGCCACGGGCAGCCTAGCCGGCGCGTCATTGTTCCTGCTGCCGTTCTGCGTGGCTGCGCTGGTCCGGCACAACACGCTGGGCGATGCCGGCGCCGGTGTCTGGGGCGCGATGCTCGGGCTCGGCATGGTGTGTACGGCGATCGCGTACATCCTGTACTACCGGCTGATCGCGGACCTGGGACCGGTGCGTTCGCTCACCGTCACCTTCCTGATCCCGCCGTTCGGGATCGTCTGGGGCGCGCTCTTCCTGGGGGAGACGCTGTCGTGGGCGCACCTTGCCGGCGGCGCGCTGATCGGCATGGCGGTGTGGCTGGTATTGCGGCCCGCGCCGGTGGTGGCGGAGCCCTCCGCCGTGCGTAGCTGAAGTCAGGCGCTTGCCGCCACGTTGTAGCGCTCGCGCGCGAGCATCACCACGCGGCGCGCCTGGCGCAGGTTGCGCACCGCTTCGGCTTCGGTGCGCTCGGGAAAATCGACTTCCGCGCTCCAGTTGCAGCCGGTATGGTCGGGCCGGTGCACGCAGACCGCGCGCAGCTGGCAGTCGTGGCAGCCCGGCTCCTGGCGCAGGTAGCGGTTGAGCAGGTGTTTCAGTTCGGATAGCGGCTTGGCCAGGCGGTCCATGGTCGGCTCCAGGTTGACGGCTCCGCGCGCTCAGCTTTCATCCGGGCGCGCCCGGCATCGGGGGCAGACGCCGTACAACACGAGCATGTGTTCGCGCAGCACAAATGAGTGCTCGGTGGCCACCTGGCGCTGGCGCCGTTCGATCCCTTCATCCTGGAATTCCTCGACACGCCCGCAGGCCACGCAGATCAGGTGATCGTGGTGGCCGCCCTCGTTGAGCTCGAACACCGCATGGTCGGATTCGAAGCTGTGGCGCAGCAGGATGTTCGCCTGCACCAGCTGGTTCAGCACGCGATAGACGGTGGACAGTCCGGCGTCGTCGGTCTGCGTCAGCAGGACGCGGTATACGTCTTCGGCACTCAGATGGCGCCGCGCGCTGGTCCGGAACACCTCGAGGATGCGCATGCGCGGCGACGTGGCCTTGAGGCCGGCGCGCTTCAGGTGGATGGGATCGGAGGTCAGGGGTGGCATGGGCATGCGGCAGCTTGCGCCCGCGCGATCGGTGCGACTTGCACGAAGCGCGGGCGATGGTCAGTCATCACGGCGGGTTTGCGGAATTCAGGCTTGCGGAGCGTCCAGGGCAGCCCCTGCTGGGGCGTCCCGGACGGAGCGCCGTGCCTGGACGACGCGCGGAATAAAAAGGTGGCCTGGCTTGCCGCCGGAAGACGCGATCGGGAAAGCGGGGTCTGGATGCTTTCCCGATCTTCCGGCGACTGGCTACTGCCAAACGCTCCGCGGTACGGAGCGGTCCCCACAAAAGTCGGTAACGAACGCCGCGCGGCGGCATCCGGAATGCTTGCCGGCCGGTCCCGCAGGTCTCGCTACGTGCCGTAGCGGCGCCAGGTCTGGCCGTTCTGCCGGTCGGGCTGTGCGCCCTGTGTCAGACAGTGATGCCATGGTAAATGGGAATCGATCTCATTACAAGTGGAATTTTGCAAGCGGCCTGTTCTCTTTTGCGGCGGCACGGGCCGAGGTCCCCCGTTATGCCGCTTTTTGCAATGGCCGGCAGCAAGAATTACTGCGGCATCGTTGCCTGGCCAGCCCTCCGGGCATGGTCCCTTCCCGCTCTGCCGCCCGGCGCGGACAGCATGCCCGGCGGCACGCATAGCGCTGGCGGCGGGCACGCTCATTGCGCATGCACAAGCGTTCTGACCCGCTACCACTCAAGGAGCGCAACATGCAAACGCACACCACCACCAGCAGGCAAGGCGCGGCCATCGTCGGTTCCGGCGTGGGCGCGGGCCCCGGCCCGGAAGTCATGGCGGCATCGAGCCTGGACGGCACCAAGACGTACTCATCCGACGGCGAGCATGTCGGCAAGATCTCGGAAATCATGCTCGACGTGCCACGCGGCCGCATCGCCTATGCGGTGCTGACCACCGGCGGCTTCCTCGGTATGGGCGACACGCTGCACGCGATTCCGTGGAACGCACTTGTCATGGATACCGACGAGAAATGCTTCCGCATCGCCGCGACTGCCGAACGCATCAAGGCCGACCCGGGCTTCAACAAGGACAGCTGGCCGAGCATGGCCGACGCGACATGGGGCCGGACCGTGCACGAGTACTATGGCCGCGACCCGTATTGGGTGAACCCGCCGCTGTAAGGATGCGAATGGTCCGCCCGGAGAAGGGCCATGTCTTCGTCCCGCTACGTGGGTGCCGCGATGTGGCTGGCGGGCGCTGTGTTCCAGCTGTGGTCCGCCAACCGGCGCTCACGGCGCATCGCCGCAGCCGCGCACGCGCCCCCGCGCACGCCGGTGTCGCTGCGTGAGCTGAGCGCACGGCATCCGGCGCTGACGTGGCTGACCCTCGCGGCGCTCCTGCTGGCGCTGTCGCGCGCCAGTCTGCTCGCGGCGAGCAGGCGTTAGCGGCTGCGGATCGACGCCCAGGGCGTGTCAGGCGCCACGCTTGCGCTCAAGCCTTGCGGCGCGACGCAGGCTCGCGACGATCCGCTCGAAGGTAGCCGCGCGCGCTTCTTCCGAGGTTTGCCGCAAGGCAAAGGAGGGATGGTAAGTGGCAAGCACGAGCCTGCCGTCGTGCTCGACGGGCTCGTCCATCATCGCCGAGAGCGTCACGCTCTTGCGTCCCAGCACGGACCTGGCCGCGGTGGCGCCCAGCGCGACGATGACCAGCGGATCGATCCGCTGGATCTCCCGTTCCAGCCAGTAGCCGCAGGCCTCCATTTCCAGCTGAGACGGTGTCTTGTGCAGCCTGCGCTTGCCGCGCAGCTCGAATTTGAAATGCTTGACGGCATTGGTCATGTAGACCGTGTTGCGGTCGATACCGGCCTTGTGCAGCGCTTCATCCAGCAAATGCCCGGCGGGCCCGACAAATGGCGCGCCTTGCAAGTCTTCCTGCGATCCCGGCTGTTCACCGACCAGCATGATGCGCGCGCCACCGGGGCCCTCGCCGGGCACGCCTTGCGTGGCATCGCGCCAGAGCGTGCAGCGTCGGCAGGCATTGAGTTGAGCGCGGCTGACCGGGGGCTTGTTGGCGGGGGCTGGCATTCGGGCCTCCTGAATACTCGGGCGGATATCTTCGTGAAATGCATGAACTGCGCCATCGGCGAAGGGTTGCGGGATTGGTAACCTGAAGCGGGTTCCAAAGGCGATCAGGTTCTTGTCGGCGATTCCTTGCTTTCCTGACTATTGGTTCTATCGTCAAGGCGGGTTGTTGATGTGTCTGAGGGGGGGGCTGCGGTTGGGCGCTGTCGATGGTTTGACGGCCCCGTTTCGCCCTGCCGGGTGAGTCACTTTTGTCCGAGCGACAAAAGTAACCAAAAACGCGTTTGCTGTCCTCGGCGGACGGCCAGTCTTATCGTAGTGTTCGACGGTTTTTGTACGGGTATTGGCTTCAGGGCATAGCTACGATGCCTGCCGCGTTGTGACGAGACGGCGCGAGGCATTGACAGGCCGTCCTCCCGACCTCGTGAGAGCGGAGTGGTACGCAGCTTGAGACCCGGAGGCATGCGCAGCCGAATCGCGCACCACCGTCGTGGTCCAAAACCTCTTGCCGCAGGCACGTCGCTTGATCAGGGTGCCACTCCGCTCTCACGAGGTCGGGAGGACAGCGGTCTTCCCGGCGTTGCCCCTGGCGATCTGCGCGGCAGGCAGTCTAGTTCTGCCCTGAAGCAAATACCCGTAAACCCGCGCCGTCAAAAAGGAGGTCGCCGGCTACGCCGGCGAAACAGCAGCGCATCCAGGAACCCAGACCTGCTACCCCGCGAAGAGCTAAAAAAATTCTTTGTGAGATCCATGTAAGTTCCCGCCGCGCCGGACGACGAACGTGATGTAAGCGAAACGGCGATAGCCGCGAAACCACATCGCATCGGAGAGAGAACGTGAAGACTGCACGGCCATTGGCGGCGATCAGGCCAAAGACTCCCGCACGCCCATCCTCGACGATCCAGCCGGCCTGGCTGCGCATCACGCACTGGCTGAATGCGATCGCGGTGATCATCATGATGCTCAGCGGCTGGCGCATCTACAACTCTTCACCGCTGTTCGCCTTCCGCTTCCCCAACGACATCACGCTCGGCGGCTGGCTTGCCGGAGCGCTGCAATGGCATTTTGCAGCCATGTGGCTGCTGGTGGCCAACGGGCTGTTCTACCTGGTGATGAACGTTGTCACCGGCCGATTCCGGCGGCGCTTCATCCCGGTCTCGATCCCGTCGGCGCTGCATGACGTGGCCGCGGCCTTGCGAGGCAAGCTTTCGCACGCCAACCTCGCCGAATACAACGCCGCCCAGAAGCTGCTTTATCTCGGGGTGGTCGTCGTGATCGTGCTCACGGTGCTGTCTGGTCTTGCCATCTGGAAGTCGGTGCAGCTCCCGCTGCTGCGCATGCTGATGGGGGGCTATGACGCAGCGCGATGGGTGCATTTCATTGGCATGAGCGCGATCGCGCTGTTCATTGTCGTTCATGTGGTGATGACCGTGCTGGTGCCGCGGTCTCTCATCATCATGCTGCGCGGCCGCTAGGCTGCACCTGGAGGAACTGCCGTGAGCACGCCCGAACGAATCATCCGGCTCGACCGCGAGCTGATCCTGCACGATGCCACCCGTGAACTGAGCATGCCGTCCCGCCGGCTGTTCGGCAAGCGTGCCATCACGCTTGGCGGCCTGCTGCTGCTGACCGGCTGCAGCATCACCGACGAACCATCGGTCGAATCCTTCCTGATGGCGGTCTCGCGCTTCAACGACCGCGTGCAGGGCTGGTTGTTCGACCCGCACCGCCTGGCGCCGACCTATCCTGAGTCCATGCTGACGCGGCCGTTCCCGTTCAATGCCTACTACGGCATTGATGAAGTGCCGGAGGTGGACGCCGACGGGTTCCGGCTCGAGGTCGGCGGCCTGGTTTCGCACAAGACGCCGTGGACACTCGAGGAACTGTACGCGCTGCCGCAGACGTCGCAGGTGACGCGCCATATCTGCGTGGAGGGATGGAGCGCCATCGGCAAGTGGGGCGGGACACGCTTTTCCGACTTTCTCCAGCGCATCGGTGCGGATACGACAGCAAAGTACGTGGGCTTTCGCTGCGCCGACGACTACTACTCCAGCATCGACATGGCTACCGCATTGCATCCGCAGACGCTGCTGACGTTCACCTATGACGGCGAACGCCTGCCGCCGAAGTACGGCTTTCCGATGAAGCTGCGCATGCCCACCAAGCTCGGATACAAGAACCCGAAACATATCGTCGCGATGTTCGTGACCAACAAGTATCCGGGTGGCTATTGGGAGGACCAGGGGTACAACTGGTTCGGCGGTTCCTGAGCATCTACCTGTACCTGACCGGTATTCCGCCGGAATCTTACTTATCTGACCAAGGAGAACACTATGAACAAGCGTCTGGTTTTGCTGATTTCCGCCGGCATGCTGCTGGCCGGCAATGCACTGGCACAGGACACGATGAAGAAGGACGAGATGGGAAAGGATGCCATGGGGCAGAGTGGCAGCATGGCGAAAGACACCATGGGCAAGGACGACATGGCAAAGGACAAGATGAGCAAGAGCCACGCCAAGAAGATGCCGGAGAAGAAGGGGGGGATGAGCAAGGACTCGATGGGCAAGGACTCCATGGACAAGGACACCATGGGTAAGGAGCCCACGAAGCAGTACTGAGCGCCTTGCAGGCCGCTCACGCGCTCTCACGCTGACGCAGGACCTGTCGTCTCGATTGCCATGGCTGGTGGTTGAGGCGACAGGTCCTGCCGCATTCCATCTTTGCTACCAGGTCTTGAGGTCGCGCAGGCGGAAGCTCGGGCCTGGCACGAGCGGAGGCCATCTGGCCGCTTATTTATTCGCCGCCTGCACTGCCTGCTCTACCAGGGTCGCAAACAACGCGTGGAGATGCGTCGTCGGGTGCACCTCATCGGCAAACATGTAGGTCTGATCGGCGTCCGGCACGGTGTAGGTCTTAGGTGAGCAAAAGAGTGAGCTCACTTCGATCTCCTTCGACAGCAGCTGCAGGTTGCATCCGGTCCCGGTATTGCTGACCAGGAACCCCTTCGCCTTGAAATTGGCGAGGACATCATTGATGAAGGCGAACTGGTCGACGCTGATGACCTGGTTCTGGATGCCCATAGCCTGGAGCGCGTTCATCAACGCTGAATTGAAGGTTGACGTCAGCCCCGTGAGAACGGTGCCAAGCGCAGCGTTGTTGACGCCGCGCGGCGACATGGCGATATTTCCAACGTTCGAGACAACTATGTGCTTTGCGCCGGATGCGAGGATCTTTGCGGTGATCGCCGCCAGTTGCTGCGCGGCCACAGTCACCGCCTGATTCGCGTCAGCTGGCGCCTCGCTTCCTGCCACCACCGCCTCGGCGTGGATCAGGATGTCGCTGCCGCCTCCCTGGACAAGGACAAGCTGCCCGTCGCTGAAGTTGCCGTGCGCGGAAAGGTGGTTCTGCAGCTGCGTCACAATCGGGACCGTCAACGCGCCAAGTCCGTTCGGCTTGAAACTGATGCCGTTGGGGTCCGTGACACGGGCGCCGCCTTGGGCGTATCCCAGTCCGTCGGCGTGATTTTGCACCGACACGCCATAGCCACCGGTCTGCGCAGCGGTCAGCGTTCCGCCAAAGAAGTTCGCGACATCCTGGGCCCACACCTGTCCAGGATTGGTGGTGAAACGGCCGCCGCCGACCACTTGCGCCACGGGTGCATAGGTTCCTACATCAGAGATGCTGTCGCCAAACGACACCACCTGGAAACTGAGGGGCGGTTTGGTTGCCGGTTTGCCGTCGTCACCCGAACCGCCACAGGCGGCGAACAGCGTCACTGCGACACAAAGTAGTCCAGAGCGGACGTAGCCGGCGAGGGAGTATTGGCGTGCATTCATGGGAGCGCCCCAGGTGGTTAGAGACGCTATCAAAATGAAGCGAAGCGGTTCTGGCTAGGCGCGCGGCCGCAGACAGTACAAGTAGTACGGCAAGGCCGCGCAACGACGCCAGAATCATTTTGATAGCGTCGCTCAGTGCCCCAGCTGTTCGCGCCAATCAGGACGCCAATGAAGTGAGAAACGGTTGTATGGCGTCACGGACAACTTAACTGCCGATCGGCTGTCCGGCAACCACCACTGCACGCGCGTTTGCCCAGCTCCTCTCCGGTGCTCACAATGTCCACAGCCTTGAAACATGCCTTGCCGGTTGTGGATCAGCGAACTCCGCCTAGTAATAATCTGTAAACTATGAGGTTTCACCGGAAAGGCAAGCTGATTAACCAGCGGTGTGGTGTGGGGCAGCGCCGTCAATCAGCGCGCTCGCGGCGTGTCCGTTGCGGCCCTCTTCCTGCACGGCTGCCCCTTCAGCCGGACCATCGCCGGCAAACACCACCCGCCTCCCCACCGGGAACAACTGCAGGCCGAAGCGCTGCGACAGGTAGCCCCAGATGCCGCCGGGAAAATACATCGCCACGGCAATGGCCACGATGCCCAGCCCGATCAGGTACCACGTGCCAAAGTCCGACAGGTATTTGTTCAGCAGGAAGAACAGCAGCGCGCCGATGATGGGCCCTTCGAGCGTGCCCAGCCCGCCGATCAGCACGATGAAGATGCCGAACGCCGTCCAGTTCACCGAGAACGCAGCGTCGGGCGAAATCCGCAGGTTGCCGAGGAAGTACAGGCCGCCGGCGAACGCGGTGCCGGCGGCGGCGACGAGGTACACCGCGAGCCGCACGCGGCGCACGTCGACCCCCTGGCTGCCGGCTGCCACGGCGTTGTCGCGCATCGCGGTCAGCGCCAGTCCGGGCTTTGCGCGCAGGAACCAATAGAGCAGGGCGATGCTGCCTGCAACCGCGGCCAGCGCCAGCCAAAGCGTGAGCGACTCGCGCGTCGCGCGCGGGATACCCTGCAGCGCCGTCAGGCTGGTGCCCGACCCGCCGCCCAGTGCGGAAACATTGGCCACGCCAAGCCGGAAGACTTCCGCGATCACCCACGTTCCCACCGCGAAGTAGCCGCCATCGAGCCGGAATGCGATGCGCGATAGAGGTACGGCGATCAGCATCGCCACGCCTGCCCCCAGTGGCACCGCCAGGAACGGCGACACGCCGCAGAAGTTGGCCAGCACTAGCATCGCGTAGCCGCCGATGCCGAAGAACGCCTGCTGGCCGATCGACACCATGCCGCCGTAGCCGGCAAGCAGGTTCCACATCATCGCGAAGATCAGGTACGACGCGATCTGCGTGAAGTCGCGCAGGGTATCGCGACCGGCCCAGTAAGGTGTGCTGGCGATGACCACCGCTGCCAGCAGCAGGGCAAGCATCGCCACCTTGCTGGCACGGGTGGTGCGGTGCACTTCAAAGCCGTGCACGGGGCGGTTTGCAGGTTCTGCCATTTCAGTGCCTCTCGGGTATCGGGTATCACTACGCGGTCCTGGGCAGGAAGCCCTGGGGCCTTGCCACCAGCACCGCCAGGAACATGACGTGGCCCAGCCAGATGCCCCAGCCGGGATCGAAATAGAAGCCGGCCTGCTGCGCTACGCCCAGCGCGATGCCGCCCAGGAAGGTGCCCCAGAACGAGCCCATGCCACCGATGATCACGGCCTCGAACGCGTACAGCAGCAGGGCCGGGCCATCGGATGGCGAGACCGCGGTGCGCGTGGCGTACAGCGCTGCCGCCACGGCAATCAGCACAAAGGCCACACCCATCGCGAGCGCATAGGTGCGCCGATGCGATACGCCCATCAGCTGCACGATCTCGCGGTCGTCGGAGGTGGCGCGGAACGCCCGCCCGAGCGCCGTCCTGCCGAACAGCCACTGCAGCGCGAAGGTGATTGCAACCGTCGCCAGCAGCGTGAGCAGAGGCAGGTAGCCGACGCTGATGCCGCCGGGCAGCAGCAGGCTTTGCGACTCGAAGCCGCTGGTGCCGACCGAACGCGGATCCGCCGAGAACAGCTCCTGCAGCACGTTCTGGATCACGATCGACAGGCCGAATGTCACCATCAGCGATGGCAACGGGTCACGGCTGCTGACGCGGTTCAGCAAGCCATACTGCAGCACGTAGCCGACGCCGAACGCGATGACCACCAGCAGTGCGATCGCCACCGCCAGCGGCAGGTGCGCGATGCCTGTCAGGGCAAACAGCACGAACACCAGCAGCACGATAAAGTCGCCGTGCGCGATATTGGTCAGGCGCATGACGCCGAACACCAGCGACTGCCCCATCGCAAAGAGCGCATACAGCGCACCGAGCAGCACGCCCTGGGTCAGGATGTTGAGGAGCGTATTCATGCGTGGACTCCGAAATAGGCCTCGGTAATCGCCTCGTCGGAAGCGGCGGCCGATTCGCCCTCGAGGCTCACGCGGCCTTCCTGGAAGCAGTAGAAGCGCGACGAAACCTGGCGCGCCAGCCGCACGTCCTGCTCGACGATGACAGCGCTCATGCCGCCGGCGACGATGGCGGGCAATGCCGCGTAGATCTCGCGCACGATCACGGGCGCGAGGCCGAGGGACAGCTCGTCGCACATCAGCAGCTCGGGGTTGCTCATCAGCGCCCGGCCGATCGCCACCATCTGCTGCTGTCCGCCGGACAGCGCAGTGGCCGGATGATGGCGCCGCTCACGCAGGGCCGGGAACAGGCCTAGCACTGTGTCGAGGTCCCAGCGCCCGGGCCGGCCGCTGTAGGCGCCGAGCAGCAAGTTCTCTTCCACGCTCAGGCTGGAGAACAGGCGCCGGCCCTCCGGCACCAGGGCGATGCCCTTGCCGACGATTTTCGACGCAGGCAATCCGCCGATCGGCTCGCCCTTGTAGAGGATCTGGCCGGAAGCCGGCGGCAGCAGGCCGACGATGGTCTTCAGGAATGTCGACTTGCCGGCGCCGTTGGCGCCGATCAGCGCAACGACTTCGCCGGCGCCAACGGTGACGTCGATGCCGAACAGCGCCCGGAAGTCGCCATAGCCGGCGGCCAGGTTCCGGGTTTGCAGCAGTGTGTTCATGGTCAGGCCTCCAGGCCAAGGTAGACGCGCCGGACCTCGGGGTTGTCCATGACGGCGCCCGGCGCGCCTTCGGCCAGCTTCTTGCCGAAGTTGATCACCAGCAGGCGGTCGGCCACGGCCAGCAGCGCGTGCACGACATGCTCGATCCAGACGATGGTGACGCCTGCCGCCTTCACCTGGCGGATTTCATCAACCAGCTGGCGGGTCTCCGGCTCCGTCAGGCCGCCCGCGATCTCGTCGAGCAGCAGCAGCCGGGGTTGCGTGGCCAGCGCGCGCGCCAGTTCCAGCCGCTTGCGGTCGAGCAGCGTCAGGCTGCCGGCCAGGCTGTTGGCCCGGGGCTTCAGCCCGGTGCGCGCCAGCACGTCCACGCAGATGCCGTAGGCGTCGCGTTCCGGCTTCTGGCCGCCAAAGGTGGCCGCCACCAGCAGGTTCTCGAACACAGTCATGCCGCCAAAGGGGCGCGGCACCTGGTACGAGCGGCCGATGCCGGCCACGCAGCGCCGGTGCGGCGGCAGGTGGCCGATATCCGCGCCGTCGAAGTACACGGTGCCCTGGTCGGGGCGGATATCGCCGCTGATCAGGTTGAACAGCGTGGTCTTGCCCGCCCCGTTCGGGCCGAGGATGCCGTAGGTTTCGCCCGCTTCGACGCTGAGGCTGATGTCGTCAGTGACCTTCAGCGCGCCAAAGCTTCTGGATACCCGGTCAAGTTGCAGCACATGACTCATGATCCGGCTCCCGTGCTCAGCCAATCAGCCTGAGCGGGCCGCTCAGCGGCACCCCGGGCGCGAGCTGGTTGCTGACGATGGCCAGGTCGAACTTGTGCTTCTGGCCCTTCTGGCCCATGACCCATTGCCCGCCCGCCAGCGGTGTCTTGGCGACGTTCCTGACTGGCCCGGTTCCCCATGCGACGTTGCCGACGATGGTGTTCACGCGTGTCGCCGCCAGCGCGTCGCGCACCGCGATATTGGAGTCGATGTCCTTGGTGCGCCGGAACGTATCGACGGCCACCTCGAAGAGCGCATGGGCAAAGCCGAGCGGCTGCGTCCACTGCTTGCCGGTGGCCTTCTCGTAGTCGGCGGCGAGCTGCTGCGCCGACTGGCCCGTGACCGAAGACTTGAACGGGTGGGACGGGGACCACCAGACCTCGGTGGTCAGGCCGTCGCCCAGTTCGCCCAGCGCTTCGATGGCACTCGGGAACAGCAATGCCTTGCCGATCGATATCACCTTGGGCCGGAAGCCTTGCTGGCGTGCCTGCACCAGGAAGTTCCTGGCGTCGGGCGGAATCACCACGCCTGTGATGATCTGCGCATTGGCCTGCCGGAACGCCGCGATCTGCGCGGAGAAGTCCTGCGTCATGCTCTGGAAGCGGCCGGGAACCTTGAGCGTGAATCCCTTCTGCGCCAGTACCGGCGGAAAGCCCACCCTGGCATCGCCCCAGGCATTGCCATCGCCGTCATTCGGAAACAGCCCGCCGACCGCCTTGTTGGTCTGCACCGACTGCCACATGGCGGTGTAGACGCTGATGACATCTTCCAGCCCCCAGAAGAAGTGGTAGGTAAAGTTGAAGCCCTTCTTCGGATCGCCCTTGCGGCCGAAGAACCACGGCTGCCACGGCACCACGGTGGACACGCACGGCGTTTCGTTCAGTTCGCAGGCATCGCACACCGGGTTGGCGGTCTCGGGCGTGCCGGAGACCAGCATGATGTCGACCTTGTCCTTCAGGATCAGGTCGCTCGCCACCTCGCCCGCGCGGTTGGGGTTCGACTGGCTGTCTTTCACCACGATGCTGACCGGGTAGGTCTTGCCGCCCACGGTCGTGCCGTTCTTCAGCGCGGCCTGCATCTGCTGGATGATGAAGCGGTCGGCCTCGCCGAACGGCGCCAGCGGCCCGGTTTGCGGCGAGACGTAGCCAATCTTCAGCGTGCGGGACCCGGCCGCCCGCACCAGCGGCGAGAATATCGGGGCGGTGGCTGCGAGTGCGCCGCCCGCCGCGAGCTTCACGAGCGTGCGGCGCCTGCCGTTGAAATGATGCGCGTCCATGGTTCCTGTCTCCTGTCGTTGTAATGAGGAAAAAAGCTCCCCCTGCGGAGCCGGTTGCGCCGGCGCCGTGTTGCGAGGCGGATGGCCTCTTGCTGCGGATCGTTGCGTGTCGTGCCGCTCAGGGAACCGGCGGGATGCCCGGCGCATTACACGGTGCCAGGCGCACCTCGCCGTCCACCACGCGGATCGCGACCGGCGTCAGCGTGGCGCCGGCACAAGGCCCTTCGATGCAGCGTCCATCCTCGAAGCGGAACAGCGCGCTGTGATGGGCGCACATCAGCACTTCGCCGTCATAGGTCAGCACTTCGCCCGGCTCGTAGTCCAGGCAGACCGAGAAGTGGGGGCAGCGGTTGAGGTAAGCCCAGGCGTCATGGCCGCGGCGAACCACCACCACGCCCGTGCCGCCGGGCTGACTGGCATCGAATACGTGAGCGCCGCCGTCGGGTACGGACTCCAGGTGACAGAGCAGTGCGTCTTTCATGATCTAGACGCGCCGCTCGGGGTTGCCCAGGCTCCAGTCCCAGGGCCGGATCTCGATGCGCTCGAACAGGCCGGCGTGCGTGTAAGGGTCGCCGCGCAGGAAGCGCTCCACATCGTCGATGTGCTCGGCCTCGATCACCAGCAGCGTGCCGTTCATGGCCTCGTCCCGCGCATCCAGCGTCGGCCCGCCCAGCCGCACGAAAACGCTGTGGTCGGAGGCGGTGCGCAGGTAGGCGCGATGGGCCGGGCGGACCCGTTCGCGCACGGCGCGCATGCCTGGCTTGTCGGTGGCGAAGATGGCGTAGAAGCGTGACATGGCGCTCACCGGGGTGCCAGGACGCGGGGTTCCAGGACGAAGTCGTAGCGCGCTTCACGGAACGGCCCGTCGAAGCCGAAGCGGCTGGCCAGCGGATGGCCAGCGTCGCGTTCCTCGTAGGCGACCTGCAGGGACGGCTTGACGCCGAACACCGCATCCGAATCCAGATACGGATCGCCCTGGTTGAACAGGTGCGTCACCAGCGTACGATGGCCGGGGGCATCGATCATGAAATGCAGGTGCGCCGGCCGCCACGGATGGCGGTTGGTGGCCGCAAGCATGCGTCCGACGGGGCCATCGCTGGGAATCGGGTAGCAGACCGGCACGATGGTGCGGATCGCGTAGTAGCCGTCGGCGTCAGTGCGGTAGCGGCCGCGCAGGTTGCCGTGCGGCTGGGCGGTGTCCTGTCCGGAGTACATGCCGTTTTCCGCGGTTTGCCAGATATCGAGCACGGCGTCGCGCAATGGCGTGCCGTCGGCCGAGCAGACGCGGCCGTGCACCAGCGCCGGCGTGCCCGCCGTGGCCGCCATGTTCTCGCCAAAGGCGCGGTCCGGCATGCCGGGAATGTAGAACGGCCCGAACACCGTGGTGTCGGTGGCGCTGCTGGCGTGGCGGTGGTTGATGGCATCGACCAGCATCGACACGCCCAGCGTGTCGGACAGCAGGATGAATTCCTGCCGCACCAGTCCGTCGCACATCTTGCCGGTGTCCGTCAGGAAGCGGATCGCGGCAAACCATTCCTCCTCGGTCGGCTCCACTTCGCGGACATAGGCATGCAGGTGCCGCACGAGTGCCTGCATCAGCGTCTTCAGGCGCGGGTCGGGCGTTCCGGCAAGGCGCGCCACGACCTGTTCGGTGAGGGCGGCCTCGGCAGCGGTGTCGGGTGTCTCCATGATGTTTTTTTCCTGTGGATTCTGCGAGGTCGATGCGACTGCCTAGTCCGGCTGCTCGCCGCGCCAGGCACGGCCGAGCAGGGCGCGAATCGCTTCGCGCTCGACCGGGCGCGGGTTGTAGTACGGGTTGGTGCAGGCCAGCGTGGCGGCTTCGTCCAGCCCCGCTTCCGGCATGCCGATCGCGGCCAGGGACGGAGAAATGCCAAGGGCCTGGTTCAGCCTGAACAGCAGCGGTCCCGCATCGGCGGCCTGATCGCCGCCCAGCGCGCGCGCCGCGCGCTGCAGCGCCTGTGGCGCCGCGGCGTGGTTGTAGTGCGCGGTATGCGGCAGCATCGCGGCATGCGTTTGTGCGTGCGGCAGGTTGAAGGTCCCGCCCAGGGTATGGCAGAGCTTGTGGTGCAGCGCCATGCCCACGGTGCCGAGGCAGACGCCGGCCAGCCAGGCGCCATAGAGCGCGTCGCTGCGCGCGTCGATATCGGCGGGGTTGCGCACTACGGCGGGCAGCGCGCGGGCCAGTGCGCGGATCGATTCCTCGGCCATCAGGCTGATGATCGGGTTCGCATCCTGCGCGTACAGGGCCTCCACTGCGTGAGCCATGGCGTTCATTCCCGATGCCGCCGAGATGGCCGCGGGCAGCGTCAGCGTGAGCGCCGGATCGTAGAGCACGGTGCGTGGCAGCACGCGCGGGTCGCGGCCGGTCTTCTTCAGGCGGCCTTCGGTGAGGCCGTAGATCGGCGTGACTTCCGAGCCGGCGTAGGTGGTGGGCACGGCCAGGATCGGCTGCGCCGATTCGAGCGCGATGGCCTTGCCCAGGCCGATGGTGGAGCCGCCGCCTACGGCCACATAGCAGTCGGCGCCGAGCCGCTGCGCTTCGGCCCGCGCCGCCCGGGCGACTTCGACCGGCACGTGCATCACCGCCTGGGCATAGACACCTGCGGCGCGCGCGCCGAGCAGGGCCGCCACGCGTTCGCCCAGGCCGCGCTGCTCTGGCGTGGTCAGCACCAGCGCGCGTTGCGCGCCGAGTTGTGCCACTTCGTCGGGCAATTGCGCCAGGGCGCCCTGCCCGAAGACGACGCGCGCTGGCGCGCACTGGTAGACAAAGCCTTTCATCGCAGCCTCTCAGCGCTTGAAGTGGGGCGGCACGGCGGCATCCACGTTGACCCACACCGAACGTGCCTCAGTGTAGTCGTGCATGGCCTCGAAGCCCATCTCGCGGCCATAGCCGGACTGGCCCACGCCGCCGAAGGGGCTGCCCGGGTTGACGCGCTTGTAGCAGTTGATCCAGCACATGCCCGCATGAATGGCGCCGGCGAGCTTGTGCGCACGAGACAGGTCGCGTGTCCACAAGCCACTGCCCAGGCCGTATTCCGAGGCATTGGCAATGGCCAGCGCCTCGTCGTCGTTGCCGAAGCGCAGCACGGTGACGAAGGGGCCGAACACCTCTTCCTGCGCCACGCGGTCATGCGGGCGCGCTTCGACGATGGTTGGCTCCACGTAGTAGCCGGCTGACAGGTCGTGCGCGCCCGGGGCCTTGCCGCCGGCCAGCACGCGGGCGCCCTGCTCGCGTGCGATGTCGACGTAGGCCAGCACGCGATCACGATGCTGTGCCGACGTGAGCGGCCCCATCTCGGTTTCCGGATTGAGCGGGTTGCCTAGCCGGATCGAGCCGGCCAGCGCGGTGAAGCGCTCGAGGAATGCATCGGCGATGCGCTCGTGCAGCACCAGCCGCGAGCCCGCGATGCAGGCCTGCCCCTGGTTGTGGAAGATCGCCCAGGCGGCGCCGTTGACGGCGGCATCCAGGTCGGCATCCTCGAATACGATGTTGGCGCCCTTGCCGCCCAGCTCGAGCTGCACGCGCTTCAGGTTGCCCTTGGAGGCCTCCACGATGCGGCGGCCCGTCGCGGTGGAACCGGTAAAGGCAATCTTGCCCACGCCCGGATGCTCGGCCAGCCGCTGGCCGGCGGTATGCCCGTAGCCCGGCACCATATTGACCACGCCTTCGGGAAAGCCCACTTCGGCCATCAGCTCGGCAATCCGCAACGAAGACAGCGGCGTCAGCTCCGATGCCTTGATCACAATGGTGTTGCCTGCGGCCAGCGCCGGGCCCATCTTCCAGCTGGTGAACATCAGCGGGAAGTTCCAGGGGACGATCTGCCCCACCACGCCGATCGGCGCGCGCTGCACGTAGTTGAGGAAGCCGGTTTCCACCGGAATCACCGAGCCCTGCAGCTTGTCGGCCATGCCGCCGAAGTAGCGGAAGCAGGCGGCGGTGCGGGGCACGTCCAGCCCGCGCGAATCGCGGATCGGGTGGCCGGTGTCCAGCGATTCGAGCTGCGCCAGTTCCTCCGTGTGGGCCTCGATCTTGTCGGCCAGCTTCAGCAGCAGGCGCCCGCGTTCGGCGGCGGCCATGCGCGACCAGGCGGGAAAGGCGCGGGTGGCAGCTTCCACGGCTAGGTCGACGTCCGCCGCCTCCGCGGCGCCAATCGCGGTGATCACGCTGCCGTCGTGCGGGTTCAGCACGTCGATGGTGCCGCCGCCGATGGCATCGACAAAGCGGCCGTTGATGAATAGCTTGTTCTGCATGATGTAGTCGTCGTAATGTCGGTCGGAATGGCGCGTCAGAATTCGACCGGATGGGGCTTCAGCTCTCCGCTCTCGTACCGCTTGGGCAGGTTCGGCGTGGCGTTCTCCCACACCAGCAGCATTGAGCGCTTGGTCGAGTAGCCCTGGTGGCGGATGTCGGCCGGCATGGCGCAGATGTCGCCGGCGCGCGCCGTGACGCGGGCACGCGGGGCGCCGGTGTTCTTGTCGCCGATGTCCCAGATGATTTCGTCGGACAGCTGCACGAACCACTCGACGCGGTCGTTGCCGTGGAACACCGGCAGGATGAATTCCTCGGTGGTGGGGCAGAACAGGCTCTGGCCACAGACGGAGGTCACCGAGGGGTTCCAGGTCACGTCGGAGCGCGACAGGTACTTGAACAGGTTGAAGGCGTGCAACTGCCCTTCGAAGCCGGGCTCGGCGTGGATCTCGGGTTCGTCCTGCGGCACGTCATGGAAGGCGCGGTTGACCGGCAGGTCGTCGCGCAGCGGGGAATCGTCGGGCAGGCCCGGCATGCGGCGCGTGGCGATGCGCGTGCGCTCGATGGCGGCGCTGTTCTCGCCATGCTTGCTGCCGTACGCGGTGCCGGTTTCTTCGGGCGCGGCGAACGGGTCGAAGCCTTCATTGGTCCAGTCGTGCAGGATGGCCTTGAAGGTGGCCATGATCAGCGGGGTCTCGAAGGTCTCGGTGTAGTCGACACCGGCTTCCTTCATCACGCCGTTGAAGGCGCCCGCATACATGTCCACTTTGCCGTAATGGTTGCGCGTGCCGATCACATGGTCGAAGTTGACCCAGCCGTAGAAGAAGCCCCAGGCGACATCGCGCATCATCGCGCGCAGGAACGCGTCGGCCGGGATGGCGTGCGTGCGGGTCTGCCCCTGGGCAGGCCACTGGACAGTGGCGAAATAGGCGTCGCGCGAAAAGCGGAAGGCGCCGAGCGAGAAGGTGCGGTAGCCGGTGACGGGGTCTGGCGCGGTTGCCTGCACTTTGTCGGCAGCAAAGCCCTTGGCTTGGGTTTCCGGCTTGTCGGCGAGATCGAGCATGGCCATGAGAGGTCTCCTGAATGGTTTGCGAGGTCGTGGAATGCGGATGGCGTCAGGCGAAGATCAGTGCAGGCAGATCTCGGCCCACTTCTCCACCGAAAGCGCGCCTAGCTTTGTCTGCAACACCAGCGCGCACGCCGCGGGGGCGCGAAAGCGATAGGCACAGCCGGCGGGCAGCAGGCTCTGGTGGCCCTGGCGCAGCAGCACATAGCCCATGCTGCGGCCAGCCGGCTCCTGGCCGGCAAGTACGGCGCCGTTGGCCTCGGCAACGGGCTGCTCCAGCGCGACGAACTCGACGCGCACTTCACCATCCATGGCAACCACGAATTCGTCGTGCGCGCAGGCGAACCACGGCGAATCGCCTTCGGCGCGCAGCGTCTCGACGACGTACTCGAGGTTCTTGCCGACCACGACCCTCTCGTACGGCGCGGCCTTCGAGGCAACCTCGAAGACATTGGAAAACACGTAGTGGCGGGCATCGCCCTGGGTCACCTCGATGCCGCCTTTGCGGTAGTTGCCGAGGGAGCCGAACACGGTCTTGTATGCGGTGGTCATTGCGACTGTCTCCGTTGTCATTGCTGAGTCGTTGGATCAACGATAGGTGCCATCGCATCGCAACAACAATTGGCAAAACGGTGAACGTGGTGTTCGGGGATTCTGAAGAATGACCGCGCGGTGGCGCGTCAGGCGACCCAGCCGCGCGCGAGCAGCGGCACGTCCCAGGCCGGCTCGCCGGCCAGGCGTTCGGCCAGGAAGTCCACCAGCATCCGCACCTTGACCGCATGCCGCTGCGTAGTGGGATAGACCGCTGCGAAGGAGAACGGCGCGAGCGTGTAGTCCGTCAATACGGGCACCAGGCGCCCGCTCTGGAGATCCTCGCTGGCAACCAGCGTCGGCAGGCAGACGATGCAGCCGCCTGACGCCGCGTAATCGCGCAGCAGGTGCACGGAGTTCGAACGCACCTGTCCGGGCAGCTCCAGCGACACCGTCTCGTCGCCACGCGTGAACACCCAGCGGTTGCGCGACGGATAGCCGGCGTACAGGGCGGTCGTATGCTGCAGCAGGTCAGCCGGCACCATCGGCATGCCGTGCCGCGCGATGTAGTCCGGCGTGGCGCAGAACAGCCGCCGCACGGGAAACAGGCGCTTCTCGATCAGTGAACCGGAGATCGGCGGAAAGATCTGGAAGGCAACGTCGAAACCTTCTTCGATCGGATCGACCACGCGGTCATTGACGATGATGTCGAGCTGAATGCCGCCGTAGCGCTGTGTGAACGCATGGAGCAGTTCGCCGAAATGCCCGATCGCATAGCCGGGCAGCATCTGGATGCGCAGGCGCCCGGTGGGAGTGCCATTGAGGTCGCGCATCTGGTCGGTCAGGCTGTTGAGTTGCGAGACCGCCTCGGCGCATTCCCTGTAGTAGGCGTCGCCCAGTTCCGACAGGCGCACGTGGCGGGTGCTCCGATGGAACAGCGGCGCGCCGATGAATTTCTCGAGCTGCTGCACGCGGCTGGTCACGATGGAACCGGCGACCCCAAGTTGGCGCGCTGCTTCGGCGAAGCTGCTGGCTTCCGCCACGCGCACGAAGGCTTCGATGGCAAGAAAGTGGTTCATATTGTCTCCGTCAGAGGCGGGTCTGCATGCCCGCCTTTCTTCGCGATTTCAGAATAATAGGGCGGGCTTTGGCGCCCATTTATCTGAAATTCGGAGCGATCTGATCGGATCAGCCGATGATGGCCGGGGCGTCGTCGGCGCCTCTTGGAAAGACCGAAGTGGCCTTGATCAGTTCGTCCGCCAGCAGACGCGTGGCGGGGCCAGCGAGGTCGGGCTGGCTGTGGACCAGGTAGAGCGTCACGTGGCGGATGCGGCCTTCGCGCAATGGCAGGCGCTGCAGCGTGCTGTCGCGCAGCGGCCCGGCCACCATATGCTCGGGCAGCCAGGCAAAGCCCAGCCCGCCGGCGACCAGCAGGCGCACGGCCTGCATGCTGCTCACGGTCCAGCGCAGCGTGGCGCCAAGCCAGCCGTCGTCGCGTGGATTGGCGTGGCCCGAATCGCGCAGCACGACCTGCAATTCGCGGCTCAGGTCCTCGGCCGTCAACTCGCGGCGGAGCTGGTGAAGCGGGTGAGAGGGGTGGGCGACCGCGACAAAGGGAATATCCAGCAGCCGCTCGCCGAAGTGTCCGGTCGGGATGCGGGTGCCCACGGCCAGCTCGACCTGCCGTTGCAGCAGCGCTTCGTCGGCGCCGGACAGCACCACCTCGGTCAACTGCACGCGCGTCTGGGGCGCGAGCCCGGCGAATTCCCGCAACGCGGACAGCAGCAGCGTGGCGGGCAGGGCGGCATCCACCGCCAGCCGGACTTCGGCTTCCCAGCCTTGCTGCAGGCTGTCGGCCAGCTGTTCGATGCGGTAGGCATCGCCGAGCAGCTCGCCCGCGCGTGCCAGCAGCGCCGCGCCGCTTTCAGTGAGCCGGGCCTTGCGCCCTTCGATCGCGAACAGCTCGACGCCCAGCTGCTCCTGCAGCCGCGCCACCATGTAGCTGATCGACGACTGGCTGCGGTGCAACGCTTCGGCGGCCTGGGCATAGCCGCCGTGCTCGACAATGGCTTGCACGACTCGCCATTGCTCCAGGGTGGTTCGGGGCATTTTCATCGCGGTACGCCGGTCTGGTTGACGGGGCTCGGCAGGATACTGGCGACATTCTCGCTCAGAATGCCCGGCCGGCGACTGCGAGGTTTACCCCTTGCCGGAATCCGAAGTACTCTTGACGCGCTGCGGTCCGCCGTCGGCCGCGCCACCGTCCCCCGAAAGAAGAGCAAGGAGGCAGGACATGCCCTGCAGACGCCAATTCCTGAAAGCCGTACCGCTGGCCATGGCAGGCGGCTTCGCCGTCATCGCCCCGCTGGTTGGTGAGACCGCCCACGCCGCCACGCTTGGCGAACAGGACCCGCAAGCGCAGAAGCTTGGCTACAAGGCAGATACCGCCAGCGTCGACAGCAAGAAGTATCCCAAGCACACCAATACGCAGACCTGCGCCAACTGCCAGCTCTACCAGGGCGACAAGGGCAGCGCCGCCGGCGGCTGCGTGCTGTTCGGCGACAAGGAGGTGACTTCCGGGGGCTGGTGCAGTGCGTGGGAGCAGGGCTAGTCCGTTGAAGGTTTTTCGCGCTGATCCTTCCGGTGTGCGGTGCCGGAATCGCGCTGCAACCAATGCCTACTGCGACAGCCCGAGTATCCACGCCTGGAAGGCGTCGAGCGCTTCCGATGGCGGCCGGCCCTCCGGATAGGCGAAGTAATACCCCTGGCTCGCATCCAGTACCCGGTCTACCGGGATCACCAGCTGGCCAGTCTCCAGCTCGCGCTCGATCAGCAGGCGTGGTGCCAGGCCGATGCCCAGCCCGGCCGCCGCGGCGGCGGTCATCATCGTGAAGAGTTCATAGCGCGGGCCGCGCGATGCCGCGATGTCGTAGTCCCAGCCCTGCGCGGCATACCAGTCGCGCCAGGCATTGGCGCGCGTGCTCAGGTGCAGGTGGCGGCAGTGTGCCAGGCCGGCCGCGTCGCTGACCGGGTTCGCCGCCATGAAGCCGGGGCTGCAGACCGGCACCATGCCGCCTTCGCGGAAGATCATCCCGCCACGCGTGCCGGGCCAGAACTGGTCGCCGTAGTAGATGGCGGCGTCGTAGGCGCACTCGTGGAAAGAGAACGGCTGCGAGCGTGCGCTGAGGTTGACGGTGATGCCGGGATGCCGCTGCGCGAAGTCCGGCAGGCGCGGGATCAGCCATTGCGTGGCGAAAGTGGGCACCACGGCCAGCTCCAGCGTGTAGCCCATGGCGCGGCCGGCACTGATTTCCAGTGTGTCGCGCTGCAGGTGGTCGAGGTGGCGCCGGATGCGGGCGGCGTATTCGCGTCCGGTTTCAGTCAGCACCAGGCGCCGGCGCACGCGCGTGAACAGGGCCACGCCCAGCCGCTGCTCGAGCATCGCGACCTGGCGGCCCACGGCGCTTTGCGTCAGTGCCAGCTCATCGGCGGCGCGCGTGAAGCTGCCGAGCCGCGCCGAGGCTTCGAAGGCCTGGAGCGCGCCAAGGTTGGGAATGTCGTTTCTCATGGGAGGGCTGGGCGCGTGGCCGCTGCCGTGGCGGCGTGGGGCAGACAGTATATACAGCCCGCGGCGGCGGCACTTCCTGCGCGCCACGCACAATGTTGTGCGGAATCGGCGCTTGTCCCGGTGCTGTCCTGCCCACTATCCTGCCCCGCGGATCCGGGCCGGCACGGGGGCGTGCCCGGCCGGGTCCGGCCAAAACGACCTCCCGCCATGAATCCGAACATTTCCGCTCTCCTGACTGCCACCATCGGCGCTGCCCGCGCCAGCCACCTGCTCTCGCTGGTCACCTCGCCGGCCGGCCTTCCGGTCGATGCCGATGGCCGCGCCACCCGCGCGGAAATCGCGCAGGCGCTGAACATCGTGCTGTTCGGCGGCATCCTGGACCGGGTGCCGACCGGCCGTGCCTATACCGACGACGTGGCGGCCGCCGGCGGCAAGGTCACCTTCGACCACGGCGCGCTGCGCACCGTCAAATGGCGCGACAACGGCGCGCTGCCAGAAGGCGAGACCGCCTTTACGCGTATCCTGCGTCCGCTCGGCTACGTGCTGAACGGCACCTATCCGCTTGACCGCATCGGCATGACCGGCCGCTCGTACGCACACGCCGATGCGCCAGAGGAAATCGCGCAGTTCTTCCTGAGCGAGTTCCATCCGGAGCGCTACAGCGAAGCATTCCGCCAGGCCGTGAGCCGGATCACCGGCAGCTCAGCCGATCCGCTGACGCCGCGTGCCCAGTCGCTGCTGTGGCAGCTTGAGCGCGACGGCGCTCTGGCGGTGCAGGAGGGGGCGGAGCTGATCGGCCTGCTGGTGCCGTGCTTCGAACGCCAGCACGCCACGCCGCGCCTGGAAGACTACGAAATCCTGCTGCGCGAATCGGCCGAGATGGCCTGGATTGCCACCGAGGGCAATGCGTTCAATCACGCGACGGACCGCGTCGATGATGTATTTGCGCTAGCCGAGCAGCAGAAGCAGCTTGGGCGCCCGATGAAGGAGAAGGTGGAGGTTTCGCGCAGCGGCCGCGTCAAGCAGACAGCGTTCCGTGCCGACATGGTGAGCCGCGCGTTCGTTGGCGCGCAGGGCGAGCGGGTAGAGCGCGAAGTTCCGGGTTCGTTCTACGAGTTCATCACGCGCGACCGCTATGCCGACGAGCAGCTTGCGCAGCCGCGCTATGACCTGGGGTTTGATGCGGGCAATGCGCAGGGGATTTTCAAGATGACGGCGGCGGCCTGAGGCTGCGCCCGGGATGCCCTCTCCCCGCAGGGGAGAGGGCGTCAGTCATCAGCCGATCTTCTTCGCCGAAATCACTGCCTCCGCCACATTGGCCGGCGCCTCGGCGTAGTGCTTGAACTCCATCGTGAACGTGGCACGCCCCTGCGTCAGTGAACGCAGGGTAGTCGAGTAGCCGAACATCGTTGCCAGCGGCACCTCGGCGCGCACGACCTTGCCGCCGCCGCCGGCAATGTCCTCCATGCCATGCACCATGCCGCGCCGCGAGGAGAGGTCGCCCATCACGTTGCCGGTGAATTCCTCCGGCGTTTCCACTTCGACCGCCATCATCGGTTCCAGCAGCACCGGCTTTGCGCGGCGCATGCCCTCCTTGAAGGCCATCGAGCCGGCCATGCGGAAGGCGTTTTCGTTCGAATCCACGTCGTGGTAGGAACCGAACACCAGCGTCGCCTTGATATCCACCACCGGATAGCCGGCCAGCACGCCGGACTGCAGCGTTTCGCGGATGCCCTTGTCCACCGCCGGGATGAACTCGCGCGGCACCACGCCGCCCTTGATGGCATCGACGAACTCATAGCCGCCGCCGTGCGCCATCGGCTCGAGGTTGAGCACCACGTGGCCATACTGGCCGCGCCCGCCCGACTGCTTGATGAACTTGCCTTCCACGTCCTTGATGGATTGGCGGATGGTCTCGCGGTAGGCCACCTGCGGCTTGCCGACCGAGGCCTCCACGCCGAACTCGCGCCGCATGCGGTCCACCAGGATTTCCAGGTGCAGCTCGCCCATGCCGGAAATGATGGTCTGGCCGGATTCCTCGTCGGTCGCCACGCGGAACGACGGATCTTCCTGCGCCAGCCGGTTCAGGGCGATGCCCATCTTTTCCTGGTCGGCCTTGGTCCTGGGCTCCACCGCCTGCGAAATCACCGGCTCGGGGAAGCTCATCCGTTCCAGGATGATGACCTTGTTCGGGTCGCACAGCGTGTCGCCGGTGGTGGCCTCCTTCAGGCCGACCGCCGCCGCGATATCGCCGGCGCGCACTTCCTTGATCTCGTTGCGCACGTTGGCATGCATCTGCAGGATGCGCCCCAGCCGCTCGCGCTTGCCCTTGACCGGGTTGTAGACCGCGTCGCCGGAATTGACCACGCCGGAGTACACGCGGAAGAAGATCAGCTGGCCGACGAACGGGTCGGTCATGATCTTGAACGCCAGCGCGGAGAACGGTTCTTCGTCGTTCGGGTGGCGCTCGGCCTCGCGATCGTCCTCGGTGTGGCCGAGGATGGCCGGCACGTCGGCGGGCGAGGGCAGGTAGTCGATCACCGCGTCGAGCATGGTCTGCACGCCCTTGTTCTTGAAAGCGCTGCCGCACAGCATCGGCACGATCTCGTTGGCGATGGTGCGCTTGCGCAGGCCTTGCTTGATCTGCGCTTCCGTCAGCGGTTCGCCGGCCAGGTAGAGGTTCAGCAGGGTTTCGTCGGCCTCGGCGGCGGCCTCGATCATCTTGTCGCGCCACTCCTGCGCCGTGGCCAGCAGTTCGGGCGGGATGTCCCGGTATTCGAAGCGCACGCCCTGGCTGGCGTCGTCCCAGACGACGGCTTTCATCTTGACCAGGTCAACCACGCCCAGGAAATGGTCTTCGGTGCCCACGGGTATCTGGATCGGCACGGCGCGGCCCTTGAGCCGGTCGGCGATCTGCGTCTGCACGCGAAAGAAATCTGCACCAACCCGGTCCATCTTGTTGACGAAGGCAATGCGCGGCACAGCGTACTTGTTAGCCTGCCGCCAGACCGTCTCCGACTGCGGCTGCACGCCGCCGACGGCGTCGTACACCATGCAGGCGCCGTCCAGCACGCGCATCGAGCGTTCCACCTCGATGGTGAAGTCGACGTGCCCGGGGGTATCGATGATATTGATCCGATGCTCGGGATAATTGCCGGCCATGCCCTTCCAGAAGGCCGTGGTGGCCGCAGCCGTGATGGTGATGCCGCGCTCCTGCTCCTGCTCCATCCAGTCCATGGTGGCAGCACCGTCATGCACCTCGCCCATCTTGTGGCTGACACCCGTATAGAACAGTATCCGCTCGGTCGTGGTGGTCTTGCCGGCGTCGATATGCGCGCTGATGCCGATATTGCGGTAGCGCTCGATAGGGGTCTTGCGGGGCACGGTGATCTCCTGGATGACACCTGGGCCGATAGAGTAGCACCACTGGAGGATTGCCGCGTTGTCCCTGCGGGCGACAGGGGCAGCCAGGCCCCGTGCAGCCATGTCCGAGTCAATGCTCGGAATTTGCCCGCGCACTATGCAGAGTCCTCCCATCCTCCGCGCGACGGCGCCTCCCTATACTGGCCGCAGGTAAAAACCGCGGTTTCCCCATCCCTTGGCGCCAACCGCGCCGAAGGCGTTCCAGACCGCAACAGGAGATGCATTGACTACCATCCTGATCGTTGACGATCACCCGGCGCTGCGGCTCGTGCTGCGGTCCCAGATCTCGCAGCTGCTTGGCGTCGATGAAGTCCTCGAGGCCGACAATGGCCAGAGTGCGATCGAGCTGGTGCGCAGCCGCATGCCCGACCTGGTCATCCTGGACCTGGACATTCCGCGCATCAGCGGGCTGGATGTGGCGCCACGGCTACGCACCATCCATCCCCAGGTGCGCATCCTGGTGGTGTCGGCGCTCGATCCGGCAGTCTTTGTCGCGCGTGCGTGGCAGGCCGGCATGCAGGGGTTCATCAGCAAGACGCAGGACGTCAAGGAAATCCTGCGCGCCGTGGAGGCGGTGCTGGCGGGCTATACGGTGTTCCCCGCCATGACGCGCGACGGCGCCCCGCGCCTTGCCATGGCGAGAGACGAAGAGAACCTGCGCCGGCTGTCCGACAAGGAAGTGGTGGTCCTGCAGATGCTCGCCCGCGGCATGTCGTACAAGGCGATCAGCAACGAACTCTTTATCAGCAACAAGACCGTCAGCAGCTACAAGTCGCGCATCATGGCCAAGCTGCAGGTCGAATCGCTGGTCGAGCTGGTGGACTTTGCGCGGCGCTGCCGCCTGACGCAATGATGGCGGCCGTGCCGGCGGCGCCGTTGCTGTCCGAGGCGCAAGCGCTGGAGCTGGGCCAGGCGGTGGCCGACCTCGCGGGCGGCAATGCCAGCCTGCGCGATGCACTGCTCGACAGCCTGGTGGAGACCATCATCGCCGACGTCGCGGCCATGCAGACAGCCTGCAAGACCGGTGACCGGGGGCAGCTCCGCGCGGCCGTGCACCGGCTGAAAGGCAGCGGCGGCATTGTTCGCTGCCGGGCGCTGGTCGAATGCATCATGCACCTCGAAGCGGCGGCGGAGGCCGGCGACGCCGGGGCGGTCCCGTACCTGGTCTCGGACTGCGCGCGGGTGGGCGATGCCGTGGCCGGGGCGCTGCTGGCGCTGCGCCAGGACCCTCGGGGAATTTGAAGCTCACATGCAAGTGAGAGCGTGCAGACCGGGCCCGCGGCTGGCAAACTGACGGTCTGGCCCGGCGGCTCGTACAGCGCGGCTCGCGCACTGGCGCCGCCGGGAAACTTGATCGGCGTGCGACGCGGGAGACGGTTGTGGGCGAATTACAGGCCTTGCTGGAAAGCCACGGGCTGATGCTGGTATTCCTGAATGTGCTTGCCGAACAGGCCGGGCTGCCGGTTCCGGCATATCCGATGCTGTTCGTGGCGGGCGCCCTGGGCATGCAGGAATCGGGGCCCTCCATCGGCGCGGTGCTGGGCGCCGTGATCGTCGCCTGCCTGATTGCCGACACGGCGTGGTACTTTGCCGGGCGCCGGCTCGGCCAGCCCATGCTGCGCACGATCTGCCGCGTGTCGATCTCGCCCGACACCTGCATTCGCCAGACCCAGTCGCTCTACCTGCGCGTGGGGCCGCGCTCGCTGGTGTTTGCCAAGCTGCTGCCCGGTGCGGGCGCGTTGTCCACCGCCATGGCCGGGATGACGGCTACGCCGCTGCCGGTGTTCCTGTTCTATGACGCCCTCGGCGCACTGGTCTGGGCGGGCGGCGCCCTGCTGGTGGGTGTGGTGTTCAGCGATTTTGTCGATACCATCCTGGCCGCGTTCAGCGCCTATGGGCATATTGCGGTGCTTGTCTGCGTGGCGGCCTTCGCGCTGTTCATTGCGTGGCGCTGGTGGTGGCGCATTCGCCTGCTGCGCCGCACGCGCCGCGTGCCTCGCATGACGGTGGTCGAGCTGGAAGCCCGCCGCCAGGCCGGCAGCCTGCCGCTGGTGCTGGATGTGCGCGCGCATGGCGTGGAAGACATCGAGCGCATCCCTGGCGCCGTCGTGGTCGATATGCACGGTCCGCTCGACATGCTCGGCGATCATCCGGAATCGGTGGACATCGTCGTCTATTGCGCCTGCCCCAACGAGATTTCGGCCGCCATCCTGGCGGAGCGGCTCAAGGCCAAGGGCTACCAGAAGACCTGGGCGCTGGCCGGCGGCTTTGACGAATGGAAGCGGCTGCACGGCGGCGAGCCTGGTGAACAGCCTGCGTCGCCTCCGGCGCAGGAGAAGCTGCGGGCCGGCTGACGCGCAGGCCGACTGCAAATTGGGCCAAAAGGGAGTGACGATCACATCGCCGACCGGGTGATCGCCGAAGGTCTTTCTCCGGGCGAATTCGGGCGCCATTCCGGTGCGCGGACCGAAATGTCGGGCGACCTATACTTGGCACAGACCGTCTGTCACCGGAGGCCTGTATGCCAGGCGAAGAATACGGATTCGACGATGAAGCAGTCCGGATCGCGCACCGGCGCCGCCAGCTCGGCATCGCGGCGCGGGCCCGCGACGGCACGCGCAACTGGGCGCTGGCCTTGTCCGGCGGCGGAATCCGCAGCGCAACCTTCTGCCTTGGTGTGATGCAGGCGCTCGCCGGCGCGGCGGTGCCGCCCGGTGTGGCGCCTGGCGCCGAGGCTGGTCAGGAAGGGCAGGAGCGCACGCCCGCCACCTCGCTCCTCGGACAGTTCGACTACCTGTCCACGGTCAGCGGGGGCGGCTACCTGGGTGCGTTCTTCGTCAGCCTGTTCGTGCCTGGCCGGCTGCGGCGCGGCTCGAACCCGGCGCAGGCGGCGGGCGACGCGTATCACACGCTCCAGTGCGAACCGCCCGGCCGTATCCGTACCAGCGTCTCCTATGCGGCCGATCCCGGCCGCGGCGCGGTTGCATGGCTGCGCGAGAACGGGCGCTACCTCTCGCCCACCGGTGCGGGCGACAACCTTTATGCCGCCGCGCTCGTGGTGCGCAACTGGCTGGCCATGCACTACGTGATCGGCAGCGCCCTGCTGGTGCTGCTGGCCGCGCTGGCGCTGGGACAGCATGTCGCGGTGGGTATCTTCTACGGACTCGGCCGCCATGAGATGGACCTGCTGCACGACGCGCGGCAGGCCTTCTACCAGGGCGAATGCGCGGTCTGGTGGAGCACGCTGCTGTGGCTGCCGCTGGGCAGCGCGCTGCTGCTGGCGGTGCCGCCCGGGCTGGCCTACTGGCTGGTGTATCCGCGCGCCAGCGATCCGCAGGCCGCGGCGCGGTTCCTTAGCCCCGCCCCGGTGGTCGCTACGCTGCTTGGCCTGATGTTCCTGCTGGCGGCGCGTTGGGCCGTCTCGCTGGGGCCGAACCTGAAGACTGCCTGCCTGTTTTTCGGGCTCGGCGTGCTGACCCTGTTGGGCGTGCTCTGTTGCCTGGCGATGCTGATGCCGCAGCCGCGCACGGTGACGGTCTACCGCGTGCGCGCTACGCGCGCGCTGCGTGGCGCCGTCACCATCACGCTGTGGCTGATCGCGCTTGGCATTGCCGATACCGCCGCGCGCACGGCCTACCTCTACACGCACGTCGCCACGTATCCGTGGGGCGTGGCCGCGCCGGCGGGCCTGCTCGGTGCGCTGGTCTGGCTGGTGCGCTACGGCGCGGGGCTGTTCGATGAAGGCAGGAAGGGCACGGCGGCCTCGCCGTGGCGCGCATTGCTGTCGCGGCTGCCGGTATCGCTGCTGGCAGGATTGCTTGCCGGGCTGCTCGCCCTGCTGGTCTTCGTGCTGTGGTCGTGGCTGGTGCTGTGGGTGCGCTGGAATGGCCGCGAGCCGGTCGACTGGCTGGTCTATGGCAATGCCTATACCGGGCCGGTGCTGGCGACGCTTACGCTGGTGGCGCTGATCCTTGCGCTGGTGGCAGGGCGCTTTGCCGGCTTCCTCAATCTCTCCACGCTGCAACCGTTCTACGCGGCACGGCTGACGCGCGCCTATCTTGGTGCGTCCAATGGCGAGCGCTTTGCCCCGCCGGCCGCGGATGGCAGCGATCCGGATCGCTTCAGCGTGGCCGAGCCGGTGCCGGGCGACCAGCTCAGCCTGAATGCCTACTACGATCCGCGCGTGCTGGCGCCGCTGCACCTGATCAACGTGACGCTGAACCTGACGGTCGATCCCGCCGAACAGCTCGTACAGCGTGACCGCAAGGGCAAGCCCTTATGCCTCGCGCCCGGCCCGTGCGTGGTCCAGCCCGGACCGGCGCAGGCGATTGCGCCGGATGCCTACGCGCGCTTCAGCGTGGACGGCCGCCACTGCTGTCCGGACCTGTCGCATCCGGCGGCCGGCGAGCTGGCGCAGTCCCGCACCGTGGGCGACTGGGTGGCGATCTCGGGCGCGACGATATCGACCGGCCTGGGCCGCGCCACTACGCTCGGCACCTCTTTGCTGCTGGGGCTTGCCAACCTGCGGCTCGGCACATGGTGGCCGTCCTACCTCGCGGATGGTCCGCGCCACGCCAGTGTTCCGCCCGCCGGGCGGCTCCGGCCCGAGCGCATCACGCATCCGGTGCTGGCGCGGTTCATCGCGCTGTTTCGTACCCAGTATTACCTTGGCTGTGAACTGTCCGCGCGCTTCCACGGCACGCGCCGCGGCTGGCAGTACCTGTCCGACGGAGGGCATTTCGACAATACCGGCGTGTACGAACTGCTGCGTCCCGGCCGCAATGTCTCCCTGATCGTGCTGTGTGATTGTGGCAGTGACGGCGACTACCGTTTCGGCGATCTCGCCAACCTGATCCGGCTCGCGCGCATCGACTTCGGGCTGGAGATCGTGGTCGATACCGAGGCCGCCACCACGCACCCGGTGCTCAGCCGGGTCTTCGGCGTGCCCGACGATTTCCTGCCGGGCGCGGCGGGCGCCGACGAATGCGCGGTGCTGCTCAACGTGTTCCGCGCCGGTCCGGATGCTTCGACGACGCGGTCGCCGGTCTGCCGCATCGTACTGGTCAAGCCGCGCCTGACCAACTGGGCGCCGGCCGATGTGCGCCAGTACGGCGCCGGTCATCCCGCCTTTCCGCAGGAGCCGACTGCGGATCAGTTCTTCGATGAAGCGCAGTGGGAAAGCTACCGCGCGCTGGGCCATGCGATCGGGCAGCGCGTTTTTTGCGGTGAGGTGGGGCAGGCCTTGCTGGCCTGAGCCTCGCAGGCGCCGGCATATACCCATTCCGCCCGCAGGGCCGCATCGGCGGCGCCAGCACGTTTGGCCACGGCTCACTACCATGGCGGACATTCTCCACGTCTTAGAACCCATTTCACAATGGGTTCTTAAGCGGCGCCCGCGTGGTGTGCGCACCGCTTTACCACGGCAGACCCATGACATCGACCATTCCCGCAAACTCCCGCATCGCATATTCCCTGCTTGACCTCGCGCCAATTGCCGAAGGCAGCGACGCAGGGCAGGCCATGCGCAATTCGCTCGACCTGGCGCAGCATGCCGAGCGGCTGGGCTACCACCGCTTCTGGCTGGCCGAGCATCACAACATGCCGGGCATCGCCAGCGCCGCCACCGCCGTGCTGATCGGCTACGTGGCCAACGGCACCCGCACCATCCGCGTGGGATCAGGCGGCGTGATGCTGCCGAATCATTCGCCGCTGGTGGTGGCTGAGCAGTTCGGCACGCTGGCTTCGCTGTTTCCGGGCCGCATCGACCTCGGACTCGGCCGCGCGCCGGGCACGGACCAGGCCACGGCCCGCGCGCTGCGCCGGCAGCTTGCGCAGGACAGCGCCGATACCTTTCCGCAGGATGTGGAAGAGTTGCAGGCCTACTTCGACGATGTCCGCCCCGGGCAGCGCCTGCGCGCGGTGCCTGGCGCCGGGCTGAAGGTTCCGATCTGGCTGCTGGGATCGAGCCTGTTCAGCGCGCAGCTCTCGGCGGCCATGGGTTTGCCGTTTGCGTTTGCCTCGCACTTCGCTCCCGGTTTCATGCGCCAGGCGGTCGACCTGTACCGGCGCACGTTCCGGCCTTCCGCACAACTGGACCGGCCCTACGTGATGCTGGGCCTGAATGTGTTCGCCGCGGAGACCGGCCAGGAGGCGCGGCGCCTGTTCAGCTCGCTGCAGCAGCAGTTCCTGGCCCTGGTGCGCGGCACGCCGGGGCAGCTGCGCGCCCCGGTGGACGATATCGAGTCCCTGTGGACCGAGAGCGAGGCTGACCATATCCGGCGCTCGCTGGCCTGCTCGGTGGTGGGCGATCCCGATGCGGTCAGCGCCGGCATGCAGCGATTCGTCGATGACCTGCAGCCCGATGAGCTGATGCTGACCGGACAGATCTACGACCATGCCGCGCGCCTGCGCTCGTTCGGGATCGCGGCCGAGGCCGCCAGGACGCTGAAGTCTGCGGTCCGGGCCTGACGGCGTCTCCGTTCGCGCTGCGGCGCGGCAATATGCGGCGGGCACCACATCCGTCCTGAAATCGCGGCCAACGTGCCGCGATTGCCATTTGCGTGCCCGCGATGGCGTCGGATACATTAGAAGACCGGACAGCCGGAAGAGGCGCGGCATCCAGACCATGCGCCCGCACAGTTCGCCAGGTTCGCGGCCCGCCTTGCGCGTGGCCGCCGGCAGCGACGACAAGGAGACAACGATGGACCTGCGGCAACGCGAGCACATCGAGACGGTGGTCCAGGCCACCACCTACCTACCCCCGCCGGCCGTGCCCGCGGACCGCACCACGCATGACGCCATCATCCAGAATTCATGGCGGCGCTGTGTCCACCAGTACGGACTCGACCCTTCGCGCATGCAGGAGGCGCGCATCCTGCCGCAGACCCGGCTGCGCGAACACCAGCAGCGCATTGACGATTTCGCCCGCATCGCCCGGCACGGCCTGCAGAGCCTCTATGGGCAGGTGGCAGGCATGGGCTACGTGGTGCTGCTGACCGACGCGCAGGGTGTGACGGTGGACTATCTCGGCGATGCCAATACCGATGCCGCATTGCGCCATGCCGGCCTTTACCTCGGCGCGGAGTGGAGCGAGAGCGGCGCGGGCACCTGCGCGGTCGGCACCGCGCTGGTTACCGGGCAGGCACTGACGGTGCACCAGGCAGACCACTTCGATGCGACCCATATCCCGCTTACCTGCACGGCGGCACCGTTGTTCGATTCGCATGGCAGCCTCAATGCGATCCTCGACATTTCCGCGCTGATTTCGCCGCAGGCGAAGGAAAGCCAGGGGCTGGCGCTGCAGCTGGTGCGCATCTATGCCGCGCATATCGAGAACGCCAACTTCCTGCGCGTGCATCACCGCGACTGGATCCTGAAGCTGAATGTGGCACCGGAATTCGTCGACGTGAATCCCGAATACCTGCTGGCGCTGGACGAAACAGGGCGCATCGTCGGGCACAACCATCGCGCGCGGCTGATGCTGGAGAGCGAGCTGCAATGCGCCGGCAATGCCGGCCCGGTGCTGGGGCAATCCTTCGAAGCACTGTTCAACGCGAGGCTGGAGGATCTGGGCCGGTTCGTCTATTCGCGGCCGAGCGAACAGCGCCTGGTGGCGCTCAACCGCAGCGGCGGCCTGCTTTACCTGAGCGTGATGCCGCCTGCGCTGCGCTGGCAGCAAAGCCCGGAACGCGAGCGGCCGGCGGCGCTGCCCGAGCCGCTGGCCGCGCTTTGCGGTGGCGACGCCGCGCTGCAGCAGCAATTGCAGCGCGCCGCGCGGCTGGCCGATTCGCCCATCAACCTGCTCATCAACGGCGAGACCGGCAGCGGCAAGGAGTACTTTGCCAAGGCGCTGCATCAGGCCAGTGCGCGGCGCGGGCAGCCGTTCGTCGCGGTCAATTGCGCGGCCATTCCCGAAACGCTGATCGAAAGCGAGCTGTTCGGCCACCTGCCCAACAGCTTCTCGGGCGCGGGTTCGCGCGGCAAGCGAGGCCTGATCCAGGAAGCGGATGGCGGTACCTTGTTCCTGGACGAAATCGGCGACATGCCGCGCGAGCTGCAATCGCGGCTGCTGCGCGTGCTGGCCGAGGGCGAGGTGCTGCCGGTCGGCGCGGCGCGCCCGGTGCCGGTCAGGCTGCGCGTGATCTCCGCCACGCACCACCGGCTTGAGCAACTGGTTGCGGAAGGGCGCTTCCGCGAAGACCTCTTCTATCGCCTGAACGGCGCACGTTTCGACCTGCCACCGTTGCGCGCGCGCTCGGACCTCGACTGGCTGATCCGCAAGCTGCTGGCTGACGAACGGGGCGCCACGGTGAGCCTCTCGCCCGAGGCGCGCGAGCTGCTGCATCGCCATCGCTGGCCCGGCAACCTGCGCGAGCTGCGCAACGTGCTGGAGTACGCGCGTGCCGTGTGTGCCGATGGCTATATCGGCGCACAAGACTTGCCCGAAACTTTCGGTGCTGCGCCACAACTGCAGGCGCAGCCCGCCGCGCTTGCACCGGCCATTGCTCCGGCTGCGTTCGATCCGCACCAGCTCCCTCCGGAAGGCATGCTGCTGATGCAGTACCTGCGGGCGTCGGGCTGGAACCTGAGCGCGGTGGCGCGGCAGATCGGCGTCAGCCGCATGACGCTGTACCGCCGCATGGAGCGCTATGGCATCCGGTCTCCGAACCGTCGTGACGGTTCGCCCGGAGCAGGCGAGACCTGAGCTACCGGCGAGGCGGCGATACGCCTATACGCCTGTCTCGCCGCTGTACAGCTGTACTGTGACACCTGTCACGCGCTGAACCCTCGGCGCACCGCTTTCCTTCCGGGTTATCCCTTGCTTCCGGCCGCCTGGGCGGCCGTGTTTCGCTGCGTATCGCCATTTCCTGTACTGGCACAGCCATTGCAATAAGCCTGTCACGACAATGACAACAGGAGACAGGCAATGGGCCATGCTGCGGCCGCCGATACGCCATGGGTCGGCATCATCGCCAACCCGATCTCGGCCCGCGACATCCGTCGCGTGATTGCCAACGCCAGCAGCCTGCAGCTGGCGGACCGCGTCAACATCGTGCTGCGCCTGCTCTCGGCGCTGTCGGCCTGCGGCATCGGCCGCGTGATGATGATGCCGGACCGCGAAGGGCTGCGCGTCATGCTGGGGCGCCACCTGGCGCGCCGGCAGGGGCCGGATGCCGGACTGCCGATGGTCGAGTACGTCGACATGCCGGTCACCGCGCGCGTGGACGACACCCTGCATGCCACGCGCTGCATGGCCGACGCCGGCGCGGCCGCCATCATCGTGCTGGGGGGCGACGGCACGCATCGCGCGGTGGTGCGCGAGTGCGGAGGAGTGCCGATCGCGGGACTCTCCACCGGCACCAACAACGCCTTTCCGGAAATGCGCGAGCCCACCATCACCGGACTGGCCACCGGCCTCTACGCGGTCGGCAAGATTCCGGAGAAGAACGCACTGGCCTCCAACAAGCGGCTCGACATCGTCATCCGTGGCGCCAACGGCGAATTCCGCCGCGACATCGCGCTGGTGGATGCCGTGATCTCGCACGAGCACTTCATCGGCGCACGCGCGCTGTGGAAGACCGATACCCTTGCGGCCGTCTACGTCTCGTTCGCCGATCCGCAGGCGATTGGCCTGTCGGCCATCGCCGGCATGCTGGAACCACTGGGCCGGCGCGAATCCGGCGGCCTTGCGATCGAACTGGCGGCGGCAGGCGAAGGCGAATTCGATCTGTGCGCACCGATCGCGCCGGGCTTGCTCTGCACCGTGCCGATCGCCGGCTGGCAGCGCCTCGAGCATGGCAGGCCGCACCGCGTGCGCCAGCGCGCCGGCATCGTCGCGCTGGATGGCGAGCGCGAGCTGGCCTTCGGCTCACAGGACGAAGTCACCGTCACCCTGCACGAGCACGCATTCCGCAGCATCGATGTGGCCGCCTGCATGCGCTATGCGGCGCGTACCCGGCTGATGCGCAGTGATTCAACGCCTGACTTGACCGAGCACCACCACTAACCGAAGGAGACAGATATGACAGCCAGATCCTCGCAATCGGACCCGACCACGCTGCCACTAGACAAAGAGACGCTGCTGACGGTGTATCGCAAGATGCGCACCATCCGCGAATTTGAAGAACGCCTGCATGTGGATTTCGGACGCGGCGACATTCCGGGCTTCGTTCACCTGTATGCCGGTGAGGAAGCGACCGGCGTCGGCATCCTGCAGCACCTCGGCGACGGCGACCGTATTGCCAGCACGCATCGCGGCCATGGCCACTGCATTGCCAAGGGGGTGGACCCGGTGGCGATGATGAAGGAGATCTACGGCCGCAAGGGCGGCTCCTGCAACGGCAAGGGCGGCTCGATGCATATCGCTGACCTGTCCAAGGGCATGATGGGCGCCAACGGCATCCTGGGCGCCGGCGCACCACTGATCTGCGGCGCTGCGCTGGCGGCGAAGTTCCGTGGCAAGGGCGAGGTGGGCATTACCTTCTCCGGCGACGGCGCGTCCAACCAGGGCACCTTCCTCGAAAGCCTGAACCTGGCCGCAGTGTGGAACCTGCCGGTGATCTTCGTCATCGAGAACAACGGCTACGCGGAATCGACCTCGCGCGACTATGGCACCGCCGTGGATAGCTACGTGGATCGTGCAGCGGGCTTCGGCATTCCCGGCGTGACGGTGGACGGCACTGACTTCTTCGCCGTGTACGAGGCGGCCGGCGAGGTCATCCGGCGTGCACGCGAAGGCGGCGGCCCCTCGCTGCTCGAATGCAAGATGGTCCGCTTCTATGGCCACTTCGAGGGCGATGCGCAGACCTATCGCGCTGCCGGCGAGCTCGACGACATCCGTGCCAACAAGGATTGCCTGAAGATCTTCACGCGCAGCGTTACGCAAGGGGGCGTGATCTCGCGTGACGAGCTGGAAGCAGTCGACCGCGAAGTCGGCGCGCTGATCGAGCACGCCGTGCAGGAAGCCAAGGCCGCACCGTTGCCGGGGCCGGAAGACCTGCTGACCGATGTGTACGTGAGCTACTGAGTCGCCGCACCAAGCAATCCATCCAATCAGGAGACAAACCATGGCTCGCAAACTGAGCATCAAGCAGGCGATCAACGAGGCGATCGACCAGGAAATGACCCGCGACCCGAGCGTGATCATGCTGGGCGAAGACATTGTCGGCGGCGCCGGCGCGGACGGCGAGAAAGACGCCTGGGGCGGCGTGCTGGGCGTGACCAAGGGGCTGTACGCCAAGCATGGGGACCGGCTGCTGGATACGCCGCTGTCGGAGTCGGCCTACGTGGGCGCGGCGATCGGCGCGGCAGCCTGCGGCATGCGGCCGATTGCCGAACTCATGTTCATCGACTTCATGGGCGTGTGCTTCGACCAGATCTTCAACCAGGCGGCCAAGTTCCGCTATATGTTCGGCGGCAAGGCCGAGACGCCGGTGGTCATCCGCGCCATGGTTGGCGCGGGCTTCCGCGCGGCCGCGCAGCACAGCCAGATGCTGACGCCGCTGTTCACGCATATCCCTGGCCTGAAGGTGGTGTGCCCGTCCACGCCGTACGACACCAAGGGCCTGCTGATCCAGGCGATCCGCGACAACGACCCGGTGATCTTCTGCGAGCACAAGAACCTGTACGGGCTGGAGGGCGACGTGCCCGAGGGCGCCTACGCGATACCGTTCGGCGAGGCCAATATCGTGCGCGACGGCAAGGACGTGTCGATCGTCACCTATGGGCTGATGGTGCATCGCGCGCTGGAGGCAGCCGCGACGCTGGCCAAGGAAGGCATCGAGGCCGAGGTGGTGGACCTGCGCACGCTGTCGCCGCTGGACATGGACACCGTGCTCGAAACCGTGGAGAACACCGGCCGGCTGGTGGTGGTGGACGAAGCCAGCCCGCGCTGCAATATCGCCACCGATATCGCCGCGCAGGTCGCGCAGCAGGCGTTCGGCGCGCTCAAGGCCGGTATCGAGATGGTGTGCCCGCCGCACACGCCGGTGCCGTTCTCGCCGGCGCTGGAAGACCTGTATATCCCGAGCGCCGCGCAGATCGTGGAAGCGGCCCGCAAGACCATGAAGGGAGGCAAGCACTGATGGCTACCGCACTTTCCCCCACGATTTCCCCGATCGTGATGCCCAAATGGGGCCTGTCGATGAAGGAAGGCACGGTCAACGAGTGGCTGGTCGACGATGGCGCGGAGATTTCGGTGGGCATGCCGATCCTCGATGTGGAAACCGACAAGATCGCCAACGCGGTCGAGGCGCCGGACGCCGGCACGCTGCGCCGCAAGGTGGCGCAGGCGGGCGACGTGCTGCCGGTGAAGGCGCTGCTCGGCGTGCTGGCGCCAGCGGAGGTGAGCGATGCGGAAATCGATGCTTATGTCTCGGCCTACGAGACGCCGGCGGACGACGATGGCGAAGAAGAGGCCGCCCCTGCGTACCAATTTATCGACGTGGACGGCATCCGTGTCCGCTACGCCCGCAAGGGAGACGGCCCGCAGACGGTGCTCTTCATCCATGGCTTTGGCGGCGATCTCGACAACTGGCTGTTCAACCTCGACCCGCTTGCGGACGCGTACACCGTCGTGGCGCTTGACCTGCCCGCACACGGACAAACATCGCCGCGGCTCGCGGGAACGACGCTGGCGGAGATGGCCGGCTTTGTAGGCCGCTTCATGGACGAGGCCGGCATTGCCTCGGCACATGTGGTCGGACACTCCATGGGGGGCGGCATTGCCGCGCAGCTGGCGGTGGATGCGCCGCAGCGCGTGCTGTCGGTCGCGCTGGTGTCGCCGGCGGGGCTGGGCGAGGAGGTGAACAGCGACTACACCGGCGGCTTTGTCAGCGCGCAGTCGCGGCGCGAGCTGAAGCCGGTGATCGAATTGCTGTTTGCCAATGCGGATCTGGTCAGCCGGCAGTTGCTGGACGACCTGCTTCGCTACAAGCGCCTGGACGGCGTGCCGGAAGCGCTGGCCGCGCTTGGCGGCAGCCTATTCGCCAACGGCCGCCAGCGCGAGCAGCCCGGGCTGCGGCTGGCGGACAGCGGCAAGCGCACGCTGGTGGTATGGGGAGCCAGGGACCAGATCATCCCCAGCTCCCATGCGGCACACGCACCGGCCGGGGCCACGGTGAAGATCTTCGACGATGCCGGGCACATGAGCCAGATGGAGAAGGCCGGCGACTTCAACGCACTGTTGCGCCGGCATCTGCAAGGCTAGAACAGTGGCGTTGCAGCGCTCCTGCATGGAGAATGGTGACGGGTGGCCGGTCGGGCTGCCTGTCACTTCCCATGATCCTCATATGCCGTTCGCATTCATCGATCCAGACGCATCCGAGACGGATCCTCTGCAGGCCGAAATGGCCTTGCTCGATCTGGCTGCGCAGGGGCGGCAGGTAGCACAGTTGTGGGAAGCTCCGGTGTCGCTGGTCGTGCCGCGGAGTTATCTGCGGTACGCCGGGCTCGCGGCCGCGCGCACGGACTTCGCGCAACGCGGCTGCCCGGTGTGGCTGCGCATGTCCGGTGGTGGCCTGGTGCCGCAGGGGCCGGGCATTCTCAATCTCAGCCTGGCCTATGCCGTCGGGCGGCCGCCGGGGGCGCTCAGCGATGCCGTCTACCTGCACCTGTGCGAAGTCATCGGCAAGGGGCTGCAGTCGCTGGGTGTCGGCACGCACTGGCAGGCCGTGGCAGGCTCGTTCTGCGATGGCCGCTACAACCTGGCGTGGGGACCGCCGGAGGATGCGCGCAAGATCGCCGGCACGGCCCAATACTGGCGGCGCGCCCCGACCGACGCGCAGTCGCCGGACGGGCAGCGTCATCTGGTGCTGGCCCACGCGGTGTTGCTGGTGACCGCGGATCCGGAGGAAATCAACCAGCGTGCCAACGCTTTTGAGGCTGCGATCGAAAGCGGCCGTCGCTACGACGCAGGCAAGGTGGTCAGCGTACTGGAGGCGCTCGGCGGCGGTACGGACCATCAGCAGACGCTGATGGCACGGGTCTCGCACGCATTGCGCGAAAGCCTGGCGCAGACGCCTGCGCCGCAATAGATCCCGCGGCTCAGGGCGCGGGCAGGAACTTCATGTCCCCGTACCACGCGCGGGCCGTGGCGCCAGTGTTGTCCGTGTCCGTCAGCAGCCCGTAGGCCGTGATACGGCCGGGTTTCTCGTGGAAGACCTGCTCGTAATCCTGGGCGATGTTGCGCCGCAGGCTTTGCCATTTGCCGGCATCGCCCGGCTTGCCCGACACCACGATCATCTGTACGCGGTCCGTATGGGGATTGGGGATGACGCTGCCCGGTGCGGCAGTTTCGGACCAGATATACATCAATGTCGCGTAGGGCAATTCCTCGCCGGCAAGGGTTTTGGCCAGCTGCATGCTGGCACGGTCGCCGAAGGAGAGCTTCCGCTTGTCGCCGTCGAAGAAAAAGACCAGGCGCGCTGGCGAGTCTTCATGCGCGCCCTTGCGATTGTCGGCGCCCTCGATGGGGCTTTCGGCTTTCCAGCGCCACGCGACCACCGGCGTTTGGGCAAGGTCGATATTGCCCTCGTGCATCAGCGCGGAGGCGGAATGGCTCGCATCGGCCTCCAGCACCGTGGTGCGGCCATCTGCCACCAGGCTGTAAAGGGTCATGGCCTTGCCGTGGACCACCGGCAGGTTCTTCCAGCCTGCCGGGAGCGCTTCGCCGGGCTTTGCGGCGGAGAACGCGATGCCGGGCCTGTCAGCTTGTGCCGGCACGGAAGCGGGCGCCAGCAGCATTGCGATCCCAAGCAGGGCGCCTGCGCGTCCGGCTATCCGCTTGCGCGCGCGAGGGATCTGGGAAGGGAGCATTGCAGGCGGTACTCCGTTGCGGGGTACAGCCATTGTAGCGATGCGGATGCGCCAGGATCCGCGGAAAAAAAATCGCGGCCCACACCGGGGCCGCTAATCGGGAATGCGAGGAGGTCAGTTTCCTCAAGAGGAGTTATCGGCGCAAACGCGTGGCCTGAGACCCCACTTTGGTAGGGGCTGCGCCTATGCAATCTGCAGGTCGCCGCCGGCCCCCGGAAGGCTGGCGCGGAGCTGGCGCACGCTGGCCTCCAGCTCGGCGTGGGCGGCATCGAGCCAGCCGATGCGATGCCGGACCGGATCATTGGCGGAAAGGCTCGTTGCTGCGATCTCGCGCAGGAAATAGCGGACCATGCTGCCGGCGCGCGCCGGCACTGGCATCATGCCGAGCAACTGCTGCCTGTCCAGCAGCCGCCGGCTGACCGCGTGGCGCAGGCCAGCCCATGCCGTGCGTCCGAGCGCGATGTAGAGGGCATCGTTACGCATCTGGCGCAGGGCGCCGAGGAACTGCGCGTCGAAGGCTGCGCGCAGCATCGGCGAGGCAAGCAGTTCTTCCAGCGTGCCGTCGAATGCCAGGCCGCGGCGCGTGGTGGCGTAGGGCAGCAGCGCGAGCGGCTGGAGTTTCTCGAAACCCTCGTTCCACAGCGCGGCGGCATGCGGCAGCTCGACCAGTTCGGGTACGCGGAAATGATCGAGCATGCGGATCAGGTTCGGCCTGACCAGCCTGCCGCCCAGTTCCACGCGGCGCTTGTTCTCACGCTGGATGACGCGGCCCGGCGTGCGCGCGATCAGCAACTCTTCCGTGACGGCGGCCGCCAGTCGCACATGGGTATGCCCGGGTGTTGTACTGACCAGGACCAGGCGGGCATTTGCATTGAAATGCTCGTGCGGCACGTAGGTCATGATGTAGGTGTTGTCTTGATCGACCAGAACGGGCTTCCCGACAACGCCTGCTGCTCCCGCGCGCTTGATTCGCGCGCAATACTCTTCGATGTAGTTCGTCAAGGTACCCCCGCTCGACTGCAATTCTTCTTGGCTTGTTGCGTTCTTCTTTTTTATTCATGGTAAGCCGCGCACCGGACGCGGACAAAGCAGCCGGTGCCGTTTTGGGCCTATCGCAACAGAACCTTGGTGGGACAGCGAACAAACGACATCGAACTCCACCCGTACGAGGTACGCGATGCCGGATCTTCCTGCTTTGAACATCGGCGATACCGTACTGCGCGGCATGCGTCAGGATGATGACGTTGAGGGTACGCAGTGAGCGGGCGGTACGCGCGACTGCATCGCGGGTTTCGGATCCTTCAGGGAGGGGGCGGGCGAAGGAAAAAGCCGGACACGCGTCGTGTCCGGCAACCCATTTGCTGACTCAGGTCGTGTCGGACCCTGAGTGTTTAAATGATAACGATTATCATTTGATAGGTCAATTGCCGGGTTGGACGTCTGCCGGTCTTGGCTGGCTCAGGAGATGGTTGTCTCGATCGCCAGCTGTCCGGAAAGCGTCTTGTGGACCGGGCAGCGGTTGGCAACGCGCAGCAGATCGTCCAGGACCGCGGGCGCCAGTTCGCCGGTGACGCGGACTTCGCGCTTCAGTGTATAGGTGCCGTTCGCTTCCTCATGATTCACCGAGACGTGAATTCCGGTGACGGCATAGCCCTTGCGCTTGGCATAGAGCTGCAGGGTGAGGGTGGTACACGCCGCAAGTGCCGAGTCCAGCAGTTCGTGCGGATTCGGATAGCGGGTATCGCCGCCGGCCGACGCATCCAGGTCTGCCTGCCAGCTGGCAGATCCGGTCGTCAGGTTACAGACACTCGTACCTTGGCTTGGCAGCCACGTCGCTTGAATAGTCATCGAACGTCCTTCTCCTTATTTATAGAAGGGGGCCCGGACCGGGCCCGAATTTGGATTCTATACAGCTATTTCCGAATGACTGGTGAAGTGCCTTAAACAACTCTTCTAGTTGATTATCAGATTTTTATGACAAACCACTTGCCAGCCCGGCGTTCGTCCCTTAATATTCGCCCCCTCGCAACACAACGCGGCGCTGCAAGGCAGCACTGGCAAGGGTTGCGGGGTCGGCCGGTGA
>NZ_JWMA01000205.1 GCF_000812465.1 Cupriavidus sp. IDO | reverse complement strand
CCGCTGTTATGTGACGAGCTTTGATATGTGACGTAACTTGGCAACACCTCCGGAATTGGCTGTCGTCGAACTGTTTACCGCCACATAATCATTTGGATTCCACTCTCTCCATGCCGGGGATTGTCCCCTGCCTTTGCAACGGAAGGAGTGGTCATGCTAGAACTCTATTTCAAGTATGGCCGAGTGATTGCCAGATTTCGCAGTGGCGCGCTCGGCAATGAGATCGATGGCATTGCTGCCGATCTGTCGAGAGCGGGCTACAAGCGCGACTCGGCGAAGCTATATCTGGCCCGCATCGCGCGATTCAGCGCGTTCGCAGACGGATGCGGCTGTAGCACGTCGACGCCGATTCCTCTGCAGATCGTCGATCGCTATCTACGGGCAAGACCGACCAAGGCCGCCCGCTGGGCCGCGCTGGGAGCCCTCCGCTTTGCAGAGCGGTGCGTTCCGGAGCGGTTTGTAGTCGAACCGTCCCAGGACGACCCGGACCGCCCACTGCTGGCCGCCTATCTGCAGCACCTGCGTGTCATTCGCGGGTTGCGTCCAAAGACTTGCGAAGGACTCCTTTTAACAGCTCGGCGGATCCTCGCCTGGCAGAGGGAGCACCTGCCCGGCGCGCCCCTATCCGCACTCTTCGCGAAGCATGTTCTGGTCATGACGCGCGACCTGCTGTCTGGATGTCGCAGCGACAGTGCCAAATCATCCACGACGTCATACATGCGCTCATTCCTGCGCTATCTGCAATGGGCGAGCCTCAACGCCCAAGATCTGGCCCAGTTCGTACCGAGGACGCCATGCTGGCGTCTCGCTCACCTGCCGTCGCGAGTGGCGTGGGAGGATGTCCAGGGTGCGATCGACGCCATCGAGACCACGACACCGTCTGGCATGCGCGACCGCGCGATGCTGCTGCTGTTGGCCACGACGGGTCTGCGTAACAGAGAGCTGCGCGAGTTAGAGCTCGATGACATCCGGTGGCGTACCGGAGAGCTGGTATTGCGCCACACTAAGGGACGCCGCGACCGTGTCGTGCCGCTGCTCAAAGAGGCCGGCGCAGCGCTCGCTGAGTACGTGCTGCATGCGCGGCCGGTGACCACGGACCGCAAGGTATTTCTTTCGTGTGTTCCCCCTGTGCGCTCCTTCTGCCACAGCAGCAATATCTCGCGCATTGTCCGCTTCCGACTGGAGCGTGCCGGAATCAGGATTCAACGCGGTGGCGCGCATCTTCTACGCCATAGCCTTGCCACACGCCTGGTCGAGAAGCGACGGCCGATCAAGGAGGTCGCCGATCTACTGGGTCATCGGAGCATCGATACAACATCCCTCTACATCAAAGTCGCCGTACCGCAACTCGCTGACGTCGCATTGCCGTTTCCCGGAGGTGCATCATGACCCCGTTCGTGACTGCGTTGACCGCTGGGGTGGAGAGTTACATCGCCCTTCAACGCTCACTTGGCTATCAGTTTCGCAAACAATCCACATCGCTCCACGCGTTTCTCGGCTATGTGCGCTCCAGCCATGCAGATGGTCCGTTGTCTCGGGCTCTGGCCGTGGACTTCGTCATAGGTAGCAACCTAACGCTCAACGGCAGGGCCATCCGCTATGGTGTAGTTCGACGCTTTGCAGAGTACTACGCGGCTTTCGACCCTCGCACCGAGTCGCTCGATCGTCGTGCCTTTCCTCGCTCACGCGCAGTCCCTCCACCGCGGATCTTGAGCGAAGAAGAGCTGCGCTCGCTGATGGCTGCAAGCATACGGATATCGACCGCCCAGCCATTGCGGGGGCGAACACTGGCTACCGTGATAGGTTTGCTGGCGAGCACGGGACTGCGTTCCGGGGAAGCACTGCGCCTCGATCGCGCCGATGTTGATCTGAGCACCGGTCTTTTGCAGATCCGCAAGACCAAGTTCCGGAAGGATCGGCTGGTCCCAGTCCACGCCACCACTTTGGCCGCGCTGCAAGACTATGCCAGGAATCGGGACCTCGCGTTTCCGGCACCGACGAGCGCAGCCTTCTTCGTCAGCACTCGCGGCGGCCGACTGTCCACAGCCGGTCTGTATTATGGATTCGGGCAAGCTTGTGAACTCGCTGGTGTGAACAGGACTGGGAGCCAAGCACTGCGGCCTCACGACCTTCGTCATCGATTTGCCGTCACACGCCTCGCACTCTGGCATCAACAGGAAGCCGATGTTCAATCGATGCTGCCGCTGCTGGCGACTTACTTGGGCCACGGCCGATACAGCGATACGGCCTACTACATTACAGGCACGCCGGAGTTGCTTGCCCTAGCGGCAGCAAACGTCTTCCGCGCAGGAGGTCCGGCATGAACAGCCAGCCCTCTCTCGCCCGACATCTCGAGTCGTTCTTCCATCAACGGCTGACGCAACAGCGCAACGCCACACGGGCCACGGTGGCAGCGTACCGGGATGCTCTTCGACTGCTGGTCCTCTTCGCCTCAGAGCGAACCGGCAAGAAACCATGCGCTCTCGCAGTCGAGGACCTCGACCGGGACATGATCTTGGCGTACCTGGACCATTTGGAGCACTCACGCGGCAACTGCGTGCATACTCGCAACGCTCGTCTCACGGCGATACGATCATTCTTCCAGCATGTCGCAGCTATCGACCCCGCATCGATTGGCGTCGCTCAGCGCGTGCTTTCGATCCCAAGCAAGAAGTCTGACGTGCCCATGCCCCACTATCTTTCCCGGGCCGAGCTCGACGCACTTCTTGATGCGCCGAGCAAGAGCTCGCCATGCGGGCGTCGTGACCGTGTGCTGCTATTGTTCCTCGCACGCACCGGGGCCAGGGTCTCCGAGGCTCTCTGTGTCGAGGCAGCCGATCTGTCGTTGAACGGAGCGCGTTCGCATGTCATGCTTCGCGGCAAAGGTCGCAAACAGCGCGTCGTTCCCTTGGCCAGCGACCTCGTTGCAGCAATCGGGAATTTGCTGCGCGAGAGTGGCATTGCTCGGCACGAGCATGTACCGGTATTCGTCGGCGCTCGTGGAGAACGTCTGACGCGCTTCGGTGCTACCCACGTCGTGCGTCGCGCCGTCGCCACCGCATCCGAGCGTATGCCAGAACTCGCGCGAAAGGAAATCTCGCCGCACGTCTTCCGGCACT
>NZ_JWMA01000053.1 GCF_000812465.1 Cupriavidus sp. IDO | reverse complement strand
AGGCTCGACGGGCGCGCCCGCCTCGCTAGCGGGCTTCGATGACATGTTCCTGCGCCCTGGCCATCAGCCAGTCCTCGCGCAACAGCCGCCGCACTTCCACCGCCACATCACTGTCCAGCGTGGCCGGATGCTTGGCACGTACCAGGAAGACCTCGAAGAAGGAGCGGTCCGGTGCGGGAAACGGCCCCAGCAGGTCCCCGGCCTCGGCGTTGAAGACCTTGGCCTCGATGTCGGTCTTGAGCGACCCGCGCAGCACCTTGCCGATCTCGCCGCCCTGCTCGCGCGTGTCGGCAATGGAATGCTCGCGCGCCATCTCGGCAAAGCTGTCGGGGTCGTCCTGCAGGTAGGAGATCAGCTCCTTCGCCTTGCCTTCGCTGTCCACCACGATGTGGCTGACTTCGATGCTGTCGAAGCGCGGCGAATTGAGCGTGAAGTAGTCCTGCACGGCCTCGTCGCTGCAGACCTTCTCCATCATCCGTTCCTGGTAGAGACTGTCCGTGATGAACGCCTCGAACTCGTCCAGGCTCACGCCCAGCGCATCGAGGTAGTGGTTCATGTCGGCCGCGCGGTGCAGGCCCTGCACGCGCCGGAACTGGTCCGCGCGCTCCTGGATCTCCTCCGGCGTCACCTGGATGCCCTGCCGCCTGGCCGCATGCACGGTCAGCTTGTCGCGCACCATTTGCTCGATCAGGCCCTCGAACTGTCCGGTCAGCTTGAGCCGCCTGACAAATTCGTCGACCCCGAGCACCTCGTCGTCGATTCGCACAATGCCTGTCATTTTCCTGGCTCCTTTGACGGCCTCCGCTGCGGCTGTCGGGACATGCTTCGGTTCTTGCCGGCCGCTCCGGTCTACCCCGCCACCTGGCGGAACGGATCGAGGCCGAGATCGATCAGCCTGCGCTCGCGCACCACGATCTCCGCCGTGGCGGTCATGCCGTAGCGCAGCGGGTACTTGTTGCCGCCCACCGCGTAGTAGTCGCGCGCCAGCCGCACGCGGCCTTCATAGACCGGCTGCTTGTTCGGCCCCGCCGGCTTGGTGGCCGGCGAGATGTATTCCAGCGTGCCTTCAATCAGCCCGTAGCGCTGGTAAGGGAAAGCGTTGAACTTGAGCTTCACGGGCAGCCCTTCGCGCAGGAAGGCGCGGTCGCGCTCGGCAATCTCGACTTTGAGCACCGGGCGCGCATCCTTGGGTGCAATCCCGCCGAGCGGAGTGTTGGCCTGGATCTTGTCACCGCGCTGGGTCGAAGTGACATCTGTCACCACGCCCGATACCGGCGCCAGGATCAGCAGGAAGTTGTCCTTGTCGATATTCTCGAAGCGGATGCGCGCGGCGGCATCCGCCACCAGCCGCGCGGTCTGCACCTGCAGGCGCAGCTTGTCCTCGGTGTTGGAGATCTCGCGCATGGCGGCGTCGTACTGCACGCGCAGGCCGGCCAGGTCTTGCCCGCTGCTCTCCAGCTGGGCATTGGCCTGCGTGAACTCCTGGCTCAGCCGGGCATCCAGTTCGGTCAGCCGGGACTGCGCAATACGCAGGTTGTTCTCCGCCTCCTGCGTGGTGGCGCGCTTGGCTTCCACCTGCGACTGCGACACGCCACCGCCACCCGGCAAGGCAAACAGCCGCACGTAACGGTCCTGCTCCTGCCGGGCGAATTCACGCGCACGGCGCGCGTTTTCCAGGTTGCTGCGCGCCTCCTGCAACTGCGCGCGCTGCTGTTCGGCCAGCCGCGTGGTGCCCTCGGCCACGCGGTTTTCATGCTGGCGGGTCGCCACGTCGATCTGCTGCTTGAGTGCGGCGGCCTTGCGCTCCATCAGCGCCTTCTTTTCCGGGAACTGCTTCCATTCACGCTCGGAGTCTTCCAGCTTCAGCCGCGCTTCCAGCGCGTTGGCGGCGGCTTCGATCGCGCCGCGCGCATTCAGCCGTGCCACCACGTCGTCCTTGGAGACCGGCTGGCCTTCGGCCACATACAGGTCGGCCAGCTCGCCGTCCACCGGCGCATAGAAGCGGCGCACCTCCGATTCCGGTGCCAGCGTGCCATCGGCGGTAACGATGACATCCGCATGCCCGAAAAACGACCACACCAGCCCGCACAGCACCAGCGCGAAGGTGGTCACCACCGTCAGCAGGCTCAGGCGCCAGGGCTCCGCGCTGAGAATGGCAATGCCTTCGGCGCTGTGGTCCTCCAGCGCCTCGGACAGGGGCTTGAGGCGATTGTCGCCGCTCTCGTCCTTCATCGCTGCGCTCCCTGCGGCTTGCCGTCGCTGCCCGACGCGGCTGTATCGGCCTCCTTCGCCTCGCCGCTTTCCGCGGAGCCAGCGCCTTGCTCGCCGCCGATCAGATCGAGCTTCGCTTTCAGCACCGCGGGGTCCAGCACCATGCGCAGATCACGCAACGAGCGCCGCTGCAGGTCGGCTTCGGTCTTGATCTCGTCTTCGATCTTGCTCCATTGCGCCAGATCCGCGCTTTCGCCCGCCTTGAGCTGCGCATAGATGCGCATGCCCTGCCGCGCATCGTCCTGGGCCTCGGACAGCAGCTTCGCCTGCGAGCGGAACTTCGGCGAGATGCCGGACTCCAGCCGCTGCTCGCCGCCGATCAGTCCGTTGCTTCGATATTGCTTCCATGCCGCCAGCGCGCGGTTCATCAGGTCGCGGGCACGACGCAGCGCGCTGTCGCGGATGGCGTTCACATCCGACTCGACGGCCTTGGCGAAGTACCTGTCCTGATCCGGGTCGAGCATCGCGTAGAAACCCAGCAGGCTGTCTTCATATCCCTTGCCGCCACGCGCGGTCTGCAACGCCGCGAACTGCGCGGCGACCTGCTGCTTGTGCGCGGCGTCGCGCGCAATGTCGTCCGCCCAGGGGCCGGTGTGGATCTGGCGCAGGGTGGCAAGCGTGGTCGTGCTGTCGCCCTGTTGCCACGCCTGGGCCGCGGCCGCGTACTGGCGCGCCACCTCCGGCGGTGGCAGGCGCGGCGACAGCCGGGCGAACTGTGCCTGGAACGGCGGCGTGGTGAAGCTGGCAGCCGAGAGCCGCGCGATCAGCGAACCCATCGCACGCGCGCGCAAGGCCTGCATCAGCTCGGTATAGCGGCGCAGGTCTTCCTGCACACGGTCCATGCCGGCCAGCCGGGGATATTTCTCTTTGTACTCCGCCACGACCGGCTGCAGCGCCTCGGGCCGGTCACGCGACAGCTCGGCGCCGATGGCGGCGTTGAGGCGGTCGATGGCCGCGAGGTAGAGCGATTCGTCGTTCTGCAGCTTGCGCACGTCGCTCAGCGCATCCGCATAGACGTCACGGAAAGCAGGCTCATAGGTAGCGATGCGGCCAAGTGCGCGCTGGTGCAGCACGGTGTCCTGATTCCAGTGGGCCAGCAACGCGCGGATCGGCGCTTCGTCGGTGTAGAGCCGGATCGGTCCGTCGGCACCGCCCCGCTGCGCGATAAAGCGCGTGAGCCCGCCTATCCACGCGAGTTCGGCCACCAGTGGACGCGCGTCGGCATTGTGCTGGCTGCGGGACTTCATCTCGGCCAGCACGGCGTCCGCGCCGGCGAAATCCCGGGCCTTGAGCCTGCCGGCCCAGGCGGCCACGTAGGCGCGCATGACCGCCTCCGTTCCCATTGCCTGGAATTGCTCATCGCCGGGATGCCGCGCAAGGTACGCATCGGCTACCTGCGCAGCCTGCGCCGCCTGTGCGCTTGCGCCACTGGCCAGCAGCGCCCTGACCTGGCGCTCGGGGCCGCCGCGCCAGTACATCGTGCCGAGGATCACCGCAAGGACCGCCAGCGCCGCGCCACCCCAGCGGGCCGCACGTCTGGCGCGCGCGGCATCCTGCAGCCCGAAGCTCTTTGCCGCTTCCCGCACCATCAGCGCGATCCGCCCCCGTGGCCGCTGCTCGTGGTGTGCGGAGGCAGCGGTGGCCGCAGCGGCCTGCGCATCGGCTTCGGCATTCACCTCGTCTTCCTGCTGCGCGCGATAGTCGACGCAGAAGATATCGAGGAACGAGTCGGCCGCGCCGACAAAGGTGGTCTTGTCGCCGTCATCGCCCGCGGCGGGCGCCGCGGCGGCAACGGCCTCGACGTCGCTGGCCGGCGCCGACATGACCGTCCTGGTTGCCGTGGCGTCCGCATCGCCTTCCCGCTGGAGCGCCGCCTTGTAGACGAAGTGATTGCCGCCAAAGGCGATCAGGTCGCCGTCCTTCAGCGGCACCCCGTGGTCCACCAGGCGCTTGCCGTTGACGAACGTGCCGTTGGTGCTGCCCAGGTCCTCCAGGAACGGCTCGCCGCCCTTTAGGTAGATATGCGCGTGCCGGCGCGACAGGTAGTTGACCTGCTGCGGATAGCTGTCCTTGTAGCGCGCGAAGGCGTCGTCGGCCTTGCCGATCAGGTAGGGAAAACCGGCGACCTGGATTGGCTGCAGGCCGATGTCGTTGCGCTCCGGCTCCAGTGTCAGCGCGACGTGCGGCGGCTCCGGCGCCGGCGCACGCGGAGAAAGGCGCACGCGGAACGACAGTGTCGAGCCGAATGCGACTTCATCGCCATCGCGCAGGCGCGACGGCTGCTGCGCCACCGCGGCGCCATTCACCACCGTGCCGTTCTTGCTGCCCAGGTCCGCCACGTACACCGCGCCATGCTCGGCAAAGATGCGCGCATGGCGGCGCGACAGTACCGCCACCACTTCTTCCGGATACGAGGCAAAAGGGGTTTCGCTGCGGCCGACGGCGAACAAGTCTTCGCCGATGCGGATCTCGCCCAGCTCCGGACGGGAGACGGGCGAGAGAAAGATATCGAACTCCTGACCCACCCTCACCGGCATTTCCATGATCAGTGCGTCGTCAGGGCCCATGTTTCCAAAGAACCAACAGCGCGGTCACGACTGCGACCGGGCGGTGAGGATAAATCGACTAAGAACATAGTAGGCGACGCCTTACGCTAGTCAATCGGCTGTATGGACCGCAAATGCACGCGTGGCGCCGCTTGCGTGGCCTCGTTCGCGCATCGCAGGGAGGCTATCCGGCGGCAGGGTATGCAACGCGTTGCGTGCGCAGCCAGGCCGCGCGTGCAGGCAACGTCCCTATTGCGTGCTGTTCGCGGCCGCGTTGCGCACTTCCGCAGCAGGCCAGCCACCGCCAAGCGCCTTGTAGAGCGTGACTGTGTCGGCCAGGATTTGTTGGTGCATGCCCAACAACGCGAGTTGCGCGGCGAGCAGCGACCGCTCCGTCTCGAACACTTCCAGTTGCGAGACCACCCCTTCCCTAAGTTGCGCCTCGATCTGGGCGGACACGACGCGCAGCTGGTCGACCTGCTGCTGCAGTTCCACGCGCTGCTTCTTGTGCGCGTCGACGTTGACCAGCGCGGTCTCCACTTCCTCGAAGGCCGTCATCACCGTGCGTCCGTACTCGTTTTCCGCCACCCCGATCTGGGCTTCCGTGGTCTTCACGCGCGCACGCACGTTGGGGTCCAGCATCGGCAGGTTGATGCTGGGCATGAAACCGAAGGTGAATGACTTCAACAGGTCACTCAGCGCAAAGCTGGCCGTGCCGCCGCGTGCCGTCAGGCTGAGGCTCGGCAGTTGCGCCAGGCGCGCCTGGCCCACGATGTTGTACGCGGCCAGCACGCGGTATTCCGCCGCCACGATATCCGGGCGGCGCGCCAGCAACTGCGACGGCAGGCCGGCAGGCACCGGCGGCGGCTGGACACGATCCTGCAGCTTGCCCGGCGGCACCTTGAAATTCCCGGCGGGCACGCCAACCAGCGTGGCCAGCGCGTTCTCCGCCACGTCGCGCGAGCGGCGCAACTCGAGCAGGTCCTTGTTCAGGCGGTTGATTTCCGCCTGCTGCTGCATCACGCGGATCTTTGGCACCAGCCCATGCTGGTACATCGCCTGGTAGGTGGTCAGGATCTGGCCATTCTTCTGCACGGTGCGGCTCTGCTGGTCGATCTGCTCATCGAACTGGAGGATCTGGAAGTAAGTGGTCGATACATTCGACACCAGCGTCAGGTAGCCGGCGCGCCAGTCAGCCTCGGTCGCGTGGAATTCCGCGGTCTGCGCCTGTACGCCCTTTTCAACCTTGCCCCAGATATCGATATCCCAGTTGAGCTGGGCGCCGAGGTTGTAGGTCCACGTGCCCTTCTGGCCGGTACTCTTGTCGAAACTCGCGCCCGCGCCGACGTCGACAACCGGCAGCGCGCCGGCCTTGGCCTCGCCGATCTGGGCACCAGCCACGCGGATTCGGGCAGCGAGCACCTTGATATCGTAGCTGCCGGAGAGTGCCTGCTCGATCAGCCTGTTCAGGTAGGGATCCTTGAATCCCTGCCACCAGTTTGGCAGCACGGTTTCGGCCGGCGACACCGTGATCGATCCCTGGCGCGACCACTCGGCCTTGGCCGGCGTTTCCGGCCGCTGGTACACCGGCGGCTTGAAATCCGCGCAGCCGGCAAGCAGTGCCACGCTGGCGGCCAGCCAGAATGCACGCCGCCGGCAAGCGGTGAATGAGGCAACGAGGGATGTGGGCACGATGTCTTCCTGCGTGCGACGGCGACAATCGGGAGGCGCGCGGTCCGGTGCTTCCCTGCCGTATGTCAGTCTGTATTGTGGTTCGCGCCGCGGCGCGCTCCAACCCCGATTTACAGGCGAAAAAATTGCGCCGCGAGGACGCCCTCGCGGCGCGGCGCCATCTCAACAATCTTCTCAACGATAGATATTGTTGCTGGCGTTCTGGTTGGTGTGCAGGTCGGACTTGACGTGGTCGAGGAAGGCCGAGCCGTTGCCGTTCAGGTTGGTGACGCTCTGCATCTGGGCGATTTCCT
>NZ_JWMA01000052.1 GCF_000812465.1 Cupriavidus sp. IDO | reverse complement strand
TCAATACCTCGCGCCGTCTCGTCCCAACGCGGCAGGCATCGTAGCTATGCCCTGAAGCCCATACCCGTACAAAAACCGTCGAACACTACGATAAGACTCCCGCCCGGCGGGCAAGAAGGCGCTCTTTGGTTCCTTTCTGGCGCCGTCAGAAAGGAACTCGCCCGCAGGGCGAAACGAGGCCGTTGACCTTCGACAGAGGCCTGCAGCAGGCACCGAAGCACGAAGCCAGGGCCGTCGACCTCCGACAGCGGCCAGCCGCAGGCACTGAAGCACGAAGCCAGCGCCGTCGCCCCCCCAAAAAAAAAGAGCCCGCAAGAAACTCGCGGGTTCAATCCAAAGCCGCAGCTCGGCCTGGAGGAGACAACCACAGAGAAAATCTGCTGGCCCGGCCTACTCAGCCCAGGCTGTACTTCACAACCTGTTCTTCGACGCCGACAAAACGCACGAGCTGCCGCAGGCCGCTGGCGTATTCCTTGATATGGTGGCCTTCCGGCGTATCCGGCAGGCGGTAATAAACAGGCGCCTTGGCGGGCAGGGCCGGGATGATGCCGATCCGGCTGTCATCAGCATCGGCTTCCCAGGCAACGTCACGCTCCTCGGCAAGATCGGGTCTTCCGGTCATGCGCATACTCCAGGGTTTAGGCAGGGCGCGCAGCTGGCGGGGCGATGACCAGATACGCGCGGATAAATGAATGGCAATGTATGGAATGTATGCCATGCGCCACGAAAATGCCATTTCGTGTTTTTTAATTCTGGTTGCTAATTATTTACGAAACTGACAAATATAACGAATCCGTGTTACGGATCGTATTTGGTTCGGCGTTTGACCCCCCGCACCGCAGGAATGCGATGGCGGACGTCGCGCGGCCAGCGGGCGTTGCGCTAACATAGCGCGATTCCCGAGGGACGCACCTGCCGCATTGGCCCCGATGTTTACGTAACCGCCCCCGCGGCAACCTGCGCAGCCGAATGTCGACACAGCACGCCTTGTTGATTTCCCTGATCGAGAAACCGTCTTCCGGCTACGACCTGGCCCGGCGGTTCGACCGTTCCATCGGCTATTTCTGGCACGCCACCCACCAGCAGATCTATCGTGAACTGGGCCGCATGGCCGACCATGGCTGGATTGTTGCCGAAGACAACGGCGCGCCGCCCGATCCCGACGTGACCGCGGCCGAGCGCAAGAACCGCAAGAAGGTCTATCAGGTGCTGCCCGCAGGCCGCGAGGAACTGGTGCGTTGGGTGCTGGAACCCGGCGCCGGGCTGGACCAGCGTGAGGAGATCCTGGTCAAGCTGCGTGCCGATGCCGTGATCGGGCCGCTCGGGCTGGGGGAGGAGATGCGCAGGCTGATCGCGCTGCATCAGGCGCGCCTGGAGACTTACCTCGCCATCGAGAAGCGTGACTTCTCGGCAAACCGCATGGACCGCGCCCAGCAGATGCGATATGCGCTGCTGCAGCGGGGCATCCGTTTTGAAGAGGACTGGGTGGCCTGGGGGAACGAGCTCCTGCCTTTGCTCGATGCGCCGCCGCAAGGTGCGCGGCGGCAGTGACATGTCTTTGAGCCGCCCCTGAACGGGGCGGCTGCAGCGGGGAATGTCAGGCGACGTCGACCGCGCGCGTGCTGGTTGCCCCGGCTTCGGCCAGGCCCAGGCGGCGGCGGGCCAGCGCGTATTCCTCGACAAAGCGCCGCACCAGCTCGGCGGCCGGCACTACGCGCTTGATCGCACCCACGCCCTGGCCGGCGCCCCAGATATCCTTCCACGCCTTGGCGCTGGCCGAGCCGAAGTTCATCTTCGACGGATCGGACTGCGGCAGTGCCGCCGGGTCGAGGCCGGCGCGCTCGATGCTGCCGCGCAGGTAGTTGCCGTGCACGCCGGTGAACAGGTTCGAATACACGACGTCGTTGGCGGAGCTGTCCACGATCATCTGCTTGTAGCCGTCCTGCGCATTGGCTTCCTCCGTGGCGATGAAGGCCGAGCCGATATAGGCCAGGTCGGCGCCCGCGGCCTGCGCGGCCAGGATGGCATCGCCACTGGCAATGGCGCCCGACAGCAGCAGCGGGCCGTCGAACCATTCGCGGATTTCATGCAGCAGCGCAAACGGCGACAGCGTGCCGGCGTGGCCGCCGGCGCCGGCCGCCACGGCCACCAGGCCATCGGCGCCTTTTTCGACCGCCTTGCGGGCGAAGGCGTTGTTGATGACGTCATGCAGCACGATGCCGCCGTAGGAATGCACCGCGTCGTTGACTTCCACGCGCGCGCCCAGCGAGGTGATCACGATGGGCACCTTGTAGCGTACGCACAGTTCCAGGTCGTGCTCCAGGCGGTCGTTGGACTTGTGCACGATCTGGTTGACCGCAAACGGGGCGGAGGGGCGGTCGGGATGCTTCGCATCGTGCTCGGCCAGCTCGGTCGTGATGCGGTCCAGCCATTCTTCCAGCTTGGGCGCCGGGCGCGCGTTCAGCGCCGGGAAAGAGCCGACTACGCCGGCCTTGCACTGGGCGATCACTAGGTCGGGGTTGGAGATGATGAACAGCGGCGAGCAGACCGCGGGCAGCGAAAGCCGGTTCCGGAGCAGGGCGGGAAGGGACATGAGCAGAGTCTCCTGAGGTTGTACGGTGATGCGAAAGGGATGATGAAGGCTTGTCAGGCCGCGCCGGTCAGTACGTCTTTCTGGCTTGCCAGCCGTGCGGCCATGGCAGCGCCGAGCGCGTCCAGCCCGGTGCGGGGCCTGACCATGACTTCGAACTCGACGATCTTGCCCTGGTCGTCAAAGCGGATCATGTCGATGCCCTTGAGCGCCTTGCCGTCAACGCTGGCGCTGAATTCCAGCACGATGCTGTGGCCGTCTTCGCTGACGAAGCTGCGGTGGTAGCGGAAATCGCGGAAGACCTCGTTCACGGTCGTCAGGACCAGCGCAATGGCAGCGCGGCCCGGGTACGGCGTGTGGGCGACCGGCGAGCGGAAGACCCCTTCGTCGGCCACGATGGCATCGAGCCCGGCCATCGAATGGGTGGCGATCATCTCGTGCCAGGCAGCCAGCGAAGGCTGCGCGGCGGGGATCAGGGAAGCTGGTTTCACGAAAGTCTCCTCGGTCCGGCGTTGGTGTGGGTCTGTCTCTCTTTATGCAACCAGTTGCATAGTTTTGGGGAAGGTAGCACGCGCCCGCCGGGCGCTGCAAGCCCCGGCTGCTGAAGTTTGCTTCGGTTGCCGGCGCGGTGCTTTCGCCGGCACCTCGAGCAGTGACGCCTTGTCTACAATATCCGCATTGCCATCCATGTTTGCAGGAGAGTCAGTGACCACTAAGCCCAGCGCCGACCCTTCGCGGGCCGCCTTGTTCGATGCGGACCTGGCCGCCTGGCGCGAACATCCCGAGCGGGCGTTCGACGGCTGGCTGGCCCGTCATGGCTTTCGCCACGGCACCAACGTGGTCTACCGCGCGATGTGGGGGAAGCTGCTGCGATGGTCGGCCGAGCGTGGCCTGGCGCCGTTGAGCTGGTCGGCGGAACAGATTGGCGAATTCCTGGATGCCCAGGATCTGCACAAATCCCATCGCTATCGCTACGCGCGCCTGATCGAGCGTGTGTTCCATCATCTGGCCAGGCTCCAGGCCAACCTGCACAACCCCGCCAGCCAGGCTGTCCGCGCCCATCTGGCGGAAGGCGAAAACGATCCCACCGCTTTCCTGTTGCCCGGCGAGCGCGATCTGCTGATCGCGCGCGTGCTGGGACCAGCCGCCGATGACGCTGGCGCGGCCGCCGTGGCGGCTTCTCCGACGGAGTGGAAGCGGGCTCGCGACGTGGCGTTGGTGGCGGTGCTGATGGGCGGCGGCCTGAAAGTCGGGGAGGCGCGCGCATTGCGCGTGGATGCCATCGATGCCGCCCGCGCCGGGGCGGTGGTGCTGCGCATGGTCAGGCCGGACAACGGCCGCACCTACGAAGTGCCGCTCTTCCCGTTTGCGCATCGCCCGCTGCTGGCCTGGCTTGCGCGGCGCGAAGCATCCGGAACGCTCGGCAGCCTGGCGTTTCCCGCCATGGCCAACGGGCGGCCGATGCATGCGGCCTCGGTCTACCGCCGGGTCGAAGCGCTGCTCGACGAGGCTGGGGTGCTGGCCGGCCGCAGCGAGCGCGCCTCGCCGCAGACCCTGCGCAATACGTGCTGCGCCATGCATTTCGAGGCCGGGGCCGCGCCCGCCACGGTAGCGCAGTTGCTGGGCATGCGGGATCTGGAGTCTGGCTGGCGGCTGCGGGCATCCTATGAAGCGTGGCTCGCCCGCGCCGGCCTGCAGCCTGTGGAGCGCCGCGACCAGATGTAAGTACGGTGTTACGCGGCGTACAGTCGCTGTAACAGTTAGCGGTTAATATGTGGCCCGATGTGCCGTCAGGCGCGGAGGAAGCACTAGTTGGTGCCGTACTCCCGCCATTGCCACTTCCTGCCTCGGCACGGCGGCCGACGCATTTTCCGCCAGCTAATTCCTCATACTCCAGTCAATTCATGTCCGAAACACTGCTTCTCACCGGTGCCACCGGCTATATCGCCTCTCATACCTGGGTTGCCCTGCTCAACGCGGGCTACAACGTGATCGGACTGGATAATCTGTGCAACAGCAGCCGGGTAGTGGTGGAGCGCCTGGCCACGATTACCGGCAAGACGCCGGATTTTGTCGAGGGCGACGTGCGCGACCGCGCCCTGCTGGACCGGCTGTTTGCCGAGCACCGCATCAGCGGGGTGATTCATTTTGCCGCGCTCAAGGCCGTGGGCGAGTCCGTGAGCCAGCCGCTGGAGTATTACAGCAACAACCTGAACGGCCTGCTGACTCTGTGCTCCGCCATGCGTGACGCCAACGTGAAACAGCTGGTGTTCAGTTCCTCGGCCACGGTTTATGGCAATCCCCATGCGGTACCGATCCTCGAGGATTTTCCGCTGTCGGCGACCAATCCCTACGGCCAGACCAAGCTGATGAGCGAGCAAATCCTGCGCGACCTGGAAAAATCCGATCCGGAGTGGCGCATCGCCTACCTGCGTTATTTCAATCCGGTCGGTGCGCATGAAAGTGGCCTGATCGGCGAAGATCCGCGCGGAATTCCGAATAATCTGATGCCTTATGTCGCGCAGGTCGCCGGCGGCCGACGCGAGAAGCTGATGGTATTCGGCGGCGACTATCCCACCGTCGACGGCACCGGCGTGCGCGACTATATCCACGTCTGCGATCTGGCCGACGGCCATCTTGCCGCGCTGGTCTACCTGCGCGACAAGAAGCAGGGCATGACGGTGAATCTCGGCACCGGGCGCGGCTACAGTGTGCTGGAAGTCGTTGCCGCCTACCAGCGCGCCAGCGGACGGGCCGTGCCCCATGAAATCGTCGCCCGGCGTCCCGGCGATATTGCCTCGTGCTATGCCGATCCGACCCTCGCGCAAACGCTGCTGGGCTGGCGCGCCCAATACGATATCGACCGCATGTGCGAAGACTCGTGGCGCTGGCAGTCGACCAATCCGCTTGGCTTTGACGCCTGATTAAACCGCCCGGCACGGGTGCGTACCCGTTTCTGCGAACACAGCCAGCAGTCGGGCGGGCTCGAAAAAGACAAAACGCCACGGAAACTCCGTGGCGTTTTGTCTTACCGGCCGGCGTTGCAAGCCGGCGGGTGTGCACCGTTCAGCGGATCAGGAAATCCTCGACCGACTTGCCGGCGGCCAGGGCCTGGGTCAGCCAGCCCGGGCGCTTGCCGCGGCCGGTCCAGGTATTGCCGGCGCTGTCGCGATAGCGCACCGGCACCTTGCGATTGACACCGGCCTTCTTGCCGGCGGCAGCCTTCGCGCCAAATCCGAGGTCTTCCGCGGTCAGGCCATATTGTTCGATTTTCTCGCGAATATCCGCGATCACCGCGGCCTGTTCGCGTGCCTTGATTTCTTCGGCTTGCTTCTGCAGTTCGCTGATTTTCTGAACGATTTCCTGATAAGTCGCCATTGCGTCCTCGATTTACGGGTGGGGTGCGTGAAATGTCGAAAGAATTATAACGGCGCGGCGCTGCGGTGCAAATGGTTTTGACCCATTTGAGGCTGGTTTTGCGAAAAGTCTTGCCGTGTTTTCGCGCTGAACTTTTCCGACCCGGGCTGGTCGCCGCCTCATTAGCCTGAATCCGCCAGTGCCGGGCGGGCGCGTGCCGGGCGGGCGTCCGCCATTAAATGGGCTGCTCCGCTTTTTTAAGCGATTGGCGATCACCACGGTGGTGCAGGGGTTAATCACGAGGCAAAACCGATAATTCGATGCGCTTGCCGGATTACGTGCGATCTGTCGCGCACAAATTCCCGGGCGGTGAATATTGCGCTGCGCAAATCCGGGCTCGCTCAAGGATGGAAGGGGGAGCGCCGTTATCCGGACAGGGCAGATCGTCGGGGTGTCGGTCTGCCGTACCGGGGCCGGGGAGCGTGCCCCGTGGATTGCTCACTGTCTCCTTACATCATGTCCGTCCAGAACAATATCCAGATCAAGGCCCTCCTGCGGGGCGCCATGGCAACGCTGTCGCTGTTACTCGTCCTGGTAGGTGGTGCGGGCCTGTACGGTATTTCACAGAGCAACGAGTCGCTGAAGGAGACATACGCGAACCAGCTTGGCTCGACGGTTGTGCTGAGCGAGGCCATGCTTGGCACCACGCGCATGCGCCTGGCGCTGGATCGCAGTGTCATGCAAGGCGAGCAGGAGGATCCGAAGGTCAGCGTGGACCGCTCGAAGGTGTTTATCGATGTCTCCGAGTCTGCCTGGAAGCGTTATGCGAGCCTGCCGCAGAACGACGAGGAAAAGGTGCTTGCCGGCGAACTCGGCCGTCTGCGCCAGGATTTCATGGAGAAGGGCATCCTGCCGCTGCAGCAGGCACTGCTGGGCGGCAACCAGGAAGAGGCCATCCGCCTCGCAAAGAAGGTCATGCCGGACCTGCAGCGCAGCATGTCGACGGCCCACGAAAAGCTGCAGAAATTCCAGATGACCACCGGGCAGGCCAGTTTCGATGCCTCGCAAGCCCGCTTCCAGCGGATCCGCATCCTGTCGTTCGTGCTCGTCGCGCTTGGCCTGCTGCTGGCTGTGTTCTGCACCGCCACGCTCAATCGTGCCATCGTCAAGCCGGTGGAAGAGGCGCTGTCCGTGTTCGAGCGCATTGCCCGCGGCGACCTGACCTCGCGCATCACCAGCATTTCGAAGAACGAGATCGGCCGCATGATGCAGGCGCTGGCCGCGATGCAGGACAGCCTGTCGAACATCGTTGCCGAAGTACGCAGCGGCGCGGACTCGATGGCATCGGCCACGCAGCAGATCTCGACCGGCAACCTCGACCTGTCGCAGCGCACGGAAGAGCAGGCGTCGTCGCTGGAACAGACCGCCGCCAGCATGGAAGAGCTCACTACCGTGGTGCGCCAGAACGCCGACAATGCGCGCCAGGCCGGCGTGCTGGCCGGCGAGGCTTCGCAGATCGCGCTCAAGGGCGGTGACGTGGTGGGCCGCGTGGTCGACACCATGAACGAGATCAACGGCGCCTCGCGCAAGGTGGTCGAGATCATCAGCGTGATCGAAGGCATTGCCTTCCAGACCAATATCCTGGCGCTGAATGCCGCGGTGGAGGCGGCCCGCGCGGGTGAGCAGGGCCGAGGCTTTGCCGTGGTGGCGGGCGAGGTGCGCAGCCTGGCGCAGCGTTCGGCGTCGGCGGCCAAGGAAATCGAAGCCCTGATCAGCGAATCCGGCCAGCGCGTGGAGAGCGGCACCAAGCTGGTGGCCGAAGCCGGCCAGACCATGGGCGAGATCGTGCAGGCGGTCCGTCGCGTGACCGACATCATGAACGAAATTGGTGCCGCCTCGCAGGAGCAGACCAGCGGTATCGAGCAGGTCAACCAGGCGGTCAACCAGATGGACCAGGTCACGCAGCAGAACGCTGCACTGGTCGAGGAAGCCGCCGCCGCGGCCGGTGCGCTGGAAGAGCAGGCGCAGAAGCTCAAGGGCGTGGTGTCGGTGTTCAGCGTTGGCAGCGCCGGCGCAAAACCCGCCGCGGTGGTTGCGCCCAGGGCGGCGGGGCGGGTCAAGGCCCGTCCGGCGCGCTCGCCGGTAACCGTTGCCGTCCCGGCGCGCCCGGCACTTGCCGCTGGGGCTGCGAAGGCCGACGACGACTGGAGCGCGTTCTAAACAGTCAATCCGTCGATGCAAGTATTGTCTTGTTCACACGCCGGCCGCAAGATGCCATGATGCGGGGTTTGCCCCGCGTCCCGGCGTACTTCGCGCATCCCTATTTCCTTCGCGCAGCCCAATGATTGCCATGAGTTCCGCCCTTTTGCTGCTCGCTGCCCTGCTTGGCGTGGCCGCCGTGCTCGGCGTTCGCGCAGCCAAGCCGGATGGCGACAGCGGGAGCAGGCCGCTGCGGGCGCTGTCCTGGTGGGCGGCGCTCCTGTCGCAGCTTACGGTCGGTATGCCGGCCCTGGTGGCGCTCGCCTCGGGCAGCATGCCGGCAGCCAACGAGCCCATGCAGATGGCGGCAGCCTTTGCCGCCGCCGCCGGGGCCACCGCGGCTTTCAAGATGCTGGTGCATTGGCTGCGGCAGGGCACCCGGTTCTGGCGCGGGCTGGCAATCACCGCCGTGGTCGCCGGCGCGGGGCTGGTCGCCGTGGCAGGCACCCGGCTGGGCCGGGTCTGCGGCAGCGGCTCGCTGACCGCGCGCGACTGTATCGATGCGGCCGGGCTGCCGCCCCCGGCCTGGCTGGCCGGCGGCCTGACCGCGATGTGCCTGCTGATGTTCGCGGTGCACAAGGCGCAGTCCCGTGGCTGGCTGCCGCCGCCCGCGCGAACCGAAACCGGCCTTGCCGACGAGCTCTATGACGCCCCGCCGAGCACGCCGCCGCAGGTCGAGTCACGTCAGGTCCGGCGTGCCGGGCGCATTCCCGGACGCCTGACGGTGCGCGCTGCGGCGCGCGGTCAGGGCACGGTCGGCGAATACAGCGTGGCCACCACCTTGCCCGACCGCGTGGGCTTCGGCCGCTGGCTCGACCAGGCCATCGCGCAGGCACGCCTGGCCGACAGCAGCTGTGCAGTGCTGCTGATCCATATCGCGGACTATCGCGAGGTCGATGAAGTCTTCGAGGTGCGCGCCGACGACATCCTCGCGCAGGACGCCGGCGCGCTGGCGCAGGCCGCGCTGGAGCCGCACGACTTCCTCGCGCGGCTGGCCCGCGACGAATTCGCTGTCGGCGTGCCGGAGCTGGTGCACCACGGCCGCGCGCAGGAACTGGGCTCGCGCGTGCTGGGCTCGCTGGCCGAGTTTGTCGCCGCGCGCGGGCTGCAGATGCAGATCGGCGTGAATATCGGCATCGCCATCTACCCGCGCGACGCGCAGACCTCCGAATCGCTGATGCAGGCGGCGCGTGTCAGCCTGACCGAGGCACGCCAGAGCGGTTCGAACCAGGTCCGCGTGTTCAACAGCGCGGCCGGCGAGCGCGCACGCCGCACGCGCGTGATCCGGCGCGACCTGTGGCTGGCGATCCAGGACGATGCGCTGTCGCTGCAGTTCCAGCCCAAGTACGACACCAGGCGCCGCACGCTGGTGGGTGCCGAGGCCTTGTGCCGCTGGCGCCATCCGGCGCTCGGCCAGGTCAGCCCGGCCGAGTTCATCATGGTGGCGGAACAGTCCGGCCAGATCGACAAGCTCGACGACTGGGTCATCGCCACGGTCTGCCGGCAGGCGCGCCAGTGGCAGGATGCCGGCCTGCCGCTGGTGCCGATTGCCATCAACGTTTCGGGGCTGCGCTTTGCCAGCCGCAATTTCCCGCAGTACCTGCTCGAGCAGATCCACCAGCACGATATTCCGCCTTCGGCGATCACGCTGGAGATCACCGAGACCGCGGCCATGAAGGACATCGGCAAGTCGCTCGAAACGCTGGCCGAGTTGCAGTCGCTCGGCATCCAGGTAGCGCTGGACGATTTCGGCAGCGGCTACTCGAGCCTGGGCTATCTCAAGCGGCTGCGTGTCGGCACGCTCAAGATCGACCGCACCCTGATCGGCGGGCTCGATACCGACGCCCATGGCCGCGCCATCGTCGGCTCGATGGTCGCGCTGGCGCACGAACTGCGCATGAAGGTGGTGGCCGAGGGCGTGGAGTCTGCCTCGCAGCTCGACATCCTCAATGAAATGGGCTGTGACGAAGTGCAGGGCTACCTGCTCTCGCTGCCGCTTGATGCCGCCGGGTTTGCCGAAGCGTTGCGCACGCCCGAGCCCGTGCAAGCCTGAGAACCCAATTCACAATGAAGTAGGGGCGCCCCTTCATCATTGTGAAATGGGTTCTAAAGACTTCCCCCCGCACTGCCGATATCGACTCTGGCAGGCTGCCGGCCACTGGCACGGCAGCCCGCCGGCCTGTCCGTCGCCGGCCGTGCCCCTCCATGGCGGATCAACTGCTCTGCAAACGGAGTCGCCAATGTCATCCCCAAGCATTCTCGTCGTCGACGATTCGCCTTCCCTGCGCCGCATGATCGGCGCCTGCCTGCGCGCGGCGGGATACGCGGTGACCGAAGCGGCCGACGGCGACCAGGCGCGGGCGCTGGCGCAGCAGTCCAGCTTCGGCATGCTCGTGACCGACCAGGTCATGCCGGGCATGGATGGACTGACGCTGATCCGCAGCCTGCGCGCGACCGAGCGCTACGCGCGCATTCCCATGCTGATGCTCACCACCGAGGCCGATAGCCGCATTCGCGAGCAGGCGCGCGAAGCGGGCGCTTCGGGCTTCCTGCCCAAGCCGTTCGATCCCGGGCAGCTGATGGAAGCCGTGTCGGCGCTGATCCCCACTACGGAAGGGTAAGCCCGCACGGAGGCCGCCCTTCAGTCACGCGCCCGCCTGCCGTAAACCAAAGAAGGGCGAAGTCATGCCCGGGTGTCATGCCGAAAGGACCATGTCCGGATGACACGCCAAAAACAGCAGCGGACAACCAGCGGCCAGGCATGGCCAATTGGGGGGCACAACGATGAAGCACACTGACAAGGCAGATGGCGCCGGCGAAGAATTCCTGGCGTTCACGCTTGGCCGCGAGGAATACGGCATCGACATCCTGAAGGTGCAGGAGATCCGCGGCTATGAGTCCGTCACGCAGATCGCCAATGCGCCGGATTACCTCAAGGGCGTGATCAACCTGCGCGGCATCATCGTCCCGATCATCGACCTGCGCATCAAGTTCCGCCAGGAGAAGATCAGCTACGACCAGTACACCGTGGTGATCATCGTCGACCTCAACGACCGCACTACGGGCATCGTGGTGGACGGCGTCTCCGACGTGCTGACGCTGACGCCGGAGCAGATCAAGCCCACGCCGCATTTCTCCGGCGAGCTGGCCACCGACTACATCCGCGGACTCGGCTCGGTCGAAAGCCGCATGATGATCCTGGTAGACATCGAAAAGCTCCTCAACACCGAGGAACTGGCCGCGCTCGACGCGGTTGCCTGAAACCAGAGCGCCCCCGAATCGCCCGGGCCGCGCGTAGCTACCCGCCGCACGTATCCCGGAAGCCTGCACGCCGGCACGACCCACTGTCTTCCGGCCCGAACCCAGCCCTGGCGCATCCACCGCCAAGCGTCAGGGCCAGCAGTATTGTCATTCATGCGAAACAACCAACCTGTCACCCAGCGCGAATACAAGCTGTCCCCAGCTGACTACCTGATCTCGCGCACCGACCTGAAAGGCCGCATCACCTTCGCCAACCGCACCTTCATCGAAGCCAGCGGATATTCCGCGCAGGAACTGCTGGGCGCCCCGCACAACCTGGTGCGCCATCCCGACATGCCGCCCGAAGCCTTTGCCGACCTGTGGCAGAACATCCAGGCCGGGCGCTCATGGATGGGCGTGGTCAAGAACCGCCGCAAGGACGGCGACTTCTACTGGGTCAGCGCCACCGTTACGCCGACGCATGCCGACGGCCGGCTGGTGGGCTATACCTCGGTGCGCTCGATGGCCTCGCGCGAGCAGATCGAAGCTGCGGGCGCTGCCTATGCAAAGTTCCGCGCTGGCCGCGCGGGCGGCCTCGCGATCCGGGAAGGCGCAGTGGTGCGCAGCGGCCTGGTGGGGCTGGCCGGCCGCCTGATGCGCTTCAACCTGAAGCGTCGCATCCTGTGGGCGCAGGCCGGCGGGCTGGTGTGGTTCCTGGCCGCGCTGCTGGGGGTGGAAGCCGTTGGCGGCGATGCCGTGGCAGGTCTGCGTCCGTGGCTGTGGGGTGGCTTTGCGCTCGCCGTGCTGACGTCGTTTGCCGCCGGCACCATGCTGCTCGCCCGCGTGCACCGGCCGGTGAAGGAGATGCTCGATTTCGCCTTGCGCATGGGCGCGGGCGACCTGACCACCAGCTTCGACCACCATTCCGGCGACGAGATCGGCGCGCTCGCGCAGGCCATGCAGACCATGCAGCGCAGCCTGCTGTCGGTCGTGCATGAAATCCAGGAAGGCATGGCCAGCATCTCGTCGGCCACGTCCCAGGTGGCGGCAGGCAACAACGACCTGTCGCAGCGCACGGAGCAGCAGGCCGCCTCGCTGGAGGAAACCGCATCGAGCATGGAGGAGCTGACCAGCACGGTGCGCCAGAACGCCGACAACGCGCGCCAGGCCAGCGGCCTGGCGGCGAACGCGTCGGAAACGGCGGTGCGCGGCGGCGAAGTGGTGGGCCGCGTGGTGCAGACCATGGACGAGATCAACGATGCGTCGAAGAAGATCGTCGACATCATCGGCGTGATCGAAGGCATTGCGTTCCAGACCAACATCCTGGCGCTGAACGCGGCGGTGGAAGCCGCGCGCGCCGGCGAGCAGGGCCGCGGCTTCGCGGTGGTGGCGGGCGAAGTGCGCGGCCTGGCGCAGCGCAGCGCGAACGCGGCGAAGGAAATCAAGGGTCTGATCGGCGATACGGTGGCGCGCGTGGACAACGGCTCGGCGCTGGTCGGCCAGGCCGGCAAGACCATGGACGAGATCGTGCAGGCCGTGAAGCGCGTGACCGACATCATGAGCGAGATCAGCGCCGCCTCGGCCGAGCAGAGTTCGGGCATCGAACAGGTGAACCAGGCCGTGGCGCAGATGGACGAGGTGACGCAGCAGAACGCCGCACTGGTGGAGCAGGCCGCCGCGGCGGCCGGCTCGCTGGAAGAGCAGGCAACGCGCCTGCGCGACGCCATTGCCACCTTCCGCATCAGTATGACGGCCGAAGTTCGTCCGCAGCGTCCGCGCCGTGAAGGCGTGGCATCGGCACCCGCTCTCGCGACTGCCTGAGGGCGTAGCCAGGCGGGCCAGGGCAGGCGGCACCTGAGCCGTCCGCACCAGGAGAAGAGGGCGCGGCCGTGAAGCCGCGCTCCGGATAATCAGTTACAAGGGGGTAGTTTTATGCATTGGTTCAATCAACTGCGCGTTACGACCAGGCTTGTTGCCGGATTCCTGGTTGTCTCCGTGATCGGCGCCGTCATGGGGCTGCTGGGCGTGATCAATATGGGACGCATGGCCGACTGGACCGGCAAGATCTACAACGGCGACCTGCAGGCGCTCAAGGCGGTGCAGGATGCCAACATCAACCTGGTCTACGCCAGCCGCGCCCAGATTGCGCTGCTGTCTGCCTCGACCATGGGCGAGCGCTCGCTCGAGAAAGAGCAGATCACCAAGTCGCTCGGCCTGATGGACGACCGCATCAAGCAGGTCGCCGGCGTATTCGAACAGCCCGAGGGCAAGGCACTGGTGAAGGAATACCAGGGCCTGTCGCCGACCTTCCGCGACCGCATGAGCAAGTACGTCGAGCTGGTCAGCAAGCAGCCGCTCGATACCTCGCAGTTTGAAAGCCAGGTCTTCACCGAGAGCGCCGAGCTGATCAAGGACAGCCACGCGCTGGAAGAGGTCATGCTGAAGATGGTCAAGCGCCGCGACGATTTCGCCCGCAGCAACATGGAGGAGGCGCGCAGCGTGTACACCAGTACGCGCCTGTGGATGCTCGGCCTGGTGCTCGGCGGCATGGCGCTGTCGGTGGCGCTGGGCGTGTTGCTCGCACGCGCGCTGTCGCGCCAGCTGGGCGGCGAGCCGGGCTATGCCGTGCAGATTGCCTCGCGCATCGCCGAGGGCGACTTCTCTTCGCCGGTGACCACGCGTGCCGGCGACCGCAGCAGCCTGGTCCATGCCATGAAGCAGATGCAGGGACAGCTCTCGCGCATGGTGCGCGAGTTCAAGGAATCGGCCGAGTCGATCGGCTCGGCATCGCGCGAGATCGCTGCAGGCAACAACGACCTGTCGCAGCGCACGGAGCAGCAGGCCGCATCGCTGGAAGAAACCGCATCGAGCATGGAAGAGCTGACCAGCACGGTGCGCCAGAACGCCGACAACGCGCGCCAGGCCAGCGGCCTGGCGGCGAACGCGTCGGAGACAGCGGTGCGCGGCGGCGAAGTGGTGGGCCGCGTGGTGCAGACCATGGACGAGATCAACGATGCATCGAAGAAGATTGTCGACATCATCGGCGTGATCGAAGGCATTGCGTTCCAGACCAACATCCTGGCGCTGAACGCGGCGGTGGAAGCCGCGCGCGCCGGCGAGCAGGGCCGCGGCTTCGCGGTGGTGGCGGGCGAAGTGCGCAGCCTGGCGCAGCGCAGCGCGAACGCGGCGAAGGAAATCAAGGGGCTGATCGGCGATACGGTGGCGCGCGTGGACAACGGTTCGGCGCTGGTCGGCCAGGCCGGCAAGACCATGGACGAGATCGTGCAGGCCGTGAAGCGCGTGACCGACATCATGGGCGAGATCAGCGCTGCCTCGGCCGAGCAGAGCTCGGGTATCGAGCAGGTGAACCAGGCCGTCGCGCAGATGGACGAAGCCACGCAGCAGAATGCCGCACTGGTCGAGCAGGCCGCGGCAGCGGCCGGCGCGCTCAACGACCAGGCTGCACACCTGCAGGCCGCGGTCGCCACCTTCCGCCTGGCGCAGGAAGACGCCATGGGTGCGCGCTTTGATGCGAAGCCCGCGGTGAGGCCTTCTGCCACCCCGCTGGTAGCCAAAGCGGCACGGGCAGCGGGCGCCGTGAAGGCCCTTGCAGGCCGCAGCGCGCCTGCGGCAGTGACAGCCGTGACCGCGGCAGCCGCCATCGAAACGGATGGGAGTGCCGGCCACGACGGCGACCAGGAACCCACGCTCAAGCCCGCAGCGCCCGCCAGGCTATCGCCGCGTATTGCGGCCGTGACGGACAACGGAGACTGGAGCGCGTTCTGAGCCATGCCGCTACCGTGCGAGCCACGGCCCGCGCGGGCGATTCTGCGCCACAACTATGACAACCGATATCACACTGGCCCTGCCGCTCGACGATGCTGCCAGGCTGCGCAAGGAATTCCAGCAGTTTGTCAGCGTATCGACCGGGCTCGACAGCGAATTCCTGCCGCCGGAGTTCGACGACTTCCTGCGTGCGCGCCTGCTCCAGCATGACGCACCGTTGACCGAGCGCGCCGTCACGCGCCTGCTTGCCGGCGGCGAATACGGCTGGGCGCGAAGGGTCTTCGACAAGCAGTTGCCCAATGCGCTGGCCGCGCTGATGCGCGACGCGCAGCGCTTCGGCTTCGGGCTGGCGGTGCAGCCAGAATGGACGCCGCAGCAGCGCCTTGCGCATGCGCGCGAATGGGCCACGCAGGTACTCACCGAGTGCGGCGCGGACAGCGCCTTCACCGATGCGTTGGCGGCACAGGTCGCCGCCTCGGCGGAAGACATTCGCGTGCTGGAAGAGCGCATGCGCACGCCTGCATGGCGCCTGGCCGAAAGCCTGCGGCAAAGGGCCTACGACCTGATGTATGCCCTGCAGACCGAAGAGAGCGAGGCGGCGGGCCGCTCGCGCGTCGGGGAGCTGCGCGCGATGCTTGGACTGGCACTGGAATACGGCTCGGTGCAGCCCGGTGAAGCGTCCCGCGTGATGGAGCAGGTGGAGCGCGCGCGCCCGCAGCTGTTCCGCGAAGCGCCCGACGATATCTTCGCCAGGATCGCGGGCTGGCTGCGCGGTTTTTTTGCTCAGTGACGACGCCGTAAGTCAATAGTGGAATCCGGGAGGTCGGCCAGGTTATCGGTCCGGCACGCCGTTGCTATGACGTTTGCGATACTGCATTGAGCCTAATCAAATGTCTGGCCCGTGAATTGTTACAAAATTCGCCGCGGCCATGTATCTTTCGTGCGACATTTCCGATCCCCCGCGTAAGTGGGGATTGGCATTGCAGGTAGATTGCCGATATAAACGTAACAGTTTCACTTACACTCTGTAACACTTGTAACGGTGTTGATAAGTGTGACGAGAGCGGAAGTTCCTTCAGTCGTACGTTGTACCCGCCTGGAAACGCACTGAAACGATCTGGTCGCCGGCAGCCCTTCAGGGCCACCGGTAAGCGCCGGACAAGCGGCCAGCGGGTTTTTGGTAGCGGGGAAAAATTGGAAAGCAGTGAAGTTCTCCAGGAGATCAGGGAGGTTAACCTCGCCTATCTGCTGCTCGCGCAACGACTAGTGCGCGAAAATCACGTGGAAGCCATGTTCAGGCTTGGCGTCAGCAAGGAAATTGCGGGCATCCTTGCCAAGCTGACCTCGGCGCAACTCGTCAAGCTGGCGGCATCGAACATGGTGCTGTGCAGGTTCCGCTTCGACGACCATGCGCTACTCTCCACCCTGACACATACGGCCAAGAGCCATGACATGCAGCAGATCCACGCCGCGATCCTGCTCGCACGTCAGCCTGTGGAGTCACTCAATTGACCGCGCTCCTGCAGGCCCAGCCCGCCCGGAGCTTCACGGCCACTCCCGTCCCCAATCGCAAGAGCGTCCTGCAGGATGCCAACCAGACCCAGCTCGCCATCGAGCTGATCGGCCTGGGTGCGCGCCTGCAGGTGCTGGAAGCCGAGACCACGCTCTCGCGCGACCGGCTCATTCGCCTCTACAAGGAGCTGCGCGGCGTCTCGCCGCCCAAGGGCATGCTCCCCTTCTCGACGGACTGGTTCACCACCTGGCTGCCGAATATCCACTCGTCGCTGTTCTTCTCCGCGTACCAGTTCATGGTGCAGGAAGGCGAGACCGTGGGCATTCGCGCCGTGGTGGCCGCTTACCGTCTCTACCTTGAGCATGTTTCGCTGCTCGGCGGCGAAATTGTCTTAAGTTTCACCCGTGCCTGGACGTTAGTACGGTTCTTCGAGAGCAACATGCTGCAGCTATCGCGCTGCACGTGCTGCGGTGGACAGTTTGTCACGCACGCCTATGAGCCGCACGCGAATTTCGTTTGCAGCCTGTGCCGTCCACCCTCGCGTGCCGGCAAGGTGAAGAAGCTCTCGAAAGACGCCGCCGCCCCGCAGACCGACGCCTGATCCTGGTCAAGGTCCGCCTGGCTGGCAAGCTCAGCAGCACTGGCGACCGGCAACCCCGTTCGCCCGTGCTCCGGGCAATTGTGCGTGACTGACGCGCGTTTTTTAGACGGGGATCCGATCGTGCTAGTAGTTCTTGGCTATGTCGTCGTGGTAGCGGCGGTGCTTGGCGGTTACGCCATGACCGGCGGCCATATGGGCGCGCTTTATCAACCGGCGGAGCTGATCATCATTGGCGGCGCCGCGCTGGGCGCTTTTGTCGCCACCAATACGACCAAGGCGATCAAGGCCACCGCCCGCGCGCTGCCGGGCCTGTTCAAGAGCTCCAAGTACAAGAAAGAGCTGTACCTGGACGTCATGTCGCTGCTGTACGTGCTGCTGTCCAAGGCGCGCCGCGAGGGCATTCTCTTCCTCGAGAAGGAAATTGCCGATCCGGCCTCCAGCAGCGTGTTCAGCCAGTATCCACGCATCCTGTCCGACTCGGTGGTGATGGAGTTCCTCACCGACTATCTGCGCATGATGGTCAACGGCAACATGAACGCGTTCGAGATCGAGGCCCTGATGGACCACGAGATCGAGACCTTCCGCCATGAGGCCGAGATTCCCGCCCACGCCCTGTCGCGTGTCGGCGACGCCCTGCCGGCGTTCGGCATCGTGGCCGCCGTGATGGGCGTGGTGCACGCGCTGGCTTCGGCGGACCTGCCGCCGGCGGAGCTGGGTGCGCTGATTGCACACGCCATGGTCGGCACCTTCCTGGGCATTCTGCTGGCGTATGGCTTCGTCTCGCCGCTGGCCTCGCGCATCGAGCTGCAGGTCTCCGAGAACGTGAAGGTCTACGAGTGCATCAAGGTCGTGCTGCTGGCTTCGCTCAATGGCTACGCCCCGCTGGTGGCGGTCGAATTCGGCCGCAAGGTGCTTTATTCCACGGTCAGGCCGTCGTTCCTCGAGCTCGACGACCACGTGCGTGAAGTCAAGAGCCTGAACTGACGCGAGCGGAGCCATCGCCATGAGCAGCGCACACGATATGCGTCCGATCATCGTCCGCAGGGCGAAGTCGCACGCAAGGCCGCACGGCAACCACAGCTGGAAGATTGCCTACGCCGACTTCATGACGGCGATGATGGCGCTGTTCCTGGTGCTGTGGCTGCTTTCCAGCGCCAACAAGAAGACGCTGGAAGGCATTGCCGAGTATTTCCGCATGCCGCTGAAGGTGGCCATTGTCGGCGGCGAGAAAAGCAGCCAGTCGCCCAGCGTGATTCCCGGCGGCGGCATGGACGCCATGCGCAAGGACGGCGAGGTCCTGCGGGCCCGCGACAACGAGACCTCCGACGAACAGCGCCGCAACGAGCAGCAGGAAGCCCAGCGCCTGCGCGCGCTCAAGAACCGGCTCGAGCAGATCATCGAGAACAACCCGGTGCTGCGCCAGTTCCGCCCGCAGCTGCTGCTGGATATCACCAGCGAGGGCCTGCGCATCCAGATCCTGGATACGCAGAACCGGCCAATGTTCCGTACCGGCAGCGCCAACGTCGAAACCTATATGCGCGCCATACTGCGCGAGATCGGCCCGGTGCTGAACGAGCTGCCGAACAAGGTGAGCCTGTCGGGCCATACCGATGCGGCCAACTACTCCAACGGCGAGCGCACCTACAGCAACTGGGAACTGTCCAGCGATCGCGCCAACGCCTCGCGCCGCGAGCTGATTGCCGGCGGCATGAACGAAGGCAAGGTGCTGCGCGTGCTGGGCCTGGCGGCAACCATGCCGCTGGACAAGAGCGACCTGCTGGCCCCGGTCAACCGCCGCATCAGCATCGTCGTGCTCAACCAAAAGGCGCAGGCGAGGTTCGAAGCAGAGAACGCCAGTGCCGCCGAGGTCTCGGTTGCCGCGCAGGCAGGCAAGGTTGCCGGCGAGATGCAGGCAGGGCTGGAAGCGGCGTCGGCACCGGCCGCCGCGAAGCCAACAGGCAAGACCCAATGATGCATGGCCGCCGTCCGCGGCGGCCATGCCTAGCGCAGTAATTTAGTGAGTCAGGACGCCATGTCTGTCGATATCGATATCACGCAGTTTTACCAGACCTTCTTCGAAGAGGCGGAAGAGCTGCTCGTTGAAATGGAGCAGTTGCTGCTCGGGCTCGACCTCGAGTCGCCAGATCCGGAACATCTCAACGCGATCTTCCGTGCAGCGCATTCCATCAAGGGCGGCGCGGCCACGTTCGGCTTCGCGGCGCTGACTGAAACCACGCATATCTTCGAGAACTTGCTCGACCGCACGCGCCGGCAGGAACTGGCGTTGTCCCGGACCATCATCGACACCTTTCTGGAAACCAAGGACGTGTTGCAAGATCAGCTCAACGCCTACCGCAACGGCACCGAACCCGATCCTGAAACGCTGGCGCGCATCTGCGCAGTCCTGCAGCAGCTGGCGCAGGAAGCCGCCGGCCACGCGAGCGGAGCCGCGCCTGCGCCTGCGGCTCCGGCGCCAGCTCCCGCCGCCGTGGCGCCGGCAGCGGCGGACGGCGCCGGCGGCCTGAAGATCCGCCTGATCAAGGTATCCGCCGCCGACCAGGCGCTGCTGCGCGAAGAACTCGCCAACCTGGGCGAGATCACCGGCCAGCAGGAAGAGAACGGCGAGCTGGCAATCTGGCTGAACAGCCAGTGCAGCGCCGACGACATCATTGCCGTGTGCTGCTTCGTGATCGAGGCCGACCAGATCGTGGTCGAAGCGGCCGCCGCCGCGCCCGCTCCGGCCGCAGCCCCTGCGCCTGCCCCGGTTGCCGCACCGGCCGCGGCAGCGCCCGCAGCCCCCGCCGCGAAGGAGAAGGCCAGGCCGCAAGCCGCGGCCGCCGCGCATGGCCAGGAAGGTTCGATCCGCGTGCCCACCGAGAAGGTTGACCAGATCATCAACCTGGTTGGCGAGCTGGTGATCACCCAATCGATGCTGGCGCAGACCGCATCATCGCTGGACCCGGTGCTGTTCGACCGGCTCTTCTCCGGCATGGGCCAGCTCGAGCGCAACGCGCGTGACCTGCAGGAGGCGGTGATGTCGATCCGCATGATGCCGATGGACTATGTGTTCTCGCGCTTCCCGCGCGTGGTGCGCGACCTGGCCAGCAAGCTCGGCAAGCAGATCGACCTGGTCACCCACGGCAAGGCCACCGAACTCGACAAGAGCCTGATCGAACGCATCATCGACCCGCTCACGCACCTGGTGCGCAACAGCCTGGACCACGGCATCGAAACGCCGGACAAGCGCGTGGCCGCCGGCAAGGATCCGACCGGCCAGCTGATCCTGTCGGCACAGCATCACGGCGGCAATATCGTGATCGAGGTCAGCGACGATGGCGGCGGGCTGAACCGCGAGCGCATCCTGAACAAGGCCATCCAGAACGGCCTGCCAGTGTCCGAGAGCATCAGCGACGAAGAGGTCTGGCAGCTGATCTTCGCGCCGGGTTTCTCTACGGCGGAAGTGGTCACCGACGTGTCGGGCCGCGGCGTGGGCATGGACGTGGTCAAGCGGAACATCCAGGAAATGGGCGGCCATGTGCAGATCAGCTCGCGCCCCGGACTCGGCACCACCATCCGCATCGTGCTGCCGCTGACGCTGGCGATCCTCGATGGCATGTCGGTCAAGGTCGGCGAAGAGACCTTCATCCTGCCGCTCAATTGCGTGATGGAATCCCTGCAGCCAAAGGCCGAGGACGTGCACACCGCCGCCAACTCCGACCGCGTGATGCACGTGCGCGGCGAGTACCTGCCGCTGCTGGAAATGCACCGTGTGTTCAACGTGGCCGAAGCGGTTCAGGAGCCCACGCAGGGCATCGCCGTGATCCTGCAGGCCGAAGGCAAGCGCTTCGCGCTGCTGGTGGACCAGCTGATCGGCCAGCACCAGGTGGTGCTGAAGAACCTTGAAACCAATTATCGCAAGGTGCCATGCATCTCCGCCGCCACCATTCTGGGCGACGGCAGCGTGGCGCTGATTGTCGACGTCGGCGCGCTGCAGCGCACCGGCGTGCGCCGGCACGAACCGGCGCTGGCGCAGTAAGCGCGCAACCAGAGAACCACAGGAGAGCAAGACATCATGGCCGGCATCGGACACATCGATACCCCCGGAAGCGACGCTTCGGGCCAGGAATTCCTGGTCTTCACGCTGGGGACAGAGGAATACGGCATCGACATCCTGACGGTGCAGGAGATCCGCAGCTACGAGACGGTGACCCGCATTTCCAGCGCACCGGATTTCATCAAGGGCGTGACCAACCTGCGCGGCGTGATCGTGCCGATCGTCGACCTGCGCCTGAAGTTCCGCCTGGGCAACGTGCGCTACGACCACCAGACCGTAGTGATCATCCTCAACGTGGCCGGCCGCGTGGTTGGCATCGTGGTGGATGGCGTATCGGACGTGCTGACGCTGACGGGCGATGCCATCAAGCCGGCGCCGGAATTCGGCGTGTCGATCTCGACCGAGCACCTGACCGGCCTTGGCACCGTCGATGGCCGCATGCTGGTGCTGATCGACATCGAGCGCCTGATGACGAGCGCCGAAATGGCACTGGTCGAGGCCGAGGCTGCCTGATCTGCACGAGCATTCTGAAGCGCATTACCGAGCCCAGCCATGATGCCGTACCGCACTGCCGCCAGCGTTGCCGGAAATCCGGCCGCCACCGCGCCGGCCGCAAGCCTGCGGCGCGATGAGTCGCGCGATTTCCTGCTGACCGAGCGGGATTTCGAGAAGATCCGCGCGCTGATCCACCGGCGTGCCGGCATCTCGCTGGGCAGCCACAAGCGTGAAATGGTCTACAGCCGGCTCGCGCGCCGGCTGCGCTCGCTGCAGCTTTCCGATTTTGCCAGCTACCTGGCCATGCTGGACGCAGACGAACACTCGCAGGAGTGGGAGTTCTTCACCAACTCGCTGACCACCAACCTGACGTCGTTCTTCCGCGAAGCGCACCATTTTCCGCTGCTGGCCGAACATGCCAAGAAGACCGGCAGGCCCTACAGCGTGTGGTGCTCGGCCGCTTCCACCGGCGAAGAGCCGTATTCGATTGCCATCACGCTGGCCGAAGCGCTCGGAGAGCGCGCCGGCACGGTGCTGGCCACCGATATCGATACGCAGGTGCTCGCCAAGGCGCGTGCCGGCGTGTACTCGGAAGACCAGGTGGCGCGCCTGTCGCAGGAGCGGCTCAAGCGCTTCTTCCTGAAGGGAACCGGCCAGCGCGCGGGCTCGGTGAAGGTGAAACCGGACCTGGCTTCGACCATCACGTTCGAGCCGCTCAACCTGCTGGCCCCGGACTGGGGTATCCGCGAGCGCTTCGATGCGATCTTCTGCCGCAACGTGATGATCTACTTTGACAAGCCGACGCAGGGCCGGATCCTCGAGCGCTTTGTGCCGCTGCTCAAGCCGCACGGCCTGCTGTTCGCCGGGCACTCGGAGAACTTCTCCTACGTTACGCGCGCCTTCCAGCTGCGCGGACAGACCGTATACGAACTGGCGCCGGAAGTGGCCCGGACTGGCAGGGCATGATGCGCACGCCCCATCTTCCCGAAGCCATCGCCACGCGCACCTACTTCGACCGCGAGTTCGACCGGCAAGCCATCAAGCTGCTGCCCAACGAGTACTACGTGACCTCGCAGGACGTGGTGCTGACCACCGTGCTTGGCTCCTGCGTGGCGGCCTGCATCCGCGACGAGAAGGCTGGCGTGGGCGGCATGAACCACTTCATGCTGCCCGACGACGAGGGCAGCAGTGGCGAGCGTGTGGACCGCATGCTGTCGGCGTCGATGCGCTACGGCTGCTACGCGCTCGAGGTGCTGATCAACGAGCTGCTCAAGATGGGCGCGCGCCGCGAGCGGCTCGAAGCCAAGGTGTTCGGCGGCGGCGCGGTGCTGGCCAACATGACCACGCTGAACATCGGCGACCGCAATGCCGATTTCGTGCTGCGCTACCTGAAGACCGAAGAAATCCGCGTGGCCGCGCAGGACCTGCGCGGCCCGCACGCACGGCGCGTCAGCTATTTTCCCGTGAGCGGCCTGGCGCTGGTGCGCCGCTTGACGCGGCAGGACGATCAGGTGCTGGTGGCGCGGGACGAACGCGCGCTGGCGCGCGCCATTGCCAGCTCGGGCAGCGCCCCGGCGCGCGGCGGCGAACTGTTCGCGCGGCAGACGGCTGCGCGCACGCCCTCCTGAATTAAACGAAGCAGAAGCGAATATGACCGCCGCCAAGATCAAGGTGCTTTGCGTGGACGACTCCGCGCTGATCCGCAGCCTGATGACGGAAATCATCAACAGCCAGCCGGACATGGAAGTGGTAGGCACCGCGCCCGATCCGCTGGTGGCGCGCGACCTGATCAAGCGCCTGAACCCGGATGTGCTGACGCTCGACGTCGAAATGCCGCGCATGGACGGGCTGGACTTCCTCGAGCGGCTGATGCGTCTGCGCCCGATGCCGGTGCTGATGGTGTCGTCGCTGACGGAGCGCGGTTCGGAGATCACCATGCGCGCGCTGGAGCTGGGCGCGGTGGACTTCGTCACCAAGCCCAAGCTCGGCATCCGCGACGGCCTGATCGAATACACCGACACCATCGCCGACAAGATCCGCGCCGCGTCGCGTGCGCGCGTGCGCTCGGCCCCGCAGCCGACTGCCGGCGGCGAAGCCGCGCCGATCCTGCGCAGCCCGCTGCTGTCCACCGAGAAGCTGATCATCCTGGGCGCATCCACCGGCGGCACCGAAGCCATCAAGGAATTCCTGATGCCGCTGCCGCCCGATTGTCCCGCGGTGATGATCGTTCAGCATATGCCCGCCGGCTTCACACGCTCGTTCGCGCAGCGCCTGGACGGGCTGTGCCGCATCACGGTCAAGGAGGCCGTGCACGGCGAGCGCGTGCTGCCCGGCTATGCGTATATCGCGCCCGGCGACTCGCATATGCGTCTGGCGCGCAGCGGTGCGAACTACGTGGCGCACCTGTCGCAGGAAGCGCCGGTCAACCGCCATCGCCCGGCCGTCGACGTGCTGTTCGATTCCGCCGCCGAGCATGGCGGCAAGAACGTTATCGGCGTGATCCTGACCGGCATGGGCAAGGACGGCGCGAAGGGCATGCTGCGCATGCGCGAAGCCGGTGCCTACAACCTGGCGCAGGACGAAAGCACTTGTATCGTGTTTGGCATGCCGAAGGAGGCGATTGCCGCCGGCGGCGTGCATGAAGTGGTGCCATTGCAATCGATGAGCCAGCGCGTGATGGCACGACTGGCAACATATGGAACACGCGCCCAGCGCGTCTAAGCAAACCGGGGGATTGCCGCAAAGCAGCGGTCAGCCTCACAACATCATCCACAACTGTAATTCTCTGGAGCCGTAAAAGTGGACAAGAACATCAAGATCCTCGTGGTCGACGACTTCCCGACCATGCGTCGGATCATCCGCAACCTGCTCAAGGAGCTGGGCTTCGTCAACGTCGAAGAGGCCGAGGACGGCGCGGACGGCCTGGCAAAGGCCAAGGACGGCAGCTTCCAGTTCGTCATCTCCGACTGGAACATGCCCAATATGGACGGCCTGAGCATGCTGCAGGCCATCCGTGCCGACGCCAACATCGGCAAGATGCCGGTGTTGATGGTCACCGCGGAGGCCAAGAAGGAGAACATCATCGCCGCCGCGCAGGCGGGCGCCAACGGCTACGTGGTCAAGCCGTTCACGGCTGCCACGCTGGACGAGAAGATCGCCAAGATCTTCGAAAAGCTGGGTTAAGCAGGGAGCCGTTCCGATGACTCCGACCCTCAGCAACGATTCCGCCGAGCAGCTTATCGTCCGCATCGGCAACCTCACGCGGATGTTGCGCGACAACATGCGCGAACTCGGTCTGGACAAGGAGATCGAGCGCGCCGCGCAGGCCATTCCCGACGCGCGCGACCGCCTGAACTACATCGCCGCCATGACCGAGCAGGCTGCCGAGCGCACGCTCAATGCCGTCGAACTGGCACAGCCGATCCAGTCGGATATCGAGCGGCAGGCCGAAGCGCTCGACAAGCGCTGGGGAGCCTGGTTCGAGAAGCCAGTGGAACTGGCCGACGCCCGCTCGCTGGTGCTCGATACCCGCGCGTTCCTGGGCGAAGTGCCGGGCCAGGCCCGCGCCACGGGCAGCCACCTGCTGGATATCATGATGGCCCAGGACTTCCAGGACCTGACCGGCCAGGTGATCAAGAAGATGATGGACATGATCCGCACGCTCGAGCATGAACTGCTTCAGGTGCTGATCGAAAACGTGCCGAGCGAACGGCGCGTGGAAGTGCAGCAGACCACGCTGATGAACGGGCCGCAGGTCAATCCGGAAGGGAAGGCGGATGTGGTTTCGGATCAGGCGCAGGTGGATGATTTGTTGGCTAGTTTGGGGTTTTGACGGGTGGCTGTTTTGACGGCCGGATGTTGGCTGCGGTTTGGCGTTGTCGAAGGTCGACGGCCCGGTTTCGCCCTGCCGGGCGACCTACTTATATGAACGCGCCCCGGTTTGCAAGGTAAGACGAACATGCTGGCTTGAGCAGGACTGGTTGCAG
>NZ_JWMA01000051.1 GCF_000812465.1 Cupriavidus sp. IDO | reverse complement strand
GCGCATGCAGTATCGCGGCAAGTTCCCATCAGAGTGGCTCCACCACCAAGGATTGCACGCCATCTGCGCATAGTTGTGACCTGAGCATAGGGGTCGCTATGTAAACCTCTGCATAGCGACCCGTTTCTGGCCTTCAGTGAAGGCCGGTGAGCGTCTCAAGCTCGGCCGCTTCAGTCATCGGCAATCTGAGAGCGGCTGTCTCAAACTGGCCGATTGGCCCGCTCGGATTGCTCGTTGCTCGGCGAGTCTTCACGCCCGAGCGATACTACCGGTGCCGGACAGACGTTTGCCAGCCCGAACATCATCACTGCACCGGTGACGCAGATCGACCTCTCTACCCACACCATGCTCAGCAAGGTCGGCGGCATTGCGGGTGCGGCGCAACTCTGACGGTCACGATCGCCGTAGCGGGGCCAGGCCGTGCGCCTGATCCGCCGGGAATGCCGCCCGCCATACCGCCTTTTGTGGGACGCGCCGTTGGCGGGGCATCTCCGACACTAGCCGACCCTTCAAAGGCAGCCCGTGTCAACGCCCGCTTTACCTATCCCTTAACTCAGGATTCAATTTTCTGCAGCACGAGATCATCCACTTGGCTGAGATGCTCCGCCCGGGCGTTGCCTATCCTTCAGGTTAGTCCACAAAGTTTCCGGCACGGCCCGGGAACCGATGGCGGCGGTCACCGATGTGTGTTCTGGTCCGACGGAAGCCTCGCAGCACTATCTCGGTCCAGCCGCGCGCAGTCCGCCGATTGCTGCGCCGTGACCCAATGGCCTTTGGAAATGGGAGGGTGCGATGCCAGACGCCCTGGCCGGAACCATCGATGTCATCATCGACATCAATCATGACAACCACAGGGCCGTTACCCCATGCGTTTGCGGGGATGGATCCCAGCGATCGGGATTGCTATGCCGGAACCGAAGCGCAACTGAAGGCGGCATGGCCGTTTGCTGACTATTTCAAGACAGCACCGAGGTCGACCGACCAGCATGCCTAGTTGCCAGCAGCCTCCACACCTAGCCCAGAACAGATGAAAGCCGACGCCGCCAGTGCGGCACAACCCTGCGCGATGCATATCCTGCAATGGCTTTCTATAACCTTGCTGCTAGGTGGGCTTTGTGCATGCGCGCCGAACAGCGCGTATCGCACCCATCGTGTTGACCTCGACAAGGACGCAAGCTGTCAGCGTGCAAGCGCCAATATGCACGATGACCCGCGGCAAGTGTGCGACAGCGTGACACCGGAAAGTGTGCGAGGGCTCTATGAATTGCATTTCGTCGAGTTCGACGACCAGGGTTGGCTGTTTCCGGATACGCCCGCTTCCGCAGACGCACGGGCGACCAACCCCTCGGGCCAGATCGATAACCTGATGGATCGGCTGACGTCCCTCCTCGTCAAAGGCGAAGACCTGAGCATTGTTGTTTTTGTTCACGGGTGGAAGCACAACGCACAGGCCGCCGACGTTAATGTGCGGGAATTCCGTGCTTTGCTCGAAGCCGCAGGCGCCGAGGAACGTGACCGGGCCGGACCGGGTGGCACACCGAGAAAGGTCGTGGGCGTTTATGTGGCCTGGCGAGGGAAATCGTGGACGGTGCCAGATCCGCTGCTGAGTCTTACTTTCTGGGCGCGCAAGGAGGCCGCGCGACGCGTCTCGATCGGATCGTCGCGCGAGCTGTTCGCACGACTGCGATCCCTCCGCACTCACTACAACGAAGCGCAATCGGCCGGCGCGCTCCAGACAGGCGCCGCTTCCGAAAAAGCGGGCGCGCGTCCGCGCATCCGCACGCTGATGATAGGCCATAGCTTCGGTGGTCTGATCCTTTATGCCGCCATGTCCGGATCGCTGATCGAGTCGCTGGCCGAGCAGCGAGATCTGGCCGGAATGGGCAAGGGAACGGAACTGGCGGAAAGACCGGCGGACATGATCTTGCTGATCAATCCGGCCTTCGAGGCATCGCGCTACGAGGCGCTCTATCGCGTGTCGCTCAGGTATCGGCCGACACGGTTCCAGCCGCCGCTGCTGGTGTCCGTCACGTCGATCAAGGACTGGGCAACTGGAATCGCATTTCCGATTGGCCGGTCGGTCAATACGCTCTTCGAGCGTGAGACCACTGGTGAACAGGGTACGGCCATGAAGAAGACCCCGGGCCACATCGATCACTACCTGACGCACCGACTCTACGCTCACGCGCCCGGCGAGGCGCCGGGCGGGGACAATGCCATGCCCGGCGACGGCGCCCGTTGTGCAGGATGGAGGTCAGAGGCGGAGCTCAAAGATTTGCACGGCGAGGAACTGGGCAAGGCAGTGCGTCAGAACAAGAAACTCGAGGCAGAAGAAGCGGCTGAGTTCTTTCGCCAGAACCTCACGCCAGACTATCTGCTTAAGCCAAACTGGGCACGTACCTTCTGCGGCGGCAGCTTTCTGACGACGGTTGGTAGCGCTGATGGGGTCGCGGCGGCGAATGCACTGATCTGGAACGTCGAGGTGGACGGCGATGTCATCAAGAACCACGACGACGTGATGAATCCTGTGTTCCGAGCGGTCATGCGGCAGCTTTATGGGGACGTCTCCACGCATCCATGATCACCGCCAATCCGCATGCGCCAACCACCAATCTACGGCTGGTCGACGCAAACCGACCCCTTGCCGTCACGGGCGTCAGAAAACCGGTTCTCAATCAGAATTAACAATTCATCAATTCTCCAGCGAGATGTAAATGTCCTAATCTGATCCCAGCCGTCCGTACAGGGAGGAGACCATCATGCATCGCAATAACAGGGTTATCTTGCTCTTGGCCGGGGTGGCACTCTGCTCGGCGTTCGCAGGCCAGGCCGCCACCCTCGTTTCCGGCCCCAGCCCCTTTGCTACCTGCAGCGACATCGGCCCTGCCACCGGAATGAATTTTCTGAATGCCGAGGTGGAACCCTATCTGGCCGTCAACCCCAATGCGCCGACCAACTTCATAGGAGTTTGGCAGCAGGACCGCTGGTCGGATGGCGGCGCGCGGGGCCTGGTTGCCGGGTTCTCGTTCGACAGCGGCAAGACCTGGCAGCAGACCCCGCTGCCCTTCAGCGCATGCGCCAGCGGCCTTGGGTACGAGAGAGCCTCCGACCCCTGGGTGTCGATCGGGCCTGACGGAACCGCCTATGCGGTCTCGATCTCGTTCAATCGCTCCAACAACAGCAATGCGGTCGGGGCTGCAGTATCCCGCGATGGCGGCCAGAGCTGGCAGAACCTGGGCGTCATCATTGCCGACAACGAGCCCACTTCGCAGTTTTTCAATGATAAGGAATCGGTGACGGCCAACCCTGTCACCCCTGGTGTTGCCTACGCGGTATGGGACCGCCTCGAACTGCCGAACGGCAACCCATACGCCAATCTACACACGGCTGCCTACCGTGGACCGGCAATGTTCTCGAAAACCACAGACGGCGGCCGGACCTGGAGCCCTCCGAAGGTGATCGTGAAGACGCCGTCGCGACAGCAAACCATTGGCAACCAGATTGTCGTCAACGCACAGACCGGTAGGCTGTACAACTTCTTTAACCTGATCAGCCCGCCATTCAAAGTCACCGCGTCTAAGGTCGCCTTCATCATGTCGACCGATGACGGCGCCACCTGGACCGAACCAAGGATCATTGCTGATTTGCGCACTGTGGGCGTCACGGATCCCAATACCGGCGCGACGGTGCGAACCGGGGACATCATCCCAGAGCCTGCCATCGACCCTGCTACGGGGCAACTCTACGTGGTATGGCAGGACTCACGCTTCAATGGCGGACACTACGACGAAATCGCTATGTCGACTTCAAGCGATGGCGGCCAGACGTGGAGCGCTCCGATACGCGTTAATACCCCCTCCGGACGTCCTGCTTTCAATCCATCCGTGCGCGTCAATTCCGCAGGAACGGCCGCTGTTACCTATTACGACTTCCGCAACCTGGCCGCCGGCAATACGACCACGCTGCCCACCGATTACTGGCTTACCACGTCAGGCAACGGCGGCGCATCCTTTGGCGGCGAGGTGCACTTGTCCGGTTCCTTCGATATGAAGACTGCCCCGAACGCAGAGGGCTTCTTTGTTGGGGACTATGAAGGGCTGCCGGCCAGGGGAACCGCCTTCGTGCCCTTCTTTGTGCAGACGAATTCCGGGAATACAGCGAATCCGACGGATGTGTTCGTTGTGGCACCGTGAATTGCCTGGCCTGTCCCGCGACATGTCCGTAGATGGTCGACATTGGCTGTGATCTGGGGGCGACCGGCCGTACCCGACCCTGAGCGATCAGTCAGGCTGAGGGAAAGCGGACGTTTGAACGTTCAATATGAACGGCGCGGCAGGCGAAGCCTACTGCGGCACGTCCGCTCGAGGGAGGCGTCAGACTTCACCGGAGGCCTCCGTTGGAGACGTCGTCTCATGTTCAGGCTCTTCCGGCAGCACTAGACAGTCTTTGAGAATCTTCGCCTTAGTCAGTTCGTTCGGTGAGCCAAATCGATGTTGGAGTGCAGTGGTCGCTGACCGCCCCCATTTCGGTCGTCCGTGGCTTCCGAAAGCTGTCCCTGAAGTTCAAGAAAGCGGTCCCCTCGGCTTCCGACTGAAGGCGGCCGCCGAGGTGCGCAGCCGCCAGCATGCTTTCGTTGATTTTTACCCGTCAGCAGTGTCGGCTTGCGCACAGACCGCCTGCAGCACGCGCCGCAAACTACGTCGAATCTGTCCAACCCGCCAGGAGGCACAGATGAAACAGGTATCACTGACCGTTCCAGAAATTGGATTGATTGCCGGAACACGGGCGGCAGGCGCTGCGGGCCTCGCACTGTTGCTCAGCGACCGAATGAATCCGGAACAACGCCGCGCCATCGGCTGGACGCTGCTCGCTGTAGGGATCGTCACCACAGTGCCGTTGGTCGCGCAAGTGTTTGGGAAACTTCAGCCATACAAAAGCCCCGACGAGAAGTGAAGTAATGGTGCGAGGGCCAGAGCCCAAAATTGACGGGCTTGACGACCGACCGGTGCTGGCCGGTCCCCGTCGGATGCACGCTGGGAACCTGCGAGTTCGTTGCCCGGCACCTGGATTACACGTTACCTCATGTCAATGCTTGCACTGTGACGTCATTGCGCTCGAATCGAATGACTGCTTGTTGGCCCGAAGAGTCATTTGGATGTCGACGCTGCAGTGTTCGCGAACAGCTAATACTGGCCGGGAAGGGGCGTTGCTTCGCTGGTGTAGCACTCAATAGGCTCTTGTGAATCCGCCATCATGCAGCAGGTTCACGCCGGTCATGTGGTCGGAGAACGGGGATAACAGGACTTCAACCGCCAGAGCCACCTCTTCCGGGCTTCCGTACTTCCGCAAGGGAATGTTCGAAGTTTCCGCGGCCAACCGCTCATCGAACGTCATGCCAGCCCTGGTGGCACGCTGGCCGATCGATGCCACATAGTCGGGGGTCAGCGTGCCGCCGAGGGAGAGTGTATTGACGTGAATCCCTCTTTCGCCCATCGCGAAAGCAAGCGTCTTGGCCTGAGCCAGCCATGCACAACGCAGGACGTTGCTGGTGGCGTAGTTTCCAAGGGCTTGCACTGAGGTGATGGCGGAAATGATGACAACTTTCGACCGGTGTCCCTGGGAGGGTTCCGGCTTCATGATCGAGATCGCGCTCTTAAGGAGTTCAAGGGGGCCGATAAAGTTGCTCTGAAACAACTGGCGCCACGTGTCCGCTGGAGGCTGGCATTCGTCGGTGGGCCGCATCTGGGGTGGCATGAGTACGACGCCGTTGAGGACTGTTCCTTTCGCCGCAAGCTCTTGGGAAAACTTTGCGACAGAGGCATCGCTGGACATGTCGACGGAGATCCAGCTAAATGACTGGCCGCCAAGCCTCTGGAGCCTCGCGCAGGCGGCTTGCAGCTTCCCAATGTCGCGCGCGGCGAGAATCAGCGAATAACCTGCGTGCGCCAGCCGTGCGCAGACCGCGCTCCCGATGCCGCCGGTAGCCCCCGTGACCAGGACTACTTTGCTTGTCTCGGACATGTCGCCCTCCCTCGGTAGGCTGGTGACATCCAGCCATGCCGACAGCAGCACGCCGGACAGGGCGATGGGTAGCATTCCAAGCCCTGAGGGCACGCCCCAATCTGCGTCAGTTAGTTATAGTGCACGAGAGGTGTCACTGCGCGGCAGAACTGACGGCTGGTTCGGCATCCGCCGAGTGAGGGGAGACGCCGGCCGGCTCTTCCCGACCCTCGGTCATCCGAAGTCCGCGATGATCTGGCGGCTTCTTGGCATAGAACGGCCATTGGAGACTCGCTGACGATGCTCGTCAAAGTCCATCAGGACGCGTTGAACATCCCGATCTAGCCGTCCATGCGAGCTTCGCTGGCTCGTCTGCAAGTGCCACGCGCCAAGTCGGGAAAATCTGTGGGGGACTGCCTCGGATGACAAGGATAAAAGGCGGTAGCCCCCAGACATGGCTGTGTGAGGCTACCGGCGTCGACACGACGACAAGAAAGGATCACAGCGGCTTGGGGGAGTAGAGCGCGCTCTGGAATTCGGGCACGTACTCGTACTTGACCATCTTGCCAAGGTTCAGGGACTTGATGAACGTTGATAGACTTCCTTCAGTCAGACTGAGGCTCACCGCCTCCGCACTTGTGCTGGAGGCATGACTGAGCTGACGGGAAGTTGCGTAGCCCGTGGTCAATTGCCCTTGCTGATCGACATTGGTAAAGCTATTGGTCACCATGGAGATCTTGCTCGAAAGGTTGGCCAGCTTCCTGGTTTCCAGGGTGACATCGACTTTGCCCGTCTGGCTGTCAAAGATCTCGACGACAACCGACTTGTCGGTCTCGCGGTAGTTGATGCCCGTCAGCCATTTCGGCAGGTTGTAGCCAACCACACCCCGCACCCTGGCGAGCTCGGTATTGACCGGAAGCTTCAGTACGTAGCCCCAGAAGTCGTTCGACATCGCCTGACTCATCAAGGTGAGCGGTCCAAAACTGGAGCTGCCCGGCCGATTCGTAATGACGGAGAGACCAATCTCGTTGTAGCTGTCGTTGTCGCAATAGTCATAGGCGTAGGCGGTGAGCGCGACAAGGCCGCTGCCCGGCCAGACCTGGAGCGGTTGAACCTTCTCCAGGACTTGGGCAGGCATCAATTCCCGAAGCTTGTTCAAGTCGGCGGTGAAGATGACCGTCACCCTGCTGTTCTTGTAGTAGAAGTTTGGCGAATAGGATTCAAAGCCAATATTCACTTTCTCCTTCTTGAGTTCCTTGAACCAACTCAAGTCAACGTCTGGCGCTTCGGACGCAATGACGGAAAGCGGAGGATTGGAGCGATAGCGGTCATACAGCCCGCCTTTGACCACAGGGACCTCATGGCCGGCGATGCTGATTGTTGTGCTTTCGGTTTGCCTGGTTTCCGATGTGCCATCGGCCCATGCAGGATTCAAGAGGACGCTCATGATTACCCCTGCTGCAGCAGCAAGATTGCTGATTTTCATTTTGACGATACTTTGGGTGCTTAAGTTGAGAAAGGTCTGGTTCGGGAGTGATTGATGCCGTGAAGCATCCTAAGCTCCAACGTAACTTGAAGGTCAAGCGCCTGGCCTGCATTTCTGGCCTCACGTGGCGGCGGCGCGCCGGGATGAATACGTGCCGAAGGCAGGACCTACCTGGCTGCTGACTCGGCCTTCGGCTGCAGTAGCGACAGCACCTGCCTTGCTACAGCTTCGCTCGACTGAGGGTTCTGCCCCGTGACAAGACGTCCATCGGTGACGACATAGGAGGTGAAGGGCAGGAGCGCCTTCTCGTACTTCGCACCAGCGTCCACCATGGCGTCCTGCAGATAGAACGGGACTTGATCCCAGGTGCCCGACAAGCGCTCCTCGAAATCGGAGAAGCCCGTGACGCGTCGACCGCTGACGAGCGGCTTGCCATCCGCTCGCTGAAGTTGAATCAGTGCTGCGTTGCCGTGGCAGACCGCTGACACGATGCCTCCCTGCTGGTAGATTGCCTCGGCCACGGGCTTGAGGTCCGGGGCGTCACGGAAATCCCACATCGTTCCATGGCCGCCGGTGAAGTAAATGGCGCTGTAGGCCCTCGGGTCAACGTCAGTGGCCGGCTTCGTGTGTTTGAGTCGATCCATGAAGGCCGGGTCGCGCAGGTGGGAGCGGGCGGCATCATCAAGATAGAGGCTCCCCAGGCTTCGCTCATCAAGCGGACTATTGCCACCCTTCGGGCTGACGATGTCCATGGCGACCCCGGCTACCTCGAGTACGTCCCAGAAATGCGTCAATTCCGTCAGCCACAGCCCGGTCTTGTCCTGGCGACTCAGGTAGTCCGCGTGATTAGTGACGACAACCAGCACGCGCGCACCTTGCGCGGCAACTTCCTGTGGACCAGGGGCCTGTGCTTGCCCCAGCAGGGGAAGCATAAGCACGGATGTCATCACGAGGGCGAGCAAGTTCTTCAGCAGTGCGTTCATGGATGCATGGGGTCCGAATGGTCTCGATATCAGCTTGCAGCGTTGTCTGGCCGGTCAGGCATGGACGCGCTGAGCCACCCAGCGCCGGTATTGGCGGACGCGGCATGCGTTGGAAACCTGCTGCAGGATCAGCGCGCGCAGCGGTGACACCCTGGGATCCGTGGCCTTGCCTCGGCTGAGCTTGCGCAGTTGAAACTTGACTGCCGCCATGTTGGCCAATGAGGCCAGCGGCTTGTTCTTCCAGCTGATCGGCAGCAACGCGGGCGCACTGTCTTTGCCAGCACGCCAGTCGCGCGGCAGATTGGGGTCGATGGCCAGGGCAGTACCGATGCCAACCATGTCCACGCCGCTCCTGACCACTTGCTCGGCCACCGGCCGACGGCGGATGCCGCCTGTGACCATCACAGGCATCTTCGCCACCGCGCGGATGTCGCGGGCGAACTCGACAAAGTAGGCCTCGCGGGCGAGCGTGCTGCCGTCGCGGGCTTCACCCTGCATGGCCGGAGCCTCATAGCTGCCTCCCGACAACTCGACCAGGTCGACGGCAAGCTCGTTGAGCATCTTCACAACCTGGCGGGCGTCATCCGCGCTGAAGCCGCCACGCTGGAAGTCGGCAGAGTTCAGCTTGACGGCAACTGCGAATCCGGGCGAAACCACGGCGCGTACGGCCTTGACGATCTCAAAGAGCAGGCGAGCGCGGTTCTCCAGCGGGCCACCCCATGCATCTGTTCTTTGGTTGCTCAACGGCGAGAGGAATTGGCTCAGCAGGTAGCCGTGCGCCGCGTGAATTTCGACGCCCGTGAAACCTGCCTGTTCCCCCAGTTGCGCCGTACGGGCAAAGCGCTCGATCACGTCCTCGATGACCTCCTGCGTCATCGCCTGCGGCGTGTTGAAGTGCCTGGACATATTGCCCAGGTTCATTGACACAGCGGAGGGAGCCCAGGTGGGCTGCCCCAGATTGGCAGGCATCTGGCGGCCGGGATGGTTGATCTGCAGCCAGAACTGCGCCCCCTTGGATCGGCCGACCCGTGCCCAGCGCCTGAACCGGTCCAGGTGCCTGGCGTCTTCCAGCACGACGCCGCCGGGCCCCGTCATGGCACGGCTGTCCACCATCACATTGCCGGTCATCAGCAGGCCGGCCCCCCCTTCTGCCCAGGCCTTGTACAGCCGCATCAGCGCTTCGGAGGGCGCGTGGTCAGTGTCCGCCATGTTCTCTTCCATGGCGGCTTTGGCGATGCGGTTCGGAACGGTTGAACCGTTACGAAGGATCAACTTGTCGAACACGTTCATGGGGTCACCTCGTTTTGATCGTGGTTCGACTTTAAGGTTAAAGTCAACTTTAATGTCAATACCTTTTTTGAGGTGATGTATGAGCGTCGCGGGGGCATGGCTGCGAGGACTGGACGCCGAGCCGCGGACGTGCGGCTACTTCAGGCTGAGGCTCCCGCTTCGCAATGACGGGTACCCACCAAATGAAAAAGCCCGCCACAAAACTCGTGGCGAGCAGAACCGCTCCACTGCAACGCGGTCGAGCGTCCTGAAATGCTTCGCGAAGGGGGAGCAGCCAGGTGCCAGAAGGCTATGCTTCTGGCACCCGTGGCTGTCAGCTGCGCACGAACGCGAGCAGATCGGCGTTTATGGATTCGGCGTTGGAAGTGGGCATTCCGTGCGGGAAACCCGGATATGTCTTCAGGGTGCCGTTCCTGAGCAGCTTCGCCGACAGCGGGCCCGAGTCTGCATAAGGGACGATCTGATCGTCGTCGCCATGCATCACCAGAACGGGAATCGTGGCGCTCTTCAGGTCTTCGGTGAAGTCGGTCTGCGAGAAGGCAACGATGCCGTCATAGTGGGCCTTGGCGCTACCCATCATGCCCTGCCGCCACCAATTCCAGATGACGCCTTCCGACGGCTTTGCGTTCGGGCGGTTATAGCCGTAGAAGGGGCCCGCGGGAATCTCGTAATAGAATTGCGCACGGTTTGCCGCGAGCTGGGCCTGGAGGTTGTCGAACACCTCCTTGGGCAGGCCGCCTGGGTTCTTCTCGGTCTTCACCATGATCGGCGGGACGGCGCTAATGAGTACTGCCTTGGAGACGCGGTCCTCCCCATGGCGGGCGACGTAGTGGATGACCTCGCCGCCGCCCGTGGAATGGCCGATATGGACAGCCTTCTGCACGCCGAGGTGGTTCACGACTGCTGCCACATCATCCGCATAATGGTCCATGTCATGGCCGTCCCAGACCTGACTGGATCGCCCATGACCGCGGCGATCATGCGCGACGACCCGATAGCCTTGCGCCAGAAAGAAGAGCATCTGGGCATCCCAGTCGTCAGCGCTGAGCGGCCAACCGTGATGAAAAAAAATCACCTGTGCGTCACGTGGCCCCCAGTCTTTGTAGAAGATCTCAACGCCATCCTTTGTTGTCACGTATCCCATTTTCGCTTCTCCTGTGTAGTGCATAAGCCTTCAATCGGCGATGTGCGCGCTGATATTTGCTGCGCGGAGGTCGAGTCCTGCTCCTTTCCAGATAGGTAGATGAGGGGAGGGAATGTGGCCGGGGACACCGCGCTAGCCAGGTCGCCCTGCCTTGCCGGGCCAAGATTCACTGTAGGATTAAAGTGAACCTTAATGTCAATGCTTTCTTAGGTGCCGTATGAGAATTGGAGAACTGGCAAAGCTCAGCGGTCTGACGGCCTCCCGCATTCGCTTTTACGAGGCAGCCGGATTGATCCTGGCGGTCGAGCGCCAGGCGAATGGCTATCGCGACTACCCGCCGGAGGCGGTATGGATTCTGGAAATCATCGCCAGCGCGCAGAGTGCGGGGTTCTCGCTCGATCAGATCCGGCATCTGCTACCGCTCGGTTCGGGGAACTGGCAGCACGATGAGCTACTGGATGCCCTCAAGCGGAAAGTCGCCGAAATCGAGGACATGCAAAAACGCCTCAAACAAAACAAGACCCATCTGCTCGCCGCCATCAGGAACATCGAAAACCGGCCTGCGGATATGCCCTGCTCTGACAGGACGAAGTGGGTGCTGGACCGCCTCCGCGAAGAAGGGGCCGTCGTGCCAGCCCGGGGTAAGACCCGTCGCCCCGCAGCGAGCTGATCCCGGAACGTGCTGGAAAGCGCCAGGAACTGCTGGCGCACGTGTCTCTCACTGTGTCGGAACGTCTACTTTGGTTCCGATCCCTTCAATATCGGCGTTGGGATCCACAAGGTGATCGGAATGAGTCCAACCTGAACTATCCGCGTCTGGATGCTTGACCTTCAAGTTGAGTTTAACCTTAAAGTGCTGGCTGCCGGCTGTTAATCGGCTTGCCTCGGGCACTGCCTCAGGCACCGCATAAGGGTCAATCATCGAGGAAGCTCAATGAATATGGATAGGCGGTTTGCACAAATCGAATTCGGACCGCTGGAAGGTGAGCCGGAAGGCTTGAATTCCAGCCCCTCGGCTAACAGCGCCGCAAGGAAACGTCCATGACCGCCCCAGGCTATGACGTCGTCGTCTTTGGCGCCACCAGCTTTGTTGGTCAGATCCTGACGCGGTACTTGGCCGAATACCTCTCGGGTCAGGCCGAAACCTTGCGCTGGGCCATTGCGGGCCGATCCGAAGCAAAGCTCGAGGACGTCAGGCGCTCGCTGGGTGCGGCGGGGCAATCCCTGCCCATCATCGTGGCGGACGCTGCTAACGAAGCCCAGTTGCGATCCCTGTGCGCGCAGACCCGGGTGGTGGTGTCCACCGTCGGCCCCTACGCGCTGTATGGCGAACCGCTGATCAGGGTGTGCGCTGAAAGTGGCACGGACTACTGCGACCTCACCGGCGAGACCCAGTGGATCAAGCGGATGATCGAGAAATATGAGGCCACGGCCCGGCAATCGGGGGCGCGCATTGTGCATTGCTGCGGCTTCGATTCGGTGCCCTCCGACATGGGCGTCTATTTCCTGCAGCGACAGGCGATGCAGCATTTTGGTGCCCCGGCCGCCCATGTCAAGATGCGCGTCAAGACACTCAAAGGTGGCGCGTCAGGCGGCACGGTGGCCAGCATGATCAACGTGGTCAAGGAAGCCGCTGCCGATCCTTCCTTGCGCAAGGAGCTGGTCAACCCCTATGCACTTTGCCCCAGAGGCCACGGTTTCACGGCACGCCAGCATTATGTTAGAGCCGCCGAATTCGATACTGACTTCGATGCCTGGATAGCCCCCTTCGTCATGGCGGCGATCAATGAGCGCGTGGTTCACCGTTCCAACGCCTTGTCAGGCAAGGCCTATGGCAACCCGTTCACGTATGACGAAGCGATGCTGACGGGGGTGGGTTTCAAAGGCCGCCTGACTGCACTGACGATCGTGGCGGGTCTCGGTGCGTTCATGGTGGGAGCCGTCATCAGTCCCATACGCGGCGTGATGGAGCGCTTCTTGTTGCCCAGGCCCGGTGAAGGGCCCAGCCCTGCGGCACAGTTGGCCGGTCGCTACGATCTGCGCTTCCTGGGTCGAACCGAAGGGGGGCAGACCTTACGTGTGAAAGTCACCGGTGATCGCGATCCGGGCTATGGCTCCACCAGCAAGATACTTGGCCAGGCGGCGGCCAGTCTGGCACTGGACCACGTCAAGAACGGTAGCAAGATCGGGCATGGTGGTGGCTTCTGGACACCGGCGACGATATTCGACGAACGCTTTATCGACCGCCTGGCGCGCCATGCTGGTCTGCGCTTCGAGGTGATATGACGAAACACCTGACAGATGCCCGCTCATTCAGCCAGCAAGCCAGGATGGCGCTGGCCTAACGCTGAAATCGGAGAAGCCAAAGCATGACGGCAATAGATCAAGCGGGAGCGGTTCGTCCGGGGGAAGAGCTCGACATAGCGGCAGTAGATCGATGGCTCAAAGCGCAGGATCGCAGCCTCTTGGGGCAGCCGACTATCACGCAGTATTCCGGTGGTGCTTCCAATTGGACCTACCGGCTGGAATACCGCAACCGCGATCTCATTCTTCGGCGTCCGCCAGCTGGCACCAAGGCGGCCGGTGCGCACGACATGGCTCGCGAGTACTTCATTCAAAAGAATCTGAAGCCGGTATACCCGATGGTGCCCGACACTGTCGCCCTGTGCCAGGACCCTTCAGTGATCGGGTGCGACTTCTATGTCATGGAGCGTATTGCAGGAATCATCCCCCGCGCGAACCTGTCCCGTGATCTCGATTTTACGGCGCCGCGTGTGCGCGAACTATGCCTGAACGTGCTGGACCAGCTCATCGCTCTCCACCAGACGGATTACCAGGCGTCTGGTCTGGATTCGCTGGGCAAGGGAGCAGGCTACTGCAAGCGTCAGGTCGATGGCTGGGACGCACGCTACGAGAAGAGTCTTACCTGGAACGTGCCACGCTTTCGCAGCGTGCGCGCGTGGCTGCGGACAAACACCCCGGAGGACAGCCGAACCTGCATCATCCATAACGACTGGCGCTTCGACAACGTCGTCCTGTCCGCTCGGGAACCCACGCAGGTGATCGGTGTGCTGGACTGGGAGCTTGCCACGCTGGGCGATCCTCTGATGGACCTTGGCACCATGCTGGCCTATTGGGTGCAAGCCGATGACAACTTCATGATGCGAGCGGCGCGACGTCAACCGACGCACTTGCCGGGCATGCTGAGCCGAAGAGAAGTCGTCGACTACTACTTCGGCAAGACTGGCCTCAAGACCGACAACTGGGTCTTCTACGAGGTCTTCGGACTCTTCCGGCTGGCAGTCATCATTCAGCAGATCTACTACCGCTATCACCACAAGCAAACGAAGAATCCGGCATTCGGGCATTTCTGGCTGATGGTATATGCGCTCCATCGACGCTGTCGGCGTCTGATCCGTCGAAGCGGGAGGGCTTGACCATGACTCGCGTCATTCTCGTACGCCATGGTCAGGCCTCATTCGGCGCGACAGACTATGACTGTCTCTCCGACAAGGGGCACGAGCAGGCGGAGCACCTCGGCAAGGTACTGCGCGAGCGCGGCGAAACTATCGATGCCCTCTGGTCCGGAAGGCTTCAGCGTCACCGGCAAACGGCAAAGGGATTGCTCCAGGGCGCCAACTGGGACCTTGAGCAGCACTGTCTCGCAGGTTTTGACAAATTCGACCACCAACAGGTGATTGTCCGCTATGAGCCTCGCTACAACGACCATGAGGTGATGATGAGCGAGCTCGCCGCCGCGGAGAATCCACGCGATGCATTCTTCGGTATGTTCGGTGCGGCACTGGCGCGCTGGTACGGTGGCACTGCGGATGGGGACTATGACGAGCCCTGGCGCCAGTTCCAGGCGCGCTGCAAGGCTGCACTGGAGCAGGTGCTGAAGCTGGCCGGGCCGGATGAGACGCATCTGGTGGTCACATCGGGTGGGGTGATCGCGGTGATTGTCCAGGCCTTGCTTGGCCTTGGCGATGCAGCCGCGATGCAGGTCAATTGGACACTGGCCAATGCCAGCATGACGTCATTGCAGGTGAGCAGCCAGCGTAAGCGCAGGCTCATGACGTTGAACGAGTACTCACACTTTCACGGCGATCGCAGCCATCTGCTGTCCTGGCGCTGAATGATCGGGCAAGACGAGACTGAAATGACAAATCAATCCAGGACCGTCCTGATTACCGGGGCCAGCTCAGGACTAGGCGCTGGAATGGCGCGGCAATTTGCTGCACGCGGCTACAACCTTGCGCTGTGTGCGCGGCGTACCGAGTGTCTGCACGAGCTGAAGGGCGAGCTATGCAGAGCATTCGGCGTGCGAGTCGAGGTCAGTGCCCTTGATGTCAATGATCACGAGAAGGTTTTCGCCACATTTGGCGAGTTTGTGCAGATGTTTGGCCGGCTGGATCGGATCATTGTCAATGCCGGCATTGGCGAAGGACGACGCATTGGTACTGGCCATTTCGTCACCAATCTGCGCACCGCCGAGACCAACTTCATAGCAGCCCTTGCCCAATGCGAAGCGGCTGTGGAGATCTTCCGAAGCCAGAGCGGCGGTCATCTGGTGGTTATCTCGTCCATGAGCGCGAAACGCGGCCTGCCCAGGCACCTGACCACCTATGCAGCAAGCAAGGCAGCAGCGGCCCATCTGGCTGAAGGCATTCGCGCCGAACTACTGAACACACCGATAAAGGTCAGCACCCTGTTCCCCGGTTATATCCGTACGGAACTCAACGCAGCAGCGAAGAAGTTGCCGTTTGAAATTCCGGAGGAGCTCGGCTGCCAATACACGGTCAGGGCTATCGAGCGCGAGCCAGATGAGGCTTGTGTTCCTGGCTGGCCGTGGGCATTTGTGGGCGTGCTGATGCAAGCCCTGCCGCTAGGTTGGGTAGCGCGTTTTAACTGACATATAGAGCCAGAGATTCTTGAGGGCAACTTTAAGCTGGTTGAGGAGTGTGGCGAGCATGATGATCGGGGAACTGGCGGAGCGCACTGGCCTTGGCCCGTCGCGCATCCGCTTCTACGAAGGCATTGGCCTGTTGAAGGTCGAGCGTCAGCGGAACGGCTACCGGACCTATCCACCTCAGGCGGTGCTGGTGCTCGACCTGATCGCGACTGCGCAGCAGGCCGGTTTTAGTCTCGACGAAATCCGCAAGCTGCTACCGCCCGACCTGGCGCAGTGGAAGCATGGCTCGTTGATTGAAACGCTCCGCGGCAAGGTGCAGGACATCGAGGCGCTGGAGGTGCGGCTTGCGCGGAGCAAGGCGCACCTCGTCGCACTTTTGGCGGAGATCGAGGCGAAACCTGAGGAAATTGACTGTGCCACCAATGCGAGCAGGGTGTTGTCGCGGATACGATCAGGGGAATTGGAAAGCCCAGCCCTGGCGACCGGCGATGTCACTACCCTTCGCAAGGCAAGCCGGCGCCGGTCGGCCAGGACTGGCTAACGGACCGTCGATGGTCTGTGCACAGCGCGGCCAAAGCGCCTGGCATGCGCGACAAGCCGGCATGAATTTCGGTAAGGGCAATGAGATAACACATGAATCTGGACGTCAACCACCAGCCGGTCAGCGTTGAATGTGACCCAGCCACCCCCTTGCTGTGGGTGCTGCGGGACCACCTGAACCTGACCGGCACGAAGTTCGGCTGCGGCGTCGCGGCTTGCGGCGCGTGTACCGTGCATCTGGATGGCGCGGCGGTGCGGTCCTGCGTCCTGCCCGTGGCGGCGGTGGCCGGCAAGCGCATCACCACGATCGAAGGGCTGGCCAACGCGCCGGGCAAGCGCCACGCGCTGCAGCAGGCCTGGATTGACGAACAGGTGCCGCAATGCGGCTACTGCCAGTCGGGCATGCTGATGGCGGCGGCGGACCTGCTGGCCCGGCAGCCAGACCCCAGCGACGCCGACATCGACGCGGCCATCACCAACCTGTGCCGCTGCGGCACCTATCCGCGCGTGCGCACCGGCATCAAGCGTGCAGCGAAGGCGCTGCGGGAGGGCCGCGCATGAACGCCGACGCAATGACTCCGCGCCGCGGACGGCGCCGATTCCTGCTGGGCGCGCTCGGCCTTGGCGGCGCGCTGGTGGTAGGCTGGGGCGTGATGCCCCCGCGCAGCCGGCTTGGCGATCCCGCGGCATTTCCTGAGACGTCCGGCCAGATTGCCCTGAACGGCTGGATCAAGATCACGCCGGAAGGCAACGTCATCCTTGCGATGCCGCGGGTGGAGATGGGGCAGGGCATCCACACCGCGCTGTCGATGCTGGCCGCCGAGGAGCTCGATATTCCGCTGGCGCGGGTGAGCATCGAGTCGTCACCCATCGAACGAATCTATGGCAATGTCGTCACCATGGGCGACAGCTCGCTACCGCTGCATCCGGACGATGCCGACAAGACCTGGGCGCGCGCGCTGCACTGGATCATGGCTAAGAGCGCGCGAGAGATCGGCCTCATCATCACCGGAGCCAGCAGCAGCGTGGCCGACGGCTGGCAGCCAGTGCGCGAGGCCGCCGCTACCGCGCGCGCCACGCTGGTGGAAGCTGCTGCGCGCGAATGGGGCGTGCAGGCGGCACAGGTGACGGTGCGGGAAGGCCAGCTCATTGGCCCGGGCGGCAAGCAGATGCCTTTCTCCGCGGTCGCGCGGAAGGCGCGCGACATTGCGCCGCCCTCGAACGTCACGCTCAAACCGGCTGCGCAATATCAACTGATTGGCAAGCCTGCACCGCGCAACGACATCGCCAGCAAGACGGATGGCAGCGCACGCTTTGCCATCGATGCGCGGCCGCCCGGCATGTTGTATGCGGCGGTCGTCATGTGTCCGGTGTTTGGCGGCAAGCTCAAGACCTTCCAGTCGAAGGCGGCGCTTGGCATGCCCGGCGTGCGCCATGTCGTGCCGTTCGAGGGATCGACGGGTGGCGCACCGGGCGTGGCCGTAGTGGCCGACCACTACTGGCAGGCACGCCAGGCCCTGGCGACGCTCGAACCGGTCTGGGACAACGGGCCGCACACCTCGCTCGATTCCGCGGGCATCCGGCAGCAGCTCGTCGGCGCGCTCGACAGCGACAAGGGCGGTTTCACGTACCGCTCGATGGGCGATGGCCTGCAGGCCTTTGACAAGACGGGTGGCGCAACCATCGTCGAGGCCGAATACAGTGTGCCGTACCTGGCGCATGCCGCCATGGAGCCGATCAACTGCACGGCGCAGGTGACCAGGGATGGCGTGCAACTCTGGGCGCCGACTCAGGTGGCCACGCTGGCGCAACTGGTCGCCGCGCGCGCGGCAGGTGTGAGCCGGGACCAGGTGTATATCGACATCCCGCTCATTGGCGGCGGATTCGGACGGCGGCTGGAGTCGGATTTCATCGGCCAGGCCGTGTCGATCGCCACCAAGACCGAGGGCCACCCGGTACAGGTGATCTGGGCGCGCGAAGACGACATCCGCCACGACTTCTATCGCCCGCAGGCCATCGCACGCCTGAAGGCACGCGTCGAGAATGGCAAGGTGATGGCCATCGCCTCACGCAGTGCCGGGCAGTCGATCCTGGCCGGCGAGCTGGAGCGCCAGTTCGGCGCGCCGTCGCCCGGTATCGACCGCTATGCAGCCGAAGGCCTGTTCGACCTGCCGTATGAGATCGAACACGAGCATATTGTGCACGTGGTGGTCGATTTGCCGGTGCCGATCGGATTCTGGCGCAGCGTCGGCCATTCCTACACCGGGTTCTTCCTGGAAGGCTTCCTGAACGACGTGGCGGCCGCTGCCAGGCTCGACCCGCTGGCGATGCGGCGGGACTTGCTCAAGGCGCATCCGCGTGAACTGAAGGTGCTCGACACCGCAGCGCAGGCGGCAGGCTGGACCCGGCCGCTGGCACCCGCCGCGGACGGCGCACCGCGTGCGCGCGGGCTTGCGCTGCACAACTCGTTCGGCTCGGTGGTGGCACAGGTGGCAGAGGTGTCGCTCAAGGATGGCAAGCCGCGTGTGCATCGGGTTGTCTGTGCCGTGGACTGCGGCACGGTGGTCAATCCGGGTATCGTTGCGCAGCAGATGGAAAGCGGGATCATCTTCGGGTTGACTGCGGCGCTGTACGGCAAGGTCCAGATCAAGGACGGGCAGGTCGTGCAGGCCAACTTCCCCGACTATCCGATGCTGAAGATGGCGGAGGCACCGGTGATCGAAACCCACCTCGTGCCCAGCACGGCCGAGCCCAGCGGCGTCGGTGAAATTGCCGTGCCGCCGATCGCGCCGGCCGTGGCACATGCCGTCGCCCAGCTTACCGGCAAGCCGGTGCGGCAACTGCCAATGGTGTAAGTCAGCAGGCTCCCGCCAGAGTCCGCTTACCGACCTGCTTCGGCCGCCCGACGGCGTAAGGGTGGCTGGCCGAAACTGGCCGGCTACGGCCCTTCGATGCCCAGTGCACTGATCTGGATGCGCAAGTTGCCCAGTACGCTGTGAACCGCGTCGGATCGCCGCTCGGGGCACTCTCGAAATCCCTGGTCCCGACCAACTCTGGTAGGAGCCATGTGTTTCACCATTAAGCCTTGGCGCAGGTGTCAGCGGACATCACCTCCAGCGCAACGAAGGGTTGGTCGCCTTCGTCTCCCGACTTGATCACGTCCTTGCTGCGGTGTTCGATGCAAAGACCTGCTATTGGTGGGTCAGGATTCGGTGCAAATCAACAGCGATCCGCTAACGCTGAAGGAAAGCGTCACCTTCGAAGACACCTCGGCTACGAGCACGTTAGCCGGCACGAAGGCAGCGCGCTGCTAACCTTCCTGACCGAACTCGTGCGCTACCGGCGGCGCAAGCTGCAGATCCGCATCGAGATCCGGAGCTTCGAAGCGATATGCCATCACCGCGCCGGCTCCCGGTTCGGCTTTCCGATAATCCGATCTGGGGAGTTGGGATTGGTCTCAGCACGTAAGGCCTGCAATCAACTCCAACAACACAATCGATCTGACCGGAAGCGACGGCCCGTACCGTGCGAAGTGAAACGAAAAACCGCGGTCCGGACGCATTCCGGCCGGACCGCGGCGACCGGACGCTCAACCCAGCCCGGTTGCCATCGCCGGGTCCGTCACGCCATGCTGGCCGGTCTCCAGACGACCTGCGAAGCGCCGTTCGAATCCGCTTTCGGCTTCCGTGACCGTGAAGTCGTACCAGTTGCCGCTCTCCTGCAGCGGCCAGTGATGCTCCACCTCGGCGCCGGCCGTTATATGCAGTTGCCACGGACCGTCGTTGCGGTAAGCGTTGGGCGTCACCACCAGCGTCAGCGGCTTGCCGCCACCGTTGACCGCACCCTTGCCGTCGTTGCGCGCCGACAGGTAAACGCTGCCCTGGTCCAGGTCGTAGCAAACGCGGACCTCGGGCGCATCGGCCATGACGTCCGCGGGCAGCTGGCCCTTGAACATGCGCGCGAAGCCGTTGGGGCCATAGACCGCCAGGTCATAGCGCCCGTTGTCCGTGGTGCGCGCATCCCATTCATCGTCCAGCATCTTGCCGGGCTCGACCGTGTAGCGGCGCGGAATCTGGTCCAGATGGAGCCGGTCATAGACATGGAAGACCGCGCCTTGCTCCCCGGTATTGCTAAAGATCAGCTTCAGCTTGCCGATGGTGGGCTCGGCCAGCGCGCTCGCATGGAGGACATAGGGCAGCGCGCGCGAATACTTGGTGCCAGTCTCCTGGAACAGCGACGCCGGCACGGCCGGTGCCGTCGCCTTGGGTTTCGCCAGCTGCTCCGCGATCACCTGCTGGTAGTTGCTGGTATCCGGGAGCGTCGGGAACACCTGGTCATTCGGTGTCCGGAAATCGAAGACTGAGGTCAGGTCGCCGGCCACCGCGCGGTGCCACGGACTGATCGCGGGCACCGTGATGCCGAAGCGCTGTTCCAGGAAGCGCCCCATCGAGGTGTGGTCGAACACCTGCGAGTTGATCCAGCCGCCGCGTGTCCACGGCGAGATCACATACATCGGCACGCGCGGGCCGAACCCGTACGGTCGCAGGCGGATGGTCTCGCCGCTGGTGGTGGTGCCGTCGAGCGCCGTATTGCCGGCGGTGTCGAAGTATTCGCCGGTGACGTCGACGGTAGACTTGCCGTGCAGGACGCCATTAGCATCGTAGGACGGCACCGCGGCCGGCGGCATATGGTCGAAGAAGCCGTCGTTCTCATCGAAGGTGATGAAGAACACGGTCTTGCTCCAGACCTCCGGGTTGGCGGTCAGCGCCGTCAGCACCGTGTTGATGAAGGCCGCGCCTTCGGCCGCGCTCGACGGGCCGCCCGGATGTTCGGACTGCGCCGGCGTCGGCAGGATCCAGCTCACGGCCGGCAGCGTGCCGTCCCGTACATGCGCGGCCAGCTGTTCGATGGTCCAGCTGCTCATGCCGTTGTCGTAGAGCGGATTGCCCGGCTGCGATTCACGGAAGCTCTTGAAGGCAAGCCCGCCATGCAGCAAGCCGCCCCAGTTGGCATTGGGGTTCTGGTAGATGCGCCAGCTGACGCCCTTTGCCTGCAGCAGTTCCGGCAGCGTGGACCACTGGAAGGCAGAACCATGGTAGGTGTAGCCAGGCGTCGGCAGCTGGCCGCCGACGCTGCAGCGCAGGTTATTCACTTCCGCATCGTCGGCTGTGCAGTTGCGGCCCGCCTCGCGCACCGCAGGGTTGTAGTTGGAACCCGACATGAAGGTGATGCGGTTCGGGTCGGTGCCGCCGGCGTGGCTGCAATGGTAGGCATCGCAAAGCGTGAAGGCCTCGGCCAGCGCGTACTGGAACGGAATGTCTTCACGCCGGTAGTAGCCCATCGACTGGTCGTTCTTGTACTTGGCCCAGAAGCCGAAGCGGCCCTGGCTCCACGCATTCTGCGCATCCATGAAGCTGTGCGGCGTGCCGGAGACGCGCAACGCATTGACGGTCGCGCTGTCGAGGTGGAACGGCGTGATCTCGCGCGTGCCGTTCGACTCGAACCACACCGGCTTGCCTGACGGCACCGGCACGGGGAAGCGGTCGCCAAAACCGCGCACGCCGCGCATGGCGCCGAAGTAATGGTCCAGGGCGCGGTTTTCCTGCATCAGGATCACCACGTGCTGCACATCCTGGATCGTGCCGGTATTGACGGCAGCGGGAACGGCGAGTGCGCGCGCGATGCTGGGCGGCAGCATCGACAGAACCGAAGCAGCGGCAGCGCTTTTGACGGCGCCGGTGAGGAAGGTGCGTCGATCGATTTTGGTCATGATCGGGGAAGGGTAGGAGCGGACGATGGGGGAGGGGCGCGGGCGTGTCAGGGGGCGCAGTGCATGCCGCTTTTCTTCGACGCTGCCGCGTCGCCGGCTGGTGCCGCCTGCATGGTTGCATTGACGGCCTGGGGAGCGAGGGTGCTGCCATCTTCGCCGCCTCCGCACGCGGTGAGGGACAGAGACAAGAGTGCCGCGAGCAGCGCGGCGCGGCCATACAACAACGGCGTTTTCATGAGGACTCCTTATGTTCGAGGGCCAGGGGGACGGGACTGACGCGACTCGAAGACTAGGTTCCCCATGTGACATCCAAATGAATATTGTTCAATACAATTGTTCATACATTTGAATTATCTTCATTCAATGGACGTGGAACGGCCCCCGCCCCCGTCACTGACGGGAGCAAGGCTGGCCGATAACTGCGGCAGGAAAATGTCAGGATGCCGGCGCGGGCCGGCCGGGGCTCAATACCGTTTGAGCGACAGGACGTCGAACGTACGCCGCAGCGTCTCGACGGAGTGGTCGTAGTCCGTCAGCGCGAGGCAGGCGATCAGCACATCGATGATCGCCAGCTGCGCCAGGCGGCTGGTCATCGCCTCGGTCCGGAAGCGGGTCTCGCGCGCCATCGTGAACAGCACGACGTCGGCGAAGGCCTGGATCGGCGATTTGCCGAAATTGGTGATGCAGATGGTGCTGGCACCGCTCTCCCGCGCCAGTCGCGTGGCCGTCACGGTTTCGTGCGTGCTGCCCGAATGCGAGATGGTCAGCGTGGCAACCTTGGGGCCCGCAAGCGACGCGCTGATGGCCTGGATGTGCGAATCCACGACCGCTTTCACGTTGAGCCCGATCCGCAGCATGCGGTACTGCGCATCTTCCGCGATCGGCGCCGCGCTGCCGATGCCGTAGATTTCGATGCGTTCGGCCGCCCTGAGCAATGCAACCGCGCGCTCGATCGCGGCCACGTCGAGCACGGCACTGGTGTCATGCAGCGTCTGGACATTGCTCTGGAAGATCTTGCGCATGACCGCCGGGCAGGTGTCCCCGGGCTCGAGGTCTTCGTGGATGATCTGGACCCCCTGCACCAGTTCCTGCGCCAGCAGGATCTTGAGCTGCTGGAAGCCCGTCGCGCCCAGGCTCTTGCAGAAGCCGACCACGCTGCCCTCGCTCGCATTGGTGCGCTCGGCCACTTCGCTCACCGACATATGAATCACGGTCTGCGGACACCGGATCACGAAATCGGCAATGCGCTGCCCAGCCGGCCCCAGCGAGTCCCGCATGCTGTGAATGCGCGCGAGCATCGCGGATGTGGTGGCCGACGGCGGCGCTGGCTCCGCGGCCTCCGCGATCTCCGTTCTGGCAGATGACGCCTGCGACGACGATTTCCGCGCCCGAGTCCGCGCCGGGCCCGCGCCCCAGCGGCCCTTTACCATGTGCTCCGCCCGCTAAAGGGCTGAAAGTACGGCGCAAAGCCAGGGTGGCAAGATGGAATCGGCATCAATCGACCTGCAAAGTGTATGGTGAGTTCAGTGTTCCGGATGAGACCGGTGAGGCACGACGATGATAACCGTTTGCGTTGACGGTACCGCTTTCCGTTGCCCCTGCCACGGAACTGGTCGCGAGCGCCCGGCCTCTGGGAGGTTGCATCGCCCGGTTGAAGCCTCAACCCTTCAGTGATCATTCGGAGGACTGAGGCCAGATGACGGCTTCTCGGCCAACCCGGTCGTCCGACGCAACGCCGTCCGACGACTCGAACTGGCCGTACTCGGCCTTTACTCCTCCCGTGCTAACCCGTCAGGACGCGACAATCCTTGTCGCGATTGTTCCAATGCGACGATTACGACGGATGGGAGGGTGCTGGGGACGGCTATCGCCCGAGTCATAGTTGGGAGCAGACCCGCAATGGGCAGAGATGGTGCGTGGTGCGGTTGGCGCCAAAAGCCCGACATGGAAGGGAAAGGCAAGCAGAAAACAAATCGCCTCCCGAAGGAGGCGAGCAGCACTGGCTACCAGCAGTCGGCCAAGCTCACGGCTGTATATCGAACGCCTTCACAATCCCCGCATTACGCTGAAACTCTTCATTCAACGACTGGCTGAGCTGCGGCAGCGTCTGCGCCGCCATCGGCTCATAGCTCAGCGCCTGCATGCGTTCCTGCACTTTCGGCGTGGCAGCCGCCTTGTAGGTGGCTGCCTGGATCTTCTGCGCCAGTTCGACCGGCACGCGGGCCGAGGCAATCACGCCCACCCAGTTGCTGAACTCTACATCCGGATAACCCAGTTCCGCGAACGTTGGCACTTGCGGCAGCAGCGGCGAGCGGCTCTTCGAGGCGACCGCGTAGGCCTGCAGCTTGCCGGCCTTGATCATCGGCAGCGAGGTCACCATGCCGTCGTACATGAGCGGAATCTGGCCGCCCATCACCTGGGCCAGCGCCGGTCCGGAGCCGGCAAAGGGAATATGCTGCAGGTCCAGGCCGGCCTTCTGGTTCATGATCGCGCCGGCATAGTGGGACGCCGTGCCGGCGCTGTAGGAGGCAAAGCTCAGCTTGCCGGGGTTGGCATGCACGTAGCTGATCAGGCTTTTCAGGTCCTTGGCGGGCAGGGACGGCGAGCCAACTAGCAGCAGGCGCGATCGCGCGACTGCCGCCAGTGGCCGGATGTCCTTCATCGTGTTGTACGGCGTCTTGAGCACGTGCGGCACTTCGGTCAGCACATTGGTGGCCGTCACCATGATGGTCTGGCCATCGGCCGGAGCTGACAGCAAGGCGCTGATGGCAATGCCGCCGCCTGCGCCCGGCTTGTTGTCGACCACGACGGGCTGGCCCAGGTCGGCCGTAAGCTGGTCGGCCAGCAGGCGGGCGATCACGTCCATGGTGCCGCCGGCCGGCGCGGGCACCAGCATGCGGACGGGCTTGTTGGTCCACGCCATCGCGGCCGGCATGGACAGGGCCATGACGGCGGCTACAGCGGCGCTGCGCACGCGAAGGAAGGCGGGGCGGTTTGGCATGTGTGTCTCCGTTGATTATTGGGGGTATTTGAAGCCCGTGCCAGCCTTCTTGTCGGTGCGGTACACGGGATCAAGCGGCAAAACGAGGCGTTGGCGGATGAAACACCGCCTTCGCGGAGGAACTCAGGCGGCAGCCCGGGTAGCGCGCTGCTTCGCGCGCGCCAGCGCGCGGTGCATGGCTTCCAGCAGCGCCTCCGGCGGCCGCGAGCCGGATACGCTGTGCGTGCCGTTGAAGACAAAGTGCGGCACGCCGAGTCCGGGCCGGAAAGGGGGATCCGCGGGGCCATGCAGTGTCGGCAGCCAGTCCAGGTCGTGCTGCCCGCCAGCATCGCCCTGATCGGGTAGCGGGATGCCGCATTCCGCTGCGGCCTCTCGCAGCACGAGCGGATCGCCGATGTTGCCGGCGCGGATGAAGTAGCGCGTGAACAGGTTGTCGATCAACGCCGATGCCGCCTCGGCGCCTGCCTGCTGCCTGGCATGGCGTACCAGGCGATGGGCCAGCAGCGTGTTGGGGAACGTTTCGATGCGATCCAGCGCCAGCGTGAGGCCGGCTCCCTTCGCAGCGGCACAGACCTGCGCCTGCCGCGCCGCCACAGCCTCGGGGCTACCCAGGCGCGCCACATAGAAATCGCGGTAGGGCAGGCCGTTCGGAGGCGTGGCGGGGATGAGCGGGTAGGAGCGCCATTCCACGTGCACGGCAACGTCCGGGCGCTCGCGCCCGAACTCGGCAATGGCAGTTTCCAGGTGCTTCTTTCCGATCAGGCACCAGGGACAGATCAGGTCGAAATAGCCCTCGACCGAGAGCGTGGACGGAAGATTCATGGCAGCAGCTTGATGACGCCAGCCAGCAGGCCCGGTGCGGGCCTCGGCAGGCGGTTCAGGATCAGGGGGCGGGCGCCGGGGCCTGCCCGCTGCGCCAGGGAAGGCGCGCCGGCAGCGACGCCATCACTTCGGCGCGCTGGGCATCGGTCATCCGGTCCCAGCCGCCGATTTCCAGCGGGGTCCTGCCGCAACCCTGGCAGTATTTGCCTGCCTGGTCCATGCGGCAGATGTTGAGGCACGGATTCGCGACGGAAACGGACGGGTTCATGACTTCGATGAGGCTCGGTTGGGCGCGCCGGGTTCGGGCGATGGCCTGGCCACAGGCATTGCGCCGGTGGCCAGGCCGCTGCGCGTCAGGCCGCGCGCAGGGGCAGGTTCTTCTGCCCGGCCTGGCGGTTCGGCGCCATGCCGTGCGCGGCCAGGGTTTCCTCGGCGCTGTCGTACCAGGTGCCGATGCGGTAGATCTCGCGCGCTTCCTTGCCCGAGGCGATCTCGCGGCCCAGTTCCTTGGCCACGCGCACGCACTGCTCGATCTGCTGCACCGAGCTCATGCGGTTGCCGTGCTGGTCGATGATGGTGTCCTCGATGCCGCAGCGCGGGTGCAGGCCCATGGCCATCGCCATCATGTTGAACGGCAGCACGTTCTTCAGCAGCGATTCGGCGGTCAGCGTGCAGCCGTCCGGCGCGCGGTGAACGAAGTTGAAGAAGTTGAACGGGTTGGGGCCGTCAAAGCCGCCGCCGATGCCGATCCAGGTCAAGTTCAGCGGGCCCTTGTAGATACCGGCGCGCACCATGCGATCCAGCGTTTCCATGGCGTGGATGCCGGTCAGCTGGAAGTGCGGCTGGATGCCGGAGG
>NZ_JWMA01000050.1 GCF_000812465.1 Cupriavidus sp. IDO | reverse complement strand
GGGGGCCGGCGCGTCAACGAAGTGAAGCGCCGTGGCATATCAACGGCCTGCCCTCTCCCCCTGCCCCTCTCCCGCAAGCGGGAGAGGGGAGCAAGCCGTCAATCGAGCGTGGCGCCGGAGTCCTTCACCACCTTGCGCCAGCGCGTCATTTCCGCGCTCAGGTAGGCACCGTAGGCCTCGGGCGTGGAACCGCGCGGCTCGGCGCCCTGCGCGGCGAGGCTTGCGCGCGTTTCGGGGCTGGCGAGCGCTTTCACAGTCGCGGCGTTCAGCTTGCGCACAATTTCCGGCGGCGTTTTCGCGGGTACCAGCATGCCCTGCCAGGCGCCGACCTCGAAGCCCGGCATCACCGTCTCGGCCACGGTCGGCACGTCAGGCAGCTGCGAGCTGCGGGTGCTGCTGGTGACTGCCAGCGCTCGCATGCGCTTGTCGCGGATAAAGGGCAGCGATGAATTGATGGTGTCCGCCATGAACTGCACCTGCCCGCCGGCCAGGTCGGTCAGCGCCGGCGCGCTGCCCTTGTATGGCGCGTGCACCGCGCTCAGGCCGTTGGCCTGCAGGAACAGGAAGGCCGCCAGGTGGGTCACGTTGCCGTTGCCGGCCGAACCGTAGGTCAGCTTGTCCGGGTTGGCCTTTACGTACTGGATGAACTCCTTCACGTTGTGCACGGGCATCTGGGCGTTGACCTCGAGCACGAGCGGCACCATCGCCGTCAGCGCCACCGGTGCGAAGTCGCGCCGTACGTCATAGGTGAGCTTGCTGTAGAGCGCGGGACTGAGCGCGATGGACGAGGTGTTGTACAGCACCGTGTAGCCGTCGGCCGGCGCCTTGGCCACGATCTCGGCGGCGATGTTGCCGTTCGCGCCGGGACGGTTGTCCACCAGCACCTGCTGGCCAAGCTCTTCGGTCATGCGTTTGGCGATCACCCGCGAGACCAGGTCGGTCGGGCCGCCGGGCGGGAATGGCACGACCAGCCGGATCGGATGGTTCGGGAACGCCGCAGCATCCGCTGCCGGGGTGGCGTGCGAAGCGCTGCTCAGTGCTATGGCCGTCGGAACGGCCAGGAACTTCACGAGGGTCTTTGCCTTCATTTCTTGTCTCCTCCGGCGCTGCAGTGCGCAGGTTCAGTGGCCGGCCAGCAGGCGGCGTGCGGTGTAGGTCATGACCTTCTCGTTGCGCTGGTTGAATACTTCGATGGCCGAGTCCACCACCGCGCGGCCACTGCGTGACGTAGGCCGGATGCCGGTCACCGTGACGGTGGCCCAGATGGTGTCGCCCACCACCACTGGCGCATGGATCTGCTGGGTCAGCTCCAGCATCGCCAGCCCGGTGCCCTGGATCATGGTCTGCAGGATGAAGCCCTCGATCAGGGCATAGGTCAGCGCCGCCGGCACCGGGCGGCCCTGGATGGCGCCGGCTTCGTAGCCGGCTTCGATGAAGATGGCCTCGACCATGCCGGTCACCGAAATGAAGTTGACCAGGTCGGTCTCGGTCACGGTGCGGCGGAAGGTCCGGAAGGCCTGGCCTTCCTTCAGGTCCTGCCAGTAGAAGCCCTGGCCGAGGCGCGGCAGGGTGGTGTGGGTCATGGGGTCTCCTTCGTCGTGGTCGGGGGAGCTGCGGGTGCGCAGAATGCGGCGCCGCTGGCGCGCAGGGCTTCGATCTCGCCGGCGGACAGGCCCGCCTGCGCCAGCACCCCGGCGGTGTGTTCGCCCAGCCGGGGCGGCACGCCGATGGGCGAGCGCTGGCTGTCAAAGCGAACCGGTGCGCCCGGGAAGCACAGGGTGCCCATGGCCGGGTCTTCCACCGGCTCGAAGAAGCCGGTCGCGCGCAGGTGCGGATCTTCGGTCAGCTCGTCCAGCTCGTTGATCTTCGCGACGGGAATCTGCAGCGATTCGCATAACTCCAGCCAGTGGGCGGTGGTGTGCCCGTGCACGATGTCGCCGGTGATTTCGTAAAGCGTCTCGATATGGCGGGTGCGCGCGGAGATATCGGTGAAGCGGGCATCGGTGGCCAGCTCCGGCCGTCCGGCAGCCTGGAAGAAGTCGCGCCAGTGGGCGTCGGTGTACGGCATCATGCAGACGTAGCCGTCGGCGCTCTGGTAGGGCCGGCGCAGCGGTGCCAGCACGCGCGGATAGCCGGCGGGGCCGCGTGGCGGATCGAAATGCCGGCCGTAGAAATGCTCGACCAGGTTGAACGCCACCATCGATTCGAACATCGGCACCTCGACCATAGTGCCGGTGCCGTTGGCAGCGGTGCCTTCGGCCGTGCGCCGGGCCCGGCCGGCCAGCGCGGCGCACACGGACAGCGCCGCCACCAGCCCGCTGGTCTTGTCGGCGGCGATGGTCGGGAAGTAGCGGCTGCTTCCGGTCTGCGCGGCCATCAGCGCGGCATTGCCCGACAGGCCCTGGATGATGTCGTCGTAAGCCGGGCGGCCACCGTAGGGGCCCTCCTCGGCAAAGCCGAGCAGGCTCACGTAGACCAGGTCCGGGTGGCGCGCCATCACGTCCGCCGGGGCCAGCCCCAGCGCCGCCAGCTTCTGCGGGCGCATGCTGTGCATCAGCACGTCGGCGCCGGCCAGCAGGCGGTCCAGCGCGGCCTGCGCGCCGGGCTGCTTGAGATCCAGCACGATGCTTTTCTTGCTGCGGTTCACGCCAAGGAAGATGGCCGCCATGCCGGCTTCGGCCGACGGGCCGGTGCGGCGCGTGGAATCGCCCTCGGGCGGCTCGACCTTGATGACTTCGGCGCCCAGGTCGGCCAGCCACTGGCTGGCGTATGGCCCCATCACCACCGTGGAAAGGTCGATCACGCGGATGCCTGCTAACGGCAGCATGCTGTCTCCAGAGCTTGTTCCAAGGCCCACAGCGTAGATCAGGGCGGCATGTCTGGTCTAATATTAGTTTTTTAGAATCCGATATCCAGTGAGTATCACCATGGATTTGCGCCAGTTGCAGCAGTTCGTCGCCCTCGCCGAGACCGGCAACTTCCATCGCGCCGCCGAACGGCTGCACATGGCGCAGCCGCCGCTGTCGATCTCGATCCGCAAGCTGGAAGAGCAGCTGGGCACCGCGCTGTTCGTGCGCACCTCGCGCGGCGTGCGGCTGACGCAGGCCGGGGAAGCGGCGCTGCACGACGCGCGCCGGGCGCTGTTCCATGCCGGCCAGGCGCGGGCGGCGGCGATGGCGGCCGGGCAGGGCGAGCGCGGCGCGCTGCGCATCGGCTTTGTCGGCTCCGCCACCTACGCGCTGCTGCCCAAGCTGATCCCGGCGTTCCGCGCGGCGCACCCGGGCATCGAGCTGGTCCTGCACGAATCGACCACTGCCGCCATCCTGGACCGGCTGGAGAAGCACCAGCTCGACGCCGGGCTGGTCCGCTTCCCGATCCTGAGCAGCGGGGATTACACGCTGACGCCACTGGAAAGCGATGTGTTCGTCGCCGCGGTGCCGGCCGACAGCCCGCATGCGCAGGAGGACACCATCGCGCTGCGAACGCTCTCTGCCGAGCCATTCATCATGTACCCCGCCGCGGACGTGCCCAACCTGAATGCCGTGGCCATGCTGCTGTGCCAGCAGGCGGGGTTTGTGCCGCGCGTGACACAGGAGGCGGTGCAGGTGCAGACCATCGTCAGCCTGGTGGAGAGCGGACTGGGGGTGGCGCTGGTACCGAGCGTGGCGGCGCGCTATGCGAACCGGCGGGTGCGCTTCCTGAAGCTGTCGAGCCCGCGGCCGGCCGGTCGCATCGGCATTGCCATGGCGGCGCGGCCCGGCGACGGCGACCGGCAGGTGCAGCGCTTCCTGGCGGCGGCGCTGGTTGCTGTGAAGTAGCCGGGGGCTGCCTGCCTCAGGCGCGCGGCCCGCGCGGGCGCGCGGTAGCGCTGACGCCGGCGCGCTCCAGGTTCACGCCCGGCAGCAGGTGCAGCAGGCGCACCAGTTCAGACTGGCGATGCGTGCCGGTCTTGCGCAGGGTGTCGCGGATATGCACGCGCACCGTGTGCGGGGAGAGGAATTCGCGCTCGGCAATTTCGTTGAGCGTCTCGCCGGCGGCCAGGCGGATCGCGATGATGCTTTCCTTGCGCGACAGGCCGAAGAGGGACGTCAGCACGGCCGCGTCGAGTACCGAGCGTGACTCCGAATTGCCGAACAGCATCATGGCTGCCGGCAATTGCCACGGCCCTTCGACCGGCTGGCGCGAGACCAGCGGCGTCACGATGATCGGCACCGGCTGGCCGCCGGAAGTGATGTGCATCCACGAGCCAGACGCCGCATCGGCGCCCCGGTCGCGCACCGCACCGTCCAGCAGCTTGCGCAATACGTCCTGCAGCGCTTCGCCGTGGGCGCGCAGCACGCCGTCGGCCAGCGAGAGATGGCTGTCGGCCTGCACCATCGCCTCGGCCCAGCTGTTGGCGTAGCGCACGCGCATGTCGGCCTGCAGGACCATCACGCCGAAATCGAGCGTGTCGAGGCCGGCCAGGCCCAGCGAGGCCAGCCCGCTTAGTTCGAAATTGCGCTGCTGCATGCGTGCGGCGCGCACCCAGTGCGGCATGATATGCGCCAGCCGCCGTTCGCGTTGACCGGCGCTGATGCTGCCGGCGCTGGTGCCGCGCATCAGCACGCAGACTTCGGCCGTGTCGATCAGGCGGAAGCCGCGTTCGAGGCCGCTGCATTCGCCATCGGCGACGGCGGATGCGACGGGCTGGTCCTGCCAGCTTGCGGCGCTGCCCGCCGCCGATAAGGCGGAAGCCTGTGTTTCAATCAGCACGCTCCCGCAGAGTTCTCCGCAAAGTTCTGCCGGAGCCTGGAAACTGTCTGGAAGGATGGTGCCGCTGGTGTAGCAACCGTGCGGGGTGACGCCAAGCCGGGCGTGGCCGGCGAGCTTGTCCCAGATCAGGTATTGCGGACTGCCTGTGCAGGTATATCGGGAAAAGAGGTCGAGGGCGGCGGGCATGGCTGCCACGTCCAGCGCGGACTCATAGATGGAATCGACCAGACGATGAAAGTCATCGTCGAGAGTCGGGTGTTCGCCCATGTTCATTTCCCCCGGTGGCAAACGCCTGTTACTTATCCCCACTGCCAAGGCGTGGTGTCTTGTTATCGGTATCGGCCGGGCATTCTTTATGGCCCGATCCGACCCGTGCTTCCCGCAGCAATTGCTTGCCACCGGCGCCGGTTCCGCAACTCCCCAGTTGCTTTGTCAACCCGGCTTGCACGTTGGCAATCATGCCAAACAATCTTGTTTTCTTTTATCCCCCGCGTCGGGGGGCAGTGGCCGCTACACGACTGTCACCGGCGGCTAGCTCGACTTGCCCATTGTGCAGCGATAGTAATGCCCCGGCAAAATCTTCAGGGCTGAAATGGGACCTGCCGTTTCGCAAAAGCGACAGCGTACCCGTTTCTGCGTGAGCATTCGTGCTCATTTCGGTGCGGGAGTGGCGACTTCGGCGCTTGCGAGCTCCGCGGCGCCGCCGTCGACCTGGATCATCAGGCTCGGCGCCGCCATGCGGATGCCACTGGCGTCGAAGTTGCGCTTGAGCCGGACGTTAAAGGCACGCGTGATCTCGGCCTGCGCGAGCGGCCGTGTCTTGAACTGCGCCATCACCACCGGCCCGCTCGGATCGAAACGGTCCAGGCCGAGGATGTCCAGGCCGGACATCAGGTTGCGCGCGTAGCGGTGTTCGCGCGCCACTTCGTTGCCGGTGGCGCGGATCACTTCCAGCGCACGGTCCAGGTCGCTCTGGTAGCTGAGGCCGATGTTGAATACGGCATAGCCATAACCGCGCGACAGGTTCTTGATGCTCTTGATCTGGCTGTAGGGCAGGGTATGGAGGGCGCCCTTGCCGTCGCGCAGCTTGACGGTGCGGATGGTCATGCCCTCGACCACGCCGGCGTGGTCGGGCAGCTCGATCGAGTCGCCGATGGCAATCGAATCCTCGATCACGATGAACAGGCCCGTGATCAGGTCCTGCACCAGGCTCTGCGCGCCGAAACCGATGGCCAGCCCGACCACGCCGGCGCCCGCCAGCAGCGGCGTGACGTTGACCCCCAGGTTGGCCAGTACCACCATCATTGCGATCACCAGCAGCGCCACGAACGATGCATTGCGCACCAGCGGCAGGATGGTCTTGACCCGCATGCTCGGCTGCGGGCCCCGCCCGTGCGTGGGCGACATCGCCTGCGTAATGGCGGTATCGATCACCAGCCAGAGCAGCCATGCCAGCAGCACGGTGCCGGTGACGCTGACCACGGTCTCGGTGATGTGCCGGCCAGCGGCGGACGATTCCGCCAGGCGCAGGATGGAAGTGCCCCAGACCCGCGCGGCCAGCTCCAGGAAGAGTGCCCAGACCAGCACCCGGATCAGTGCCAGCGCAAAATTGCCGAACCGCTGCAGGTAGGCCGACCGCCGCCGGTCGCGGATGCGCGGCGTGCGCACGGACGCCTTGGGCGAGCGCCCGGTCACCAGCGTCAGCAGCAGGGCGCCGACAAACAGGGCCACCGACGCCACCGTGCGCCGGAGGAAGACGTCGGCATGGCCGGTCGCAAGCACGGTGGCGATCACCGATGCCACCACCACCGCCAGCACAGGCAGGTGCCAGGACTGTCCGGCCAGGCGCAGCAGATCGGTCATGGCGGGGGGGGGTTGGCGGGAATTC
>NZ_JWMA01000049.1 GCF_000812465.1 Cupriavidus sp. IDO | reverse complement strand
GCAACCAGTCCTGCTCAAGCCAGCATGTTCGTCTTACCTTGCAAACCGGGGCGCGTTCATATAAGTAGGTCGCCCCTTCAGGGGCGAAACCTGAGGCCCTCGACCCTCGACAGCGGCCAGCCGCAGCCACTAACCTCAGGCGCACCAGCAGCGGCCCCTTCATAGACCCCAGCCCCACAAATCGGCGAAACACCTCGTTAGCTCACTGGAAACACCACCCTGACCCTCAACCCCGGCCCGGCATCCTCCAACTCAACCCGAGCCCCATGCGACTGCGCAATCTCGGCAACAATCGCCAGCCCCAGTCCGCTGCCTCCGGTAGGCGCATCGGGCAAGCGATAGAAGCGGTCGAACACCCGCTCACGCTCAGCCAGCGCAATGCCCGGCCCATTGTCCGCCACCACCAGTTCCACCCCGCGGCGATCTGCACCAGGCCTCACCTGCACATCAACCCGGCTGCCGGCCGGGATATAGGCCAGCGCGTTGTCGATCAGGTTGGTCAGCAGGATGCGCAAGGCATCAATATCGCCGCGCACTTTGGCCGGATCAGCGCCCGTGGCAGCATCCAGCCCGAGGTCGATATCGCGATCCAGCGCCGCCTGCGTCATCTCCGCTACCACGTCCGCAGCCAGCGCACGCAGGTCGACCGGCTCGCGCGGCAGCGTGACAGCGCCCGGCTCCTGCCGCGCCAGCGTCAGCAGTTGCGCCACCAGGTGGGTCAGGCGCTCCAACCCCTGCCGCAGATTGCCCAGCGCCTGCTGGCGTGCCTCGGGATTTTCCGCCCGCTCGACCAGCTGGGCCTGCAGCTGCAGCGCCGCCAGTGGTGTGCGCAGCGCGTGCGCGGCGTCGGCGACGAAGGCACGCTGCGTATCGATGGCGTGCGACAGCCGCCCCAGCAACTGGTTGAGCGCGTCGCTCAGCGGCGCTATCTCGTCCGGCATGCGCCGCACGGCGAGCGGCGCCAGCGTGCTGGCGTCGCGCGCCTGCACTTCGGTGGCGATCTCGCGCAGCGGGCGCAGGCCGCGGCCCACGGCCATCCACACCAGCCACCCCAGCAGCGGCAGCAGTAGCAGCAACGGCGCCACCGTGCGCAACGCCATGCGCGCGGCCAGCGTGCGGCGAGCGCTCATCGGCTGCGCGATCTGCACCACGGCCGGGCCGAGCTGCACGCTATAGAGCCGCCATTCGCCCTGCTCGGTCGAGACGTTCGAGAACCCGAGCTCGGCCTGCGGCGGCAGCGCCGGATGCGAATGCGAGAGGTAGAGACTGCGCCCCGAGCCGTCCCAGATGTGGATCACCACGTCTTCGTCGGCATGCATCAGGTCCGTGCTTGCGCCGCCCGGCTCGCCAAACGGCGGCGCAACCGGGTTGGCAAACTGGCTGGGCAAGGCGGCGGCCACCTGCTTCATCTGGTAGTCGAACAAGGCGTTGGCTTCCTGCCGCGCCTGTCCGTAGATCAGCACGGTGGCAATGGCGATGCCCACCAGCAGGCCGGCAGCCAGCCACAACAATAACGTCCGCTGGATCGAGCGCATCAGGCGGTTCCCTTGCCGGCATCGCTGTCCGGCGCGTCGCCTTCGAGCCGGGGCATCACGTAGCCCACGCCGCGGATATTGCGGATCAGCGCCGCGCCGAACTTCTTGCGCAGCGCATGGATGTAGACCTCGACCGTATTGCTGCCGACTTCGTCGTCCCAGCCGTACAGGCGCTCCTGCAGTTGCGGCACGGACCAGACCTTGCCGGGGCGTGCCATCAGCGCGGAGAGCAAGGCGAACTCGCGCGCCGACAGGCGCACCGGATCGCCGTCCAGCCTGGCTTCGCGCGTGGCGGGGTTCAGCGTGATCGCGCCGTAGCTGAGCAGCGGCTCGGCCCGGCCCTCGGCGCGGCGCGCCAGTGCGTGCATGCGCGCGGCGAGCTCCTGCAGGTCGAAGGGCTTGATGAGGTAGTCGTCGGCACCGGCGTTAAGTCCGGCGACGCGGTCGGCCACGGCGTCGCGCGCCGTCAGGATCAGTACCGGCGTCGATACGCCCCGCGCGCGCAGGGCGCGCAGCACATCCAGGCCGGGGCGGCGCGGCAGGCCGAGGTCAAGCAGGACGAGGTCATAGCAGGGTTCGTCGCCCTGCCCCGTTGCCGCGGCGAGACCGGCTTCGCCATCGCGCACCCAGTCCACGGTAAAGCCTTCCTGGCGCAGCGCAACCTTCACGCTGTCGCCGATCATGGCGTCGTCTTCCACCAGCAGTACGCGCATGGGCTATCCGGCTCGCGTCATGGTGCCGGCCAGTGCATCGGCGAGCGCACGCGCCAGGCCGGGCAGCGACGGGTATTGGTCGGTGATCACGTATACCGGCACGCTGGCCAGGTAGCCGCGCATGCGGCCCTTGGCCTCGAAGCGCTCGGCAAAGGCGGATGCCTGCAGCGCCCTCACGAAGCGCGGCAGGATGCCGCCGCCGAGATAAACGCCGCCGCGCGCGCCAAGCACCAGCGCCACGTCGGCGGCCACCGAGCCCAGCAGGCCGAAGAACACGGCCATGGTGCGCTGGCACAGCGGGTCGTCCCGCTCGAAAGCGCCGGTGGTGACTTGCGTCGGCGTCAGTGGCGCGAACAAAGGCGTACCCGTTTCTGCGGCCAGTGCGGCATGGATATGCGAGAGCCCCATGCCCGACAAAAGGCGCTCCGCCGACACGCGGCCGACGTCGCGATGCGCCGCGCGCCATGCGGTCCATTCGTCGTCGGTGACCGGCATCAGCTCGATATGTCCGCCCTCTCCGGACAGCGCTACCGCGCCGCCACCGGGCACAGGCACGAGTCCTGACACGCCAAGGCCAGTGCCCGGCCCCACCAGCGCGCGCGGCGCGCTGGGCACCGGCTCGCCGGCTCGGATCTGCACCAGCCCCTCAGCTGGCAGGAAAGGCAAACCCAATGCCAGCGCGGTGAAGTCATTGATGGTCACCAGCGTCTGCAGTCCGAGCGCACGCCGCATGCCTTCGATCGAAAACGCCCAGTCGTGGTTTGTCAGCCGGACCTGGTCGCCCGTGACCGGATTGGCCAGCCCGATAGCGGCGTGCAGGGGCGCCCGCACACCGGTAGCGTTCAGTTCGTCCAGGTAGTCGCGCATGGCAGCTTCCAGCGAAGGAAAGTCGGCCACCTTCAGCGGCGTGACCGGGCCGATCTGCATCGGCGCGGTCTCGAGCGCAAAGCGCACGTTGGTACCCCCTACGTCTGCCAGCAGGCGCGGGTAGGTATCGGGCGAGAGTTGGGGTATTGGGGCAACCATGGTGTCAGGCACGGAAGACGTCGAAGCCATGCCGATGCCCGCTGACCACAAGGCTCACGGGCAGCGCAGGCGTGGGCGCGTGCAGCGCGCGCGCCAGCACCCCGGTCTTGACCGGGCCGGCGAGCGACAGGAACGCGCGCTCGGTCGCCAGCAGCGCGGCGAGATTGAGCGTGATGCGTGCGTGCGGCGCGGCCGATGGGTGCGTGATCGTGTAGCCTGGCTTCGGCTCGCTCAGCGCGGCCTGCAGTTCAGGCGCATCCGGGAACAGCGAAGCTGTGTGGCCGTCTTCGCCCATGCCGAGCACGACCACGTCAGGCTGTCGGTAAGCCTGGTTCAGCCGCGCGATGGCCAGCTCCGGGGCGGCGGCCTCCTGGTCATCGGCGATCAGCGGTATGAAGGCGGCCTTCGCGGCGGCTTCGCGCAACAGGTGGGCGCGCACCAGTGCGCCGTTGCTGTCGGGATGATCGGGCGGGACCACGCGCTCGTCGACCAGCGTGATCGTCACGGCCTCCCAGCGCACCGGGCGGTAGCGCAGGCGCTCGAACATCGCCACCGGCGAGCGTCCGCCCGAGACCGCCAGCACGGCCCACCCGTTGACGCCGATGGCAAGCTCCAGCGCGTGGCTGACGGAAATCGAAAGGGCCTCGGCCTGGTCCAGCAACGATGCATGTTCAAACTGCCGCATAGGAGGTGTCCTGTCAGGCTTCTTCGTGCCAGAGCGCACCGTCGCGCGACATCAGCGCGGACGACGCCGCCGGCCCCCAGGTGCCGGCCGTATAAGGCTTGGGCGGCACCGTGCTCTCTGCCCATGTATCGATGATGGGCTCCACCCAGCGCCAGGCCTGTACCTGCTCGTCGCGCCGCACGAACAGCCCCAGCCGCCCGCGTATCACGTCGAGCAGCAGGCGCTCATAGGCGCCGGCGCGGCGCACCTTGAACGAGTTGGCGAAGTCGAGGTCGAGCGAGGTGGGCGTCAGCTCCAGCGTGTCGCCCGGCTGCTTGACCAGGCAATACAAGCGGATGCTTTCCTCGGGCTGCAGCTGGATCACCAGCCGGTTCTGCGGCGACAGCGTCAGCGGGCGCGGAAAGATCGCATGCGGCACGTCGCGGAAGTGGATCACGATCTCGGCCACGCGCGCCTGCATGCGCTTGCCGGTGCGCAGGTAGAAGGGCACGCCCTCCCAGCGCCAGTTGGCGATCTCGGCCTTGATGGCGACAAAGGTCTCGGTGCGGCTGTCGGGCGCAATGCCCTTTTCTTCCAGGTAGCCCGGCACCGGCTTGCCGCCGATCGCGCCCGAGCGGTACTGGCCGCGCACGGTCTTCTCGGCCACGTCCTGCGGCGAGATCGGCTTGAGCGCCTTGAGGATCTTGATCTTCTCGTCGCGGATGGCGTCTTCCTGCAGGCTGCTGGGCGGCTCCATCGCCACCATGCACAGCAGTTGCAGCAGGTGGTTCTGCACCATGTCGCGCAGGGCGCCGGTACGGTCGTAGAAATCGCCGCGCGTTTCCACGCCGAGTTCTTCGGCGATGGTGATCTGCACGTCCTGCACCCACTCGCGCCGCCACAGCGGTTCGAACAGCGCATTGCCGAAGCGGATCGCCATCAGGTTCTGCACCGACTCCTTGCCCAGGTAGTGGTCGATCCGGTAGATCTGGTCTTCGGCAAAGAACTTCGCCACCGCCGAGTTGATGGCCTCGTTCGATTCCAGGTCGTGGCCGAGCGGCTTTTCCAGCACGATGCGGACGTTGGGTGTGTTCAGCCCGGTTCGCGCCAGTTGCTCGCAGATCGGCACAAAGAGATGCGGCGCCGTGGCGAGATAGCAGACCACGACCTCCGGCTTGCGCGACAGCACCATTTCCGCCAGTGCGTCGAAATGGGCCGGCACGCGTGCGTCCGCCTGCACGTAGCTGATGCGCGCGCAGAACTTCTCCCATGACTCTGGCGGCGCATGCGCCAGGCCGGGCCGAACAGTCTGATCCAGGGAGGCAATGTAGTCCTCGGTGGTGAGCGGCTGGCTGCCGGTGGCAAGAATGCGCGCGGACGGATTCAACAGGCCCGCATGATGTGCATCGAAGAGGGAAGGCAGCAGCTTGCGCCGCGCCAGGTCACCGGTGCCGCCGAACAGCACCATGTCGAAATCAGGCATGCTCACCCTGGACTCCTTGGCCGGTACGGCCGTCTGCGCAGGCGATGCCAACATTGCCTGCTTGTTTGAGTGCCCGCAAGCGGTGCTTAAGTTCCTTGCAGTTTACGTGAGTCGCCGCCGCTTGGCGAGGCAAGCGTACCCGTTTCTGCGTAACGGCAGGGGGGGCAGGCAAACGTGCACCGTGCCCCAAAGTGCGCTAGGCTGAAAGCTCCCCCCGCAGGAGAACCCCATGCCACGTCACCCAGTGCTCGAACGGGTCACGGCCCGCATCGTGTCCCGCAGCGCAGCCTCCCGGCAGGCCTATCTCGACCGCACCCGCGCCATGGCGGGCCAGAAGGTTGAGCGGGCCCAGCTCTCGTGTACCAACCTGGCCCATGCCGTGGCTGCCATGCCCGATGCGGCCAAGATCCGGCTGAAAGCCGACGAGCGCCCCAACCTCGCCATTGTCTCCGCCTATAACGACATGCTGTCGGCGCACCAGCCGCTCGAGGCGTTTCCGAAATGGCTCAAGGAAGCCGCGCTGGAAGCCGGCGGCACCGCGCAGTTTGCCGGCGGCACGCCGGCCATGTGCGATGGCGTGACGCAGGGTCAGGACGGCATGGACCTGTCGCTGTTCTCGCGCGACGTAATCGCGTTGGCCACCGCCGTGTCGCTCTCGCACCAGATGTTCGACGCCGCGCTGTACCTGGGCGTGTGCGACAAGATCGTGCCCGGGCTGGTGATGGGGGCGCTGTCGTTCGGGCACCTGCCCGCGGTGTTCGTGCCGGGCGGGCCGATGACGACCGGCATGAGCAACGACGAGAAGGCCCACGTGCGCCAGCTCTATGCCGAAGGCAAGATCGGGCGCAAGGAGCTGCTCGAAGCCGAGACCCGCTCCTACCACGGGCCCGGCACCTGCACCTTCTACGGCACCGCCAACTCGAACCAGATGCTGATGGAGATGATGGGCCTGCATCTGCCGGGCACGGCCTTCGTCAATCCCAACACGCCGCTGCGCGAAGCGCTCACACGCGAATCGGCGCGGCAGGCGTTGCGCCTGGTGCACGGTGGCGAGCGCTATACGCCGGTCGGCGAAATGCTGGACGAGCGCGCCTTCGTCAACGGCGTGGTGGGCCTGGTGGCCACCGGCGGGTCGACCAACCATACGCTGCATCTGATCGCGATGGCGCGCGTGGCGGGCATCGTGCTGACGTGGGACGACTTCGATGAATTGTCGGCCGTGGTGCCGCTGCTCGCGCGCGTGTATCCGAACGGCAAGGCCGACGTGAACCAGTTCCAGGCCGCCGGCGGCCTGCCGGTGGTGATCCGCGGCCTGTTGTCGCTGGGGCTACTGCATGACGACGTGACCACCATCGCCGGCCGCGGGCTGGAGGCCTACACGCGCGAACCGGTGCTGCGCGACGGCAAGCTGACCTGGATCGACGGCCCCGCCGCGCCGCTGGACGACACCATCGTGCGCAGCGCCGACCAGCCGTTCGCACCCGACGGCGGCATCAAGCTGCTGGATGGCAAGCTCGGCCGCGCCGTCATCAAGACCTCGGCGGTCAAGCCCGAGCATCAGGTGGTGGAAGCGCCAGCGATCGTGTTTCATCGCCAGGACGATGTGCTGAGCGCGTTCAAGCGCGGCGAGCTCGAGCGCGACTTCGTCGCCGTGCTGCCATGGCAGGGGCCCGCATCATGCGGCATGCCCGAGCTGCACAAGCTCACGCCTACGCTGACACTGCTGCAGGATCGCGGCTTCCATGTGGCACTGGTTACCGACGGGCGCATGTCGGGTGCTTCGGGCAAGGTGCCCGCGGCGATCCACGTGTGCCCCGAGGCGCTGGGTGGCGGCGATATTGCCAAGGTGCGCACCGGCGACATGATGCGCGTGGACGCGCCCGCAGGCGTGCTGACGGTGCTGGTGCCGGATGCCGAATGGGAAGCACGCGAACCCGAGCGGCCGGACCTCGCCGGCAACCGTCACGGCGTGGGGCGCGACCTGTTTGCGACCTTCCGCCGCACCGTGAGCACGGCCGAGACTGGCGCCTGCACGCTTTTTTCGAATGAAGATTAGAAGATATGACTGACGCCGGCGCCAAACCCCGTGGCGCCGGCGGCGTTGCGGCTGTCGCGATAGGACACGGCGCTGTATAGCGTACCGCGCAAGGCGGCACGTGGGATGTGCCGCGCCGGCTAGCTCAGGCGGCGCGCCGGGTTCGGTTGCGCGTCAATCCGGGACGCTGCGCCCACATCGGGCATGCGCGTTTCCTGCACCGGCACGGCAATGGCGCAGCCGGCGGCTTCGAGCACCGGCTTGATGCGCTCGTAGAACGCATAGCGCACGGGCCAGAAGTTTTCGCTCGAGGTCCAGTAGCGCACGTTGAGCGTGATGCCGATCTGCGTGTAGCTGACCACCATGGCTTCGGACGCAGGATCGGCCAGCAGGCGTGGCTCGGATGCGAGCATGGCGCGCAGCGCGTCGAGCCCCGCGCGGATGTCGCTGCCGAACGCAACCGTGGTCTCGATATCCATCCGGCGCGTCGGGTTCTCGCTGTAATTGGTGATGGCGCTGCCCCACAGCTTGCCGTTGGGCACGCGCAGGCAGACGCCATCGGCAGTGGTGAGCTCGGTCATGAACAGGCCGGTCTCGCGCACGGTGCCGGCCACGCCCTGCGCATCGATGTACTGGCCCACGCGAAACGGCCGCAGCAGCACCAGCATGATGCCGGCGGCGATGTTCTGCAGTGTCCCCTGCAGCGCCAGGCCAATCGCCAGGCCGGCGGCACCGAGCATGGCGACGATGCTGGCCGTCTGCACGCCGAACTGCGACAGCACCAGCACAACCGTCAGCACGCGCACTACCCACTGGGCGGCATTGGACAGCATCGGCCGCATGGTGGCGTCGACATTGGTGCGGTCCAGCGCCCGGGTCACGCCAGCGCCGGCACGGCCCGACAGCCACCAACCGGCAATCAGGATGAGAATGGCCGCGATGCAGTTCATGCCCTGCTGCACGGCAAGCTGCACGAGATAGCTCCAGGCGGCCTCGATCTTGTCTGCTGCGATGAAGTGCAGGTCCATGGGGAACGACTCCTGGTTGGTTTCAGGTAGCGGGTGCATCCGGCTCAGAGGATTCCGGTATGCAGCGAGTGGTACGAATCCGGCCTGCGCGAGGGCAAAGCGTACCAATTTCTGCGGGCGCGTTCCAAGCGCGCCGGCAAGGTGACGAACAGGATTTCACGCGGGGAATGCGGCGAGCAGCACGGGAGCAGCCGACAGCCGCGAAGTCCGGTATTTTACCGCACGAAGACAGACGATCTCGTGGGATTGCCGCCATTTCCATCTTTTACGGGGTTGACAGGACCGGCCAGCCCTTGTGTAGCAAGGGCTGGCGGGCATCAGCAAATTCTTGGGAAGCAGGTTTCAGGCGTCGTTCCGCACGTCGTGTGCGGCACGCCAGACACCCGGCGTTGCGCCAAACGCAGCGCGGAAGCGATTGTTGAGATGGCTGGCCGAGGCAAAGCCGGCGCGTGCGGCGATGTCCTGCAGCGTCAGGCGTGGGTTCGCCAGCAGCCGTTGCGCACGATCGAGCCGGCTACGCAGGATCCAGGTGTGCGGCGGCATGCCGAACGAAACGCGGAACATGCGCGCAAAGTGGTACTCCGACAGGCCCGCCATCGCCGCCAGTTCGCCCAGCGTCGGGTTGCGTTCCGGGTTGGCTTCGATCCAGTCCCTTACCTTGCGGCGCGCCGGGCCGGACAGGCCGCCGCGCCAGTCGGCCGGCGCGCCCCGCGTGCCATGACGCAGCAGCAGGTGGCTGACCGCTTCGTGCGCCAGGGCGTTGCCGGCCATCAGCGCATCTGGCTGTTCCCAGTCGAGTGCGGCGAGCCGCCGGCTGATCGCGAAGAGGAACGGATCCTCGGCAAAGGTCAGGTCCTGCAGCTGCAGTGCGCGCGGCTCGCGGTCAAGCAAGCGCACGCAGTGCCACGCCAGGTGCTCGGGCTGGAAATAGAGATGCAGGAAGCGCTGGCTGCCGCCGACGTGCCAGCGGGACTCATGGTCGGCCGGTAGCAGGCAGAGCCGCCCCGGAGCGCCGGTGTTGCCCGGCTGGTCACGCCGGTAGGTCGAGTAGCCGCCTTCCAGGTAGACCGACATGGTGTGGTGGCCGGGCTGCGCGTAGCCGGTGTCATCGTGGCGGTTGCGCCACAGCGCCAGGCCCAGGCCATCGCCCAGTGCCGCGGCGCGCTCGAGCGACGCGCGCGAGCCGGTCAGCGCGGCGAAGACTGCGTGGCGCCGGAGCGGTTCGGTCGGGGCGTTGCTGGCGGCCATGGATCGTGGTCTGGCGGGCATCAGGGGTGGACGACGGACGCAACTTTCAGCGACGAAAGTTGAATCGGCACTGTCGGAATATAACCCTGGATTCAGGATCCGGCTGGGGCAACGAGGGACTTTTTGCGCACGCAGAAACGGGTACGCTTTGGGCCCGGGCGTGCCGCCTCAGGCGTGGTGGTCGTGCAGCCGGTCGCGCGCGGCCAGCGCCGGAAACAGCCGCATCCAGACTGCCACCACCAGCAGCGTGCCCGCGCCGCCAAGGATCACCGCCCCCACCGGTCCGAGCAGCGCGGCGGTCACGCCCGACTCGAACTCGCCCAGCTGGTTCGAGGCCCCGATAAAGACCGAATTCACGGCGCCGACGCGCCCGCGCATGTCATCTGGCGTATCGAGCTGGACCAGCGTGGAGCGCACCACCACGCTGATCATGTCCGATGCGCCCAGCACCACCAGCGCGCCCATTGACAATGGCAGCCAGTGCGACACGCCGAACACCAGCGTGGCCGTGCCAAACAGCGCCACCGCGCCGAACATCACCTGCCCCGCGCGCCGGTTCAGCGGATGCCGCGCCAGCCACAAGGCCATGGCCAGCGCGCCGATGGCCGGCGACGAGCGCAGCAGCCCCAGGCCCCACGGGCCGGTGTGGAGGATGTCGCGCGCGTAGATCGGCAGCAGTGCGGTGGCGCCGCCCAGCAGCACGGCGAACAGGTCCAGCGACACCGCGCCCAGCAATACCGGACGGCTGCGGATATAGGCAAAGCCGGCAAACAAGGTCTTGATGCTGACCGGTGCCGTCAGCCGCTGCACTGCCTGGCGCAGGGTCAGGCCGCTGACCAGGATGGCGGCGATGGCGAACAGCGTGGCGCTGAGCGCGTAGACCACGCCGGGGCCCGCCACATAGGCAAACCCGCCGATGGCCGGCCCGATGATGATGGCGGTCTGCCCGGCGGAACTGGCCAGCGCCACTGCGCGCGGCAGCTGGCGCGGCGTGACGACGCCGGGCAGCAAGGCCTGCAACGTGGGGGTTTCAAAGGCGCGCGTGGCGCCGATCAGCGCGACGAAGAGAAAGATGTGCTCGCGGTTGACCCAGCCGGCGAAACTCGCCACCGCCATGGCCACCGCGATCACGGCCTCCAGCGCCTGGCAGGTTCGCACGATGCGGCGCCGGTCGAAGCGGTCGGCCACATGCCCGGACATCAGGATCAGCACCACCGAGGGCAGGAACTGCACCAGCCCGACCATGCCGAGCATCAGCGGGTCGCGCGTCAGGTCGTACATCTGCCAGCCGACGGCCACCGTAAAGATCTGGTAGCCGATGGTGGTGCAAAGGCGGGCGAACCAGTAGCGGCGGAAAATGGGATCACCAAAAACGCTGTCCGGCTCGACGGCCGGAACGGTGGCAGGGGTAGACATGGAGGCGGAAAAGCAGAGAGGCGCTGCGCCGGAAGTGCAGCCGGTCGACCGGCCGATGGTGCCGTACCGGGCGCAAAGGCTGGATTCTAAAGCGGGCGGCCCCGGCACGTGGATACAAATGCGGACACTGGCACACGGCACGCCGCGGAACATGGCCCATATGTATCAAAGCCGATGCATTAATACCACAACCCGACAAATGCACTCGATGATGCGTTCGGCCCGCTGCAGTACTTCCAGATCGCGCAGACCACCAATGGCCTGACGCCCGGGAAGGCCCAGACGTATGAAATCGGCACGCACTTCAATAGCAATGGCTGGGGCGGTGAGCTGACGCTGTTCAACATCGATTTCGACGACGAACTGCAGCTGCGCGGCGGCACCGGCGGCGCGCCCGATGCATCGACCAACCTCGGCGCCACCACGCACCGCGGTATGCCCGCGCCTGCCCTCTCCCCCTGCCCCTCTCCCGCAAGCGGGAGAGGGGAGCAAACCCTCAGACAGCAAAACGGCTCGCGAATGCGAGCCGTTTTGCATTTCAGGCGTAATCGGCGATCACACGATCTCGCGCGTCTCCATGAACTTCAGGTTCGGGAAGCGCTCCTGCGTCAGCCGCAGGTTGACCATGCTCGGCGCGAGGTAGACGTGATCGCCGGCGCCATCGAGCGCAACGTTGTGGCCGGCCTTCTCGATCAGCTTTTCGATCTCGGCCGGATCGCCCTTGAGCCAGCGCGCGGTGGCGCATTCGTGCGATTCGAAGATGGCGTCGACGCCGTACTCATGCTCGAGCCGGTGCGCCACCACGTCAAACTGCAGGATGCCGACCGCGCCCAGCACCAGGTCGTTCGAAGCCAGCGGGCGGAACATCTGCGTGGCGCCCTCTTCGGCCAGTTGCTGCAAACCCTTCTGCAGCTGCTTGACCTTGAGCGGGTTGTTCAGGCGCGCGCGGCGGAAGAATTCGGGCGCGAACGAAGGAATGCCGGTGAACTTGAGCGGCTCGCCTTCGGTGAACACATCGCCCAGGCGGATGGTGCCGTGATTGGGCACGCCGATGATGTCGCCGGCGTAGGCCTCTTCGGTCGTGTTGCGGTCCTGCGCCATGAAGGTGATGGCGTTGTTGATCGCAACGGTCTTGCCGGTGGAGACATGCAGCAGCTTCATGCCACGCTCGAAGCGGCCCGAGCATACGCGCACGAATGCGATGCGGTCGCGGTGGCGCGGGTCCATATTGGCCTGGATCTTGAACACGAAGCCGGTGAACCGGGGTTCCTGCGGCTCCACCACGCGGCTTTCGGTATTGCGCGCCAGCGGCGGCGGCGACAGCTCGCACAATGCGTCGAGCAGCGATTGCACGCCAAAGTTGTTGATGGCCGAGCCGAAGTAGACCGGGGTCTGCTTGCCTGACAGGAAGGCGTCCTTGTCAAAGGTGTGCGACGCGCCGCGCACCAGCTCGATCTCGAGGCGCAGCTCTTCGGCCTGGCTGCCCAGGATGCGGTCAAGCTCCGGATTGTCCAGGCCATCGAGGATTGCCGCCGTGCCCTTCTCGCCGTGCGGGTCGAACAGCTGGACCTTATCGTCGATCAGGTGGTACACGCCGCGGAAGGCCTTGCCCATGCCGATCGGCCAGGTCATCGGCGCGCACTGGATCTGCAGCACGTCCTCGATTTCATCGAGCAGCTCGATCGGCGAACGGCCTTCACGGTCGAGCTTGTTGATGAAGGTGAGGATGGGCGTATCGCGCAGGCGGCAGACGTTGAGCAGCTTGATGGTCTGCGCTTCCACGCCGTTGACCGAGTCGATCACCATCACCGCCGAGTCGACCGCGGTCAGCGTGCGGTAGGTATCTTCGGAGAAGTCTTCGTGGCCCGGCGTGTCGAGCAGGTTGACGATGTTTTCCTGCGTACTGCCGTCCGCGCTGCCGTTGCCTGGCCCGCGGCGGTACGGGAACTGCATCACGGAAGACGTCACCGAGATCCCGCGCTGCTTTTCCAGCTCCATCCAGTCGGAGGTGGCGTGGCGGTCGGCCTTGCGGGCGCGCACCTCGCCGGCAACCTGGATCGCGCCGCCGAACCACAGCAGCTTTTCGGTCAGGGTCGTCTTACCCGCGTCCGGGTGGGAAATGATGGCAAAGGTGCGTCGACGCGCAATTTCGGAAACGAGCGAGCTCACGGCAGCGGAGTTTGACTGGGAAAAGATGGAAGGCCCGGCACGCGCCTGGCCGGTACCAGGCAACGGCAGGCACCGCAGGCAAGCGGTGAAGCCGGGCACTGCGGGCATGCACGAAGGGAATGGGGCGCTATTTTACCGGTTCGCGGGCCGGCCCGGGGATTCGTCGCCAGACAGCCCGGGCACGCCGCGCAGGCTGCCGAACTGAAGCGCGTATTGCCTGGTCAGTTCCGCGCCGAAAAAGAAGATCTGCGCCGAGTAGTAGATCCACAGCATCAGCGCGACCACCGAGCCCGCCGCCCCATAGGAGGACGCTACCGCACTATTGCCCAGATAGAGCCCGATCAGCCGCTTGCCGATCGAGAAAAGCAGCGCAGTGATCACAGCGCCCATGGTGACGTCGCGCCAGGCGATACGTGCGTTCGGCAGCATCTTGAAGATGACGGCGAACAGCGCGGTCACCACGGCGAAAGAGAACGCCGTCGAGATCGCGTCGGCAACCGGCGCGAGCCACGAATGCGTCCACAGCTGGCCCCAGAACCGGTTGATCACGGCCAGCGCGGCGTTGACCACCAGCGACACCAGCAGCATGAAGGCCAGCACGAGCACGAGGCTGAACGACAGCAGCCGCGCCCGCAGCAGCTGCTGCCAGCCGGCCGTGGCGGGGACCGGCACGTGCCAGATATCGTCGAGGCTGCTCTTGAGTTCGGCGAAGGCGCTGGTGGCGCCGACGAAGAGGATCCCGGTTGCCACCATGGCGGCAACTCCGCTGCCGCCGGCCCGATGCGTCGCGGCCAGGATCTGCTGAATGGCCGCTGCACCCTGCTCCCCGACGAGGTCCCGCAATTGCGCGAAGATCTCGCCCCGCGCTGCCTCAGCGCCGAAGAAGATGCCGGCAATGGAAATGACCAGCACCAGGATCGGCGCCAGCGAGAACAGCATGTAGAAGGAAAGCGCCGCGCCCTTGCTCGCGGCGCGGTGCGCAAGCCAGGAGCTGATTGCGGCGGTCACCACGCGCACGGTGCGGGCGCCAGTGTGCCGGTCGGGCAGCCAGCGTACCGGACGTTCGCGCAAGCCCGGGCGCACCCGGTGCCCCGGTGTATCGTCAGCCTTCTCGTTCACGGCCTTTCGTTCTTCAGGAACCATACCAGTGCTGCAATGAAGAGCAGGATGCACACGAGCGCCGCGATCCTGGCAAGCACGGCCAGCGCCGCGGGAATATCGCCGAATCCTGCCAGGGCGGCCAGGACGGCAACGACAAAGAAGATCACGGCCCAGCGCAACATGATGCGTACTCCGACCGCAGCTTGCGCTGCGCGGATGTCGCCGGCTCGCGAGGGGCTTCTGCGTTCATGATACTGCGCATTTGCCCGCATTTCGCGCACTTTGCGCAGCCCGGCGCCGGATGGCCGACCTGCTACAGTTAAGCGAGGCACACCCGCCGGCACTTACCGCCACACTGGCGAAAGGAGGCACCGTGACCCGCACTTTCCTCGGACGGCCAGCGACCGTCCTGCTGATACTCGGCCTGCTGGCATGTAGCGGCTGCGAGCGCAGCCAGCCGGGGCCGAAACCCATTTCCGGCAATGCCGCTGCCAGCACGGGCACCGGCGCCTCCGGCTCGGCCATTCCGACTTCCCGACCCAACGAAGGCGCGTCGCGCTGACGCAGCGCCTGCCGATCCTGCCGGCCCCGATGCGTACCCGATTCTGCGTGAGTGATTCAGTCCAGGCGCACGGGTAACGTGCAAGTGGCGGCTGTTTCAGGCCTGCAACCGCGCAGGGCGAGCGCTGCGAGGCCTGTCCCGGAGTGCAGTCCCGCGTCCATGCGGCCATAGCGGCGCGCTTCCACCCGAAGTGGCCGCGCGCTTTGCGCAGATCGCGCAAAGCGCGCGTTGCAGCGGCGTAACCGATTGGTCCGCCCACGCGCCGGCTGCCTCGCCCGAGCTTCCTTCCATCTGCCCGAAAGCCCTATGGCACAAGGGATTGCGGCCATTGGCACACTTGTCGCTCTATGCAGACAGGGAGCTGTCATCGCCACTGAAGCAACGATTATTCATAGAACGCAGGAGAAACTCAGCCATGCGTCATCCGCCAGCACGTATGACGGCACGCAGGCGCTCGTATCGGCTGGCGGGGCCGCCGCCATCGGTACTAGACCTGTTGTCACCGCCGCTGCTTCCCTCGCCGCGCCAGCCGGCACTACCCGCCATCGGTTATTGCGCGGCGTCGCGCCGCGCCTATCAGGTGGCAGCGAGCCGGGGCAGGAAGCGCCGATAGCGCGTGATGCGACTGGAGAACTTGTGCTCCGTCCCCCGGCGGGCACTTTTTTCTAACTCGGGAGGAGCCACTCCATGAAAGCCGGATTGCTTGTCGCTGCCGCCGTGGCCGTCCTGTCGACCCCTGCCGTTGCCGGCAACTATGCCTATTTCGACCGCCCCGATGAGGCCAACGCCAACAGCCACGCAGCCGTCAGCAATGACGTCTATGTGCGCGGCTTTGGCTGGGCATGGGGCGATTTGCGCTTCAAGCAGGACCCGGGCACCGCGATGCCGGGAGAGCGGCAGGCAACAGACAGCCTGGACCGCCGCGACACGGTGCCCGGCCAACACAATGAAGAGAACGGACCGCCGCGCAGTCCGCGCGGCAAGATCAGCATGAACCTGGCGTCGGCCGGCGCGGCGGCTGACTGGCAACGCGGCCGCAAGGCCGCTATCGTTGTGCGCTGATGTGCCGTTGCGGCACGAGGAAGGGGGAACCGGCGAGCGGACGTCGCCGGTTCCCCTTTCCTTTGGCGCCAGTCAGACGGGCTTTGACGGGCCTTTAGCCCCCTGCCCTGCCTGACGCTATTCGCCCGCGCCCGGCTGGCTCTCTACGCGGATGTTGTGCTTGTGCATGAGCCGGTAGAGCGTGACGCGGGAAACGTTGAGTTCGCGCGCGGCGGGCACGACATGGAAGCCGTGGCTGGCCATGACCGTGCGGATCGCCTCGCGCTCGGCTTCTTCGCGGATCGCGTCGAGCGTCTTGCGCGGCAGCTCCGCGCCGCCGTGCAACTGCAGATCCTCTGCGTTGATCTTGCGGTTGTCGGTCATCACGATGGCGCGCCGCACCCGGTTGATCAGCTCGCGCACATTGCCCGGCCACGCGTACTGCATCATCGCCTGCGTCGCGCAGGCAGAGAACCCGCGAATGCGCCGGTGCGCTTCATGCCCGTGCTCTGCCAGCACCGCGTTGGCCAGCAGCAGGATGTCTTCGCCGCGCTCGCGCAACGGCGGGATCGTGAGCGTCAGCACGCAAAGCCGGTGGAACAGGTCGGAGCGGAAGCGGCCATCACCCTGCGCGGCCACCAGGTCGACGTGGGTAGCGGAAATGATGCGCAGGTCGAGTGGAATCGACTGGTGTCCGCCGAGCCGCGTGATGGTGCCTTGCTGCAGGAAGCGCAGCAGGGCCACCTGGCTTTCCAGCGGCAGGTCACCGATCTCGTCAAGGAAGAGCGTGCCGCCCTGCGCCTGTTCGATCCAGCCGATCTTGCGCTGGTTGGCACCGGTAAACGCACCCTTCTCGTAGCCGAACAGTTCGGACTGCACCAGGTGGGACGGGATCGCACCGCAATTGATGGCGATGAACGGCCCCTTGCGGCGGCTCGAAGCATCGTGAATTGCCTGCGCCGCCAGTTCCTTGCCGGTGCCGGACTCGCCCGAAATGAAAACCGGCGCTTCGTTGTGCGCAACCTTGGCGAGCGAGCGGAACATCGAGCGCATGGCGGCACACTCGCCGATCATCGGCCCGTGGGCGGCCAGTTCGTGCGCGCGTCCGTTGTGCAGGCAAGCCATGCCGTGCGCGTGCTTGAGCGTGTAGAGCAGCTCGTCCACCGAGAACGGTGCGCGTACGTAGTCTATGCAGTAGTCGCGGATCAGCCGGCGCACGCGCTCGTCCTCGAGCATCGGCGTGGACGTGATGGCGACCCACATCACGTGCATGTACTGCAGGCTCTGCTCCAGTTGCACCAGTTCGGCATCACTGTACTCGGACTGCAGGTCGATCACCCCGGCCATCGGCGTACTGGCACGCACGATGCGTTCCAGGTCGCGGATCTGCGGGACCCGCCGGATCTCCCACCCCGGCCCGAACTGGGACGAGTCAAAGCCAAAATCTTCATGACGCGACACGACCACGATCTGCGCAGTGCGTGACGCCGCCTTGCACAGTCGGTCCATGACGATCTCCCGGACGTTGGGTTTCTTATTCATCCCGGCTCCCGCTGCACCCTGGCCGGCAGAATGCCGGGGCAGGCGCTGAGGCTGAGCTGGCCGCGGGCTGGCGCCCGCGCGCGACGTCGGAATCACGATCTGGACGGACTGCGAGACTGTTCGTTGAGCACGGCCAGCGCGTCGCCGCCCGCACGGAGCTGATCACGAATGCGCCGCCGCACGGCCTCTTTCTCCTGCATCAGGTCCATGCGCGGAGAATCGGGCGTCTGTCCCGAATACTGGTAGTAGAGCGTCTTGTAGGTCAGCTGGCTCAGGATCCATTCCTGCAGCAGCTTGCGCTGACGTGCGAGTTCCCCCTCCAGCAACCGTTGTCGGCACAACAGGTTCTCGATGGCCTGGCGCGCTTCGTCCGGCAGGGCCTCGCCGTCGGCAAGGAGCGCCGCCACGCCGGCTGCCGCGCCGTCGTGATGGACTTCCTCCCGGGGCACCTCGCCTGCGCCTTCTCCCACTGCAGCCCAGGCTTGATGGATGGAACGGTTGGCGGAGTCACTGATATGCCCGATTCCGGGTCGCCGGATTTCTCCTGCGGTCATGATCTAATCCCCGTTGAACAACACCCCCGGCACTACACGTTCGCGATTACCACTTATCTGTTTTGAAATTTTTCTCTGCGTGGCGCGCGTGTTTCCGCACGCTCCCTTCGTGGTGGCGAAGCCGTCTCTGAGGACGGTCTGCTCGGGGTGTCCCGCTACTGGCGGACTTGCCGAAACTCTCGTAGTGTCCGGTCGGCGCTGCGCCGGAAGGACCGGAGTCAAGAAGGGGCGCTTCTACGCGCCCCATCTTTGCCACGCCTATAGTTCAGTGCATTTGGAGCGGTTTGTCCAGCCCCGAGTGGGGGTGTTCCTCCCAATCTCATACTTTGGGATGAGCCTGATACGAGGCTTTCAAAGGGCGGCACTCAGATAAATGAGCGCTTACGGCGCCACGCAGAAACGGGTACGCACCGGCCTCCGCGGCCGGGCGCGCTGCAGGCGCAGAAACGGGTACGGCAAGTGCTGGAACCGGCAGCGGAGCGGACGCAGAAACGGGTACGCACCGGCACCAGGAAAGGGCGGTCATGGCCGCCCGATGACAGGCTGCCGGGATCAGTGCCCCGGCAGATAGTAGAACTTGAAGATGAATACGGCCGCGATGATCCAGACCATCACCGGGACGGTCCTGGCCTTGCCCGTCAGCAGCTTCAGGACGGCGTAGGCGATGAACCCGAAGGCAACGCCGTTGGCGACAGAATAGGTAAATGGCATGCCCAGGGCGGTCAGCACCGCGGGAACCACCTCGGTGACATCGTTCCAGTCGATATCGAGCAGCTCGCGCAACATCAGGCAGGACACATAGAGCAGCGCGGGCGCAGTGGCATAGCCCGGCACCGTGCCGGCCAGCGGCGCGATGAACAGGCAGGCCAGGAACAGCACGGCGACCGTCACCGCGGTGAGCCCGGTGCGTCCACCGGCCTGCACGCCCGACGCGCTTTCGATATACGCGGTCGTGGATGACGTACCAAGGAAGGAGCCGGCCATGATTGCCGTGCTGTCTGCCATCAGCGCCTTGTTCAGGCGGTCCATCTTGCCGGCCTTGAGCAGCCCCGCGCGGTTGGCCACGCCCATCAGCGTGCCGGTTGCGTCGAACAGCTCGACCAGGAAGAAGACGAGCACGACGTTGATGATGCCGATCGACAGGGCCGCCGAAACATCGAGCTTGAACAGCGTGGGACTGATCGACGGCGGCGCGGAAAAGACGCCATGGAAGGTGTTGTCGGCAAAAGCGAAACTCAGCAAGGTGGTGAGCAGGATGCCGATCAGGATGGCGCCCTTCACCTTCAGCTGGTCGAGTGCCACGATGACGAAAAAGCCGATGACGGCGAGCACTGCCGACGGTTTGTGCAGGTCGCCGATCGTTACCAGCGTTGCCGGGCTGGCCGTGACGATGCCGGCGTTCTTCAGCGCCACGATGGCAAGGAACAGGCCGATGCCGGCCGTGATCGCCACGCGGATCGAATGCGGAATGCCGTTGACGATCATCTCGCGCACGCGGAACAGCGTCACCAGCAGGAACAGGCAGCCGGAAATGAAGACCGCCCCCAACGCGGCTTCCCACGGGAAGCCCATGCCCTTCACCACGGTGTAGGCAAAGTAGGCATTCAGGCCCATGCCCGGCGCCATGGCAATCGGATAGTTGGCGTAGAAGCCCATGATTAGCGTGCCGATCGCGGCCGCCACGCAGGTCGCGACGAAGACGGCGTCCTTGGGCATACCGGCATCGCCGAGGATCGAGGGATTCACGAAGATGATGTACGCCATGGTGAGGAAGGTGGTCATCCCCGCCAGGATTTCGGTACGGACATCGGTCTGGTGCTCGCTCAGCCTGAAGATCCGTTCAAGCAGCGAAGGTGCAGCCTGTGGCTGGCTGAGAGAGGAACTGCCCGGCTTGGATGCGGGCTCCGGGATCGACATGACTGGTCTCCTGAATATCGTTATGGCTTTCGCAAGTGGTGCCAGGCGCGTTGCCTACGTTGCGGCAAGCGTACTTTGGAGCGGTGCGGCAGCGCGCGCACCCGCGGCGGCGAATAAGCGATATGCAAAAGGCGTGATGATCCCACAGCAGTCCGGAGTGATGCCAGCGCGCCCTCCGGGGTGGCCCCGGCTTGACGGTAGCACCAATCCCCCGTATAAAAGCGCCTAGATTCAAGCGACGAGGCAACAGTTCATTCGTTAGCCACCGTCTGGTACTTCGGTTGTCCATGGTGTCCTTTCCTTGAGTTGCCGTGTTGGATGGCGTGTGCGCCATCCGAGTCTTTTTTTATTTTTTCTGGAAAGCAATATCATGCAAACCGGTATCGTTAAATGGTTCAACGACGCCAAGGGCTTCGGCTTCATCAAGCCGGACGCAGGCGGTGACGATCTCTTCGCCCACTTCTCGGAAATCCGCAGCGAGGGCTTCAAGTCCCTGCAGGAAAACCAACGCGTGTCGTTCGAAGTCAAGAACGGCCCGAAGGGTCTGCAAGCAGCGAACATCACTCCGCTGTAAGCCCCCAGGTCCGATTCGCGCCACCGGCGCGTCGAACCAAGAAACCCCGCCAGCCCTGGCGGGGTTTTTTTATGCGCGCGGCACCACACGCGCAGTCTCTTTCCCCGCCTCAACGCTTCCTTGTCGCTTCTCGCCGGCCCCAAAGCCTCGCGACCTTGCCGCGCCGCCCGCCGCTGTAGATAGTCCACCCACAACTCCGCAGAAACGGGTACGCCCGCTAGCAGGGAATGCCCCATCGACCCTATACCGATAGCCGAACGTTGACGCAGAAACAGGTACGCACCACGCGCGCCTGAGTTCGTTCCGCGCCGCAGAAACGGGTACGCCCGCTGGCGCCCCGGACGCCGGCGCCACCTCGGCCAACCTCGCAGAAACGGGTACGCCCGCAATTGCTGGAGCCGGTTTGTGCCCTCGCGGCGCAGCATTCCCGCCCTTTCCCACTCTCCCGAAGCCCCACCTGTGCGGCAAGCGCTGAGCTCGCAGAATCAGGTACGCCCTGTGCTGCAGCGCGACAGGACGGAGAAAGCGCATGGATTCTTTCCACCTTCGCAGAATTGGGTACGCCCGAACCGAGGGAATGCGTCGAGGCGCTACGCAGAAACGGGTACACCTCTACGCAATGGCTCCGCATGGCGTATCGATAACCTCTCCGCTCACTTCTCGCACGCCGCAGAAATGGGTACGCCCATGAATTCCGCGAGAGTCTGACGTATACGTTGAGTGTGAGCGCTAGCTTTTTGTGCAAGCCTTATGTATAATGAAAGCTGCGAATAGGGCTCACATGAATTCGCTCCACGCCACCGCAGAATTGGGTACGCCGGGCACGGATCCTTGGGTTCCCATAGCTCGCAGAAACAGGTACGGCGGACGCACCGCAAGCCTGATTCGACGGATCGCAGAATTGGGTACGCCGCAGAAACGGGTACGGCTGAGGTTTAAAGAAGCGGCTTTTGGGGCTGGCGCAGAAACAGGTACGGATTTCGCCAGGCCGCGCGCAGAAATGGGTACGCCTGACGAAGGTGTGGCATGCCAGAATGAGGCAAGCGCACCAGTTTCTGCGTGGATAAGTCCGGGATCGGCCGATGCATTCGCCGAAAATTGCAGTAAACCGGGTGTCCTTCGCAGAATCGGGTACGCTTTGGGCCCTTTGCGCTGTGGACAAGCCTGTGCATTGCCAAGGTTATCCCCGCAGAAACCGGTTCAGGCCACGCGCTGAAACAGGTTCGGCCTTGCGCAGATTCAGGTTCGGTGCTTCGCAGAATCGAGTACGATCCGCCGCAGAATCGGGTTCGCGGACGCCTGTTTTTCCCTTACGAATCAACACGCTTTACTGCACGTATACGGTTTACGAGTAGTTAACCCATATTGGTATCGTTTACTTGTAGCTGATGAGTTGCGAACCGTGGACAACCCTGCCGGGTTGCCCACCGCCCGCAACCCAGCTGCCAGTCATTGGATCCACAGCCTGCAACCCAGATGGCATGCAGGAGAATCCCTCATGTACCCGTTTCTGCGTGACAACGCTGGCGGCATCGAGTACAAAGGCGGGTAATCCGAAGCACACCAATATGCCCATCAAACGTTCCCCGGCCGTAGCGGGGGATCGCACCATCCTGGATCTGGATGGCGAGCCTTCCCGCATCATTGTTCCCGGCAACGAGAACAATCTGGTTCCGTCCGAGAAATTCCAGCGCCTGTTCGACGAGGCCCAGGCCATGGAGCGCGAGGACGCCTGGCATAGCGGCGAAGTCGGCTTCCTGAGTCGCGCCAGCGTTCAGGTCACCTTGCCTTATCGCGCACCCAAGGGCGCGCCGCCGGTATGGACGCGCACCAGCGGAAATATTTCGCTGATGATCCAGCCCGGCTATTTCACGCAACAGCGCTCGGAGCGGGCCAGCAACGGACGCCAGAAGCTGGTTTCGGAAACGGTTTCGCTCGGATATCCCTATGGCTCCTACCCGAGGCTGATGCTTGCCTGGATCGGCAAGGAGATCATGGCGAAAAAGAAGCGGGGCGAGTTTACCGGCACGGTGGAGGACCGCCGCATCTCGCTGGGCAATTCGCTGTCCGAGTTCATGTACAACCTCGGCATCCCGATGGCCACCGGCGGCAAGCGGGGGACGATGACGCTGGTGCGCCAGCAGATGATCCGGCTGTTCTCGGCGACGATCGCCATTGTGCAGAACAAGTCAACGCCGAGTCAGAACCAGAACCCGAACCACGAGCCGCTGTCGATCGACCGCGTGGGCTATCTGCTCGCCGACCAGTTGTCGACCTGGTGGGATCCCATGCAGCCTGGCCAGGGCTCCATGTTCGAGAGCTTTGTGGTGTTGTCCGAGCCGTTTTTCAACGAGCTCGTCAACCGGCCAGTGCCAGTCGATATGCGGGCGCTGAAAGCCCTGAAGCAATCGCCCTTCGCGCTCGACGTTTACTCGTGGCTGACCTACCGGTTCTTCACCATCCAGCGCCGCACGGAGATCCCGTGGGAAGCGTTGCAGATGCAGTTCGGTACGGAGACTGAGAGCGAGCGGAAATTCCGCGCGCTGTTCCGCAAGGCGCTCAAGGACGTGCTGGTGGTCTATCCGGGAGCAAAGGTGGACGCGGATTCGTCAAAGGCGCTGATTCTCCAGCCGTCGCGTACCAGTGTCCGCAAGCTTGGCTGACTGACTGGCACCGGCTCGTTGGGACGCCACGCTGGCCTGTTGTGCTGTCCAGGCCGTGGCCCGCCGGGCAAAAAGGTGCCGGGTAAAAAGAAAAGGCAAGCGCAATGCTTGCCTTTTCTTTTTTGGTCCTGCCATCGACCTCAGTCTGCGGCAGGCCGATGACGATTACCGTGAATCAGGCGGGCTTGATGGCCGATGCCTGCAGGCCCTTGGGACCTTGCTTCACTTCGAACGTCACGCGCTGACCATCCTTCAGGGTCTTGAAACCCGAACCCTGAATTTCGGAGAAGTGGGCGAACAGATCCGCACCGCCATCATCCGGGGTAATGAAGCCAAAACCCTTGGTTTCATTGAACCACTTGACCGTACCGGTTGCCATAGGAATTTCCTTTCGAAGCAAGTTCTTGTACACAACGCAAACAACCGTTCAAGCACGTTGAATTCTCGTAGATACCGAACGGAAGCCGACGAGGTTGACACGACTTGACTCGACTGTAGGGCGCATCATAACCAGTTTGTTCTGGTGTGTCATGTGCGTCGTATAGCGCACTACTCATACTTTAGGCGGATTTCCTGCCGCATTTCAAGCGGAAATATCAAGACCGCGAGGAACGCGGGAAATGCGCGATCTCGCATCACTTTCATAAATTTCAAAGAAATAGAAACCGGTTGATACGTCACCTTTAATTGGCTAAAGTGGCGCCTAAGGTCAACCGCGCTTTCAGCGCTGAAAGAGAGGTCGTAGTGGCAGCGAAAATCATCACAGTCTTTAACCAGAAAGGCGGTTGCGGCAAGACTACGGTGAGCATGCACCTCGCCGGAACATTGGGGCTGCGCGGTGCCCGGTCCATGCTGGTCGATATGGATGAACAGGGCACGGCTACCCGCTGGGCGGCGCAGGCAAGCGACGAGCGGCCGTTTCCGGCATCGGTGATTGGCCTGGCGCCGTCCGGTGGCGCCATGCATCGCGAAGTCCGTAAATTTGTTCAGGATTACGATTACATCGTCGTTGACTGCCCGCCTGCCGTGCATTCGGCAGCGCCTTCGAGCGCGCTGCTGATTTCCGATCTCGCGATCATTCCTGTGGTGCCGTCGCCTCCCGACCTCTGGGCTGCCGTTGCGGCGAAGACGCTGGCCCAGCATGCGCAAGTCCAGAACGAAACGCTCCTGATTCGCGTGATGGCCAATATGGTCCAGCGGCGGGTATCCATTGCGCGCCAGGCCATCGAAATCCTTGGCGACGACGGCGATGTGCCACTTCTGAATTCCATGATCGGCTCCCGATCGGCGTTTCGGGAATGCCAGGCGATCGGCTGCACCGTCCACGGTGTCGCGGGCGCACGCGAAGCGGTGCAGGAGGTGGACATGATGGTAGATGAAGTGTTGTCTTTGATAGAGCAATAGGCATGGCTACAAAACTGAAGAGCCTGAAGGCCGGCATGCTGGCCGGCATGGCGGCCGAGAAGAACCGCAGCGACTCCATCGACCGCTTTGCGCGGGCAGAGGCTGCCATTTCCCAACACCCGCATGGCCTGCTGCAGGGCCGGCCGGCGTCCGAACCGATCGCCGCTTTCAGCGCTGAAAGTCTCAACGATCCCGTGTCCGGTCGGCAGTTGATCAGGATTCCAATCGCGCAGCTGCACGACAACCCGCTCAATGCCCGCCGCATCTACGATCCGGCCGTGGTGCAGGAACGTGCGGCGTCGATTGCCACGCACGGGCAGAAGACCCCGGGCCTTGCCGCTCCGGATCCCACGCGCCTCGGTCACTACATCCTGATCGACGGACACTATCGCAAGCGCGCCCTGGCATCGGCCGGGAAGCTCGAGATGGAATGTTTTGTCGAGAGCGATCTCAGCGATCTCGACTTCTATCGCCTCTCGTTCATGCTGAACGAGCAGCGATCGGACCAGTCCGCACTCGACAACGCCATCGCCTGGCGCCAGCTGCTGGATGAGGGCAAGGTTCAGAAGGAAGAAGACATCTGCGAGCTGACCGGCATGTCCGCCGGTACGGTGAACAAGACGCTGGCCTTGCTGCGTCTGCCCGAGTCGGTCCTGGGGGTAATGCGTGAGCGTCCTAGCGCCATCGGGATCGCCGCCGGCTACGAGCTGACGCTCTATTTCAAGCTGGCCGGCGAAGACCGCACCCGCGATCTCGCCACCCGGATCATGACCGACGGCTTGTCCAGCCGGGAAGTCGAGGCGATCCGCAAGCAGGCGCAGGAGGGCAAGGCCCGCAAGGTCAAGGAGATCAGCCGCCAGTACAAGATCCGCACCGATGCGGGCCAATTGCTGGGGACCATCAAGGAATGGGACTCCGGCCGCGTCATGCTGGACGTCCAGCTGGCCGACCGCAGCGCTCGCGAGGCGCTGGTCGAGGCGCTCAAGGCCCGCTTCGGGCTGGACAAGACGTTGCTCTGAGCCTGGCGCTCAATGGTGCGGAGGCGGCAAGGCTGCCTCCGACCAGCTCAGGCCAGCAGGTCGCGCGGCGACCGGGCCGCAAAATCCGGATCACGCATCTCCCGGTAACGCTCAAGCATCGCGGCTAGCAGCGCATGGAGCCCGCGCACCGAATAGCCGTCGCGCGGCCGCGCGGCCTGCTTGCGGCGCGCCCGTGCCGTCGGCGGAGCGCAGGGCGGACCGATCAGCGAGGCATCCTCGGTGCCCGCGTCATCCCACCGCAGATTGCGGTCGTTCCAATGTCGGATAAGCGCGTGTCGCGTCTCGGTGCCCAGGCCCTGTGTCTTGTCCATCGAGTTCCCGTCCGTGCCATCCCCTGAGCCTTCCGCCAGCCCAGCGAGCGAGGCCAGCGAACGTCGCGTGACCGATGTGAGGCGGTCCAGCGTAAGCCGATGCTCCCGCAGCAGCAGGATTGCAGCATGCGCTGTCCGGTAGCGATGGCCACCACTGTCACTGGCCAGGATTTCCAGCCACGATAAGAAGGGCGCCAGCTTGTCGTCCGTCATGGCGGATCGTCCGGGCTGCCCGGAATCCGCTATCGATTTATCAGATCCCACCGGAGCTTCCGCCCGCCATAGCGACGCGCTGGGATGCCCGTTGCCGTGCATCCACCGGAAGAGGGCGGCAAGCACCCGCATGCTGTGCCGGACGCTGGCCGGGCCGAGCGGGCCCGTCAGCGGGCGCCACGCGGCGAGCCGCCGCGGCGCGCGCGGTCCGCACCAGCGGTTCGCCGGTTCGGGCTGCGCCAGGAACGCCAGGTAGGCCTGGCGATCGTCCAGGTTCAGTTGGGAGAGGGCCTTCTGGCGCTCCAGCGCGGCCCAGAGCAGCAGCCGTTCCGCCTCCTTGCGGTAGGCCGCGAACGTACTGCCTTTGCCGCCGGCGGCCGCGCGCAGCCAGTCGTTGACGACCCGGACCCCCTGGCTGAACCGGCAGCCGCTGCCGGTGGCTTCCGGGGGTGCCCCGATCATCCATTCCAGTGGCAACAGCTGGCGCATTTCCGGCCCCAGCCTGCCTTGCTCGAGCGGAGTCCGGTTGCCCACATGCATGCCAAGCAGCGGCTTGCCCTCCTGGTCGCGGATGGCGGCGCGGTTTTCGTCCAGCCAGCGGTTGATGGTGGCTCCGGCGAGCGCGCCAATGCGCGGGACGGCCCGCCACCAGGCATTGCCTCGCCGATTCGCAAGCCCTAAAAGTTCATTAAGCGTCACAACATCAGCCTTGCGCAACCGTCGCGCAAGTGCCGGAGCAAACCACAGCTCAACACCGTGCTGGGGGCGTGGCGCCGCTGTACCGAGCCGTTCGAGTTCCGCCAGCGCGTCCACCCGCCGGTCCATGCCGCGATTGGAGCGGCCCGGCCCTGCTAGCAGCAACTCGGCCAGGTCTTCGCGTCCATGCAAGTGCGCGAGCTGGACCATCCGGTCGCGCAAGGCGAGCAGGATCCGCAGCGACGACTCCGCGGCTGCGTCGTCGTCATCAGCCTCGTCCGCCAGGTAGCGGGGCACCACCATGGCTGCCGGCATGCCCTGAACATAGGCGCGCACCGCGGCGAACTCGCTGCGCGTGAGGCTGACGGACATCATTCCAGGCACCATCGGCTGGGTTTCCCTTGGATTGCTAACTTATTGATTTATAAGGCACTTGAAACGAGCGAGAATTCATCCGGCCCGAAATGCATAGGAAAATGCAATGCCGATAATTTTATGCGCGTTTCCGCTGGAAAGGCACTCCCCGAAGTCTTGCCCGCTCCGTATGCTCCCAGATAGAGCAGGGGTGGGGAAAACCCGCCGCACTGCACCATCCCCTTGCATTCGCGGCACGCGTTTCATATGCTGCAGTTCAGCAGTTAGAAAATCTTAGATCTGATATCAGTCGTATCTAAAACGTCTTTCACTTATAAGCGTCTCAAGACGCAAAACGGGGCGATCCGGCATCTCCACGGGAAGGACCGAACCTGCAGCCTGACGGGAAGGCTGTATGGCGGTCGGGAGCGCTGGCGGATCGTATGGAAGTGCAATCGCAAGATAGCGGGGCATTTCCGATAGCAGGTGTGGATTGTCGCAGGGTCCGCGCTTGCAGCAATAAAAAGAGAGCGGCCATGGCCACCATCCTCTTGATCGAGCCTCACCCCCTCCTGCGCCTGGGTCTGCGCCATCTGCTGGCGCAAGCACATATCCCTGGCGATCTTATCGATATTGACCCCCTCGCGCCGATCGACTCGGACCTCTGGCTGTACGATGCCGATCTGCTGATCTACGGCCTGCCGGCCGACCAGGCCAGCGGCTGGATGATGCTGGACGAGCTGTGTCACCGGTTGCGGCCGCAGCGCGTGCTCGTTCTCAGTGACCAGCTGGCGTTGGTGTCGCCGGGAACAAGCCTGCCCGATCCGGTACGTGGATGCGTCCTTAAAAGCTGCAGTGCCGATGCGCTTGACGCCGCGGTGCGGCTGGTCCTGGCAGGCGGGGAGTGCTTCCCTGCACGGGTCCAGGCCGCCGCGCGCGCCTCGCTGGCGGAGTCCGCCGTCGGGCTTTCGCCGGTGTCCGCGGTGGCGGACCAGGGCAATGCCGGGATCGTGGTGGCACTGCGCGCTGGGGTTGGCGATATCGTGGCCGAGAACCCGCATCCGGCGCCCCAGCGCCATTTCCAGGTCCACGTGACCGACATCGAGACGCCCTCGGCGGGCGCACACCTGCTGAACATTACCGAGCGCCAGTACGAAGTCCTGGCACTGCTCGCGCGGGGTTACCCGATCAAGACGGTCAGCCGCATGCTGAACATTTCGGTGGCTACGGCGAAGACGCATGCCTGCACGCTCTATCAGCGCCTGCACGTGCGCAACAAGGGTGAAGCGGTATACGTCGCCTTGCAGAAGGGCGCCACGCTCAACTGGGCCGGTCCGATGATCGGCAAGTCCGGGCCCCGCGCCGAAGCGCCAGGCAGTGCCTGCCAGGCTGCTTGAAAGGATGAAGGCGCGCCGTGCGGGCCCGGCCTGGCCTGCGCGGCTCATCCATCTGGCGAGCGGTTCTCCGCCAAAAGCATGAGGCAGCGGGCGCGGCGGCTTGCTACGTTCTGAGGGAAGGCATCTGTCAGACACTTTCGCCGGCGGCCGATGGCAGCGGCAAAGGCCGGATGCCCTGCAAGCCGGGCCGCGCAGCCGCGACCCGGTCCCTCTACCGGGTGGCGGTCGCACTTGCGGCCCGGGTCTGCTGCCAAACCGAGTCAATGCCGACCTACCTCATCGCCAGCAATGAAATGATGTGCCGCGTCCTGGCACGCCGCCTGGGCGCCCTCGACCTGCCGGGGCCGATCGCATGGCATACGCCGCAATGGCTGCGTGAAGCAGCGCCTGCGCCGACGCCGGATCGGCCATCGAATACGTCGCCCGATCCGGCCGCGCAGGCCGATATCGCGCTGATCGACTGCAGCGGCCTGGAGGGGGATCCCCGTGCGTTGCTGGACCAGTTGCAGGCCCGCCTGGCGCCGCGGCGCTGGCTGGTGCTGTCTAACCGGCTCGATGCCTCGCTGATGCTGCACGCGGCGCTGCTGGGTGCGAGCGGATGCCTCGCCGTTCCGGCACCGGTCGATCTAGTCTGTGCCGCCACGGCGCTGGTCTGGGCCGGCGGCCAGTGCTTTCCCCGCATGGCGCTGGCACTGGCCGGTGCCAGCGAAACCGCTGCCTCCCTCGTTTGTGCGAGCAGTACTACAGCCAGCGGATGAGGGCGCATCGGCGCCAATAGACCTATGCTTGAGTCGCCCGAAGGCAGAAGCTGGCCCCGATTTGCAGGCCGGCCACTCCGGGAGTGGTAAGGGGGTCGTATGGAGGTCGGACTGGAGTTCCTCGTCATTCGCGGATTTGCCGTGCGCGAAGGCAGAGGCAAGTGGGCATGCTGCTTCGAGATCAGGCTGGCGGCCCGGAGCGATGAAGGCAGCGATGAACCGCTGCTGTACCGCGGCGAGCTGCACGGGCGCCAGTTTGACTGCGAACTGGCCGCTGCCGACGCTGCGCGCGAGGCCGGCGAGCGCGAAGCGCGGCTGCGCGTGGAAAGCCTGAAGGCGCTGATCATTGCCCAACACCGGCATCGCGTGCCGCCGTCGCTGCTCAGGTGAGCTCTCTCCCCCGGTGCGCAGCAGTGCGCGCCGGATCCCGGTGATTGCGCCGCGTGCCGCTCCGCGCGATCGTCATTCTCTTCATTACGCGCTTTTCCGATCCGCAAAAAAGAAGCCCGCCGACCGGGGGACCATGCGGGCTTTGAAGGCGTGCGAGCCTTACAGCCCGCCCGCACGTCTACTTGACGATATCCAATCAGCCGCCGCGGCTCTATCAACCAGAAGCACCATGGTGCATGCCCTTTGGTACGAGTGTTCAGCGTTCGCCGTGCGGCCCTCACACCCTGGGGCGGACATCGAGGCGTCTGTATCGCCATGCCTAATCCTTCTGGCTGGGACAGGAGGCAGAAATTGTCATCTCGCGGGCACGGATTGCACGGGTGGGAGAGGCTAGCGCGCGAGGCTCGTGGCGCGTTGTGCGAGCCCCGAACGGTGGCGCTGTGCGTGAGCGGAACGATCTGCCGAGGCGGCACGGCCGCTGTCTTCGAGCGGCGTACGGCAGCGTGCTCATCGGCGCCGGCGGCTGCATTTCACGGCCGGACGTCTTGTGTTGTCCGTCCCGTCTACGACTCTCATTCTTTGTGCGCCGTCCAACAGACTGCTGCGGACCGGCGCGCAATGATCGCCAACACGACCGATAGCGCAAGTATCCGGCACGGTATTGGGTATGGGGGGAGGCGCGCATGACAAGAGTCAGTGCAATGGCCGTCGAAACCTGCGCGCGATGGCGCGGGGACGGCAATGGCCCTGTGCGCCTGAACATTGAACGCTACAGGATGCGCGGAGGTCACTAGTGTACGGCGACACGAAGATGCGCGGGCGTGGCGGGCCCGGATTGCGCGGCGGCAATCCGGTCTGGTCACACGTCAACTGCCAGATCGATCTCTGGATAGAGCTGCTGCATGGTCTCGATTTCCCGCCGATCGCTGCGCTGCCATGCACGGTGCGGCAGGATTTCGATGCTGACCAGTTCACGCCCTGCCGCTTTCCGGCGGCGGATCTCGAGCGGCTCTACGGCATTACCATCCACGCGCTGACGCTCTACGATTCGCTTGAAGCGCATGTGGCCGCGCAGACCAGCCGGGGCAACATCGTCGTGATGGAGCTGGACAGTTGCCAGTTGCCGCCGGTTCCCGGCGCGGGCTACCAGCGCCATCGCTCTCCTACCTGCATTGCCATCGATGCGCTGGTCCCGGAAGCGTCCGCGATGGGGTACTACCATTCCGACGGCTACCACACCGTCAGCGGCGAGGACTACGCAGCGGTGTTTCGCCTGGCGCCGGGCGTATGCAGCCCGGACGCGTTGTGCTTTACGCATGCGGACGTGGTGCGCCGCTCGGCCCCGGCGCAGGCGGATGCGGCGCTGCTCGACGCCTCGCTGCAGTTGCTGCGCTTTCATCTTGCCAACTGTCCCCGCGAAAATCCGCTCACGAGCTTTCGCGCCGCATTCCCCGCGCATCTGGACAGGCTGATGGCGCGCGGCGAGCCTGGCTTCCATCACTATGCGTCCGGCGTGCTGCGCCAGCTCGGCGCCAACTTCGAGTTGCTGGCCCGCTACCTGCGCTGGCTCGTCATGCAGGGCCAGAACGTCCCGGACAAGGCCGCGGAGGCCTGCTACACCATGGCGTCGGAAGCGATGGTGATGCAGTTCCGGCTGATGCGTGCCGTCATCAGCCGCAAGCCGGACAGCTGCGAAGATTGCCTGGACCAGCTCGAGGCGTCCTACTACGCCAGCGTGCCGGCGCTGGCCAGCCACTTCGGTGCGAGCGGGCCATGAGCGCACTGCCAGCCACGGCCGGCGCGCCTGCCGGCATCGCCGTTGCGCCAGGCAACCAGCTTGGCGGGCGGTGGTGCTGGCTGGAGACACTTGCCGGTGCGGCCGACGGACCCGCTGCGCTGGACGATTTCGCCACCTGGCTGCCGGCCCCTGTGCCGGGCACAGTGGCCACCGCCATGCGCGCGGCCGGACGCTGGAACGAGGCCGCGCCGCCGCCGCTGCAACGCCACGACTACTGGTATCGCGTCCGCTTCACCGGCCACGGACGCCGCCTGCTCCGCTTCGGTGGCCTGGCGGCCTCCACCGAGGCATGGCTGAACGGCCGGCCGCTTCTGCGCGCCGGCCACGCCCGCGATCTCTGCGATGCGCAGGTCGAGCTGGCCGGGTCCAATACCTTGCACCTGTGCTTTCGCGCCAGCCTGCCGCTCCTGCACAGCGGCAGGGCATCGCTCTGGTGGCGGCAGGGCGCGCTCGCCGCCGCATCCCGGCCCGGCACGATCGGCCACGCGCCGGCCAGTCTGCCGCTGCATGCGGTCGGCCCGTGGCATCCCCTGGAGTTGCTCGACGTGCCGGACGGACAGGTCTTTGCCGGGGCGATGACCGAACTGTCGTCGCGGCTCGACGGGCAGGCGGGCATCGTGACGCTGCGGCTGCATCTGCGTGCCCCTGCGCCCGCGCACGCGGAGTTCCAGGTTGATGGCAGCGGAGCGACTGTAACGGCCCGGCTGACCCGGACCGGCACCGACATCCTGGCGGGCTCGGTTCGTCTCGACGCCGTCCACCGATGGTGGCCGCATACCCATGGCCAGCCGTTCCTGTATCGCGTGGCTGCCCGGGCCGGCGGCGAGACGCACCACTGTGGCCACGTCGGCTTCCGCACGGTTGATTTCGACCGCGGCCCGCAGGTAAACGGCCACGCCGTCTTCTGCCGCGGGGTGCGCGTCACCAGCGAGGATTTGCCCGTGGTCGCCGCCACCGCCCGCGAGGCGGCGCGGTGGCTGACTCGCGTACGTGATGCCGGCCTGAACCTCGTGTGTCTCGGCGGTCCGGATTGTCACCCCGGGCCTGCCTTCCTGCATGCGTGCGATGCACTGGGAATCCTGGTCCGGCAGGACGACCCGGACAGCATCGCAGAGAGCCTGCCCGTTTCCGCCGTCCCGTGCGCGCGTACGCTGCACGAGCTTGGCCTCGCCCGTGCGCTGCAGGATCCACGCTGGAAAGCCGGTGTGCCGCACCCGCCGGGCGCCTCGTGGGATGCCGAGGACTTGCGCGACCGCCACCTGCGCGATCTGTATGACGTCGACCCGCCGGCTCTGCGGCGTGAACAGCCCGAGCGTTATCTGCGCCTGTCGCGTGCACTGGCGGCGGACCTGATGACTGACTTTGCCAGCCGGTCCCGGCGAACGGGGACGGCCGCTTCCCGCCTGGTCGTGACGCCATGGCATGACGCGATGCCTGGCGCAGGCGCCGGCATCATCGATGTGCTGGGGCGCCCGAAGTCAGCCTGGCATGCGCTGCGCCAGGTTTGCCAGCCGCTTCAGGTGTTGCTCACAGGCGATGTGGCGGGCCGCCTGCAATTCGACCTGATCAATGAAACGGCGGCGGCACGGCCGGTGCTGCTCAGCGTGAGTTGCCTGCGCGACGGCCAGGCTGACGTGGCGGAGGCAGTAGTGTCGCTGCGGCTGGCTGCGCGCAGCGCGCTTGCACTGGCGCCTTCGGCGTTGCCCGGTTCGGACTGCAAGCTGGCCGCCATCGCCGCACTGGCCCAAGCAGGCAACCATGTCATCCTGGCCCGTCTGACAGACGCCGCCAGCGGCGAAGTGCTCAGCGAGGCAGCATACCTGCCGGATCGCCGCGCCGCCGCGCTTGCGCCGGCAGACCTGCAGGTCGCGGTCGGACGCTCGGACGGCGAATGGTGGCTCGATATCCGCGCCCGGCGCTTCGCGCGATGGGTGCATATCGACGACAGCGTCTTCCTGCCCGCGCAGGACTGGTTCCATCTCTGGCCCGGCGCCAGCCGTCGTATACGACTTTTGTACGATAGCGCACGCGACTCGGGTGCAGGGCTCTTCCCTTCCGGCGAGGTTCATGCCATGAACCAGGGCCACCCTGTCCGCTATGCGGGCCTTGCCGATCCGGCTGGCTAGCTGCCAGGCCCGTGCACCGGCGGCATTCGCCGCCGCAAGCCCCCCGCGCGCGGACGCAGCGCGCTCGCCTTTCCGGCCAACCTACCAATGGATGACCGCGTACCAGCCGTCTGCCTACTGTCACATCGTTGATCCATAGCGCTAAATAGAGACACCAGGGCCCGCAGTGGCGCCGCAATCAGGGGTCGTCGGCTTCAGGGTCCGGGAAACGAAAAGCCAGGAAACAATGCCAGGAATGCTGGCGCATGCAGCCAGCGCAGAATCGGCCCGGTGTGGCGGGATTCCTTGTCGGCATCCGGAATCCGCCTGCATCGCATCGCATTTCTTCCCTTGATTGGGGTGAGACAGGGGGTACGAAAATGATCACGCATCGATCGGATCTGCATGTCAACTATCTGCTGAATGCACTGCCGCGCAACGAGTGGGAAGCACTGGCCCAGCATTTCGAGCTGGTACGGCTGCGCGCCGGCGAACTGTTGACGGATTCGGGGCAGCGCATCGTTCATGTCTACTTCCCGACCACTGCGGTGGTATCGCTGCTGTCGTTGCTCGAGGACGGTGCCACGGTTGAAATCGCCGCAGTCGGCAACGAAGGCATGGTTGGCATCCCGGTGGTCACCGGCGGCGATACCATGCCCAGCCGCGTCGAAGTGCGCAGCCCGGGCCTGGCCTACCGTATCCCGGCGCGCCTGCTGCGCGCCGAGCTGCCGCGCACGCCCACGCTGCAGCGCGTCACGCTGCTCTATGTGCAGGCCATGCTGACGCAGATCGCGCAGACCGCCGCCTGCAACCGCCATCATTCGCTCAACAAGCAACTGTGCCGCTGGCTCCTGCTTGCCATTGACCGCCTGAGCTCCAATGAACTGGTGATCACGCAGCAGGTGATTGCCAACATGCTGGGCGTGCGGCGCGAAGGCGTGACCGAAGCCGCCGGCAAGCTCGAAGACCTCGGGCTGATTCACCACAGCCGCGGCCATATCACCGTATTGGATCGCTGCGGGCTGGAGAAGCATTCGTGCGAATGCTACAAGCTCGTCAAGCGCGAGTACGACCGTCTGCTGCCTGCCCTGGTGCACGCCTGACGGCGCCCGGGATTGCGTGTGGGAACAGGTACGGCCGGCGCGAAATCCTGTCAGGCGCGCCGTCGATGTACCGGAATGAGGAGCAGTGCCCGTGAGCAGACTGTCATATGCCGCAGGAACGGCCGACCGGGAGCCGCCCCGGCGTGAAGTGCAAGCCAGCAACGCGCAGCAGGCGCGCGCGATGATGGACCATGTCGGCTGGATCGTTGCAGCTGGCGTGGCCGGCGCGGCCGTCGGCGGCGTACTGGCGCTCTCCATGCCGCAGCAGTATCGCGCGCAGGCGCTGGTGCAGGTCGAAAGCAGGGACAGCGCGGTGCGGGTTGCGCAGTCGCCTCAGCCGGCGACATTCGACGCCGGCCTGCTCAAGAGCCGTGCCGTGGTCGGCCCGGTCGTGGAGCGGCTGCGCCTGGACATCACCGCCGAACCGCTGCGCGCCCCGCTGCTGGGGGCGCTGATAGACCGTCTTGCCACACCCGGGCAGCCGCGTGGCACCTGGCCTGAAAGCCTGGGCTACGCCTGGGGCGGAGAGCGCATCCTCGTCGACAGCCTTGCCGTGCCGGAACGCCTGGTCGACCAGCCCATGACATTTGAAGTCCAGCCCGACAATCGCTATCGCGTCAGCTACCAGGGCACGCTGCTGGTGGAAGGCGTGGTTGGCGAGAATGCGGCCGGCAATGGCGTAGAGCTGCGCGTAGAGCGCATCGATGCCGCACCCGGAACCCGCTTCGTGCTCACCCGCCACGACCTTGCCCGCACCGCCGACAGCGTGCGGCGCGACCTGAGCGTCGAGAACGAAAGTGGCGAAGCGGGAAGCAGCGGCACGGTGCGTGTCGCCTGGCAGTACCCTGACCGGCAGCTTGCCGCCGACCTGGTCAACGGCGTGACCCGTGCCTATATCACCGGACAGACCGCGCAGCGCCGCGACGACGCGGCCGGCACGCTGGCCTTCCTGAGCAGCGAACTGCCGCGCGTGCAGTCCGAGCTGGCACGCGCCGAGGAAGCGCTCGCGCGCTATCGCGCCCGCACCGGGTCCCTGCAGCCCAGCCGCGATGCCCAGTCCTTCCTCAACGGCAGCATGGAATACCAGCGCCAGATCGCCGCGCTGCGCCTGGAGCGCACGCGCCTGCTGCAGCGGTTTACCACCGATGCCAATGAAGTGCGCACCGTTGACAGCCAGATCCAGCAAATGACCCGCGAGCGCGCCGAAATGGATGCGCGCATGCAGAGCCTGTCCGCCTCCGAGCGCGAATCCGTCGCGTTGTCGCGCGATGTGAAAGTTGCCGAAGACATGTACATGACCCTGCGCACCAAGGTCGAGCAGCTTTCCCTGCTCCAGTCAGACCGCTCAAGCCAGTTGCGCGTCGTCGACAGCGCCATCGCGCCGGTCACGCCGGTGGGCTTCGGCACCTGGCCGTTCATGACAGGCGGCGCGCTGCTTGGCCTGTGCCTGGGGATGGCCGGCGTGAACCTGCGCCAGCGGCTCAAGCCGTCGGTGGCCAGCGCGGCCGATGCGGAACAGCGGCTCGGGATGGCCATGCTGGGCGATATCGCCTACAGCACCGAGCAGACCGAGCTTGAACGCCAGGTGGAAGCCAAACGGCGCTTCGGCATTGCCGCGGGCCTCAGCATGCCGTCGGCGCGCCTGGAGCGGCCCCAGCCAGGCACCATCGTGGTCGAGGCAGTGGACGCCGGTGCCGGCGGCGACGAAGCTGCCCGCCTCGAGCAGCTGCTGCGCCAGGGCCTGCACGACCAGTTCCTGCTCGCGCGGCGCGCACCGCATTCGCTGGCGGTGGAAGGCCTGCGCACCTTGCGCGCGGCCTTGCATTTCTCGCTGCGCAATGCGCCCAACGGCGTGGTTGCGGTCACCAGTGCCGCGGCAGGCGCTGGCAAGACGTTTGCGGCCGTGAATCTCGCCGTGCTGTTTGCCGAGGCCGGCCAGCGCGTGCTCCTGGTCGACGCGGACCTGCGCCGCGGCAAGGTTGCCGACTGGTTCGACCAGCCGGCGGAACCCGGCCTCGCCGAAGTGCTGGCGGGGCGCATGCCGATCGCGGATGCGGTGCGCCCGACGGTGGTCAACGGCCTGTTCATCCTCACCCGCGGCGCCCCGCCGCCCAATCCGTCCGAGCTGCTGATGCTGCCGACGCTGGCCGAAAGCCTGCGGCTGTGCGCCGGCCGCTTCGACCTGGTCATCGTCGACACGCCGCCGGTCATGGCGGTAGCCGATGCCACGCTGGTGGCGAACCTGGCGGGATCCACGCTGCTGGTCGTGCGCGCAGACGTCACGCCCGCCTCCCAGGTCGATGATGCGCTCAAGCGCCTGGCCCATGCCAATGCACGGCTGGCGGGCGGCATCCTCAACGGGGTCATACCCCGCCGCAGCAACCGTGCGGATTTCAACAGCATCAATCCCTATCTGGGCATGCCTTTGCCGGCGGCGCAGCACAAGCATCCGGCGCTGACCCGGGCGGAAGTGCCTAGGCAATCCTGACCGGCCTGGTGGCACGCGGAAGCGTACCCATTTCTGCGTGCCGGTTTTCCGGGTTCCTGATTGCTGGCTGGTGGGGCCAGGCACCCGTTTCACAAGGAAGATGCGTCCGCTCTTCGTCATTGTGGAAGGGCTTCTGGGCCTGCGGCTTTTGCCTCTGTGGAAGTTCGACGGCCCCGGTTTCGCCCCTGAAGGGGCGACCTACTTATATGAACGCGCCCCGGTTTGCAAGGTAAGACGAACATGCCGGCTTGAGCAGGACTGGTTGCAGACTTA
>NZ_JWMA01000204.1 GCF_000812465.1 Cupriavidus sp. IDO | reverse complement strand
ATTTGGCGCGGCTGCGCGGCTTCGAGGCGCTGGATGCTGATGTGCAGCACGCCGTCGCGGTACTTGGCCTCCACCGCATTGGGATTCACGTCGTTTGGTAGGCTCACCACACGGCGGAAGCGGCCGGCGAAGCGTTCATCGATATGCACGGAGGTTTGCTCGTCCTTGTCGGGGAGATCAGACTTGCGCTCGCCGACAATGGTCAGCACGCTCTTCACCAGCTGCACGTCGATGCTGGCCGGATCGAGGCCAGGGGCAAAAGCGTAGATTTCCACCGAGTGGGATGTGCCGCCTACATTCATGGCCGGAAAACTGACCCGACCGCGAATGCTGGGAGATAGCTCGAATGGCTGCTGCCACTCGCGCTGCAGGCGTTCCAGTTCTGAGAATATGTCACGGGGAAACAATGATCGATACATCATGTTTGCCTCCATTCGTTTTCGCGCGGGCGCCATATTCTGACGCCCCCGGTTGCAATGGTAAGGCTTTGCTTGGGGATTTCAAGGTCTTGATTTGGCTGATATTCGGCATCACTCTTCCGAGGAGAAGGGCAGCCCTCGAGACCGGAAAAGGGGAACACGCATGGAGTTCCAGGACTACTACAAGACGCTGGGAGTGGCACGCAATGCCACGGCGGAGGACATCAAGAAGGCGTTCCGCAAGCTCGCGCGCAAGTTCCATCCGGACGTTTCCAAGGAGTCGGATGCCGAACCGCGCATGAGGCAGCTCAACGAGGCCTACGCCGTGCTCTCTGACCCGGAAAAGCGCGCCGCGTACGATCAATTGGGGCGAGCCTATCAGCCCGGCCAGGAGTTCCGTCCGCCGCCGGACTGGGACACCGGCTTCGAGTTCTCCAGTCGGGGCTTCTCGCCCCAGGAAGAGGCCGATTTCAGCGACTTCTTCGCCGAGCTGTTTGGCCATGTCGGGGGCAGACACCGCGGCTTCCATGCACACGGTGGCAGCTTCCAGTCACGCGGTGTGGATCACCACGCCAAGGTGATGCTTGACCTGGAAGACGCCTTTACCGGCGCCACCCGTCAACTTTCGCTGCGGGTGCCAAGCATGGACGCCCAAGGCGTGGTGCAGCTCAGGAGCCGGACCCTCAGCGTGAAAATTCCCAAGGGTGTGCGCGAAGGTCAGCTCATCCGTCTGGCCGGACAGGGGGCGCCGGGGATCGGCGGTGCGCCGGCGGGGGATCTTTTTCTGGAGGTGCATTTCAAACCGCACGACCAACTGAAAGTGAAGGGGCGAAATCTACACCTCACCCTGCCGGTGGCACCGTGGGAGGCGGCGCTGGGGGCGGTGGTGCCCATCGATTTACCTGGGGGGGAACTGAAGGTGCGCATTCCCCCTGGCGCCCAGAGCGGCAGCGAGCTACGTGTGCGCGGCAAGGGCATTCCCGCTAATCCACCGGGCGATCTGCTGCTGGACATCCAGGTGGTGTTGCCGCCGGCAAACACCCCCAAAGCGCGGGAGCTTTATGAAACCATGGCGCGGGAATTGGCCTTTAATCCGCGCCCGGATAGGAGAGCCTGACCCATGCGTGATGATGACGTTCTGATCGGCTGCCTGATGGAAGATGCTTGGCTGACTCTGGAGCAAGTGGCGGCAGCCTGCATGGTAGAACCAGATTGGCTCAGGCGGCATGTAGATGAGGGCTTGTTCCCCCATGCCGTAAGTGTCGCTGGCGTCTGGCGGTTTTCCAGCGCCAGCCTGCTACGGGCGCGGCGCATGCGGCAGTTGGAACGTGACTTTGACGCCATACCGGAACTGGCCGCTCTGGTGGCCGACCTGCTGGAAGAAATGGATGATCTGCAAGCGCGGATGCGTTGATGACGCTCGCGTCAACAGCAAAGCCCTCGCCTTGAACTATGCAGGATCGCTTTGACTTCGGCCGGCTAATGGCCGGCGCAGTAAGTGTGACATGACGCTCGGCATCGGCCGACACTCCGCCTCTCTCCCTCAGATGATGCGATCCCACGCCACGCGGTCCGGCGTTGCCGGATAGCCACCGGTTTGTGCACTTCCGACAGCACCGCATGATGACTCTGGGACACATCCTGACTTTCGCCTTGCGCCTGCTCCGTCCTTCAAATTTACCATCCATATGGATGGTCAGTGGATGGCATATAGTTGATTTGACCGCTCCTTCCATCGCTTGCAACGCTTACTGACGCAATGACCCCCCACAAAGCCGACGCCGCACAACTGACAAACAAACCGAAGGCAGGTGATACCGAAAAAATCACCATCAACCTCGGACCGGTAGACCTCGGGCAGATCGACCTGCTGGTCGAAGAGGGCTTTTACTCGAACCGCTCAGACCTGATCCGGACCGCCATCCGTAACCAACTCGCCGCGCATGCGGT
>NZ_JWMA01000048.1 GCF_000812465.1 Cupriavidus sp. IDO | reverse complement strand
GGCGAACTGACGTATCGGAAGCTATGGTCTATATCGCGATGGGCGGCCTGCTGCTACGCAGAATCGCCCATCCTTGAATTTTCAAACGGGCTCTAAGCCCATACCGTCAGAGCTCTTGGGATTTGCTACCGAGCAGATATTTTTCAATGCGGGAATCAGGAAAGAACCAGACGCCAGCCATTAAGGTCAGTATCAGAAGCGAAGCTACGCTGCTGAAAAAACTGGCCAGGATCGCTAATGCGTAGATTGGGAGGGAGAGCTTCCCTTTGAGGTCGTTGCCGATGGCCTGCCTAAGCGCGGAATGTTCGCCGTCGTAGTTCATGATGAGTCTTGTGAGCAGTGAGTAAGAGACGGCGCACATGAACAGGACAAATGCATACATTGCTGTCGGCGTTTCCGCGAAGCCGGATCTTCCAGTCCAGGTGGTGGTGAATGGAATCATGCTTAGCCAGAATAGCAAGTGGAGGTTCGCCCACATGATCTTGCCGTTAATGCCTCGGGCAACTTGAAACAGGTGATGGTGGTTGTTCCAGTATATTCCGACGTAAACGAAGCTCAGTACATACCCGAAAAAAACATAGGCATTATTCAGGATATCTTTGAATGAAAGGCCTTCGGGAACCTGTAATTGAAATAGCATGAGTGTCAGGCTTACGGAAATGACCCCATCGCTAAATGATTCAAGCCTGTTCTTGCTGATGCCCATTTTCGTCACCCACTCATCTAAATTGGTTGCGGAATGCCAAGCGTGCCATATATGCGATGGGAAGAATAAAGGGCAAGACGCTCCAGAATCCGATCGCCACATAGAGGGACGCCCCCAGGAAGGCACCGATCACAAAACCGACAACAACACTTGCGCTTTTGAGCAGATCCTGGAAATTGGTGTGTGTCCTGGCGCGCAAGTAATTTGACAGATCGATTCCCAGCTGTGTAGTGTTCCCGGTCATCATGGTGCTGGGACTGATGTATTTGATCAGTGTCTTGCTGGCAGTATTTCGGATGGCGAGCGCGACAAGGCCAAGGCCTCCAGTCAAAGCAAGGCCTGCGCCATCGGCATTGTCGAATGGTTCGAGATACAGGCCGGCGGCCATGAAACCAAGCAGAAAGATTGCTTCAGCAACAAACAGCCAGCCTAAGGTCTTGTGAGTCTGCTGGTTGCGGTCAATCAGCATCTTGCTGATGATGACCGTGACAATAAAGAGTGGTATGGCGCCAAGCTTGATCCATAAGCCGGACCCGCCTTTGACGAATGCCGCTCCCGCGAGCACCAGGTTTCCGGTGACGTGCGCAGTGAAGAAGCCCAGCAGCGCAATAAAGCCAATCGTGTCGATGGCGCCGCCCACAATAGTCAGAAGGATTGGCGCTTTGCATACTTCCCAGAGGCTGAGATTTCCGCCTGTTTCTGCGTTGTTTGATGCGTTGACATTCGCGCTCATGATTGAGATCCATCCGGTAAATGGTTGTCGCCGCTTGCTTGTCTCGCAGGGGCATGACCGCGGGGGAGGGTTTCCCCCCGCGTGGGGCGATCATGCGATCAGCGTCCTGGCGACGATCGCTGCCGCCGCTACGCTATAGGCGCTGATGGCCAGCCAGCCTCCCAGCAGGAGGGTGGCGTTGGCCACGCTTCTACCTGGAATCATTTTGTGCGCTCCGAGGGAAGACTGGCGGCGGACGTGCATCAGCGCTCGATGACCGGCGCGTGCACGGGAGCCAGCGATTCGTGCGTGGTTGCCGTGCGTTGCGCGGCCTTGTGGACCATCGTATAGGCATAGTCGACCCCCATGCCATAGGCGCCCGAGTGCTCCCTGGCCACGGCCATCACCTCGTCGTACGTTTCGCGATTCTTCCAGTCGCGTTGCCACTCCAGCATGACCTGTTGCCAGGTCACGGGCACCACGCCTGCCTGGACCATGCGCTGCATGGCGTAGTCATGCGCTTCCCTGGTCGTGCCGCCGGAGGCGTCGGCCACCATGTAGATCTCGTAGTTGCCTTCGAGCATCGCGCACAGCGCGAAGGTGGTGTTGCAGACTTCGGTCCACAGGCCGGCCACGACGACCTTCTTGCGGCCATTGGCGGCCAGTGCATCGCGCACCTTCTGGTCGTCCCAGGAGTTCATGGACGTGCGTTCGAGCGTTTGCTTGCCGGGGAACACGTCGAGCAGTTCGGGGTAGGTGTAGCCCGAGAACGATTCAGACTCGACCGTGGTAATGGTGGTCGGCACCTCGAAGATCTTCGCGGCCTTGGCCAGGCCCACGACGTTGTTCTTCATGGTCTGGCGGTCCATCGACTGCACGCCAAAGGCCATCTGCGGCTGATGGTCGATGATGATGAGCTGGCTGTTGCGGGGGGTCAGGACTTCAAGCTTGGCGTTCGACATGGTGTTCTCCGGTGGGAGTGAATTCAATTATTTTGACGTTCTGTCTGGCGCGGCGCTGTCTCTGCTCTGTTGTGGTGTGGCGCCGTCCATGTGCAGAACTATAGCGACTGGAAGTGGACGAACATTCAAGCTGGATTGTAAATGTTGTTCAAAAAATTTGATATTTGTGGGGTTGCGCAAGGCCGCGGGGATCAACACGCGATCGAGTCATTCGCAAGTTAAAGGGGATCGTCGGCTCGATCCGAGCATCTTGAGATGCCGCCGGGCCGATCGACCATACCAAAGGTTGATTGGTATGCCAGACGCTTTGCGAAGATACTCAAGGAAGACCAGTTCATCCCGCATCCCACATCGTCGTGCAGAGGAGCAGGAACCATGACACACGGCACCGCACAGATTGGATCGACGCCCTATCGCACGAACATCGTCGTATCCGGCCACGCAATCACGGCCGATGAACCTCGCGCTCTCGGCGGGCAAGGGGCTGGACCGGCCCCCTACGATCTATTGCTTGCAAGCCTTGGCGCGTGCACAGCCATCACGCTCAAAATGTATGCCGAACACAAAGGTTGGGCCCTTGAATCGCTCGAAGTCTCCCTGCGGCTTGTCGGGACGGACGAGCGGCGAATCGAGCGGACGCTTGTGATCAGGGGCCTGGACGACAGCCAGAAAGCCCGTCTGGCGGAAATTGCCGAGCGCACGCCCGTTACGAAGACGTTGAGATCCGGGTTGCCGATCGAAACTCACCTCGCGTGACGCTGCTCCGGGTCACGCAAACCACCTCCAGACTTCCCGAAGCTGACGGCTCCTGGCGATGAATCCACGGGACTCCGCTCTCGCGAGGAGAACCCTCGTATGATCCAGCACCACGCAGACGGTGCCGGAGAGCGCAGGCACCAGATATTCCCCGTCCTGACTCCAATCCAGGTTGAGGCGGCACGCCGGTTCTCACTTGTGGCCATACGGATACGATCCGTGATGTCGCGCCAAGCGCTATGGGTTGCGAAGAATGCCTCAAAGTGGGCAGCCCGTAGGTACATCTTCGGTTGTACCGATCCTGCGGCCACGTCGGCTGCTGCGATAACTCTCCGCTCAAGCATGCCCGCGCGCATTTCGAGAAGACCGGGCATCCGATCATTGAGGGATATGACCCCCCGGAGGGTTGGGGGTGGTGCTACATCGATCAGGAAGGCGTCGTGCTCCCAGACCAGACGCCGCAGCGAGGACCCATCCCACGGTTCGTCTGACGAGGCGCGTCGTGACCGGTTTCATGAATTCAATTTTGTCCGGGTGGATCTGACGTTCGCGTGTCCGCCTGAGCGTCCGGGCGACCGCCTTACGCATGAAGCAGCCTATGCCCTGGCACACTTGATGACTGTATCGAGCGTGCGAGTGGTGATGTCCTTCCCGAACGAGCGTTCGAGCAGGCGCATGAACACGGGGCCTTTCTTCGGGTCAGGCACGTAGGCGCTGAAGACCTCCATGGTATTGGCCTTGACGATGCTTGCGCCATCGCGCTCTATGGGCAGCTTCACGTCTGGCGACACTGGGCTGCGCAGAAAGGTGACAACCCGCTTGGCCGAAGGCGCAAGGCCGAACCCGGCGAAGAAATCCGAGTCGATGAGGTCCTGGAGATAGCGGGCCGGCCGGACGAAGGTGTCGAAGCTGTGGCCCAGTTCAGATTGCATCGCCTTCTCGGCGCGTCGCTCCAGGCTGGCCAGTGACGACGATTGCGCGTTGAACACGACGTTCCCGCTGGAGAGCAAGGTTTTCACTTCGGAGAAGCCCGCCGCCTCGAAGCAGCGTGTGAGTTCGGACATCCGGGCGTTCATCGGGCTGACGCCGCGAAGAAAGGCAACGTATCGGGACATGGCAATCTCGTAGTAGCTGGCGAACCGCCACGCATCTGGTGGTCAACGGAAAAGGCAGGGTGACGTTCCACGGCGCCGGTTGGTCAATGATAGACGAGCGGTTCAGCACGCCGGCGCTGCACGAGATCCGAAATGACTCCCTCGCTATCGGCGTGCACCTCTATTACAAGGGACAGTCGGGCGCAGCGGCCGAGGCCGCGTTGGATCTCGACGCACATCGGGCAGTCTGACAGGGTCGTCGGTGCAGACTTTATGCGTTGCTGTGGCCAGCCCGCTTCAGGGGACCGCACGCGGCGGCACATGGCGCGCCAGGAACCGATCCAATTGGCCGGCGAAAGCCTTGCTATCCTGTGCGGTGTACGGTGCCGGTCCGCCGGTATCGACGCCCGAGCTGCGGAGTTGCTCCATCACCTCGCGCATCGTCAGGCGCTCCTGGATATTCTCCCGGCTAAACCAGCTTCCACGTGGGTCGAGCACATAGGCGCCCTTGTCGAGGGCAGCGGCGGCAAGAACGATGTCCGCCGTAATGACCAGGTCCCCGCTGCTGGCCAGCTCGACGATACGGTCATCGGCGACGTCGAAGCCCGCAGGCACTTGCAGTGCCTTGATAAAGCGGGAAGGCGGCGTGCGCAAATACTGGTTGGCAACCAGCGTGACGCACACTTCGGTACGTTGTGCGGCCCGATACAACATTTCCTTGACGACAACCGGGCAGGCGTCTGCGTCAACCAGTACTTGCATCGCGGTACTTCCAATTGAGGGCGGGGATGCTCATATTACTGCCTGCACGCGTCTCGATGGGATTGAACTTCCGCGGGGGGTGATTACCGGGGCGTGCGCCGGCAACGCCGCGGTAGAGTACATCGCTTCAGCCCGCCTTGCGCGCGCTTCGATTTCCCTTGCGTGGCACGGCCTGCGCAGACCAAAGGATGGTCATCAACCAGGTTGTAACCGGATGTTGAGGTCCGTATAAACGCTGCTAGACTGCGGACGAAGCCCCTCGCTCAGAATTCAACTGTTCGGCATAGTGACATGACTGAATTCCCTCTAACGTTTATCAGCCAGATCGAATGGGAAAGCTGGCTAGCGCAAAACGGCGGCACTTCGACCGGAGCATGGCTGCGCCTGGCGAAGAAAGGAGCCGAACAGCCAACCGTAACGTACGAACAGGCGTTAGAAGGCGCTCTATGCTATGGCTGGATTGATGGTCAAAAACAGGCCGATAGCGAGAAATACTGGCTGCAACGCTTCACGCCTCGCTCTGCAAAAAGCATCTGGTCAAAACTTAACAAAGACAGAGCTGAAGCGCTGATCGCCGCAGGCAGGATGCGCCCTCCTGGCATGACGCAGATCGAGAGAGCTAAGAAGGACGGCCGCTGGGAGTCAGCATACACGTCAGCAAGTAACTCGATAGTGCCGGACGACCTGCAAGTAGCGTTGGACGCAAATCCGAGAGCCAAGAAATTCTTTGCAACACTGAATAGCCGCAACCGCTATGCCATCCTGTTTCGTGTACAGAATGCCAAAAAGCCAGAAACCCGGGCGCGCAAAATCGAGGAGTTCATCAACATGCTGAACCGCGGTGAAGCCTTCTATCCCTAGAGCCTTTCACTTCTGACGGAAATTTGCCGAATGGGCATGTCACCTCTACTGACCGCTTTGGCCGATCGCCGCCGCCCGCAACGCGTACGGGTAAGCGACTGAGACTGGCCGAGCCCGGAAATTTGAAGCCGGACGCCGGCCGTGCACTGACGATCACACGGCCGGCTTCCGTAGTCGACTCTTCTCAGACATCGGCACAGAGTTCAGTGAACGACCGAAGTTCGGGTGAAAGCGGAGACTCAGCAGGCTCGCCCACGTCCATCGGCACCTGGTCAGAGGCGTATGTGTTCGCACACCGCGTCGCGATTTTCAGCATCGCGCGGCTCCGATGCCGGCATCGGGTGCGAATTCGTAGCGATCGGCGGCAGCAGTGCCATGTGCGCCATAGGATCGTTCAACCGCGCACAATGTTCAATGGCTTCGATCGTTGCCCGCCGAATGCGATCGGTGGGCAGGCCATGACTCGGGGCCGCCATTGTGGCGGCACTGCCCATCCGAGTCGCTTGAGCGTTTCGAGCCAGGAGCGCCTCGACATCCATCCGATAATGCCGCCCAAACTGCAGATGCTTCTGCCTGAGTCGCGCCGATTGATCCCGAAGCCAAATGTCGCCGAGGTCAGCATAGGCGTCTGACTGGAGTTCATTGATGGGCATGACAGCCTCCTTGCTTGAGGACATACCGGGCGGATACCGGACACGTGGAACCTCGGCATGTCGCGACTGGCTCGTAATGAAGAATAGGCAGCCAGTCTTGGCCGCGCTCTCCGTTTCTTGCGATTGAATCCAATGCGCTTACCGTTGTGCGCAGACTTGCTATTGCCTCCGGCGGGCTGGGAAATTCGAGCGACTATCTGTTCCGCACGTGCGAAGGCTTGCGCGCCAACGGAATCCACGACGCAATACTGGAGCGGCCAGCCACTCAAGTGCGCACTGCTCGCACAGACGATGAGGTACCGTCACTGCCCTAGTGGGTGCCTCGATCTTCGGATTGGTTTGCGCAGCAAGAATCGGAGTTTTGAACAACGTGGGGATGCCTATTCTCTTGCTCAGGACATCGAATGGTTTCGATGAACCTTCCCGAAACTAACTGTGAGGACCTTTCCATGAGCAAAGAAGAGCAGAACAAGGCCGTCGTCGGTCGTTGGTTTACGGAATTCTGGGGCAAGAATGTCAATCTGGCGGTGATCGATGAGATTGCCGCGCCGAACATGCTGCTCAAGTATTCGCTGCACGAGCCTCGTCGTGGTCGCGAGGATATCAAGGCCTTCATGACCGACTTTCGTGCCGCGTTCCCCGATCTCAACTTCTGGGGAACGGCTGAGCTGATTGCCGAAGGCGACTATGTCGTCGGCCAGTGGGAAGGTGGCGGTACCCACACGGGCCCGGCATTTGATGACTTCCTGATTGGCGGTTTGCCTGCCGCAACTGGCCGCAAGATGCATTTCACCGGTACTACCGTGCTGAAGGTGATCGACGGCAGGATCGTGGAAGAACTTGGCCTGGACGACGGTGTGGCTGCGCTGACCCAGCTCGGCCTGATCAAGGAGGCCGCCATGAATGGCGACGGCTGATTATCAAGTGGCCCGCGGATTCATTCAACAAGGAGTGCATCATGCAATTGTTCTTGAGCCATGTGAAGTCGCCGTTGGGCGACCTACTGCTCGTCACCGATGCGCGGCAGAGTGTGCGCGGGCTCGATTTTGCCGACCACAAGGCGCGCCAGCATCGCAGCTTGCGCGACCAGTATGGCAGTATCGAGCTGGTTGAAATTCCGGCCCCTTCGGAGATCGCCGAAGCCCTGGCTCGCTATTTTTCGGGTGAATTGGGCGCGCTGGATGCGCTGCGGACCGAGACCGCTGGTTCTCAGCTTCAGCGCCGGGTCTGGGCCGCGCTCCGCCGCATTCCGGCCGGCACGACCACGACCTACGGCAAGCTGGCCAAGGAACTCGGCTTCGACGATCCGCGCGCGGCCATCGACATCGGTGCGGCCAATGGCGCTAATCCGATTGCCATCATCGTACCGTGTCATCGGGTCATCGCCAGCAATGGTGATCTCAAGGGCTACGCCTGGGGGGTACCCCGTAAACGCTGGCTACTGGAGCACGAGAGGGCGATCGCGCCAGCGCGTGACGAACCACAGACTGCCATGCTGCCGGGGATCTGATCTTGACCGATACCATTGCAGCGGACTTGTCTCCACGCGCATACGAACGGGCTGGTCAGTACTTATCCGGTCTGGATGCAGACTGAGCCGAAATGGTGGACCGGACTATGACCGAATCGAGAACCTGGACGCTGATTGGAAGGGACGGAAAGCCCTATGAGAGTTCGGTCCCGGGCACACTCGGTGGCCATCGAGGCCGGCGAATCTACGGCAGATTTGATTGCCGAGCGGCCCTGCAGGCCATCGCCCGCGGGGGCTATATCAAACAGCGGATCTTCTTCCTCGATGAGTCGATCGCTATCGCCGCGGGCTTCCGACCGTGCGCGGTTTGTATGACTGAGCGATACGCAGCCTGGAAGAGGGCACAGGCCACTGGAAGCGGCCCTGCATCACGCAAGAGGGTGCAGTCATGACCGCGGAAACGCTACTCAACGCAGCCTTGGAGAAGTCCTCGGGTGAAGAAGTCGTGAAGCCGCAGTCTTTGGCCGACAAGCTTGCGACGGTTGCTCGTGGCAACCTCTACGGCGACTTCCATCGTCAAGGCGGCAACTTCGCTCACGCACATCGAACCCGATCTCACCGGTCGGTTCGACCGTCAGTGAATTGGGCTGTTTTCTGCACGCTTCCGCTATGTAACGTACGCTGCACGCGATTGCAGGCTCTCGCAACGTAAGGTCGACGAGATATCGTGCGACGCCTGGGTTCACGACCTCGAGGCTGTGGCCAATTCACTGGGGATCGACCTGGGGTGAACTCTGGCTTCTCCACGCAGGCGCGCCTAGAATTGAACGTCGTCATCACTGCGTGGCTCTGCCTCCCGGGCAGAATGTCTGCGGCCCGTCCGCCACTCACCATGAAAACCCTGTTTCTCGTCCGGCACGCCAAATCTAGCCGCGACGACCCCGGCGTGCCGGACCACGATCGTCCCCTGAACGCGCGCGGCCAGCGCCAGGCGCCGGAAATGGGCAGGCGCCTGGCCGGCCGCAACGTGAAACCCGATGTGATCCTGTCAAGTCCGGCCCTGCGTGCGCTGACAACTGCGCAACTGGTCGCCGGCGAGATCGGCTACGCAACAGAGGACATCGCCGTCGACGAAAGGCTATACGCCAGCAGCGCCGAGAGCCTGCTATCAGTGGTTCGCGCACTCGACGACAAACTGAGCAGTGCCATGGTGTTTGGCCACAATCCCGAGATGAGCGAACTCGCAAGCGGCTTGTCGGACGGCAACCTGGAAATGCCGACTTGCGCGGTTGCAGAATTCCGCTACGACACGAAGTCGTGGGGTGATGTCGGGGCAATCGCTCCGGCCAAGATGACGCTGGACACGCCAAAGACATAGCGCGAGCCGGTGCGCCCCACGGCTTTGGACTGCAGCCCTGCAGGGCAGGGACAGGGGGCGTGGAAACAGCGAGAGTGCCATCCGACGGAGGAAGCTGGCGTGGGATCTGGCTCAGACGCAAGGGAAGTGGTGCTGCCCGCCGGCAACCTGGGCCTGCACGGCATATTCGCGCTGCCGCCCGGCGCAAGCGCTTTTGTATTGTTCGCGCACGGCAGCGGCAGTTCCCGCCACAGCCCGCGCAACCAGTTCGTGGCGGCCGAGCTCAATCGAAGTGGCATGGGCACGCTGCTGATGGATCTGCTCACGCCCGAGGAGGACGGCGTGCAGGCCACCCGCTTCGACGTCGGCCTGCTGGCCGGACGACTCTTGCAGGCGACAGAGTGGATCATGCAGCAGTTGGCCATGCCGCTGCCATTGGGCTACTTTGGCGCCAGCATTGGCGCTGCCGCGTCGATCCGCGCTGCGAGCCTGTCTCCCATCCGGATCGGCGCCATTGTCTCGCGTGGTGGCAGGGTCGATCTTGCTGGGCCCGATGCCCTGGCGAAGCTGCTTGCGCCGACCTTGCTGATTGTTGGTGGATTCGACACCAGCGTGATCGAACGTAACGAGTTTGCGTTTGCCATGCTGAGATGCCAGAAGGAACTGGCGATCGTGCCCGGCGCCACGCATTTGTTCGAGGAGTCCGGCGCGCTGGACTCGGTCGCTCGACTGGCGACGCAATGGTTCGCGCGTCATCTTGGCGGTGCATGAGCCCGCCTTCGCCATTACCAGGGCGCAGCCGGTCCCGGACGGATGCATGCGCCGAAAATGCGTTCTTCTCTGACCGAACCATGGCGGACACACATGCGCGCGCCAGCGGACAACCGCCTATGACCGTGTATGTCGTGGACGCAATCTCATGTGGATTTTCGCAAGTGCCTGCATTGGGACGACCCCACGTCCGCATCGGGCGGTGGTTGTCGGGCTGCCAAAGCAAATTCTGCCCTACCACGGAATGTCGGCGCATGGCCGGCTCGGAATCTCGAAGCCGGGTGCCGGTCGTGCGCTGACGATCCCAAGCCAACTTCCGTAGTCGACCCGGAACGATCAGTCGATTGGACGTGGTAGAGTCGATCATCATGCTTTATCGCCTAGCCTTATGTCGCCACCCGTTGAGGAAAGCGCCCCTGACGCGCACAGTGTGACCATGCAGATTCCGGCAATTGTTCCAGCACAAACCGCCCTGGTGGTCATGCATTATCAGACCGACATCCTGGCGTTATTTCCATCGGTCGCGCCCACTTTGCTCTCGAATACGCGCAAGCTGTGTGACGCTGCGCGGGCCAGGGGCGTGAGTGTCTATTTCGCCAAGATCCATTTTGGCCCAGGCTATCCGGAGGTCAGTCCGTTGAACAGGAACGGGCAGGGAATCAAGCAACTTGGTCTTTTCGTCGACGACCAGATCTCGCCGGAACTCGGCAAGCAGGCCACTGAACCGCTCATCATCGCGCATCGTGCCAGCGTGTTCTTTGGTACCGACCTGCAGGTGCGGCTTTCCGCGCAGGGTATCGATACGCTGCTCATGGTGGGCATTGCGTCGACCGGTGTGGTGCTGTCGTCGGTCGCGTATGCGAGCGATGCGGACTTCCGTCTATTCACGGTCAAGGATTGCTGCTACGACCCGGATCAGGTCGTACACGATCATCTTTTTTCAACGGCGTTCGATTCGCGCACGACGGTGCTCTCGCTCGCTGATGCCTTGCGGTTGCTGGATTAGTGTCCTGAATCGCAAATTCGTTGCATTAAGTCCGCCGATCAGATGAGGCGTGGCGTGGTCTAGAGAGATGTTGAGCTGGCGAATCGCGGCCTCGGCGGATTGGCACTCAGGCCGGTCTTGTCACGAGAGGCAATGAGGCGTTTAATCGTCCGCGGGAAGTCGGCGGAGGAATCATGGCGCGCTGCACAACTTGCGGATTCCAGAATGCCGCCGGAGCCAGTTTTTGCGAGCAGTGTGGTACCGGACTGGCACGCATCTGCCCACGCTGTGACCATGAATTGAGTCTGGTCGCCCGTTTTTGCAATGCGTGCGGCGCACCCGTCAGCGAATTGCCGCAGAGCTTGTCCGATGCACCCATCCAGTACACCCCGCCACACCTGGCTGAACGCATCCGTGCGGGGCAGGTGGCGCGGGAGGCACGCGGAGAGACCGGCGGCGAGCGCAAGACTATTACGGTCCTGTTTGCCGACATGGCCGGCTCGACCGCCCTGATCCACGATCTGGATCCGGAAGAGGCGCACCGCCTGATCACCCCCGTCATCGAGCTGATGATGGAGTCGGTGCACCACTACGAGGGCTTTGTGGCGAAATCACTGGGCGACGGGATCCTCGCACTGTTCGGCGCGCCTATTGCCCATGAGGACCACCCCCAGCGCGCGCTGTACGCAGCGCTGCGCATGGATGCGGCAATGCGCCGGCACAGTGACCGGCTTCGCCTGGATCAGGGCATCTCGCTACAGATCCGGGTGGGCATCCATACCGGCGAGGTGGTCGTACGCTCGATCCGCAAGGACGACCTGCACACCGACTACGACCCGGTGGGACACACGATCAACATTGCCTCGCGGATGGAGACGATGGCCGCGCTCTCGTCTGTTCTCGTCAGCGAATCCACATACAGGCTTACAGAGGGATACTTCCAGTTCAAGGAGTTGGGAGCCGCCCAGGTCAAAGGTGTCCCGGAGCCGCTGGCGGTCTATGAGCTGCTGGGGCTTGGTGCGCTGCGCACGCGCCTGCAAGTGGCGGCGCAGCGCGGCCTGGCTCGTTTCGTGGGGCGTGAGGCCGAACTGGAGTCGCTATACCGGGCGCTGAATCGGTCCACGGCGGGACAGGGACAGATTGTCGCGGTGGTGGGGGAGGCGGGGGTCGGCAAGTCGCGGCTTTTCCACGAGTTCAAGGCGCGCTCGCAGCACGGCTCTCTGGTGCTTGAGACCTTTTCGGTGTCGCATGGCAAGGCCTTCGCCTATTTGCCGCTCATCGAACTCCTGAGAAGCTATTTCGAGATTACCGCACAGGACGACGCTCGGCGCGCGCACGAAAAGGTCACGGGCAAGGTACTCACGCTGGACCGCAGCCTGGAAGACGTCTTGCCATACCTGCTCCTTCTGCTTGGCATCAGCGAGCCCGGCTCAAAGCTGGCGGACATGGGCGCCAGCCTCCGGCGCGAGCGCACATTCGATGCAATCACCCGCCTGCTGGTGCGCGAGAGCCGCGATCAACCGGTCGAGGTCGTGTTCGAGGACCTGCAATGGCTGGATAGTGAGACGGAAGCGTTCCTTGGCTTTCTTGTCGAGCGGTTGGCAGACGCGCGGATCCTCCTTCTTGTGAACTACCGGCCCGAGTATCAGTTGGCCTGGGCGGACAAAGACAACAGCGTCGAAGTTCGGCTCGATCCTCTTGGGCCAGCCGAAGCACAAGGGTTGCTCAGTGCCTTGCTGGGCGATGATCCCGGACTTGGGCGGCTCAAACAACTCGTCCTGGAAAAGACCGAGGGCAACCCCTTTTTCATGGAGGAGGTCGTCCAGACGCTGGCCGAGGAGAAGGCGCTACTCGGTGAACCCGGCGATTACCACATCGAAAAGATCCCGACCGCCCTGCATATTCCGACCACCGTACAGGGCGTCCTCGCTGCGCGCATGGATCGGCTGCCGCTCGAAGAGAAGGAACTGCTGCAGACCCTGGCCGTGATCGGCAAGGAGTTTCCCCTGAGTCTGGTCCGGCAGGTCTGGGGGCAACCGGAAGATCGCCTGCACCTTCTGCTGGCAGGCCTCCAGACCGGCGGGTTTATCCATGAGCGACCAGCCTACCCGGAGGTCGAGTATGCGTTCAAGCACGGCCTGACCCAGGAGGTCGCCGGTAACTCCATGCTTTCGGAACGGCGCAGTGCGCTGCATGAGCGCACGGGGCGGGCCATCGAGGCGCTCTTCCAACATCAGTTGAATGAGCACTGCAGCGAGCTGGCGCATCACTACAGTCTCAGCGGCAATGCCGCCAAGGCGGTGGAGTATCTGCACTACGCCGGGCGCCAGTCCCTTGAGCGTTCCACGCATCTTGATGCGATCCGTCAACTCAGTGCGGCATTGGAATTACTGACGCGCCTCCCCGACACGCCTGAACGCGCGCGCCAGGAACTCGCATTGCGCGTCACGCTTGGCCAGGCCTTGATTGCCGCGAGGGGGTATGCCTCATCGGAAGTGGAGGCGAACTTTACCCGGGCGCTAGCCTTGTGCGAAAAGGACGGCGAAGCCCAACAGCTCTTCCAGGTGAAACTGGGATTGCGCATGTTCTCCGCCATGCGTGCGCAGCACGGGAAGGCGTATGAACTAGGTGAGGCGATGCTCAGTCTGGCCGAGAATGCGCAAGATCCCGTGTTGCTCGGACAGGCGCATATCGCATTGGGGGGAACCTCGCTCTATATGGGCGAGTTTGGCAAGGCGCGGGCGCACCTGGAGCAGGGTCTTGTCCACTATGCCCCCGGGCAGCACGCCATCCATGCCGAACTTTACGGGCAGGATCCCGGGGTCCGTGGACTCAGCTTCCTGACATGGGCCCTGTGGTATCTGGGCTGTCCGGATCAGAGCAGGGAGAGAAGCCAGGAGGCGTTGGGGCTGGCCCGGGCGCTTTCTCATCCATTCAGCCTGGCACTCGCCCTGGTCCATGCAGCCGCGGTGCATCAGTATTTGGGCGAGCCGCGGCATGCGCGAGAGAGCGCCGAAGCCGCCATCGCCCTCGCGTCCGAACAAGGGTTTCCATACTGGCTGGCATGGGCAACCGTGCTGCGGGGTTGGACGCTGGCCGAGCTGGGAAGCAGCGAGGAGGGCGTCGGTCAGATGTGCGAAGGCCTGACCGCTTACCAGGCCACCGGCTCGGTGCATGGGCGGCCATATTTCCTGGCCCTGTTGGCCCTGGGCTATCAAAGCAACGGACAGACCCAGGCTGGTCTGGACGTGCTGGACGATGCGTTGGCCATCGTCGGCAACACGGGGGAACGCTACTATGAAGCGGAATTGCATCGGCTCAAGGGGGAACTGCTCCTGTGCTCGAGCACGCAAGCCCGGTTGACTACAAATCGCGATGTCGCCAAAGCGTACTTTCACGAAGCCATCGCGATCGCCCGCCGGCAAAGCGCAATGTCCCTTGAACTGCGGGCAGCGCTGAGCCTTGCGCGGCTATGGCAGCAGCAGGGCAAGCCGGAAGTCGCAAGGCAGACACTGGTCTGTGTGCTGGAAGCGTTCACGGAAGGGTTTGGCACCGCCGACTGGAGGCAAGCCAAGGCGCTCCTCGATGCGCTGACCTAGCGATTCTGGCCTGCCGATTCGGCCACTCTGCAAACGCCGGCTCCCAGGGAAAGAAGCGCTCCGGCGAGGATGAATACAGCGAGCGGCCCTCCGGCTCGGCAGTTCATATGAAGTCTCCCTGTTGGCTCGCAGAGTCCGGTGAGGGTAGGGGGGCTACGAGAGACAGTACGTGCGGCGTCGAACGGCAATCCAGAAAATCTCCAGAGCGATAGTGGGAGCGCACATGAACCATCCACTTACGCACCGGGCTGCCTGATGCGGGCGTCGAAACGCCGATCGAAAATTGGATGACATTGGATGCCGCAGCCGGAACGAACCCGGTGGCCCATGCCGGCAAGCTCTATAATTCAGCATCAGCAGTGGATGTGGCAGTCACGCGGCCGCTACTCTTATTGGGCTACGGTCCAAACCGCAGTTGGCAGTTGCGCCGATTGTCAGCGTCGTGTGAGCCTTGAGGTACCGTACCATGGAGGCAGGGATGCAAAGCGAACAGGTGTACTGGGTTTTCACCGTTACCGTCGATCAGATGGACAAGTTCACGCCGCTGATACCAAAGCTTGTGGCCGCGACAGAGAAGGAGCCGGGCGCGCTGCAGTTTGAGTTCAACATCGGGGACGACCAGAAGACGGTTGACATCTTCGAGCGCTACTCGGATTCGAAGGCGGCCCTCTTCCACCAAACGGAAAGCTTCGCCCCATTGTCGAAGGAGTTCTTCGCTGTGGCCAAGCTCACTCGGTGGGTGATCTATGGCACGCCCTCGGACGAGTTCAAGAAGGCGAACGCCGACCTCCACCCGATTTATATGACACGATTCGATGGTTTTGTCAGGTGACGGGATTGGCTTCTGGGCTTAAGGTCGCGAGTCTGGTAGCGGATATCAAACTGGTCCGTGTTACGTTCGGCGCGCAGCGGTAGCAATATCGCCTTTGGGTCTCAGCCGTGCATGCTTGCATCGACCGGTTGAATCCGCACCGAACTTCAGTCGTTCGCAGAGCGGTTTGCGAATGTCCGTCAGGTCGGCTACGGCCGGTCGCCCGGTCGTCGCGCTAGCTCTTCAGAAGTTGTGGCGAATCGCCAGCGCAAAGGTCTGCGGATCGGCACCGGCTTTTACGCCCAGCCCATTGATGGCAAAGTCGTAAATCGCGTTTCTCCTGTTGTTGATGCGACTGTAGTACGTATAGATCGACGTCCGCTTGGATAGCTGATAGTCGTAGCCTACGGTGATTTGCGTGGCGCCGGTATCCGCGCCGCTGTGGAAAAAGCCGATGGTTTCGGTCGCGTTACCTGCGCCGTTGCTGGCGAGCGCAAAGCCGATCTTTACGCTGCCTGGGCCCAGCTTCTGCACGAGCGACGTGTAGTAGCCATTGCGAGTCAGGTCTCCGCTAGCCGTGCGGTAATGCAGCCGCTCATACACCAGCGCAATTGTTGTGGCAGGAAAGCGGTATGACACGCCTACCTTCAAGCCATCGTCGTTGCGGCCGGCGGTGTGGTAGTGCTGGTGGATTTCATATGCCAGCGCTACATTCAGTGAACCATTGTCATAGGAACCGGCAAACGAATACAGCGCCGGATTACGAGGCACGCTAGTCTTTTCCTCCGGCAGCCCCCAGGCCATGGCGCCGCTCAGTCCTTGCCACTGTGGCGACTGATAGTGCAGCGAGTTCTGCTGGCGCCGATCGAAGGAACTCGTGTTCTGGACATTGTCGGTGGTGGCGGCTGCGCCGTTGCCCATCAGAGCCATATAACCCGCGGTGGTCGGGTAGTAGGGATCGTAGCCCTTGGTTGCAGTGGTGTATGGGGTGTCCCAGTTGCCCATGAAGACGGTGCCATAATGGCTTTCCAGGCCCACACGCGTGTCACGCGCGGCAATCTGCCCGGCTCCGGTGTCAATCGACACGGTGCTCTCGATCTGCCAGATTGCCTTGAGTCCATAAGCCAGCGGCTCGTCGCCGCGCAGGCCGAAGACGGTCCGGTAGTTGGTCAGTCGGCCTGTGCCGCCGAGCCGCGTGCCATCCGTTGCGGTGCTGGCACTGGCATATTCCAGCGCGGTATTGATCCTCCCGTAGATCACAACCGACGACTGGGCGCCGGCCTCACCAACCAGACAGGTCATCGCGACCGCTAACAGAAATACAGACCGCCACACGCCAACCTTTGCCATCTGTAGCCTCGCTATTTTGCATTGCAGCATATGCCGATTTCGCCTGGTTGATATGCAAGATGGCTGTTGATTCCCGTTGCCGGGTTCCTTGATCTCGCAGCGATTTGCGTGCGGCACAAGCGAGTGCTTGCCACAAGCAGCCAGAGTGTTCGCCGCAAGCCCAAAAAAACGACCCGCCATCCTCGTGACTTTCTATAGTAGTGAAGCGTTGCGTGGCCGACGCTCGTTTTTGAACTCGCCAATGTCCGTGCCCGCCCGTTAGCCGGCGCGGGACGGTCATTTGCTGCCGTCGACTTTCTCATTGTGGAGGCCATCATGAGCGACCCAAAGCTTCAAGTACTGACGCCGCAGAACTGCCAGCTGATCTTCATTGACCACCAGCCGCAGATGGCATTCGGCGTGCAGTCAATTGACCGGCAAGTGCTGAAAAACAATGTGGTTGGCTTGGCCAAGGCAGCCAAGATCTTCAACATCCCGACCACCATCACCACCGTGGAGACCGAGAGCTTCTCGGGCTTCACGTACCCCGAACTGCTCGACGTCTTTCCGGGCCAGAAGTTGCTGGAACGCACTTCGATGAACTCATGGGATGACCAGAAGGTTCGTGACGCGCTGGCTGCCAACGCCCGCAAGAAGGTGGTCGTCTCCGGACTGTGGACCGAGGTCTGCAATAACACCTTTGCACTCTGTGCAATGGATGAAGGGGGGTATGAAATCTACATGGTGGCCGACGCCTCGGGCGGCATCACGAAGGAAGGGCATGAATACGCAATGCAGCGCATGATTCAGGCCGGCGTCGTGCCCGTGACATGGCAACAGGTGATGCTTGAATGGCAGCGCGACTGGGCGCGTCGCGACACGTATGACGCCGTCATGAACGTGGTCCGGGAGCATTCCGGCGCCTACGGGATGGGCGTGGACTACGCCTACACCATGGTTCACAAGGCGCCACAGCGCGCCAGCGGTACCCACGAGATCGTGCCTGCGGTGCCGGCCAAGTAACCGGCAGCCCTCTCACCCTCATTCGATATCCCCAACTCCGGCCGCGCGGCGTGACGCCGCCGGCCGGCAGGAGCCATTGCGATGTCTCCCTCAGACAAGCCCGATCTGATCCTGGTGAATGGCCGCTTCACCACGCTTAATCCGCAACAACCCCAGGCGGAGGCCATAGCCATCCGCGGCGACAGGTTCCTGGCCGTGGGCAGCAAGCAGGACGTCATGCCGCTCGGTGACAACTCCGTGACAGTGATTGACCTCGGAGGCCGGCGCGTGATCCCGGGGTTGATCGACAGCCACATGCACATCATCCGCGGCGGCCTGAACTACAACATGGAACTGCGCTGGGACGGCGTGGGCTCGCTGGCCGACGCCATGCGCATGCTCAAGGATCAGGTCTCGCGCACGCCGGCCCCGCAATGGGTGCGCGTGGTGGGCGGCTTCACCGAACACCAGTTCGTTGAGAAGCGGCTCCCGACCATCGAAGAGTTGAACGCGGTGGCGCCGGATACGCCTGTGTTCGTTCTGCATCTGTACGATCGCGCACTCCTGAATGGCGCAGCGCTGCGCGCCGTGGGTTACAACAAGGACACCCCTGAGCCTCCTGGCGGCGAGATTGTGCGTGACGCCCAGGGCAACCCGACCGGCTTGCTGCTGGCCCAGCCCAACGCGACCATCCTGTACGCTACGCTGGCCAGGGGGCCCAAGCTGCCGCCCGAGTACCAGAAGAACTCTACGCGGCATTTCATGCGCGAAGTGAACCGCCTTGGTGTGACAGGTGTGATCGACGCCGGCGGGGGCTACCAGAACTATCCCGACGACTACGCCGTGATCGAGGAGCTTCACAAGGAGGGCCTGCTCACGGTGCGGCTCGCCTATAACCTCTTCACGCAGAAGCCGAAGGACGAACTCAACGACTTTCGCACCTGGGCCGCAATGGTCAAGCCAGGCCAGGGCGATGACCTCTATCGCCAAAACGGTGCGGGCGAGATGCTGGTCTATACGGCAGCCGACTTCGAGGACTTTCGCGTGGCGCGGCCGGAGATGCCCGCGTCGATGGAGGCCGACCTCGAACCCGTGATCCGCCTGCTGGTGGAGAACCGCTGGCCATGGCGACTGCATGCCACCTACGACGAGACCATCTCACGCGCGCTGGATGTCTACGAGAAAGTGGCGCGCGACATGCCGCTCGACGGCCTGCACTGGTTCTTCGACCACGCCGAGACCATCACCGACCGCAACATGGACCGCATTGCGGCGCTGGGCGGCGGCATTGCCGTGCAGCACCGCATGGCCTACCAGGGCGAGTACTTTGTCGAGCGATATGGCGCAAAGCCGGCAGAGCGCACGCCGCCGATCAAGCAGATGCTTGAGCGCGGCATCAAGGTGGGCGCCGGCACGGACGCCACACGCGTCGCCTCGTACAACCCGTGGGTGTCGCTATCATGGCTGACGACTGGCAAGACGCTCGGCGGCCTGTCGCTGTATCCGCAGGCCAGCCTCCTCGACCGTGAGACTGCGCTTCGGCTCTGGACCGAGGCCAATACCTGGTTCTCCAACGAGGAAGGCAAGAAGGGCCGGATTGCCGTTGGCCAGCTTGCGGACCTTGCCGTGCTGTCGAGCGACTACCTCACCGTTCCCGGCGATGAGATCCGGGACATCACCTCGGTACTGACCGTGCTCGGCGGCAAGGTGGTCTATGGCGATGGTGATTTCGGCAAACTGTCTCCCGAAATCCCGCCAGCCATGCCGGACTGGTCGCCGGTGCGGACGTATGGAGGCTATCAGGCGCGTCGCCAGGGTGTTCAATCAGGCGCAGCGCTCAGCGTGACATGCGGCTGCACGAACCGTTGCGGTGTGCATGGCCACGCCCATGCCGCCGCCTGGGCGGCGCAGGTGCCGGTTGCCGACCACCGGCAATTCTGGGGCGCGCTCGGCTGTTCCTGCTGGGCATTCTGACAGTGAGGCGGCAACGATGACCGAGCGTATTCCGCATCCCCCTGCAGCGGCGGGCGCCGGGCTGGCCCGTGTGGCCGCGCCGACAATCCGGTGGCTGGCGCTCCTGGCATTGTGCGCCGCCTACCTGCAGGGCGGGCTCACCAAGATGCTGGACTTTCCGGCCGCCGTCGCCGAAATGAACCATTTTGGCCTGGCGCCGGCCGCTCCGATGGCGGCGCTGGTCATCGCGCTGGAACTCGGCGCCTCGGTGATGATACTGACAGGGTATTGGCGCTGGGTCGGGGCGCTGGCGCTGGCGGCGTTCACCTTGATGGCATCGTTCCTGGCCAACGCGTTCTGGAATGTGCCAATGCCCGACTGGATCATGGTAGAGAACGCCTTCTTCGAGCACGTCGGGCTGGCGGGTGGCTTCGTCCTGGTGGCCTGGCACGACCTGCGCCGTCTCGGCCGGGCGGCATCGGAACAGGGAGACTGAAATGAAGGTCTATCTCGTGTCATTCGGAGCGGGGATCCTCGTCGGGATCATCTACGCCCTACTGCAAGTGCGTTCACCCGCGCCACCGGCAATCGCGCTGCTCGGTCTGCTTGGCATGCTGATCGGCGAGCAGGTCGTGCCGACGGTCAAACGCGTGATAGCCGGCGAGCCAGTCACTGTGGCGTGGTTCCGCACGGAATGCGTGCCCAAAATCTCCGGCGCGCCGCCTAAGGTTGTGGCGGAACTTGGAGGCACCCGGAGCAACAGCGCCGTCGAACGGGACGACGTCTCGCGTTGATGGGGAGCCGTGGCGCAGACGCGAGCAGAGATAAGCCGATGAAGGAAGTCGGGAGAACTTCGTTTCCGGAGAGCCACAAGCAGATCAACAACAGCTTGCATGGCCGCGTGCTGTCATATGTTGCGGGCTTTGTGGACGTGGTCGGCTTCATCTCCCTGTTCGGGCTTCACGGCTCACGTCACGGGCAACTTCATCATGATCGGGGTGGAACTGACAGGAAGCTCCGAGGGGTTGGCGACCTTAGATGCCCGGATCAGGTCCGGCATGACGACGTGGTGTGTTGAGAGATCATGGACGATAGACCCGGCAAGCAGACTATCGAATACGGCATCGTGCCCGTCGACGTGATGGCATCGATGTCGGGGCTCGATTTTGTCCGCGCGATCTTCGCGGGACGATTGCCGGAGCCGCCAATCATGCAGACGGTCGAGCCGTTCGACTGCACGGCTGAGCCCGGCGCCGTCGTGATTCACAGCGTGCCGGGTCTGCGCCATTACAATCCGATCGGCTCGGTGCATGGCGGCTATGCCGCGATCCTTCTGGATTCCGCGATGGGGCTCGCGGTGCAGAGCACGCTTCCCGCGGGCACTGGCTACACCACGCTGGAATTCAAGATCTCATTCGTGCGCGGCATGAGCGAGACGAGCGGCGTGATCCGCACCGAGGGCCGCGTGCTCAATGCCGGCCGCCGCGTCGCCACCGCCGAGGCGCGCATCACCGATGCAAAAGACCGGCTGCTTGCGCATGCGACAACAACGTGCCTCGTGTTCGAGATTCCGAGGGCGGACGCGAAAGGCTGACGTTGAATTGGAGGGTAGGCAAAGCGACTCTTATGCCGCTGGCGCCAGGAACGCCAGAGTTTGACGTAGGGCATGCGGACTCATGCCACAGCCCGCTGCCTTGGCGGTCCTCGGATACAGGCACTGCGCGGAATCCCACGATGCTTGTTGCCCGAAGAGCGAGCGCCGGCTCGAGTCAAGCCTTGGGCTTAGCTCGCACTAACTGGAGCGCTGGCGCTCCAAAGAATTTCGAAAAGGCTCATCTGGAAAGCAAAGAACTCCGGGCTTTGGATCGACAGTGCATAGTGTTCGGCGCGTGAGGAAATGATGGACACCTTGTCGTCGAATAGATAAGTTGTCACACCGATTTCAAAGTCCTCCGGTGCGCACCGAAGTTCTCGCCGGTCCTTCTTTGACGATCGCCATAAATCCCGAGAATCGCCCGGCCCAGTACGTATGACGCGCACATTGATCCCTGCCTTCGCGCGACGGGCTACAAGATCATTGATGAAGTCAAAGCCTGGGGTACGGAACAGCTCGCTGTTAGACATGATTGCGCTGACTTCTTTCGATTGACATTCCAGCGTTTCACTCATGACAGTCTTGATGCCCTCCAATCCCGAGAAAAATCGGACTTTCGGTTTTCCTCCAGAGGAATTGTGAATGGAGCGCAGTTGAGGGAGAACCTCCTGAATGATTTGACGCTGAGATTCGACCTTGCGTAACAGCATGATCGGATCCTGTGGAATGACATAAGAGCGTGCGCCTTTCTGGATCGTCGATACGAAGCCCGACGCTACGAGCCTGTCCAGCACTTCGTAGGCATTAGTTCGCCCGATACCTGCTTTTTGTGCGATTGCAGCAACAGTTGCTTCGCCCAGTTCCAGGGAGGCGAGGTAAAAGTCGGCCTTGTGGCCATCAATGCCCGCCGCTTGCAGCATTTCAACCATGTTCATGGATCGGATCCTCTTCCAGTCGACGCTCCAGATTTGAGGCGAATGGTACACGTGGCTCGCACGGGGTGCCACGCCGACCCCAAGAGGGACTACTGCCACGGCCGGATCGTAAGCCAGACAAAATGTTCACCGGCAAGTGGCCCACTACCATCCGTATTTTAGCTCCACCCCAACGTAGTCCGAATTGCGTCCGCCGATGTTACGAATCGAGTCGCCCGCCTGGAAATACGACCGTGAGGGTCGGGGGCTTTGGTGGAGGTAATCATGAGCGGGTCTCCTCATTCCTTGCAGTCTTGCGAACAGCCGTAGTGCCGGAGACGCCGTGCTGCAATGTGCTGGACGCTGCGGTCGAGTCGTCTGATGCGCGCCTCACGGCAGAGTGGATGGCGCCACGGAAATATTGCTGACCGAGCGGTATGAACTGCTCTCCGGCAAGAATGCCGAGCAGGCCGACCAGTGCAACGAGCGGCGGAGCCGGCGACCGTACGCCGATCAGGTAGTAGATGACGCCGACCAGAACGCCGGCACCTAAGGAGAACAGATAGATCTTCATCGACACATCTCTCTTGCAGCTTCTGGGCACGACGGTCCGGCCACGCCATTACGCGGTATGGGGCCGGACGCGGGCCATCAAATAAGACGGAGGGCCGCCGATTACTTTGCCGGAACCGGAGGCAAGATCTCGTGAGGGCCGACCGCTCGCTGTGGGGCTTTGTGCACCATGGTGTAGGCGTAGTCGACGCCCATTCCGTATGCGCCGGAGTGTTCCCTGACTACCGTCATGAGGGCGTCATACGTATCGCGACGCGCCCAGTCGCGCTGCCATTCCAGCGCCACCTGTTGCCACGTCACGGGTACGACGCCGGCCTGGATCATGCGCTGCATGCCGAAGTCATGGCCTTCCTTCGTAATGCCGCCCGAGGCGTCGGCCACCATATAGATCTCGTACCCGGCTCCGGCCATGGCGCTGAGTGCGAAGGTGTTGTTGCAAACCTCCGTCCACAAGCCCGAGACTACGATCTTCCTGCGGCCGTTCGCTGCCAGCGCGTCACGAACCTTCTGGTCGTCCCACGAATTCATCGAGGTGCGCTCGAGCAGGGGCTGGCCGGGGAAAACGTCGAGCAGTTCCGGGTAGGTGAATCCCGAGAAGCTTTGCGTTTCCACGGTCGTGATGGTGGTTGGGATGTTGAAGATCTTCGCTGCCTTGGCGAGGCCGACGACGTTGTTCTTCAGCACCTGCCGGTCCATGGACTGGACACCGAATGCCATCTGCGGCTGGTGGTCAATGAAAATCAACTGGCTGTTTTGCGGGGTCAGTACTTCAAGCTTGGGATTGCTCATGATGGGATCCTGTCGGGGTGTAATGGGGTGTAAGGGTTAGGCTTGCTTCAGCGCGTCGATGGCATCCAGCACGTGTGTGCTGTACGTCATGGCGGCGCCGGCGTTCAGGTTGATGGCGACGCCGAGCGCTTCTGCGATCTCTTCGTCGGACACGCCGACTTTGACGGCCTCGGCTGCATGGAAGGCGATGCAACCATCGCAGCGCGTGGTGACTGCGACGGCCAGCGCGATGAGTTCACGCGTCTTCGCGCCGAGTTGCCCGGTTTTGGCGCCCGCACCAGCGATCAGCCCAAAACCGCGAAGGGTGTCCGGCGTGCGCGTGGACAGTTCTTTGAGGCGAGAACTGATGTCCTGAATTTCCTGTTTCCACTCAAGCATGAGATGGCTCCGTGAGATGACTTCGAAAGGGATGTATGTGGCCTGGTCCGGCAGCTCGCATCGGCGAGTGCAAAGCGCGCGACGGTTGCGTCGAGCTACTGGTTACTTTCAACGCTGGATGCAGAACGAGATCACGAGGTCAATCCTAGAAGTCGGACATTTTACTGTCAAAGATGTACGCATTAAACATCTTTGAAATTACTTAAATATATGATTTTTAAGGATAAAAAGTGTACTATTATGGCGAACTAAACGGCCGAAAGTGCGTTCGGAGGCTTCGGGGGAGGGGCGCGATGCATGAGACCGGCGCCAACAAACCGCGGGCTGCACACGCAGATCCCGCGAAGACTGATACGGCCACGAAGGCGTAAGAATTGTTGAGCCTGGAGGGTTCTGGCTGGGTCGCGTGGGTATTGCGAGATGTGCAGAGAATCTATGGGCCGGACGCATTGACGCAGGACACTCGTTCATCGTCATCGGCGCGCGCGAGACTGGGGCGTTGGGTGTGCGCCGTCGATTGAGATCGACCCCTCGGCATTTAACGATTGCCACGTAGTTTGGGCAGCTGCAGGTAACAGCAACTTAGGGGCCGGATCGCCTCGTTGCCGGACCCAATCTGGCCAACAGCCGCCGGTTGAAGTCTGCGGCAGTCATCCTTGTACTGCGTGGTACATTTTGGGCTGGATTGTCTTTTTCTCGCAGAATTCGAAGGATGCCAAAAGTCAAAGCGTCGCCGGCCGACCGCTCGTCTAGCGAGCAAGCCATTCAATTGCTGGATGCGGCAACTGCCCATGTCCTGGAGAACGGACTGGGCGACCTGTCGTTGCGGAATGTGGCTGACGCACTGGGCACCAGCCACCGGATGCTCATTTACTACTTTGGATCTGCCGACGGCTTTTGGCAGGCGTTGCTGTTCCGTGTACGACATGCCGAACAGCAGGCACGTGAGCAACTGCATGTGGACGGCCTGAGCGCAGAAGCGACCATGGTGGCAGCGTGGGACCGCTATTCCGCGCCGAGTTACCTGCCCATGATGCAGTTGCTGTTCGAGATCTACGGACGAGCTATCAGGGATCGCGAGCGCTTCAGCGGCTTCCTCGATGATGTCATTGGCAGTTGGACCTCAGTGATCGCCGAGCGATTGCAGCAAGGCATGAACGTCAGTGCTGGCGAAGCGCGGCTGTTTGCGCGGGTAGAAGTCGCGACGATGCGTGGGCTGTTGCTCGACCTGATCACGACGGGGGACCGCAACGGCACCACGGCCGCGCTCAAGTACTTCGCCAGCAAGATGGCCGTGCCGGGCGAGGCGAAGAAGGGCGGATAGCTTCCTGCTGTCCGGCAGTCCTCCGAACCTGCATACTCATCCGCGGCCCTCGCTCGCCGATGTCCGGGGCCGCCGGACATCACTCCACCCGCCTGCCGGCGCCCGCTTTGCGGTTGCGCCAGTCTCATATATCCCGCACGCCACTGTCTTTACGCTTTCGCGTAACCCCCAATTTCTCGCTATCGTGTACCACATGGTACATTTCTCCTCATCGCCGCCATCGGTGGCGGCGACCAGATCTATCAGGATGCGAGATGAACCTGCAAAAGCTATGGAATGGACGGCGGGCGCGGTGGCGGCGATGGCGCTGTCGGGTGGCGCCTGCGCACAAGCCTTTCCGACGAAACCGGTCCGGCTGGTGGTGCCGCAGGCGGGTGGGACAGGCAACGATGTGCTGGCACGCGCATTGGCCGAGAAACTCGGGCAGGCGTGGAAGCAGCCCGTGGTCGTGGAGAACAAGCCTGGCGCCAACGGCACGCTGGCTATTTCTTACGTGCTGGGGCAACCGGCTGATGGCTACACACTGTTCTTTGCAGGCGTGTCCAACCTCAGCTTCAATCCGTACCTCTATCCGAAGCTCCCATACTCGCCGACAAAGGACCTGACCGGCGTTGCCATGCTCGCCAATTCCCCGTTTGTCTTTGTTGCGGCGCCTTTGCTGCACGTGCAGACGTTCCAGGACTTTGTGCGCACGGCCAAGGCACATCCGGGTGAGATCAGCTTCGCGTCTGGCGGCATCGGCAACTCCACGCATCTGGCCATGGAGCTGGTTGCGGAGCGCACCGGCGTCAAGATGCAGCACGTACCGTTCAACGGTACCGGTGGTTCAACGAGCCTGATGAACGGCCAAACGCCTGTGATGATGAACGTCGTGGCCGGCGTGCACCCGTTCATAGCGGGCAAGAAACTGCTGCCGCTTGCGGTCACGGGTGACCGGCGGTTGGCCGCACTGCCCACGGTGCCTACGTTCAAGGAGCTGGGCTATGACGTCAACGTTCCAGGCTGGTACGCGATCGTGGCCCGTGCGGGCACGCCGCCGCGCGTAATCCAGAAGATCAACGCGGACATCAACCATGTCCTCGACGATCCCCAGTTCAAGGAAAAGCTGGGCTTCCAGTTTCTGGATGCCATCCAGGGCCCGCCTTCGGAAGTAGAGCGCTACATGAAGCGCGATGCCGACGCCTGGGGGCCCGTGATTCGCCGCCTCAACATCTCTCTCTAGACTACGCCATGCCTCATCTGACCAAAGCTGTACACGATTACCGCCTGTCGGCCATGCGACGACTGATGGACCGGTTGCGGGTGGATGCGTTAGTGTTCGGCACCCCGGACTTCTTTCAATACGCGACCAACTTCCAGCTCGATGTGTGGCCATGGGAGCGGCCCGTGTTTGTTGTCGTGCCGCGCGACGGCGACACCTTTGCCGTAATGAACGAGCTCTCCACCAACCACATGCGGTTCGCAACGGAGAAGGGCACGGTCTGGCTCACGGATGTCACATACTATGCCGAGCACCCACGCGTGGCAAACCGCCTCGCGTTGCCGTCGCAACTGCCGGAAGTCGTGGCTGCCTTGTTGAGCCAGAAGGGTCTTGCCATGTCGCGTATCGCCGTCGACGTCCCGCACCCCATTCTTGCCGGGGCGCAACGTTATCTTCCCGAGATGACCCTGCGCCCGTCACTTGCCGAAATGCGGAGCCTCCGGTGGGTCAAGCACAGCGAGGAGCTGCAGAATATGCGAGCGCTGGCGAGTTTGACTGACTGGGTCCAGGATCGCTACAGGGAGAATATCCGTCCCGGGCGCCTTGTCCAGGAACTCGACCACGCCATGGCGGCACTCATGGTGGAAGAAGCGGCCAGGCGGTTTCCCGGCGAGGACTTCGAGATTCTCAAGTGCTGGACACTCACGGGCCCGGTATCTGCGTCTCCGCACGGCGATGGCGCATCTTGCGGCTCACGCATTGCGAAAGGCGACACCATCGTCAACCTGGTGCTGCCCAGGCTGAACGGGCTCTACGTCGAGAATGAACGCACGTGGTTTTGCGGCCAGCCCACTGATGAGCAGGCGAAGTTCTACCGCGTGGCGGCCCAGGCCACGGACGCCGCAGTTGCCGCTGCCGTGGTCGGCCGGCGCGTCTGCGATATGGACGCCGCCGCCCAGACCGTGATCGAAGCAGCGGGGTGCGGCGACTTCGTGTTCCACAGGACGGGCCACGCTGTCGGCCTTATGTTGCACGAGTATCCCGAAGATATGGCGTTCAACACGCGGGCATTGCTGGCCGGAGAGGTCTACTCGTCGGAACCGGGGCTGTATGTCTACGGCCTCGGCGGTTTCCGCCTGGACGACACTGTCATTGTGGGCGATGAACCTGAGGTCATCGTCCAGACACCCAAGACGTTGTCGTACGCGACGGTTGGGTAATCCATCGCTGTTCTGGTGGGTTGGGGGCCGCAGTGCCTGCCTTCCGAAATGGCTTCTGAATGCGCTCCGCGCGATCGGCGATGACCGCCTTGAGGCCAGCCGGATCCGCCGAGCGCACGAATGATACCAGCGAGTCGGGATCCAGCGGCGCGGTGAAGTAGGCCGGGTCGGCAGCCAGCCCACCGGGCGTGGTCGCAGTCGGCGAGGCGTTGGCCGGACTGATGGACGATATGGCCGCGGCCTTTCCAGGCACAACTGAACCGGGCTTCCGTGCCCCCGGAAAGTGGGGTAAACAATGCCTGGGTCGGACCGTTAACTGATGTTGTGTAACATATTGGACTGGATAAATTATGTTTACAATCAAATATTTATGGATAATGTAATTATTAATTACGTTGCTCGGCGAGACTGCCGACACGAGCGCGCGGCCGGCCGTACGTAATAGAAATCGATGGGTCTGCCACTTCATGTTCCATCCATCACCAAGCCCTGAACGCTGTTCATCTGAGACATCCTCTCTCGTATGCTTCGATCTATTCGCTCAAGGATTCAGGTCATTTCCACCGGCATCGTGGTGACCGCACTCGCGCTGACCGCCGGTACGACGTATGTCATCGTCCGTAACAGCAATCTCGAAACGATTCGGCAGAACCTCGATGCCGTCGCGACCGGCCATGCACTGGCTCTCGACGAGTGGGTGGCAGCAAAAGCTACGATGGTGGCCGCTGCAGCCGACCAGATTGCTCCTGGCGACCCACATGGCATCGTCCGCCAACTGCAAAGAGCCGGCGCATTCCCGGTTACTACAGCAGGGTGGCAGGACCGGTCCTTTGTAGCCAGCAAGGAGCGCATGCCGGAAGGCTTTGATCCGACCACCCGCCCCTGGTACAAGGAAACGGTAGCGGCAGGCAAGCAGATTGTGTCCACGCCCTACGCCGATGCTGCAAGCGGCAAGCCCTTTGTATCGTTTGCGGCGCCGATCCTGCGCAATGGCGCATTGGAGGGCGTGGTATCGGCAGTCGTGTCTCTGGAAGGGGTTCGCGACGTCGTTGCCGCAGTGCATCCGACACCAGCAAGCCTGGGATTTGTGGTGGGCAAGGATGGCAACATCCTGGCACACCCCCAGGAGAAATACCTCCGGAAACCTGTGATCGAGCTGTCGCCGGCTTTGACGCCGGCGACTCTGACCTCGCTGACGAGAGAGACCAAGCCGCTTGAGGTGGAACTGGATGGCGCTGCAAAGCTGCTGCGTGCCAAGCCTATCCATGGCACCGACTGGCAACTGGTAGTGGCTCTCGACAAGGCCGAAGCCACCGCAGCCCTGAACGACATGATCAAGGCATCGGCCATCGCCATTGTGCTGCTGGCAGCCGCCGCAGCGGCGCTGAGCGGCGTGCTGACCGCGCAAGCCTTCCGCCGACTATCCGGCGTGCGCGACGCGATGTATGAGATCGGGTCCGGCGACGGGGATCTGACTCAGCGCCTGCCGGCCATCGGCAGTGACGAAGTGACGCAGATTGCGACGTCCTTCAATACGTTTGTCGAAAAACTTGGAGGGGTGTTGTTGCGGATTCGCAATGGCAGCGAGTCCATAAAGATTGCGACCAGGGATATCGAAGCCGGTAATCAGGATCTGTCGCGCCGCACCGAAATGGCTGCGGGCAATCTGGAGGAGACTGCCGCCGCGCTGTCAGAATTGACTGGCTCGGTGAGCAGGTCGGCGGAAGCGACGGTACAGGCCACGCGTCTTGCAACGTCCGCCAGTGAGGCAGCAACAAGGGGTGGCAGGGTTGTTTCCGATGTGGTGACGACGATGGACGACATCGCGCAGTCTTCCGCAAGGATCGTGGAGATCATTGGCGTCATCGATGGCATCGCCTTTCAGACCAATATCCTTGCACTGAATGCGGCAGTTGAAGCGGCGCGAGCAGGCGAGCACGGGAAGGGCTTCGCGGTGGTTGCGAGCGAAGTGCGTAGCCTGGCGCATCGATGTGCCACCGCTGCCAAAGAGATCAAGGCGCTTATCGAGACTTCCGAGGTCAGCGTCAAGTCGGGGGCTCAGCGTGTTCAGGTAGCGGGTGAGGCCATGAACGAGATCGTCGACGGAATTCGTCGAGTGACTTCGATCATCGCGGAAATCAGCACGTCCATGGGCGAGCAAGCCACGGGCATCACTCAAATCAACCAGGCGGTTGAGGAAATGGGGCAGGCAACCCAACAGAACGCCGCGTTGGTGGAGCAGGCGGCAGCGGCCTCCTCACTTTTGAACGAGCAGGCCTACACCTTGGCGGAAGCCGTTGCTGAGTTCAAGCTCGGCGCAGAGGCGAATGCGCTGGCTACGAGCTCACGAGTTGCGAGCCCGGCACCGCCAGCAACTGACGGTCTGCGGCCCGTGGTGCGGGACTGCTACGGACGCTGACATGGCCGGCGCAGACAATGCGCCGGCGGCAACCATGCTGGTCTTCACCTCGCGTAATACTGGCATGTGCTGACTCATCTGAACGTGGCACGTCGTCATATCGACATCGTCCTCTCCGACCGGCAGCGCAGGCCGGCGATAAGCCACTACGCGGCTTCGTGGGCCCCGGGACCACGCTGTCAGGTCCGCGCTGGCGTTTCACGGGCATATCTGCCAAGATTGCGGCCCCTCACTGACCAGCAGCGAACAAGCGCGGCTCCATCATGGCCTCAAGCAAAGCACACCACGCCACCGGATGGGCGGCGGCCGTCATCTTCGCCGCTGTTGTCGCGAAGCGCGGTGATGGAGGTTGGCACTGGGCAAGCGCGGCTGGGTTCGTGGCGGCGCTGCTCGGCAGCACCGCTCCCGACTGGCTGGAAGTGGCCTGGTGGTCTAAGTCGCGCCGCCTGTGGATTACCCATCGCACCTTGACGCACTGGGGCATCGCCTGGGTCGGCCTACTGGTGGGGGCATACCGTGCACTGGGAACGCATGCGTTGGCTGCGCCGGCATTCGGCTTTGCCTGCGGTGGCGTCATGCACTTGCTGGCCGACTGGCCAAATCCGCTGGGTGTGCCCTGGATCGCGGGCCGCCACTCCCTGAATTGGTGGAACAGCGGGCGCTGCGACCTTTTTATCGTCGCAGCGTCATGGCTGATTGCCCTGGCCGTTTCCGATGACCTCTGGTTTCATTGGCGACATAGCCTCGAGCTCATCCATCATCTGCGCCTTGGGCCGGTCCTTTCCTGACAATGGAGTCGTGCCTTGCACGCCCGCGATCACACCTGGCCGGGGCTCAGACCTGGTGGAAAAACTCTCGCGCGGAAACTTGCGGAAGGGCGGAGCCTGATCATCGCATCTTCGCAAATCAGCACAGCACGCGATAGGTCGACTGCACCAGGCCGGACGGAAAGTGCCGGCTCGATTCGAGCGCCAGACTGACGTCGCGCGGCAGGGCGCCGAACAATGGTCTGCCTGCCCCGATCAACACTGGCACGGTGGTGACGACCAGATCAGCGATCAATCCGTCGCGCAGAAACGACTGAACCAACTGACCGCCATCGACGTACACGCGACGCACGCCTGCATCCTCCAGCTGTTTCATCGCATCCGTGGGCGTGCTATCCGAGAACCGCACCTTTCCCTGCAGCCTCTCCGGCACTGGCTTGCCGGCCAATTGCCGGGACAGCACCAGAACGGGCTTGTCGTAAGCCCATTCGCCCAGCGTGAGGACTTTTTCGTAGCAGCCCCGGCCCATGACGATCGCGTCCTTGTCGGCGATGAAAGTCGGATAGCCATGGTCTTCCGCCGGGTCATCCCGCTTCAGAAGCCAGTCGATGTCCCCATCGGGTCGGGCGATAAAGCCGTCAAGGCTGGTGGCAATAAAGACGTGTCCTGTGATCATTGTCAATCTGCTGTGCTGTCGGATCGCGCTCAAGCTTTGGCCGGTGCCTCGGCGCTCGTAGGCGCAGACTCGTCGGTCCGGCCCGACATAATCCATGAAGTCTGCGACGCTCGAATGGCCATTATCGCTGAAGGCAGGTGTTCGCAATGCGTTGCCAAGGGGAAGTTGGTGGGCCAGGCGGGGTTCGAACCCCTCGATGTCCTTTCGGAGGTGGATTATGAGTCTGACGACGATCATCTTCCTGGTTGGTGTCTTCCATGCTGGCGCGCGAGCGCACTGTTTCCGGCCGGTCGCCGGATGTAATTGTTTGATTGCAATGCCGAAATGCTGACAAAAAACCGATCTGCCCATTGCGCGGATCGGTGTGCACGGCGGCATCAGTCCTTCGTGTTGGCGTTGACCAGACCGGGGAACTCCTGGATGAAGGCGTCGCGCGCCCCAAGGCGAACGACGTGGCTCGAGATGGAAGGGTCGATCATGGGTGTCCTCCACTTGATAGCTCTTCGCCGGGATGCCGGCTTTCCCAGATTGCGGACTGACTTTGATGTTGCAGAAGAATCCGGAAGACGAGTCCGTGCGTGATCAGCAGTAGCGGTACAACCAGCGTCGGAATGAAGTAGGTGGCGCCCAGTTGCCCCGCCACGAGCCCGGCATCATTGGCCTGATAGAACGCATTCAAGAGATCCGCCAAGCCCCACCAGTTGAAGATCCACGCAATGACAATGCCAGCCCCGCGTGGCAGCAATACCAGCGAGAGAAACGCGAGTGTCGCCGCAACGAGGTCCCCATAGGCGGCGGAATATGCGAAGGCGGACGGCAACTCGGGCGACACGACACCTGGGACGAGGAATGCCAACCCAATAAAGCGGAAGCTGTGCAGGATAAGCAGAGGCCGCAGCGCTTCGGCCCGTCCCAGGAGGCGGAGTTTTGGCCAGATGTATCGCTTCACGACGAATCCCCACGCGCTGAAGCTGAATGCGATGCTAACGAAAAACCAGAGTTGCGGCAGCATGAGTCTCTCCTTTGGTTCGAATTCCCGCGATCGCCCGCGAGAGTTAAGCGCGCAGCGCTCGTAGCTCTGCGATCTCAGCGTCTCGCTCCGCGTGAGCCATGGCATGCTCGCGCAGCCAGACCTTGGACTCAGGCGCAAATTGCGGTTCTGATGGGAACGGACGGCGCAGTTCACGGTCGTATCGGTCGAGATCGAAGCCGGGGCTGAGCGGGGTGATCACGAACTGCGCGAACTGGCGAAGCCAATTGCCGGGCGTCCGCCGGTTGCGTGGAAGCGCCGCGTAGCGACGTGCGATCGTCTCGAAGTCCTCGGCGGGCTGACCGGTCACATCGAGTACGTCGGTGGTCGGCGCGCCCAGCTCAAAAGCCCCGCGTTTGTGATCGTCAATGTAGTAGCGAACGCCGCTGATCAGATCGATCGGCAAGCCGCCCATCCGGGCGGCCTTTATGAATAGCCGGGTCGGCATCGGCACGACCCTGACCGATCGCCCGACGGCCCGGCCGATCGCCTTGGCCATGTCCCTCGTGCCAAGGAGCTCCGGCCCGGTGGGGCGGTAGCTCTTCCCGGCGTGCCGCGCGGAATCCAACAGGGCCGCGACGCCGACCCGCGCGACGTCCTCGTTGGACGGTGGCGCGTTACGGCTATCGCCATAGATCCAGGGAAATACTCCGAGGTGCGCGGCAAACCCAGTCAATGCGAGATAGGCGTCAGCGAAGAAGCCCGGCCTTACGATCGTATGCGCGACTCCGGGCGTCATCGAGAACAGCCGATCGACAAGCCAGAGCTGGCGGGTCATGAGGGCGGGATGCGAGGGACTCGACAGCCATTGGGTCAGGCTAACAATATGTTCGAGCCGGGATTCCCTGGCAGCGACGGCGAACGCGACCGCGCCCTGAATCATGTAAGGGTCGAAAGGGGGGCAATAGTAGGCGCGCTGAACGTCCTTCAGCGCGTCGGCCACGCGCTCGACATCACTCATGTCGGCGACTGTTATCTCGGCCCCCTGCGCTTTCAGCCGAGCGCTGCGGCCGTCTTCCCGGTGCACCATAGCGCGCACGGGATAGCCGGCCTTCAGCAGTTCGGCAACGACGACGCTGCCTGTCTTTCCGGTCGCGCCGGTCACGAGGATCCTTGGCTTGAGCATGATAGCCTCCTGGCAGTCGTGGTACTCGTAAGTACCAGAGGGTTGCTTCAGTATGGTACTATGCGGTACCGAATGTCAAGGGAGACGATGATGACCACGGAATCGCTGCCAAAGGAGCGTCAGGAAAGCCGCGACGAAACCGAGGTGCGCTCGCGCATCCTCGATGCAGCCTTCGCAGCGTTCATGAAGAGTGGCTACGCGGCGACCAGCACGCTTGAGATCGCCACGCTCGCGCGAGTATCGAAACGAGAACTGTATGCGCTGGTGGGCAACAAGAAGGAAATGCTGATCGCATGCATCAGCGCGCGCGCCACGCGACTGCAGGTAGCCGCCGACTTGCCCGAGCCAGACGATCGCGAGACCCTCGCGCACGTACTGACTTCCTTCGGGACGCAGCTCGTCCGCGAGATAACCGATCCAACGGTCATTGCGGTATTCCGGCTGGCGATTGCCGAGGCCGTCCACGCACCAGAGGTGGCGCAAGCGCTCGACTCCATAGGGCGCGAGACGAGTCGTGCCGCCTTGCGGCAAATCATGGCCCGGGCTCAGGCGTCCGGACTTCTCAATGGCCGTCCAGCCGAACTTGCCGAACAGTTCGGCGGGTTGCTGTGGGGTAATTTGATGGTCAGCCTGCTGCTCGGCGTCGCCGAGCGGCCGAACGCACGCGAAGTCACGGCACGTGCCCGCGACGCCACAGCTGCGTTTCTCCAACTTCATCCGCTCCCGATTGACGCTCCGATGCCCCGCGGGCACGTCTAATACTTAGTTGCGTAAATTGGCGATCCTGGCTACCAGGCGCGCTGCGACGCGAGCCGTCCGCCCGTCGATATCGAAGCACGGATTCATCTCGGCGATATCCGCCAGGCGCAGCTTGCCGCATCGCCCCACTGCGTCGACGATCGGCTCGATCACGTCCAGGGCCACGCCGCAGGCCGCCGGCGCGCTGACGCCGGGTGCGACGGCGGCAGGAAGCACGTCGAGGCATACCGTCAGGTAGACATGGTCGACGTTCGACAGAAATCCGTCCAACTGGGCCAGTGTCGCGTCGCGCTGCGAAAGGTCCATGTCGGTATCACGGCGCCACAACACTCCCAGGGCCTCTGCCCGCTGGAACAGCGCCACCGTGTTGGCGAACTCGCTCACGCCCAGGCAGCAATAGTGGAAAGGCCAGCCGCGTGCCTGGCAGTTTTCCGCGATCTGGCGAAACGGCGTGCCGGAGCTGGCGCGGTCGGCCATGCGCAGGTCGAAGTGAGCATCGAGATTGATGATGCCAATGCGAGGCGGACGTGGTGCGCCCTTGGCCGGCAAAGATGCAAGGTGGCGCGCCAGACCGCCAAACGACCCGAACGCCACCTCATGGCCGCCGCCGAGAACCATCGGGAACAGTCCGCGCGCCAGCAGGTCGGCCACCTGTCCCGACAGCGCTTCCTGTGCCGCTTCCAGACCGTCATCATCGGTGCCTGGCAGCGGCAGGACGTCGCCAGCGTCGACAAGATTGCCGCTGCCTGGCACTGGCAGATTGGCGAGCATCCTGCGGATGGCAAGCGGGCCGCCACGCGCACCGATGCGGCCGTGGTTGCGCTCGACGCCAGCGTCGCAGGCGAAGCCCAGCAGGGCGACTCCGCTGGTTTGCGTTGCCAGGGGACGCATCTGCTGATGCCAGCGCCGGCCCGCGGGGCCTTCGGCATGGTCGACGCGACCGGTCCAGACTCGCATGTCCGGTTCAATGCGCATGGGCTCGATTCCCGCGGTGTGTTGCGATCTCGGCTTACTTGATCATCGGCAGCTTGAGGCCGAACTTCTTCGCGGTGGCTACCGCGAGTTCGTAGCCTGCATCGGCATGACGCATGACGCCCGAACCGCAGTCGTTGACCAGCACGCGTGCCAGGCGCTTTTCCGCCGCTTCGGTACCATCGCAGACAATGACCATGCCCGAGTGCTGCGAGTAGCCCATGCCGACGCCGCCGCCGTGATGTAGGCTGACCCACGTGGCGCCGCCCGCGGTATTCAGCAGGGCATTGAGCAGGGGCCAGTCGCTGACGGCGTCGGTGCCGTCCTTCATGGCTTCGGTCTCGCGGTTGGGGCTGGCGACTGAACCGGTGTCCAGATGGTCGCGCCCAATGACCACCGGCGCCTTCAGTTCGCCCTTGCGCACCATTTCATTGAAGGCCAGGCCCGCCAGGTGGCGTTCGCCCAGGCCGAGCCAGCAGATGCGTGCGGGCAGGCCCTGGAAGGCGATGCGCTCGCGCGCCATATCGAGCCAGCGATGCACATGCTGGTTCTCGGGAAACAGCTCCTTGATCTTGGCGTCGGTCTTGTAGATGTCCTCGGGATCGCCCGAGAGCGCCACCCACCGGAACGGGCCCTTGCCTTCGCAGAACAGCGGGCGGATATAGGCGGGGACGAAGCCCGGGAAATCGAAGGCGTTCCTGACGCCCTTGTCGAATGCCACCTGGCGGATGTTGTTGCCGTAGTCAACCACGGGGATGCCCAGCGACTGGAAGTCGAGCATCGCCTGCACATGCGCCGCGCAACTGTTGGCGGCGTCGTCCGTCAGGCGGGCATGCTGCGAAGGGTCACGCTGCGCGGCCTTCCACTGCGCGACACTCCAGCCCGCCGGCAGATAGCCGTGAATCAGGTCGTGCGCCGAGGTCTGGTCGGTGACCAGGTCGGGCCTGATGCCGCCAGCACGGGCGCGCTTGACCAGTTCCGGCAGGATTTCCGCGGCGTTGCCCAGCAGGCCGATGGACACCGCTTCGCGGGCGGCCGTGTGCTGCCGGATCAGTGCGATCGCGTCATCGAGATCCTTGGCCTGCTTGTCCAGGTAGCGGGTGCGCAGGCGAAAGTCGATGCTGCTTTGCTGGCACTCGATGTTCAGCGACACGGCGCCTGCCAGCGTAGCCGCCAGCGGCTGCGCACCGCCCATGCCGCCCAGACCCGCGGTCAGGATCCAACGCCCGGCGAGGTCGCCGCCGTAGTGCTGGCGACCGGCTTCGGCAAACGTCTCGTAGGTTCCCTGGACGATGCCCTGGCTGCCGATGTAGATCCAGCTTCCGGCCGTCATCTGGCCATACATGAAGAGTCCCTTGCGGTCGAGCTCGCTGAAATGCTGCCAGTTGGCCCATTGGGGCACGAGGTTCGAGTTGGCGATCAGCACGCGCGGCGCATCGGCGTGCGTCTTGAACACGCCTACCGGCTTGCCCGACTGCACCAGCAAGGTTTCGTCCGCCTCCAGTTCCTTGAGGGAGGCAAGAATCTGGTCGTAGCACTTCCAGTCACGCGCCGCCCGCCCGATGCCGCCATAGACCACGAGGGCCTGCGGGTTTTCGGCGACCTCGGGATCCAGGTTGTTCTGGATCATGCGGAACGCAGCCTCGGCCAGCCAGTTCTTGCAGGTGAGCTGGTTGTCGCGCGGCGCGCGGATTTCGCGGGTGGGGTCGAAGCGGGGGTCGATGGCGGTGGTCATGCAACAGTCTCCTTGGCGGGTTGGGGTGCCCCGGTCGTGCTTGTCCGGGGCTGCATCCGATGACCTGACTATACTTGTATAGTCAGGAATATTCAAGTTCAGCGCGGCAGCGTTTTCCCCTAAACTTGCGCACTTGTCTAGACACGCCTCGGCGAGTGGCCTGGTTCGGCACCTGCGCGCCGGCACTCGAAAACCGAAAAGTCATAAGGAGACCTCGTCGCCCATGAAATACTCCCCGCCCGCTGCCGCATACGCGCGCGTCAAGGCCTATCTCAAGGAAGGGCTGGGCGAAGGCAAGTGGCCGCCCGGCACGCTGATGCCCTCAGAAGCCGAACTGGTGGCGCAGTTCGGCGTGAGCAGGATGACGGTGAGCCGCGCCGTGAGGGAATTGCAATCGGAAGGCGTGGTCGAGCGAGTGCAGGGCGTCGGGACGTTCGCGGCGCAACCCTATCGGGCGTCGTCCACGCTGACGATCCGGGACTTGCATACGGAGATCGCCGAGCGGGGACGCCGTCATCACGCCGAGGTGGTATTCGTGCGGCAGGAAGAGGTGACCCCGCAACTGGCGCAACGCCTGGGGCTCCAGGTGGGCAACGCCGTCTTTCACTCGCTCATTGTCCATTTCGAGGACGGTGTGCCACTGCTCTGCGAGGACCGCTACGTCAATCCGGCAGCAGCGCCAGACTATCTGAGCGTGGATTTCACGCGGACCACACCGACGGAGTATCTGTTGTCGCTCGCGCCGTTGTGGGAGGCGCGCTATTCCATCGAGGCGGGCCGGCCCACACCGATGGAAGCGGAGTTGCTCAAGGTCGACGGCAGCGAACCATGCCTGATTGTTCTGCGCCGTACCTATAGCCAGGGCGCGCCGGTGACATGGGTTCGCATGGTGCATCCCGGAACGCGCTACACGATCGAAGGCGCGTTTAATCGGTAATGCGCCGGTAATGCGCCGGTAATGCGCGTGCGGCGCCTGCCGCCGCATCCTGAGCCGGGGCGGCCTTTGCACCAGTGATCAGATCCTTTCCGCGGCAGGGCAGTGCGCCTCCGCGGGATAGATGGTCTGGGCTGGCGTCCGCGCCGACTTCCTGGCAAGCGCGTAATACACGAAACCGGTGACGACCAGGCCAACGAGCCATGAAATGTCCGCGCCGCCCAGCGCATGGGTCAGCGCACCGGTGTACATATGCTGTGCCAGGAACGGAATCTGCACGGCGACACCCACGGCATAGCAAAGCAGTGCCGACCAGTTCCAGCGCCCATAGCGCCCGTTGGGATCGTATAGCGCCGGAATGTCGATGCGCTCCTTCGAGATCAGGTAATAGTCGATCAGGTTGATGGCACTCCATGGCGTGAAGGCCATCAGCAGCAACAGCACGAAGTCGCGGAACGTTGCCAGAAAGTCCTTCGAGGCCAGCAGGGCGATCAGTACGGAAACCAGAATAAAGCTGAAGATGAACAGCGCGCGCACGGTGGCCGTGACACGGCGCGTGCCCGTGAATGCCGTGACCGTGGTCAGCATCGTCATGAAGCCGCCGTAGGCGTTGAGCGTGTTGACGGCCAGCTTGCCGGTGACAATCACCACGTAGATGAGTATTGCCACGGCGCCGCCTCCGGCCAGGTCGCCGATGAAGGCCACCTGCGACTTCAGGAACGTTGCGCCCCAGGCCGCCGCAACCAGTGCGCCGATGCTCATCGACCATTGCGAGCCAAGCACGCTGCCGAGCAAGGTGCACCAGAACGTGCGGCTGACCTTCGTGCTTTGCGGCAGGTATCGCGAATAGTCGGCCACATATGGTCCGAAAGTCAGTTGCCAGCCCGCGCCCAGGCCGACAGCGAGAAGAAATGTCGGCCATTCGAAAGGCTTCATGCCGAGCAGGGCAGGCACATTACCCGTAGCAAACAAACGAATGGCCAGGTACGTGAAACCGATGGCTCCGACGATGCTCGAGATCCGCCCGAGCGTATGGATGAGCCTGTAGCCCACCGTGGCAATCAGCATGGTGAGCGCACCGAAGACGAGGATACCGACTGCCGGCGTTTCGACACCGATGATCTTGTTGATGGCCTGGCCGGAAAGCACCGTCCCGGTGGCGGCAAAACCGAGGTACATCAGGATGACCAGCACCAATGGCAGGCAGGCGCCATAAACGCCGAACTGGGCGCGGCTCGAAATCATCTGCGGAATGCCCATGCCGGGCCCCTGCGCCGAATGCAGCGCCATGACAATGCCGCCGCCGATGTTTCCGATCAGCAGGCCAATCATCGCCCAAAGCGGGTCCGCGCCAAAGACCACGGCAAGTGCCCCGTCGACGATCGCGGTAATTTGCAGATTGGCGCCAAACCACAGCGTGAATTGACCGAACGGCGTGCCATGCCGCTCCTCATGAGGAATGAACTCGATGGTGCGCCGTTCCATTTGTACTGCCATGTTGTCTCCGTATGCTTTGCCAGGTTTGGCGATGCCGTTCTAAGGGAAATCGCGAGATCAGATGAGCATCGCCCGGCGAAGCGTTCTGGCGTGTCATGGAAAGCGTGATGCACGCGGTGTACTTGTCTGCATTTCCGGCCGGTCGTCACCCAGCCGCGAGCTATTGAGTGATCATGTCTAACCCTGTCTATACAACTATATAAAGATGCCACCCGAAACGCAATGGCGTGTCAGTCACTTTGTATCTATGGAAAACCCTTAGGGATCATTGGCCGCACTCCGACGGCAAACGGGATCGACGACCGGCAAAGCGATAAGGTCAAGCGGGCACGACGAATGAATCTGGCCTTCGCGGCCCGGGAGCCGGTGCTCGGCCGGCTCCCGGGCAATGTTTTCCGTTTCCTGAAACGACTCCAGGGTCAATTGCCGCCGATCGGGCGTAACGTCCAGACGGTTGCCGTATTCGTGTTGTCGTTCACCGCCGCGAATTGTGGCTGGCCACTGCTGCTCAGTCCGAATGCGAGGCCGAATGCGGAGCCAGGTGTCGGATCGACCTGCATCGTCGCGACGAAACGCCCCTGGGGCGTGAACTCGACGATTTCGCTCCCATGTTGCGGATCAGGGTTAATCGCGTCACCGTTCGCCGTCACCAGATCTCCATTCGGCGCAAGCGCCAATGCCAACGGCCCGCGAAGGTGATCATTGTCTTGATAGATTACGCTTCCCCGTCCATTGTCGTGCGTGAGCGCCGCAGCGCCCGATACTGCGAACACCGCATTGTCGTTGGTTGATGCGACATAAAGCACATCGTGGGCCGCGTCGTAGGCCAGTCCTGTTGGGCCGATAACGAGCGCTGCGGGATCGGATCGGTGCGCGTAGCCGGACGCAATGATATGCGAGCTATTCAAGAGCGTCGCGCCGCTCGGGCCAATGTTGATGTCGATCCTTGCCACCGTTCCATTCAACACGTTCGATACGAACGCCGAGACCTGCGGTCCCTGATCGATGATTACCGTCATGTCCCACGGACCGTCCAGGAGGGTTGGATCTTTCAGCTCGCTGAGAAACGCTCCGTTGGGGGTGATCACCAATAGCGAGCTGTTTGAGGTGATGGCTGTGCCATTCGTCGTCGGAAGGTTGCCGACCAGCACAAACCCGCTCTTCAGCACAGCCAGTGCGGTAGTGAGCCCCAGATTCTGCCCCTGGAAAAAGGTTACCGGCTTGCCGTCGGTCACAAGCTTCACGATGGTCGTTCCCGTGCCTTGTTTGTTGGAAGGTGCGTTGAAATTGGACACCACGACGTCCCCCGGCTTCAGCGCACTCCCTGGCGGCACACCGCCAGGCACGAAAGCAATGCCGTACGGATTGAGGTCATGGTTGGTCGGAACGGTCGACGCGACCGTGGATGTCGGTGGAATGATCGGTTCTCCACCTGCAAGGGAAGATCCCAATGACAGTACAAGGAGGCCGACGCCACATACGCCGCGTAAATGCCGGGCCATGAACCGGTTTGGGGGGACTTCCGGCGCGCGCATAAACCGCGTGGGTGATTCGAAGGCAGAGAAGTAACGCGAGGCTTCCATTGGGCACCTCCTTCTTTTGAGGACCCCCCGGCTGCGCAATGCTTCAACGTGAAAAGGCGCTCAATATGAGCGTTGCAGGCGCCTCATTTATTCCCTTGGGTGTGCACTGCGCAGCCAATATTACTGACCTCTGCGCATTGAATTGCACCCACGGCGACAGACGCCTCCGCATTTGGGGCGACTGTGAATAATTCTAGTTTATCGGGCCCTCAACAGTTCCAAAGCCCGTAAATGATCACGGCACCAGGTGCCGCTCGAAGAACGCGGCAATCTTGCGGTTGACCTCGGTGACGTCGGCGCGGTCAAATGCCGGCGGCTCGTCCAGAAACACGAACAAGGTAGCGCAGCGCGGGCATTGGCAATATGGCGCGCATCGTCCTTCGCTCGCCTATCCGCCTTATCCCCTGGTGAATATCTCCAGCAGGTGCTTGCTTGGATCTTCGAAATAGACTCTGCGGCCGCCATCGTCCGTGTTGATCTCGCCGGGGCGGCGGCGGTACGGGTCCGCCCAGTACGTCAGGTTGCGCGCCCGGATGCGGGCGAGGCTTTGCTCGAATTCGGCGTCGCTGATCAGGAAGGCATAGTGCTGCAGGGCGACATCGCCTCCCGCGTCCATGAAGTCGAGGGTGACATCGTTGTCCAGCCGTACGGCGAGAAATGGCCCGAATGGCACGGCCGCGGGACGTCCGAGTATCTCGCAGAGGAAGTCGGCGGACACCTGCTTGTCTTGAGAAAAGACGATGGTGTGGTTGAGCTGGATGGCCATGTCGCATTCTCCGGGACGGGGTGAGTGCAAGGACCGGCGCGGGAGTCAGTCGGAAGCGGCGAAGCGGCCATCCGTGCGGAGACAGTCGATCATCGCTCCCCCGGGTGGCAACCGTGAGCGCGCGAGCCCCTAAGTGGCGGCACTTGAATTGCTGAGCTGAGCCCGAATCGAGGCCAGTTTGACGTACAGCGTGCTCCTCGAAATTCCCAGCGTCCGGGCGGCCATGGACATGTTTCCGTGGGCATTCGCAATCGCATCGAGTATCGCTTGTCTCTCCATTTCCTCAAGGCGACCGAATGAAACAGGGATTGACGTTGAGGTGGATATGGCGACTGAGCCCTGGGCCCTCTGTGCGATGGACGGGGGTAGTAGAGAGGTATCGATGATGTCGCCGTCGCTGAGCGCGAACATAACCTCGAAGACATTCTGCAGTTCACGTATATTGCCCGGCCAACGATAGCTCAGAAGCGCCTGGCGCACGGCGGGTTCGAGCTGCTTGGGTGCGCAGCCATACTTGTGTGCCAGCTTGCTGTTGAGATGCTCGATGATTGCCTCGACATCGCCAGGTCGGTCGCGTAGTGCCGGTAGTTGAAGGCTGACGACGCATAGACGGTGGTACAGGTCTTCGCGGAAGCGCCCGGCGGCGATCTCTTTCTGCAGATCACGGTTAGTGGCTGCGATCACGCGTACCGTAACGCGCCGCTCGCGGGTATCGCCCAGGCGGACCACGATGCCATCCTGCAGCACGCGCAACAGGTGGGGCTGCATGTCGAGTGGCATCTCGCCGATCTCGTCGAGGAAGAGCGTGCCGCCGTCGGCCTGCTCAAACTTGCCCGGAAGGCCGCCACGACGGGCTCCGGTAAAGGCGCCATCGGTATAGCCAAAGAGCTCGCTGGCCAGCAGCTCACGGGTGAAAGCGCCGCAATTGACGGCAATGAAGGGCCCTTCGGCGCGTCTACCCGCCCGGTGCAGCGCGCGGGCAAAGAGTTCCTTCCCTGCTCCAGTCTCGCCCAGGAGCAGTACAGGCAGATCGAGCGGGGCGATGCGGCGAGCGCGTGCCTTGGTTGCCTGCAAAAGCTCGCTTTCGCCGATGATCTCGCCAAATGCATCGTTACCTGCCGGCGCTGTAATGGCCGTGGGCAGCGCTACAGCGGTTCGATTCTGGCGCGCCCCGAGCGGGATCACCAGCACCGTACCCAGCATGCCGTCATGGTCCTTCATGGGGTGCAGCCATTCGGGGCGCAGCCATTCCAGGCGTTGGCAGGACCGGTCGATTTCGGACAGTGCGAGGTTGAGTCCTGGCACCTGGCCGCCAACTTCCGAGGGCAGCCGCACGTCATAGCGCTCCCGCGCCGCCTGCGCATTGCCGTTAGTGCGAACAATGCGCCCCCGGTTGTCGACGAGCACAACGTAGTCGCTGGCGTAACGGATGAAATGATCGATGGCCCGGGTCAGCAGCCGCTCGTGGAGCGCACCGTCGCGGCGGGCCAGTTCGCTTTCGATCTGCCTGGCGGCGGTCACCACCAGGCCCAGGGTGTGGCCATGGAAGGTTTCCTTGACGCCGGAAACGTCCACGACTCCCAGCAGGGTGCGACTAAAGGGGTCAAGAATGGGAGCCGCGGCGCAGGTCCAGCGCTTGACGTCCAGGCAGAAATGCTCGTCGGCATGGATCTGAACCGGAGCGGCGGTGGCGATCGCGGTGCCGATGGCATTGGTGCCGATGACATCCTCATTCCAGCAGCCACCGGTGGCCAGGTTGATCCCCTCGCCAACGCTGCGGGCCCTGGTCTCGCCATTCAGGTGGAGCACGGTGCCGCCCGGGTCGCAGAGCATGATGAGGGTCCCGCATTCGCGCAGGATATCGCGCAGGCTCTCGAGTGCCGGACGCGCGGCATCGCAGAGCTCCCGGTTCTGCCGCTGCAACTGGCGGACACGTTCGGCGGCAGCCCCCGGTGCGGAGTGCCTGGCAGGGTCAACGGCCTCGGAACGGCACCGCTGCCACGACGCCAGGACGACGCTGCGCACACCTGCCACTTCCAGGGGCTGGTTCTGCACAAAATGCTCCCAGGCGGAGGCCACGACGGGTTCGTCGCCGATGCGGGGGATCAGGGTGCCGCAACGAGAAAACGGCATGGGGCGATCGCTCTCAATTGACTGGAGTAACCGTATCCGCGTGCCCTCACCAAGTCAATAAATCTCTTTTCAAATCAACAATTTGTGCTTTGCAGCAAACGAACTGGAAGGTGTCCGGTTTCCGGTCATCGCAGCGATAGGTGTCCGGAAACCGGACAGCGACAACAAGCGCCCGAGACAAGCGCGGTAGCAGTAGCCGCAGCCATCACGAACGGCCTGCGTATATATGCACGGTGGCAATGTAGGGGAGGCGGTCCGTGCCGACTCGCCATGGGTCTTTCCCGATGCGCCAGTGCGCAGGTTCAGGACATGGATGGCGTTGGGTTTGCGAACGTCCTGCTCCCGAATCCGAATCGGAAAACCGCTCGCAGCACGGAAACACCTGGCGAGGTCGTGACCGTGAGCCGCCTGATCGCTTTGAGCCCGGCAGCCAGCACATCGCTTGCCCAGAACTTCCATACGTCGACCTGATCACTGCGGCTCTCGCCATACAGGCACCACATACAGAAGTGCTCACAGTTATTGGAAATCAGGTGATAGCGATCCTCGCCGATGCGGGAGTAGGCGCGTTGGACGGCTTCCACACCAGCGAACCTGGCGCCGAGGCTCTGCCGGACCCAGACCGGATGCCCCTGCGCGAATTCCGCGAGCGTGACCTCGTGTACCGGGCCGCGACGCAGCGACCGCGACAGACCCGCGTAATGCACGACCTTGCCGGCCCCCGCGTAGACGCCATGATGCGTGTACCAAAGCCGGTCGGTGACAAGATGGGTTCCGATCGCCAGGTCCATGCCGGCAACCGCTTCGACGATCAGGCGCCTTGACCTCATTGAATCTTTCATGGGCTTCACCACATTCCGCTGCCATTCGCGTGAAACCAGCGCATAGCGCGTGCCAGCGCTACAAGCGATCTGCGTGGCGGAGCACGGGAAAGCCGAAGTTCATCTCAGTAGTGACAGGCAGGCCTACATGCGCATGCCTGGCGCGACCCGCGTTGGGCAACCGTCAGGTCTCCAAGTGCCGAATGCCGGGGCTTGCCTGATGCCAATCGCTTCGATAACTGTCCGGAAAGCGTCCGGTTCCCGGACACCGCTGCGCAGGGCGTCGGGAATCCGGACAGCGGCACCTGGCCCGCGCGACCAGGGGTGTGGCCGAGGAATGCCGGCAACTTGTTGATTTCAATCGCCTTGCGGGGCTGCTCCCCGGTGCATGCCAGGCCTGGCACAAGCCTTGCCATGGATGGGTTGTGGGAGATCCCACCATGACTACATCAATGACAGGAGGCAGTATGGAATCGCAGTCCACCGTACAGGTGATGGGCATCGATGCTGGTGGCACGATGACCGACACATTCTTCGTGCGCTCCGATGGCCGCTTCGTGGTCGGCAAGGCGCAGAGCAATCCCGGCGACGAATCGCTTGCCATCTACAACTCTTCCGAAGATGCTCTCGGCCACTGGGACCGGACAGTGGACGACGTCTATCCGGAACTGGTGACTTGCGTCTATTCCGGTACGGCCATGCTCAACCGCATCCTCATGCGCAAGGGCCTCGACGTTGGCCTGATCTGCAACCGCGGTTTCGAGCAGATTCATTCGATGGGCCGCGCCCTGCAGAGCTATCTGGGCTATGCATTGGAGGACCGCATTCACCTGAACACGCACCGCTACGACGAACCCCTGGTGCCTGTCTCGCGCACGCGTGGCGTTACCGAGCGTACCGACGTGCAGGGGCGGGTCGTGATCCCACTGCGTGAGGACGAAGTCCGCCAGGCTACCCGGGAGCTGGTAGAGGCCAACGCACAGGCCATCGTCATTTGCCTGCTGCAGTCCCACAAGAACGAAACCAGCGAGCAGCGCGCCCGTGACATCGTGCGCGAGGAGCTGAAAAAGCTGAAGTCGGATATCCCGGTCTTCGCCTCGGTGGACTACTACCCGTCGCGCAAGGAGAGCCACAGGATGAATACCACCATCCTCGAGGCTTACGGCGCAGAGCCTTCGCGCCAGACCCTGAAGAAGGTGAGCGACCGGTTCAAGAAGCACGGCGCCAGGTTCGACCTGCGGGTGATGGCCACGCATGGCGGCACCATCAGCTGGAAGGCCAAGGAACTCGCACGCACCATCGTCTCCGGTCCCATCGGCGGCGTGATCGGCTCCAGGCTGCTGGGCGAGTACCTGGGCGACGAGAACATCGCCTGCTCCGACATCGGCGGCACCAGCTTCGACGTGGCCCTGATCACCAAGGGCAATTTCGCCATCAAGTCCGACCCCGACATGGCCCGCCTGGTCCTCTCGCTGCCCCTGGTGGCGATGGACTCGGTTGGTGCCGGCGCCGGCAGCTTCGTGCGCCTGGACCCCTACAGCAAGTCGATCAAGCTCGGCCCCGACAGCGCCGGCTACCGCGTCGGCACCTGCTGGCCGGAGAGCGGCCTCGACACGGTGTCGGTCTCGGACTGCCACGTCGTGCTCGGCTACCTGAACCCGGAGAACTTCCTGGGCGGTGCCATCAAGCTCGACGTGCAGCGCGCCCGCGACCACATCAAGGCGCAGATCGCCGACCCGCTCGGCCTGTCGGTCGAGGATGCCGCCGCCGGCGTCATCGAGCTGCTCGATCTCACCCTTTCCGAGTACCTGCGCGCCAACATCAGTGCCAAGGGCTACAACCCGGCGGAATTCACCTGTTTCTCCTACGGCGGCGCCGGCCCGGTGCACACCTACGGCTACACCGGGGGCGTCGGTTTCAAGGATGTCGTCGTGCCGGCCTGGGCGGCCGGCTTCTCGGCCTTCGGCTGCGCCTGCGCCGACTTCGAGTACCGCTACGACAAGTCAGTGGACCTTGGTGTTGCCCAGCACGCCCCCGACGCCGACAAGGAAGCCGCCTGCAAGAGCCTGCAGGAAGCCTGGTCAGAACTGGCAGTCAAGGTCATCGAGGAATTCGTCCTCAACGGCTACAAGGCCGAGGACGTGCTGCTGATCCCCGGCTACAAGATGCAGTACATGGGCCAGTTGAATGACCTCGAAATCGTCTCGCCGGTGACCCGCGCCGCCACTGCCGCCGACTGGGACCAGATCGTCGAGGCCTTCGAGAACACCTACGGCCGCGTCTACGCGAGCTCCGCCCGCTCGCCGGAACTGGGCTTCTCGATCACCGGCGCCATCCTGCGCGGCACCGTCGTGACCCAGAAGCCGGTGCTGCCCGAAGACCCGGATGCCGGCCCGACGCCGCCCCAAAAAGCCTATCTTGGAACCCGTCCCTTCTACCGCCACAAGAAGTGGGTGGATGCCGCGCTCTGGAAGATGGAAGCCCTCAAGGCCGGCAACCACATCGTGGGTCCCGCCATCATCGAATCCGACGCCACGACCTTCGTCGTGCCCGACGGCTTCGAAACCACGATCGACAAGCACCGCCTGTTCCATCTCAAGGAAGTGAAGTAAGGAGACCCGCCATGAACATGATGAGCAATAAAGAAGTCGGCTTCGCCGACCTGCTGCAGAACGGCCAGACGCTCAAGCAGCACCGCGACGGCATCATCGAGCGCACCAAGGCCACCGGCCACTACAACGGCCTCGAGAAACTGGAATTCCGTGACAGCGACCCGATCGGCTACGAGAAGCTGTTCTCCAAGCTGCGCGGCGGCCTGGTGCATGCCCGCGAGACTGCCAAGAAGATCGCCGCCAGTCCCATCGTCGAGCAGGAAGGCGAACTCTGCTTCACGCTCTACAACGCCGCCGGCGACTGCGTCCTGACTTCGACCGGGATCATCATCCACGTCGGCACCATGGGCGCGGCGATCAAGTACATGATCGAGAACAACTGGGAAGCCAACCCCTGCATCAACCCCGGCGACATGTTCACGACCAATGACTGCGCCATCGGCAACGTCCACCCCTGCGACATCGCCACCATCGTCCCGATCTTCTGGAAGGGGCGGCTGATCGGCTGGGTGGGCGGCGTCACGCACGTCATCGACACCGGCTCGGTGACGCCGGGCTCGATGTCCACCGGACAGACCCAGCGCTTCGGCGACGGCTACATGATCACCTGCCGCAAGACCGGCGTGAACGACGAGCCGCTGCGCGACTGGCTGCACGAGTCCCAGCGCTCGGTGCGCACGCCCAAGTACTGGATCCTCGACGAAAAGACCCGCATCGCCGGCTGCCACATGATCCGCGAACTGGTGGAGGAGGTGATTCGTGCCGACGGTATCGAGGCTTACGAGAAATTCACCTACGAGGTCATCGAAGAAGGCCGCCGCGGACTGCAGAGCCGTATCAAGGCCATGACCCTGCCGGGCAAATACCGCAAGGTCTCCTTTGTCGACGTGCCCTACAAGCACGAGGATGTGCAAGTCTCCAACGCCTTCGCCAAGCTCGACTCCATCATGCACTCTCCGGTGGAGATGACCATCAGGCCCGACGGCAAGTGGCGCCTCGACTTCGAAGGCGCGAGCCGCTGGGGCTGGCACACATTCAACGCCCATCAGGTCGCATTCACTTCCGGCATCTGGGTGATGATGTGCCAGACCCTGGTGCCCACCCAGCGCATCAACGACGGTGCCTACTTCGCCACCGAGTTCCGCCTGCCAAAGGGCACCTGGTGCAACCCGGATGACCGCCGCACCGGCCACGCCTACGCCTGGCACTTCCTGGTCTCCGGCTGGGCGGCCCTGTGGCGCGGTCTTTCCCAGTCCTATTTCAGCCGCGGCTATCTGGAAGAGGTCAATGCCGGCAACGCCAACACCTCCAACTGGCTGCAAGGCGGCGGCATCAACCAGGATGGCGAGATCCACGCGGTCAACAGCTTCGAGGCCAGTTCCTGCGGTACCGGTGCCTGCGCCGTCAAGGACGGCCTCAACCACGCCGCCGCGATCTGGAACCCGGAAGGCGACATGGGCGACATCGAGATCTGGGAGATGGCCGAGCCGCTGCTCTACCTTGGCCGGAACGTCAAGGCCAACTCCGGCGGGTATGGCAAGTACCGTGGCGGCTGCGGCTTCGAGACGCTGCGCATGGTGTGGAACGCCCAGGACTGGACCATGTTCTTCATGGGCAACGGCTTCATGAACAGCGACTGGGGCATGATGGGCGGCTATCCCTCAGCCACCGGCTATCGCTTCGAGGCACACAAGACAGGGCTGGACAAGCGCATCGCCATCGGCGATTCCTTGCCCCTGGGCGGTGACATCGATCCGGGCAACCCCGACTACGAGCGCCACATCGATGCCACTGCCGTGGTCAAGCGTGACAAGCAGTGCATCACGACCGAGGACTGCTACGCCAACCACGACCTGTACCTCAACTACCTGCGCGGGGGGCCAGGCTTTGGTGACCCGATCGACCGGGATCCGAAAGCCGTCGAGGCGGACCTCAACCAGAAATTCCTGCTGCCGGAGTATGCGCAGAAGGTCTATGGCGCCGTCTTCACCCAGGACGCCAAGGGCGTGTTCACGGTAGATTTAGGCAAGACCCAGGCCCGCCGTGCCGAGATCCGCAAGGAACGCCTGGCCCGGTCCCTGCCAACCCGCGAGTGGATGAAGGAGGAGCGCGAACGCATCCTCAACAAGCACGCAGCCGTCCAGGTGCAACACATGTTCGCCACCAGCTTCGCCCTGTCGGAGAAGTTCACGCGGGAGTTCAAGGCATTCTGGAACCTGCCCGCGGACTGGCAGTTGCTGGAGGAGGAACTGGGTGTGCCGTCCTACGGCGCCAAGCACCGCATGGACCTCTCCCTGCTGCCCGACGTCACCACTGTCGTCCAGGTCGAAGAGTAATCACCGAATCAAGGAGCTGAACAATGTCTGCCTACACCAATGAACAGGTTGCCCACCTCGTCGAAGGCTCCCTGGACTGGGAAACCACCTTCCGCATGCTCTCGATGCCCAAGGATGACAGCCGGTTCGAGCAGTACCTGGCCGCCCTGCAGGCCAAGGTGAGCTTCCCGGACCGCATCGTGCTTCCGCTCGGCCCGCACATGCATATCGTGCAATCGGCCGCCACCAGGAAGTGGGTGATCAAGTGCGATTGCGGCCACGAGTTCTGCGACTACCGCGAGAACTGGAAACTCCATGCCTCGATCTACGTGCGGGACACCGAGGAGGCGATGACCGAGGTCTATCCCAGGCTGATGGCCCCGGATACCCAGTGGCAGGTATATCGCGAGTACTACTGCCCGGCGTGCGGCACCATGCACGACGTCGAGGCGCCCACCCCATGGTATCCCGTGATCCACGATTTCGAGCCGGACATCGAGGCCTTCTATAAGGAATGGGTGCACCTGCCGGTGCCGGAGCGCGCCCCGGACTGATCGCCGGGTGAGGGAGGGGCAGGCAATGCCTGCCCCATGCATGGGCGTTGTGGCGCTCGACAGGGGATCTGGTTCGGCCTTATTGATTGAGGATCTGGCTCAGGAACAGCTTCGTCCGGTCATGCTGCGGGTGCGTGAAGAACGCCCCGGGTTCGTTCTCCTCGATGATCTCGCCGCCATCCATGAATACCACGCGATTGGCGACCGTCTTCGCAAAGCCCATCTCGTGGGTCACGCAGAGCATGGTCATCCCGCTCCTGGCGAGTTCCACCATGACATCGAGCACCTCCTTGATCATTTCCGGGTCGAGCGCCGAGGTGGGCTCGTCGAACAACATGATCTTGGGGTGCATGCAAAGGCTGCGGGCGATTGCCAGGCGCTGTTGCTGGCCGCCGGAAAGCTGCCCGGGATACTTGTTCGCCTGCTCGGGGATGCGCACACGCTCGAGGTACTCCATCGCGGTCTGCTCGGCGGCCTTGCGCGGCATCCGGCGAACCCACATCGGCGCCAGCACGCAGTTCTCCAGGACCGTGAGATGCGGGAAGAGATTGAACTGCTGGAACACCATGCCCACTTCGCTGCGGACCTTCTCGATGTTCTTCACGTCGCTGGTGAGTTCAACGCCGTCAACAATGATCCTGCCGCGCTGGTGCTCCTCCAGGTGATTGATGCAGCGGATCAGCGTGGACTTGCCCGAGCCCGAGGGCCCGCAGATGACAACGCGCTCGCCTTTGGCGACGCTCAGGTTGATGTTTTTGAGCACGTGGAACTTGTCGTACCACTTGTGCACGCCACGCAGTTCGACCATGGCCGGGCCGGCGCTCGCAGCGTTCGCCAACGAATCAATGGCTTGTCCGGCATTCATGTGCTTTCCTCATTGCACTTCAGCGCTTGTGGCCCGTTTGCAGCTGCTTCTCAAGCCGCTGGCTGTAGCGTGACATGCTGAAACAGAAAACCCAGTAGATGCATCCCGCAAACACGTATCCTTCGGTCGAAAACCCCAGCCAGTTGGGGTCGGCATTGGCGGCCTGGATGCTTCCGAGCAGGTCGAACAGGCCGATGATGAGCACCAGGCTCGTGTCCTTGAAGAGTCCGATGAAGGTGTTCACGATTCCCGGGATCACCAGCCTGAGTGCCTGGGGCAGGATGACCAGTGCGGTCGACTTCCAGAAGCCCAGCCCCAGCGCTGCGGCGGCCTCGAACTGGCCCTTCGGAATGCCCTGCAGGCCGCCACGCACCACCTCCGCCATATAGGCGGATGCAAACAGCGCCACGCCGATCAGGGCGCGCAGGAGCTTGTCGAAATTCAGCCCTTCGGGCAGGAAGAAGGGCAGCATCACCGAGGACATGAACAGGACGGTGATGAGAGGGACCCCGCGCACGAGCTCGATGAATGCCACGCACAGGGCCTTGAGAACCGGCATGTTGGTGGCGCGCCGGCCGAGCGCGAGGACGATGCCGAGCGGCAGGGCCGCCACCATGCCGACGATGGCAATCACCAGCGTCAGCGACAGTCCTCCCCATTTGCTCGTTTCGACATGGCTCAGACCGAACCGGCCGCCCACCAGGAGGTAGAAGGCGATGAAGGGATAGACCAGGAGGATCGCGGCACCCAGCCACGGCTTCAGCGCAAAGCGCTTGAAGAACAGCGGCGCGATGAGCGCCACCAGCAGCGCAATCGCGAGGTTCACCCGCCACTGCTGGGCGACCGGATAGAAGCCGTACAGGAACTGGTTGAGATGCACGCGGATGTATGGCCAGCACGCGCCAACCCTGGAGCAGGCCTCGCTGCGGGTACCCGCCCAGTCGGCCCTTACCAGTGCCCACTCGACCAGGGGCGGCACCACGAGGTAAAGAAGCCAGAGCGCGAGGACAGTGAGCGCGCAGTTCCGGGGCGTGTCGAAGAGGTTCTTGCGCAGCCAGCCCAGCCCTCTGCGCGGGGCGGACGGCGGGGGCAGGTCGGCGTGGCGTTGCTGGAGAGTCGTCATGGCCTAGCGCTCCACCAGCGCCATCCGCGCATTGAACCAGTTCATGAACATCGAGATCACGAGACTGATGACGAGATAGACCGCCATGGTCATCGACATCACCTCGACGGCCTGGCCCGTCTGGTTCAGGGTGGTCCCGGCAAAGAGCGACACCAGGTCGGGATATCCGATTGCCGTGGCCAGCGAGGAGTTCTTGGTGAGGTTCAGGTACTGGCTCGTGAGAGGCGGGATCGTCACCCGCATCGCCTGCGGGATGATCACGAGCCGCAATGTCCAGCTCGGGCGCAGTCCGAGCGAATGGGCCGCTTCCGTCTGCCCCTGTGACACCGAGAGGATGCCTGCACGCACCGTTTCGGCGATGAAGGCGGCGGTATAGACGGAGAGCGCCAGCAGCAGCGCGGCGAGTTCCGGGATCACGTCAACGCCGCCAACGAAATTGAAGCCCGTCAGTTCGGGTTTTACCCATTGCAGCGGTTGGCCCGTGAGGACGAACGCGGCGAGCGGCACGCTGGCCAGCAAGCCGGCGGAAGCCAGGTACGCGGGGAACCGCTTGCCGGTGCGGTCCTGGCGGCGCCGCGACCAGCGCACGAGGACGACGGACGCGACCAGCGCCGCAACGAGCGCGAGGGCCGTCCAGCCAAATCCGGCCTGCGCGTCCGGGAGCGGCAGGTAGAGGCCCCGCTGTGTGAGAAAGACCGAGTCGCCGATGTGCAACGCCTCGCTCGGTGGCGGCAGGTTCAGGAAGACGGCGAAGTACCAGAAAAGGATCTGGACGAGCAGCGGGAGGTTGCGGAAAGTCTCGATATAGGCCGACGCCAGCTTTGCCACCAGCCAGTTCCGGGAAAGGCGCGACACGCCGACGATAAATCCGAGAATGGTGGCGCAGACGATGCCCAGCCCGGAGACCAGCAGGGTATTGACCAGGCCGACGACGAAGGTACGCCCGTAGGTCGACGTTGCCTCGCTGTAGGGGACCAGCGACTGGTTGATGGCGAAGCCCGCCCGATGCGAGAGGAAGCTGAATCCGGTCGAGATGCCGCGCACCTCGAGGTTGTGCATCAGATTGCGGACCAGATAGGCTGCGAGCGCGATGACACCGGCGATCACCAGTACCTGGAACACGATTGCCCGGACCCGGAGATCGTTCCAGGGCAGTGGCCGTGCCGGCCGCGCTTCAGGAGGCTCTTTCGTCTGGTCCATGGTCCGGGTCGCAGTAGATTCCTGGCCTGAAGCCGGCAGGCGGGCGCGGCAGCCCACCCGCCCACGGATCAGCGAACCGGCGGCGCGTATTGCAGGCCGCCCTTGTTCCACAGGGCATTCTGGCCGCGGCTGATCTTGAGCGGGCTGCCGGAACCGACGTTGCGGTCGAACGCCTCCCCGTAGTTGCCGACCTGCTTGATGATCTTGTAGGCCCAGTCGTCGGGCAACCCCAAACCGTGCTTGATGACTTCCACGCCCAGCAAGCGCCTGACGTCGGGGTTCTTGCTCTGCTTCATCTGGTCGACGTTCCCCGAACTTACGCCCAGCTCTTCGGCGTTCAGCATCGCGAACAGGGTCCAGCGCACGATGTTGAACCACTCCTGGTCACCCTGGCGCACGGCCGGGCCGAGCGGCTCCTTGGAGATCACTTCGGGAAGCACGACGGCGCTATCGGGATCGGCGAGCTTGAGTCGTAGTGCATAGAGCTGCGACTGATCGCTGGTGAGGACATCGCAGCGGCCGGCCGCGAAGCCTTTCTCTGTTTCGTCCGAGGTGTCGTAGACAACGGACTTGAACTTCATCTTATGGAGCGCGAAATAGTCCGCCAGGTTCAGCTCCGTGGTCGTCCCCGATCCCACGCAAACCGTCGCACCGTCGAGCTTGAGCGCGGATTTCACGCCGAGCTTCTTCTTCACGAGGAAACCCTGCCCGTCAATGTAGGTGATGCCGGTGAAGACGATGCCCAGGCCACCCTCGCGGGTCACTGTCCAGGTGGTGTTGCGCGAGAGGACGTCCACCTCGCCGGACTGCAGCGCGGTGAATCGCTCCTTGGCGGTGAGCGGCGTGAACTTCACCTTGGAGGCGTCGCCGAATACCGCAGCCGCAATTGCCCTGCAGACGTCGACGTCAAGGCCCTTCCAGACGCCTTTCTCGTCGGCGACGGAGAATCCCGGGAGCCCGACATTCACACCGCACTGGACAAAGCCCTTCTTCTTCACGGCGTCGAAAGTTGCCCCGGCGTGCGCCGTGCCGGCCGCGATGGCGCAGGCCACCATCGAAGCTGCCGCGATTACGGTGCGCATTCTCATCACGTCCTCCTCGGTTCAGTTTCATTGAGGTTGGCAACGACGCGCCGACTGCTACCGGAACCAAGGCTCGTATCCGCCAGCGCTGTATCGATGAATCGTATTGTCAGTCTCGGAACGCGCGGCCAAGCGCACCATACTTCTCACCGCTTATAAGGCTAGATTAGGCAAGATCCTTTCGCAAGTATGCAAATCGGCTGCTTTTTGCACAGGCAGTCGTTCCGAGCATTGATCATCGGCTTTGCCCAATTTGCAAAGACCGGTTGGCCTCCAGGCCATCTGGGGCTCCGCGGCATGGCCGGGAATCCTTCGGAATGGGATGGAGATCAGAGGTGAGTTGGAACCTGGCATCTGAGTCGGGGTGGCACCGCGGTGCGGCACGAAAGGGCATCAAGTCTGCGCCAGTGTTGGTTGCCGCAGACAAGGCGAAGCCCCCCGCAGGCTCTAGGCTTGCGGGGCTTTTGCCTTGCAGCGTGCCGGCCATCAAGGCGGGCCGCCGCCTGCCTGAATGCAATCCTCCCGAAGGGGTAGGGATGCATTGCATTTGCGCCCGGTCAAACTGAAACGATGTTCGCCGCGGACCACCTCCTCATGGCGTGACCCATCGGGAATACTGCCGCGCGGTCCCGGGATCCGGGGCCGGGCCGGAAATCAAGTGCGAATGAATTTCCAGACAAAGTCGGAGCCGAGGTTGCATCAGGACAATCAACCAGCCATATGAGAGTGAATCTGCCGGTCACGGACATAGAGTACGAACTGCCATCGGACGAGGTCATCATCACCAGGACCGACGTGCGGGGCAATATCGAATACGCCAACCAGGCGTTCTTCCGCAGCAGCGGCTACGACCGTGCCGAGGTCATGGGCCAGCCGCAGAACATCATCCGCCACCCCGACATGCCGGCGGCCGCGTTTGCCGATATGTGGGCAACCATCCGTGGCGGCACGCCGTGGACCGGCGTGGTGAAGAACCGTCGCAAGGACGGCGGCTTCTACTGGGTGCTGGCCAATGTCACGCCGGTCTTCCAGGACGACAAGCCCGCGGGCTACCTGTCGGTGCGGACCAAGCCCGCCCGGGAACAGATTGCCGCCGCAACGCGCCTTTACGCGGACCTGCAACGCGGGGCGCGCTCCCGCTGGCGTTTGTCTGGCGGCGAGGCTTTCCGCAAGGGCTTCGCGGGTGTCATCCAGCGCATGCTGCGGCTGCCCGTGGTGGCGCGCCTGCTGGCGGTTCAGTTCGCGCAGATCGTGCTGATCCTGTTGGCGGCGGCGGGTGCGACGTTCTGGTCGGCTCCGGCTGCCGTCACCTGGACGCTGACCGGGGCGGCTGCGGCGATGTGCTGCGCGGCCGCCTGCTACCTCGTGCTTAACTTGTTCCGGCCACTGATGGGCCTGAACCAGAGCGCGCTGGCCGTGCTCTCCGGGCAGTTGCAGCACCGGTTTCCCGAGTGCGGGGACGCACAGACGCGTCTGCTTGGCCGCTTCCTGAACCAGATGAATGCGCGCCTGGTGGGCGTGCTGCTGGATACGCGGACGTCGATTGCCGGCGTGTGGCAGTCTTCCGTCGGACTGGCCAGCGGCAATGCCGACCTGTCCGAACGGACCGAGCAGCAGGCCAGCGCCATTGAAGAAACCACCGCCACGCTCACGCAGATCACGGAAACCGCCCGGCAAAATGCGAGCGATGCCGAACAGGCCCACCAGGAAGGGCGCCGTACCGCCGAGTCAGCTTGCGCAGCGGCTGGCGGGGTGCGCCGCTCGGCCACGATGATGGAGCAGCTGAGCACACAGTCGCGCAAGATTGCCGAGATCACTTCGGTCATCGACGACATCGCCATCCAGACCAACCTGCTGGCCCTGAACGCCGCGGTGGAGGCGGCGCGCGCCGGCCAGCACGGGCGCGGCTTCGCGGTGGTGGCGGGCGAGGTGCGAACGCTGGCCCAGCGGGCCGAGGCGGCCGCCAAGCAGATCAAGGTGCTGATCGAGAACTCGCTCGAAGTGGTGGAGGCCAGCACCGAGGCTGCGGTCAGTGCCGGCAGCGAAATGGACCGTGTCGAGCAATCCGTCTCGGCGCTGACACGGACGATCTCGGCGATTGCCAATGCCAGCAGAGGGCAGAGCGTCGAGATCGAGCAGACCAGCACGGCGATCGAGCAGATCACGCAGATCACGCAGATGAACGCAGCACTGGTCGAAGAGTCGGCCGCGGCGGCAATGGGGCTGAAGCAGCAGGCGCAGGCGCTGGAAGACGCGGTGAACGTTCTTGCGAGCTAGGCGGATGGGTTCGGCAGCGCCTGTTGCGGGCTGCCGTGGCCTGAACGGCTGGCTGAAGTACTCCGGTCACATGACAGGCGGGCCCACCCGCCGCGGTGGACGGAGCGCAGGGAATCCAAAACCTTGTGCGGTGATGTCGCGGCGCGACGGCGTGCGTTTGCGGGGTGCGAGCGCCTGAGTTGAGCGCTTTCGGCGTCAGGAGCCCTGGTGCTCCTCCCGGGGCATCTCCGGCGGCACGGGGAAGAGGATTCGGCGTGACGGGTGGTGCCGGCATCTCTGTCGCCGGGGCTGGCCTGCCGACGCCAGGCAGCAAAAAGCCCGGAGAGCCATCTGGCTTTCCGGGTTTTCCATGCCACCCCGGGGAACCGGGTTCCAGGCTGTTTCGTACGTTGCGGGCGAGCGGCGGGCGCATGCTTTTCGCCACGCCTTTGCATGCTTGAAGCGGCCGGGGAAGCAACGGACATAGGTCATGGGCGCGTATCCGCTGCGTTGCCGGTGTGGATCCGACGTTCGAATACCCGAGTATCAGCCAAGACTGAATGAAGTTCTCGATGATACGTTGAGCACAAATTAAAAAATACGCTTAACGCAGTTCGCAAAAATTCATGAAAAATCCCGCATCGGATCTCGAAATCGGGCGACTTATATTAAGGTCGCTGCTCGAGTGCCCGCCCCACACGCCCGTCAGGGATGCCGCCAAACGCATGGCAGAGCAACGGTGTAGCGCGATTATTGTGGTGGACGAAGGACACGCCATCGGCATCTGGACCGAACATGATGCCCTGGCGCTGGCGGACGGCGCCAACGTTCTGTCTGAGCCCGTCGATTCGGTGATGAGTCATCCTGTCCTGTCGTTGCCCGCAAGCACTCGCCTCGGCGACGCTGCCGTCTATTTCAGAACCACAGGCATTCGTCATTGCCTGGTCGTTGACGACCAGGATCGCTCGCTCGGCATCCTGACACAGACCGACCTTGTAATGAGTCAAGGCGCCGAGTTCTTTCTGCAGATGAAGTCCATTGAATCCGTAAAGGTCTCGATACCCGTTGTGGTAAGTCACGACCTTTCCGTGAGCGAGGCAATGCACCTGATGCGAACGCAGCGGCTGAGCGCGATCATTGTCAAGTATCCGGAGAACGCGCATGGCATCCTGACAGAGCGCGACATCGTTCGCCTCGTGGCCGGCGGTACGTTGCTCGGGACGGTAGGTACCTATGCAAGTCGTCCGCTGCGCTCGTTGCGACAGTCGCAGAGCCTATATGCAGCGAGACAGTATCTGCTTGAGCACCGTATGCGACACGTCGGCGTGCTTGATAAACAGGGATCGCTAACTGGTGTGCTGGGTCTGGCGGACATTCTGAGAGAGGTTGAATACGAGTACGTTCACAAGCTACAGATCGCACTGCGCGAGCGCGATGACGCACTATTCGAATCGCGCTACAACTTGCGGCTTGCTGACCGGGTATTCGAATCGTCGATGGACGGTGTGATGGTCACCAATCTGCAGGGGAACATCGAGAGGGTCAATCCCGCCTTTACCAGCCTGACAGGCTACACGGAGTCCGAAGCAGTCGGGCGAAACGCCAGGATGCTGAGTTCCGGCCGACAATCCCCTGAATTTTATCGGGCGTTCTGGAAAGTCCTGCGTGAGAAGGGACATTGGAAAGGCGAGATATGGAACCGGAAGAAAGACGGCGAACTCTACCTCGGGTACGTGTCGATATCCGGGATATGTGATGAAGACGGGCGATGTTCCCACTACGCGGCGATCTTCTCTGACATAACCGGCCGCCGACTGGATGAGGAGCGCCTTAGCTATCTTGCTACCCATGACGCACTCACCGGGTTGCCTAACCGGACCTTGTTCAGCGAGCGCCTGAACCACGCAATGGTCAGGGCGCAGCGCACATCAAAACGGGTGGCGGTCATGTTCATCGATCTTGACCGCTTCAAGCTGATCAATGACACGCTCGGTCATGGGATCGGCGACGAAACGCTCAAAGTCATCGCGGACCGACTCAAGCACGCGGTGCGGGAGAGCGATACGGTTGCACGTCTGGGCGGAGACGAATTCACGATTGTTGCGGAAGACATAGAGGACATCCGCCATGTCGGGCGGATCGCACAGTCGCTTCTGCATTCCGTGGCCCAGCCGGTCAATGTCGGCATGCAACCGGTGTTTGTCACGCCGAGCATCGGAATCAGCATGTATCCCGACGACGCTACCGAACCGAAACAGTTGCTCATGCAGGCGGATCGTGCGATGTACGAGGCAAAGGAAGCCGGGAAGAACAATTTCCAGTTCTTTGCACCCCAGATGAACTCGTCGTCGATCGAGCGGATCGTGCTTGAAAGTGCACTGCACAACGCCCTGGCGGCCAATGAGTTCCATCTGCACTACCAACCGGAGTACGACGTGCAGACCGGCTCGATTACCAGTGTGGAAGCACTGATCCGGTGGCAGCATCCGCAACGGGGCCTCGTTTCCCCGGCCCAGTTCATTCCGGTTGCCGAAGAGGTTGGGCTGATCGTCCCGATCGGGGCGTGGGTCCTGCGTGAAGCCTGCCGCCAGGCGCGCGCATGGCTGGATGAAGGGTTCGACTTCGGACGAATCGCGATCAACCTTTCCGCAAGGCAGTGCCGGCACGAAGGCTTTCTGCATGAGGTTGCAAGCGTCTTGAGTGATACCGGATTGCCTGCCCGACGCCTGCAATTCGAACTTGTCGAGAGCATGGCCATGACGGCCCATGAAGAAACCGGTGCGCTGCTGCGAGAGTTGGCAGGGCGGGGCATCAGTCTGGCGATTGATGATTTCGGCACCGGGTATTCTGCGTTCGCCTATTTGCGGACACTACCCGTGGATACGCTCAAGGTGGATCGGTCGCTACTTACCCAGATCGGTCCCGGCACGACCGACGGCGCAATCCTGCGAGCGATCGTTGCGATGGCGAAAGCCCTCGGCATCATCGTCGTAGCTGAGGGCGTCGAGCAGCCATCGCAGATGCAGTTCCTGCGCGAAATCGGTTGCGACCGCGTGCAAGGGTACCTGTTGGCTCGGCCGGCCTCTGCACACCAGATGCAACGAACAAGCCTTGGCGTTCGAGACGGCTTTCCTTTCCAGCATCAATGTGGGTTCCAGCTAACGAACGACAAGCGCGTCACCGCTACCGAACAGGCTTAAGACCTGTACCGAACAGGCTTAAGACCTGTACCGTGGGAGGATTGATGCCTCATATATCTTTTATCTTCCCCGCCCAGCTGGCTTGTTTTGGGGTGTCTTTGCTCGAATGGGCTGCAAAGCGCGGCCTTGTTTCCTGGTTGCCCTTATCTCGCTCTGGTTGTGGTCTGATTGTTGATCGAGGCGCGGTTTCTCTCGCGCAGTCAGCGACTCACGTAGCCGCCGTCTTGAGCCGAGTTGACGGTTGATCCAGGACCGCATCGGCTTCTCAACCACGTAGTGGAGTAAGATCGAGGCGCCGACCGTAAAAGCGAACAAGAAAAAAGCCTGTGTCGCGCCTGGCATCGCGGCAAGGTCGGGCAGCCGGGACCTGGCGAATGTGAACAGATACTGCGGGATTCTCTGCACGATGTAGATGCAGTACGAGATCTCGCCGAGAAACACCAGCGCGCTCATCGAGAGGAGGCGAGTCAGCGCATCCTTTTCATAGGAGAGCGAGAAGACCAGCCCAGCGGCGCCTGCGACGAAAAGGGTGTCCACGCCGAGTTCCACGCCAACCCCGCAAATTACCAATGACAGCAGTGCGCCCCCGGCGAATCCGTCGTAATGTGGAATTGCTTCCCGGAGGCGGCAGAGAAGCACGCCCAACATGAACTCGGGAATCAACCGGGCTACACCACCACTGAGGGACAGATGGGTGGGCGAAGTGGCTTCCACCATGCCGAGCGCCACCAGTGCAAGGATTGCCGCCAGCATAATGCGGATCCTGTTCAGGCGCGGCGCCGCAAACAGGAAAAGTGGAAACCAGACATAGGCGAACCATTCCGCGCTCACCGACCAGCCGACGTCGTTCCATCCGGTCGGCCCGGCATACCGCCACGCACTCAGCATGGAGAGTTCCAGCAGGAAGTCCGGAGCGGAATAGTTGGTGGTTCCCACCATGTTCCTATGCAGGATCAGGTCCCGAACAATCACCGCAGCAACAAAGACAAGCAAACAGGCAACGTAGGCGGGATAGATCCGCGCGATCCGCGCGACCAGGAACGTTTTCCAGTCCAGTCGGTTGCCGGGCGCGGGATCGTAGTTGTGGGCGAGGATGAAGCCACTCAGGATGAAGAACCCATCCACGCCGAGATAGCCATGATCAAAGAAGGTGCTTGTGAAGCCGATATCGAAATATGAACCGCTGGCGCCGTAGCCGTGGAACCAGTGCAGGCACAGCACCCAAAGCGCCAGAAACAGACGCAGGCTGGTGAGTGGCTTGAACTGGCGCATCTATGCCCCCTGAATGGCGCCATCGCGGATGCGACGCTGTACTGCCGCTGCTGTCTTTCCGGTATGCCTGTTCCGCAGCATAGGAGACGACCGGCCCGCGGCCGCGCGGCCAGGGGACCAGACTCGCTTCGGAGGCAGCAGAGACGCTGATATGTCCTAGTCTAGGGCCACTGATATGTGGCGTTCGTACGGGCGCCCACACTTGTCCGGGGTGCTAGCGCCTCCTGAAGGCATGCAGGGCCTCTCGCACAGTTCCATCGAATATTGCGGCGCGCCAAAGCGACGGATAAGTCCATTGCAGGCACGTTTGCATGCCTCATTGGCCTGCCCGGGTGGTCAGTGCGAAGAATGCAAAGACTGCCGGCATGGACTTGACCAGTACCCCAAAGGTGATCAATCCCCTAAATGATTCTGCCCGCTGCAGCCATGGGACCCACTGTTCAGGGGTCAGCATCAGGCACAGCAGGATATAGGTGGCCAATCCTGAGGCATATGGGCGCATGGCCGTGTCCTCGTAGTCGCAGCAGCATTGACCTAAGTTTCAATTAAGAATCATCCCTTTGGGGGATAGAACTGTTCGCAAGACAACATAAGCACCCCACGCGGCTGGCGGATGCAATGACGCCCCGCCAGCGCTGCTTCACCCCGGGATGCGAAGGAAGACCCGGTCGGACATTGACGAATATCGTGCGCCGATGAACGAGGCGGACCGCAATGGCTTCTTTCGGCGGTGCGGCGCACGGTTACACCGATTAGCCGGCCCTGAGCGACGCCCGGGCGGCCTGAGGCCACCAGCCTATCCGTCGGTGCCCGGGACCGGCGCGCCAACCGCGGTAGCCGGGCGGTGTGGCCCATCCGGCAAGCTGGAAGAGGGAAGCTGGCTCGGAAATACGAAAAGAGCCTCGCCAGCGACCGCTGGCAAGGCTCAATGCTTCTATTGGCAAGCCCATCAGAAGATGTGGCGAACGCCGAGCATCGCGCCGACCATGTTCTTCTGTCCGGGCGCCTGCGCGTAGTTGAACAGGAAGCCGGTGAAGGGACCGTCATTGGCCAGGCTGCCGTTATGCGCCCATGCGGTGGTGAGATAGACGTCTGTACGCTTGCTGAGCGTGTAGTCGGCCACGAAGCT
>NZ_JWMA01000047.1 GCF_000812465.1 Cupriavidus sp. IDO | reverse complement strand
GCATGTTCGTCTTACCTTGCAAACCGGGGCGCGTTCATATAAGTAGGTCGCCCTTCAGGGCGAAACCGGGCCGTCGACCTACGACAGCGCCAAACCGCAGCCACCGCCCTCAGGCACATCAGCAACAGCCCCACAAAAAAAACCGCATGAAAATGCGGCCCCACGATGGCAATCAACCAATACAAGCCTCGATACCAGACCAGCCTTCCAGGCTAGCCATGCAGGTGCGTGAGCTGCACCGCAAAGTGCACCCATCCCCGACGCCGCAAGGGCTGGCGGGTGGGATCGAGCCCAAAGCGTACCCGTTTCTGCGTGACAAAAAACGGGGCCGACTGGCCCCGTTTTTTGCTTTCCAGCCCAATGCCGGCCGTTGCGCCAGCTCACTCTGGCTGGATATTCGCCGCCTTGATGATGCGGCCCCACTTGCCGGATTCCTGCGACTGGAAGCGTGCCAGTTCGGCCGGCGTGCTGGTAAACACCTCGGTGCCCGTGGACTTGTAGAAGCTCGCCGCCGTATCGCTGCGGGCTGCCTTCACCAGCAGGCTGTTGAGCTTTGCCACCACCGGCTGCGGCGTGCCGGCGGGTGCGTAGGCCGCGAACCAGTAGCTCATCTCGTAGCCCTTGACGCCCGCCTCGTCGATGGTCGGCACGTCCGGCGCCAGCGGCGAACGGCTCTTGCCGGACACGCCCAGCGCGCGCAGCTTGCCGCTCTTGACCTGCGGCAGGCCGGTCGCGGTATCGGTGATCATCATCTGGATCTGGTTGCCGAGCAGGTCCGTGATGGCCAGTGGATTGCTCTTGTAGGGCACGTGCAGCAGTTCCACATGCGCCATCTGCTGGAACAGTTCACCGGCAATGCGCGACGACGAGCTGCCGCTGCCGAAGCTGAGCTTGCCCGGCTGCTTCTTCGCCAGTGCGATGAACTCCGCCACCGTCTTCGCGGGCACCTGCGGGTTCACCACCATAATCTGGCCGCCGCGCCCAAGCGCCGTGACCGGCGTGTAGTCCTTCACCGGGTCGTAGGGCAGCTTCTTGAACAGATGTTCGTTGGCGGCGTGCGTGGTGTTGGTGGTGATCAGGATGGTGTAGCCATCGGGCGCGGCCTTGGCAACATCGCTGGCAGCGATAAAGCCATTCGCGCCCGGCTTGTTGTCGACCACCACGGTGACCTTGCTGTCCACCGTCACCGCCTGGCCGACGGCGCGCGCAAGCTGGTCGGTGGCGCTGCCTGCGGCAAACGGCACCACGAAGCGGATCGGCTTGTCGGGAAACTCCGCCCACGCCTGGCCCGCGGGCAAGGCAAGGACGACGAGCGCGGCGGCAGCGGCCAGGGGCCTGAGAAGTCCGGACATCTGTGTCTCCTGTTGAAATCGTTGTAGGTCGTGGATCGGGGTAATCGGCGTCAGCCGCCGTGCGCCGCCAGCCGCGGCGGCAGCGGGATCTGCAGCTGCAGCAGCCGGAACGACAGCGCCTTGCCGTGCGCGTCGAGATTGAGCGCATCGTTGACGCCGCCATCGAGAACACCGTCGATCACGAAATTCATCGCGTGCAGCGACGGCACCAGGTAGCGCGTCACGGCCGACGGCTGGCGATGCCGGAACAGCTCCTGCACCGCGGCTTCGGTCACGTGCGTGACCAGGTGATCGTAATCGCGCGCATCGTAGGCGATGACGCTGATATTGGAGCGGTCGCCCTTGTCGCCGGTGCGGCCGTGGGCGAACTGGTAGAGCGCGGCGGTCGTGGTCATGTCGGGACTCCGTTCAGGCGATCAAAGCGTACCGCGGCGTCACGGCTTCGCGTGGCACCAGGCAGGACATGGCATTGAGCCGCGCGCGTTGTGCCGTCCGCACGCCACCGCCGCCGGCGGGGCCGCAGGTGTAGAGCGCGTTGACTTCGCGCAGCAGCGCCTGCGCCACGGCGCGGTCTTCGTGGGCGAGCGCCGCGCGCAGGCGAACATCCTGCGCGTCGGCTTCATGCGGCTGTGGCTGCGCGAGCATCGCGCCGCCATCGTCGGCCAGCACGCTCAGCACGCCGATCAGGTCGAAGCGGATGGGCACGTCATGGCCGAGCATCGCCATGCGCCGCCGCACGATATCGGCAGCCAGCCTTGCACGCGCGGCAGCATTGGGACCCGCGTAGGAAATCTCGCCCTCGGCCATCCACCCGCCCTCGTAGAAGAGGTTGGCCTTGAGCTGCTCCGGCCGCGCATGGCCGCGGATATTTCGCACCGCCACGCGATCCTTGCCGAGCTGCGTCACCGTGACCGCACTGATGTCGGCAACCACGTCGGGCGTCAGGTACGCGGCGGGGTCGTGCACTTCGTACAGCAGCTGTTCCTTGACCGTGCGCAGGTCGACGCAGCCGCCGGTATCGCTTGCCTTGAAAAGTTCGATGCCGCCGTCGGCATCGAGCTGTGCGATCGGGAAGCCCACCGCATGGACATCCGGCACGTCCTTCATGCCCGGATCGGCAAAGTAGCCGCCCGTGACCTGTGCCCCGCATTCGAGCAGATGCCCGGCCATGGTGGCGGCGGCAAGGCGGTCCCAGTCCTGCCACGACCAGCCGAAGTGCGCCATCGCCGGGCCCACCGCCAGCGCCGGATCGGCAACGCGTCCGCACACCACGACCTGCGCGCCGCCGGCCAGCGCGTCGGCGATGCCCTGTGCCCCGATGTAAGCGTTGGCGCAGACGAAACGCGCCTCGGGAAAATCCGGCCCGACAATGCCGCGCAGCAGCGCGCGGCCCGCGTCGTGCGACAGGTCATCGCCCTCCACCACCGCCACGCGCGGCGCTGCCAGGCCCAGTTCCGCCGCCAGCTGGCACACGCGCCGCGCCGCGGCACGCGGATTGGCCGCGCCGAAATTGCCAATGATGGGAATGCCGTGGCGCAGGCAGAGCGCCAGCACCGGCGAGAGCAGGGCATCGAGCAGCGGCTCGTAGCCGTGCTCAGGGTCACTGCGCCGTGCCAGTTGCGCCAGCGCCAGCGTGCGCTCGGCCAGGGTCTCGAAGATCAGCGCGGCGGGTCCGCCGGCCGCAATCAGGGTGCGGACCACCGGCAAGGCGGCATCGGTGCGGTCGCCGGAGAAACCGGCGCCGGAGCCGATCAGCAGGGGAGCAGTCATGGTCGGAGGCAGGCCTGGATCGAGATTGCGGGAATCGGTTGCCGGACCATGATCTTGTCCGGTGAATGCATTCTAGGTCCGGATCAGCCAGCCAAAAAATGGATTATTTGGATTAATCTAGCGATTAACCAGATGAATCGGCATTTGCCTCATGAACCTTTCGGTCAAGCACCTGCGTGCCTTTGTTGCGCTGGCCACGTATCGCAACTTCACGCGTGCGGCGCGTGCCTGCCATCTGTCGCAGTCGGCCTTCAGCGCGCTGGTCCGGACGCTGGAGGAACAGGCGGGCAGCCGCCTGTTCGAGCGCACCACCCGGCACGTAGAGCTGAGCGCTGACGGGCTGCGCTTCGAGGAAACGGCGCGGCGTTTGCTCGGCGATTTCGAAGCCGCCTTCGAAGACCTGCGCGACCACGCCGAGCGCCGCAAGGGGCGCGTCTCGATCGCGGCGCTGCCGTCGCTGGCGGGCGGCGACCTGCCGCCGCTGATGGCTGCGTTCCGGCAGCGCTATCCGGGCATCGCACTCGAGCTGTTCGACCAGCTGGCCGATGGCTGCATCGAGCTGGTCCGGCGCGGGCGCGCCGATTTCGCCCTGGCTCCGGCTCCGGCGCAGGACACCGACCTGCGCGTGGAGCCGCTGGTGCACGACACCTTCCACCTGGTGTGCCCGGCCGACCATCCGCTCGCGCGCAAGCGGCGCGTCCAGCCGCAGGCGCTGGCCGGCTTGCCGTTCATCCAGCTGTCGCGGACCAGCAGCGTGCGCCAGCACCTGGATGCGGCGCTGCATCCGCTGCGCCTGAACAGCGTGATGGAGGTGGAGCACCTGGCCACGGTGGCGGCGCTGGTGGAAGCGGGGCTGGGCATCAGTGCCGTGCCATCGCTGGCGCTGTTCCAGTTCCGCCGCGAGGGACTGGCCATCCGGCCGCTGCAGATGCCATCGCTGGTGCGGGACATCTGCCTGGTGCGGCTGAAAGACCGGAGCGATTCAGCGGCCGCCGCCGCCATGATCGATTGCCTGCGCGAGCACTATGGAAGCGGCAGGCCCGCGGGCTCCGGCAAGGGCCGGAGTCGGGGCTGAGGGGTACGCAGAATTGAGTACGCTTTACGGTTGACTAGAAATGTCCGAGGTATCCGCCATCCACCGCCAGCACCTGTCCGGTGATGTATGACGCGGCCGGCGAGGCAAGGAACACTGCGGCACCAGCCACCTCGTCCGGCTGTCCCCAGCGTCCCAGCGAGGTACGCTGGCGCAGCCATTCGGCGACGCTCTCGTCTTCCACCATCGGCTGGTTGGGCTCGGTGGCGAAGTAACCGGGGGCGATCGCGTTGACGGTCAGCCCGTAGCGGCCGAGGTCGGCGGCCATGGCGCGCGTGAGTGCATCCAGCCCGCCCTTGGTCGCGGGATACAGCACGTCGCCGGCACGTGCCACCTGTCCGGCGATCGACGTGACGTTGACGATGCGGCCGTACTGGCCGCGGCGCATCAGCTGCGCGGCGTGCCGGCAGAGCGCGTACGGTGCCACGAGATTGGTCTCGAGCATCGCGCGCAGGTCGCCGGCGTCCAGCTTTGCCATGGTGCTGCGGTTGCGGGCGCCGGCGTTGTTGACGAGGATGTCGAGGCGGCCGTGCCGGGCTTCGATGCGCTCGAAGGCTGACGCCACGGCGGCTTCGTCGGTCACGTCGAGCACCAGCGCCTCTGCGCTGCCGCCGCGCGCGGCAAGCATCGCCACGGCGTCCGCGACGCGTTGTTCGCTGCGCGCCGCGATCAGCACGTGCGCGCCGGCATCGGCAAGGCCCGCCGCGATGGCAAGGCCCAGGCCCTGGGCACCGCCGGTCACCAGCGCAACGCGTCCGTGCAGCGAGAACGGCGTGCGAGGCGCGCTTGTTGCGCTGTCCGCAGCGGCGGCGTCAGGCGTGGAAGAGGGAGTGGTGGAAGTAGCCATGCGGGCCACTATACCGCAGCCTTTTGGGCTGTGCGCGCCGGGCCGGCCTGGTCGTGTATATCATGCACAGCGCACTTGCCGGAGGCACAGCGGCCTCCGGTATCCCGGGCGTCAGCGGATCAGCTTGCCGGTCGACGAGACGATCGACATCTCCACGAACGACGAGCCGGTATGGCGCTGCGGGCCATAGCTGATCAGGATGCCGCCGAGGTCGTAGTCGCGCATGGCTTCGAGCGCATTGATCAGGCGCTCGCGGGTCAGGTCGGAGCCGGCGCGGCGCAGCCCTTCGACCAGCACCTTGGCTGACATGAAGCCTTCCATGCCCGCGTTGGTAGGCTCGATGCCCTGCTGCCTGGCCATGCTGCGATACTCCGAGGCCAGCGTCATCTGGCTGGAGTTCGTGCCCGGCACCACCTGCGTGATGATCAGCCCGCGCGCGTCTTCGCCAAGCTCCTTGATGAAGGAGTCGGCGGCGTTGTTCGACAGCGTGACGAACTGCGCCTCGCTGCCTGCCTTGCGCAGCTCCCTGATGATGCGCGCCGCTTCCGAGCCGGAGCCGATCACCAGCACCGCCTGCGGTTTGGCCTTGCTGACCGATGCCACGCCCTGGCTGATATCGCCCATCGGGCGGACAAAGTTCGCACTGGCCGCGGGCTGCGTGCCGCGCGCCTGCAGCGCAGTGCTGAACCCTTCGAACACGTCCTGCCCGAACCCGTCGCTGGCGTAGAAGATCGCGATCCGGCTCATGCCGGAGGTGGACAGGTGATTGATGGCGCGGGCCACCTCGTCCTGGTACTTGGCGCGTACGTTGAACACGTAGCGGTTGACCGGGCGATGCAGCGTGATCGCTCCGGTCAGCGGGGCGACGAGCGGCACCTTCTCGGCGGCGATGATGGGCAGGATGCTCTCGTTCTGCGGCGTGCCGCGCACCATGAAGAGCGCAAACACCTTGTCGTCCTGGATCAGCTTGCGCACATTGTCCGGCGTGCGTTTGGCGTCGAAGCCGTCGTCGTAGGTCACCAGCTCGATGCGGCGCCCGCCTACGCCGCCGTTGGCATTGACCGTCTTCAGGTAAACCTGCGCGCCGGCGATCTGCTCCTTCACCGAGCCGGCGACAGGACCCGTGACGCCCGCCGATTGCCCGATGCGAATCGATGTTCTGGTTACCCCGGGTTCCGCGCCTGCGGTTGGCGCGACCCATCCCAGCGCGGCGGCCAGCATGCCGCCAGCAATCCATGTTGCCTTCATCTCCTGCCCCCTCCGCCCGTTCGGCGTGATGTTCTTGAATTCGTTCTATGCGCCGCGCATGCATAGCTGCGCAACGATCTGCAAGTTACATCAACCCCACCAGCGGGGCAAACGGCAAGAAGGGGAGCTGTTGCTGCGGCATCACACCGGAACCGGTTGCCGGCTCCGATGTGGCGCAGCGATGCGCGGGGGAACGCGCATCAGGGCGCGCCACGCGGGCGCGCTGGGGAAAAAGACGCAGGATCGGTCAGGGGAATGCAGGCACGGCCGGGTCGAGACCCGCAAAGCTGGCTTCGGGATGCGCGGTCTGCAGCAGCATTTCGACTTCCTCGACACGGCTGCGCGGCACGTCCACCATCAGCAGGATCTTGCCCGCCTCGATATCCTTTTCGAACGCGCGTAGCCGGCTGTTGGGTGCCGAACTGCCGATCATGCTCGAGGCCCATGCGCCGAACACCGCGCCAAGCACCGCCAGCACGCCCACGAGGCCCCACTGCGGCGTATCGCTCACGATCGGGAACATGGCTACCACCACGCCGGCCACGACGCCAACGCCGCCACCCACCATCAGCCCCATCTCCGCGGCATGCACGATGTCCGAGGTCTGGAACAAGTTGGCTTCATGCAGGCCGGTCATGTCGGCCCCGTCGCGCGCCACGAAATGGATGTGACTGTTCTCGACGCGGGCGAGCAACAGGTCGTCCATGGTGCGGCGGGCACTCGGCAGGTCGGGCAACAACCAGAAGATGCGTTTGCGCATGTCTCTCTCCTCGTTATCAAGGCCGCCCCGATGGTGTGGGTGTTCCGTCTGCGGGACGGGGTTATTTCTTTGTACGCCGTTCATGCGCCAAGCGCAAGGCGCCTCACGAATGAGCCGGCAGTTGTGGCGCACGCGTGCGCGGCGCGCGTCACGTCCCGCCCCCGATACGCCTCAGAAAGTGATCGGCAGGCGCACATTCACCTGCAGGTCGGGGGTGTCGCGCGTCAGGCCGGCGCCCACCGAGAGGTTCAGCGTATAGCGGTTGTTGAAGCGGTATGAATACCCCACCAGCAAGGTGCCCTGTGTCACGCGCACCGACCCCGGCACGGTCTGGCCGTTCTGCTTGGTCGGCCAGATGATGGCCTGGTCATAGCCGATACTGAACGATGCATGCTCGTTGAGCGACAGGCCCATGCCGAAGCTGAACTCGAAGATGTCTCCGGGCGCGATCTTGCCGAGGAATTCCTTGTCGCCGTTCAGCACGGTGCGGCTGACATTGTCGCGCGCAAAGTTGTGCAGGTAGCTGAAGGTGCCGAAGAACACCGCCGGGTCGGTCGGCAGCAGCCAGGTGATGCCCGGCTGGATGGCCTGGAAGCCGGTGCCGGTGGGCAGCCCGAGCGGCAGGCCGGTGCCGGTGGTATTGCCCACGCAGCGCGTCACGCAATCGGTGACGACTTCAAACGGGTCTTTGCCGGTAGCGGACTTGTAGCGAAGCCAGCCGATGAAGTACGGGATCTTCTCGCTGCCATAGTTGATCTGGTAGCGCAGCGTCGCCTCGACGTCCCCGAGCCCCTTGCCGCTGGAGTTGAAGACATTGTCGACAGCGGTACCGGTGAACACCTCGCGGCTGATGGTGGAACCGGACGTCTGCACGTAGGGCACCTTGGCCTCGATCTCCAGCCGCTTGGTGATGCCGTAGCGCATCGCAATGGATTCGATATAGGTCGAGGTCTTGACCTCGCGCACATCGATCAGGCCGATCAGGATGGCGGGAATGATCGAGTAGCCGACCAGCGCCACGCGGTTGTTCGATGAATAGCCGTACTGGAAGCCCGGTTCCACGACAAACTTGCCGGCCGCCGTCAGCACGCCGGGCTGGTCGGTAATCGGTGCGATCTCGGGCGGGCGGGTATCGCGCTCCGGTGGCCTGCCTACCGGCTCTTCCGCTGCGCCTGCAATCGCCTGCGGCTGCGCCGACTCACCTTGCTGCGGCTGCCCCTGCACCTGCTGAGGCTGCGCACCGGCCTGTTGCTCGCTGCCGGGCTCTGGTGTGATGACGAGGTTGTTGGGGACGCTCTGGGTGGCGTTGGCCCCGGCTGCCGCGGCCGCTGCCGTGGCATTGGTGGCATTGTCGCCGGGTGTGATACCCGGCCCGGCACCACCGCGCTTCCTCGCCAGGACGTCGGGACCGATCACGCTGCGCAACTCGCGGATCACGGCTTCCTGCTCCGCCAGCGCGCGCTTCATCGCCTCCAGCTGGGTCGCCTGTTCGGCCAGTTCTTTTTGCAGCGATTCCAGTCCCGCGGCGGGTGGCCCCGCTTCTGGCGGGGTCTGGGCTTGCGCCAGGCCTCCAAGTAACAGCAACGTCGAGCATCCGGCGTTGCGGATGCCCTGCATCGACCGCTTCTTCATGACGTCTTCCTCCCCCGGGACGGCAGACTGGATTTGCAGGAGTCGGCTCCTGCCCTGCGTTTTGCCTTCGCTACGACTACCTCATGCTTGCGGCCCGCAACAGCGCGTTGTTGAGCGCTGCGCTTGCCACCTGGTTCCGGAATGCCTGCAGTGTATTCACGCTTGCGTCGATTGTCATCAGGCTCCGGATGCTCTGGTTGTTCAGGGTGTTCTGGATCACCGTTGCCGGCGCTCCCGCCATCGAGCCCACGGCCGCAGCATTGCCCGGGCCGTTCTGGATCACGGTCATCACCCCGTTGGTCACCACCTGGCCGGCAGGCGTCCCGATGACCACCATCGACGAGCCGGCCGCGCCGGTACTGCTGGCTGAAGCCCCGTTCGCCGCAGCCGTGCCGGCGCTGCCGGGAGCACCCGCGCCGCCGCTGGCCGACGCCGACGCGCCTGCGCTGCTCGCGCTGCCGCCGTTGCCCAGCTGGATGCCGGCCGTGGCCGGGCTGCCCGCGAGCGATGCGTTCACGGAGTTCTGCGTCGCGCTGATGATCGACGGTCCCAGCGCGGCAGCCAGCTTCGTTGCCTGGTCGGTGGTGATGCGGCTGACATCGGGGATGTTAATGCTGGTTGCAACCACCAGTGCCCCGTTGATATACACCGCGCGTTCGATACCGAACGAAACCTGCAGCCCGCCGACATCGAAGCCACCGCGCATGTCGTCCAGGCGTTCCTGTCCGACCGGTTTCCAGCCGGTCATGCTGCTGCGCGCAGCCGTGAGCGTGTTGTGTTTCTGGTGCCTTTGCGCCTTGCTGCCTGACGCATCCTGCGCTGGCTGCGCGGGCATGTCCAACGCGTTGAGCGCTTCGCGCAATAGCGGCTCGCGGGCCTGCGATGCCGGCACGGGTACGGCCGCCGCTTCGAGCGCTGCGGGCGCTTCGGGCAATGGCAGCTCGCCGGCCTGCGCTGACTGCGCGGGCATGGCCGCTGCTTCGGGCGTTGCGGGCGCTTCGGCCAATGGCAACTCGCTGGCCTGCGCCGGCTGTGCGGGCACGGCCGCCGCTTCGGGCGCTGCGGGCGCCTCGGGCAATGACAGCTCGCTGGCCTGCGCCGACTGTGCGGGCATGGCCGCCGCTTCGAGCGGTGCGGGCGCTTCAGGCAATGGCTGCTCGCCGGCCTGCGCCGCGCCGGCACAGGCCATGCCCGCGCCCAGCAGCATTGCCGCCGTCGCCGATCCGCCGTAGCGGCTGGCAGCCGGATTTGTCGCGGATGTCTGGAGCATGATGTGTTCCTCAGAAATCGCTACCGCCGTGCGAAGGCATGACGGTGAAGAACAGGCTATCCCGGTTGACTCCCATCCAGTAAGGGCCGCTTGGCGCCACGCGCCAGTCGGCGGCAAGATTGAACCGTGCTTTCTCTGTACGGTTGTGGATCACGAACAACAGCTGGCTTTCCCAGATCTGCTCGAAATGCTCGCGCGAAATAGCGCGCGTGCCGCGTGCCGGATCGCCGATCAGCACGCGGTCGCCCTTGACCCCCTTGACCACCACGAAATGGTGGTAGCCGTTCTCGACGACCAGAACGATCGCCGGAACCTGGGTTTCCTCCAGCTTGGACAGGGGCAGTTCATAGCCGTCGGCCAGAAAGCCGCGCGACTCCAGGAAGCGCTTCATATCTAGCAAGGAGAAGCCTTCCTGGCGTATCTTGGCCTGGTCGCCATTGACATACATATTGGCAAAGACCAGCTGCTCGCTGACGGGATCGCCGTACTGGTAGGTCAGCAGCGTCGCCACCGCGGCCGAGCCGCAACTGAAGTCGTACTGCTGGCGGATCGTGGTCTTGAAGCGTGCTTCGCGCAGGCTGGTGACCGGTACGCTGTAGTACTCGCCGACTGGCCCATAGATGATGGCCCGGTCCGCCAGGGCCGGTTGCATGCCGACCATGGTCAGGACATATGCCAGTACCCCCAGCTGTCTTCGCAGCATCTTCATCATTTGAACTGGACGTTGACGATGGTCGCGTTCTGGATCAGCACGTTGTTGCCGGAGTTCTGGATCGCGGTCGGTATGCCCGCGGCATTGGCAAATGCGCCCTCCGTCACGACGTTGCTGCCGGTCAGCGTATTGACCGCGGCGTTGTCGGCGACGGTGCCGTGCAAGCGCATGTCATTGACCACCAGCTCGGCCCCGCCGCGCACGCCATCGAGCTTTTCGCTCGAGACCGCGACTGCAGTCGTGCCAAAAGGATTGCTCGCTGCCTGCGTCACGCCGCCTGCCTTTGCCTCAGGCTGTGCAACGGGGCCAGCCACGGTGACCGGCGTCACTGCAGCAGCATTCTCCATCGCAGGAGCCGCCTGGGCCTGCACGAATGGCCAGGTCAGAAATGCTGCCGCCAGTGCTGTGGCAGCAGTGCGAATCGGTTGCATGATGCGTCTCCTCACGCCCGCCGCGCCCGGCCCCATCCGGCCGGCCGCTGCGGAACCTACAGGCTGCTATGCCAGGCAGGCCCCCCGGCGCGAACCGCACGCCGGGAAACCCCATCCTGTCGGCTTGAAGCCATGCACCGGCACCGTCCGGCCCGCCCGCTTGCGCGGGGCAGGCCAGCCGACGCCGCTCACGCCTCAGTGTCCGACGCTCAGGTTTGCCTGCACATTGACGCTTTGCTGCACCAGCGATGCGGCGCCAAGGTTCTGATTGGCAACCATGATGCCCGCTGCCGTCTGACCAACGCTGGTCATGACATTGGACATGGCGAACGAGCCGGCATTGACCGTGTTGGTGCCGCCAGCACCGCCGGCACCACCGACCGCACCATTGCCAACGCCGCCGGTACCGCCAACAGCACCCACCGCACCGTTGCCGGCCGTGGCGCTACCGTTGGACGCCGAGCCAGTGGCGCTGCCGTTGGTGGCCGCACCACCTGCTCCACCCGCGCCGCCAACGCTGCCTTGCGCGCCGCCCGCGCCGCCGGTGCTGGTGGATGCACCAGCCGTCGCCGTGGCTGCACCGCCGCTGCCCGCGCCGCCTGCGCCGCCGGTGCCGCTGCCAGCGCCGCCGGTCGCGGTCGCGGTGCCTGCACCGCCAGCTCCGCCGGCGCCACCGCCGGCGCTACCTGCACCACCCGATGCCGTCGTCGCGCCGCCGGAGCCTGCACCACCTGCTCCGGTCGTTGCCGAACCATTGGCGCTGGTGCCATTGCCCGCGCTGCCGCTGGCATGCGTGTCGCCGCCTAGGCCGACGCTGGCGCCAAGCGCGCCGCCGCCAGTACCTGAGCCCGAACCGCCATAGCCGCCGCGGCCGCCCGCGCCGAGGCTGGCAGCGCTACCGCCGCTGCCGGTGCCATAGCCACCCCTGCCGCCGGCACCAAGGCTGGCGCTGAGCGCGCCGCCGCCACGCGACGTTGCGCCTCCGCCAGCACCACCCGTGCCGCTCGCAGCACCGCCTGCCGCGCCGTTGCCGGCGTGCGCGCCGTCGTTGGTCACAGCGCCATTGGTAGCGCTGCCGTTGGTAGCGCTGCCGCCGTTACCACCGTTACCACCGTTACCGCCATTGCCGCCATAGCCGTTGCCGCCCGTTCCGCCTGACGCACCATTGGCGTTACCCCAGTTTCCGGCTCTGTTACCGATCGCCGCGATCGAATTGCCGGAAACCGTCCCGCTCAGCCTGCTGATCGCCAATGCCTTGTTCGTGTTGAACGAGTTGGAAAAGTTGGCGGTTGCCGTACCGCCATTGGCGGCGGCCGCATTGCCATAACCACTCAAATCCTGGTCGGTCTTGACCTTCGTTGATGTCCTGGTGCTGGTGCTGGTCCTGGTGTTGCCATTCGCCTGAGTAGCCCACGAATTTTCATTCGCTGAGGGGCCGGCGCCAGACTGAGTCGAGGTCGCGGTCGCGGTTTGCGTATTGGTCGTGCCCGTTTTCTCGTTGTTGTTTGTCGGGTTTGCCATGGCCTGACTACCAAAGCCAAAGGCCAGCGCAATCGCCGACGCAAGTAGTGTCTTGTTCATACGAAGCTCCCAGGAGAAGTACACGGCGGCTCAGCCTCCGGCCGGCGCTCAACCGGAACGACGGCTGGAGGTTCAGGTCTGGCACCCTGCCAAACCAGCCTCTCCTTGCGCATAATCGGTGCCAGCTTCGCCACCCGCAGTGGCAATCCCTTGTATTACAAGGCCCGCCAAGCCGTCACACGGGAACTTCTGGCACCCCTCGGCACTCTGGCGCGTCGATGTTGCTGTGCATCGCAGACGACATGTCACACCGCTGTGACACAGAGACCGGCCTGCCCTCGCGAGGGGTTTACCGCCGGAAGGAAAAACCCTTATTTTTCAGTTTGTTAATGCAATAGTCGGGGATTGCACGATGCGCCTGGGTGCGTATCGGCATTGAAACACCGCAGGCAGCGGTGCACTCGCCGCCTCTCATGCAAAGCCCCTTCAGGCGCGAGGACGCCTGCTTCAGGGCGCATGCCGCGGGCCCCGGCCACGGCGGCGTTAAGAAGACATTGCCCCGATGCGGGAGCGCGCGATTGTCGCGCCGCACGGGCCGAGATGCATCCTTGCAACAGCTGCCGCCGCGCCTAGTCCCGAAACCGCCACAACCGGTCACTTTGCTAGGCGTCATGTCTGATTTAAAGTACATTAGAGGCATTACAGACTTGTCATCTCTCCACAAGGGAAACCATGAGTGAAGCCGTCGTTCCCCTGTATCACCAGATTTACGTCGTCTTGCGCCAGCAGATCGTCGAGGGCCGCTTCGGACAGGGCCCCTTGCCGGGCGAGATTGACCTGGCCAAGCAGTTCCATGCCTCGCGCGTGACCATGCGCCGCGTGTTCGACCGCCTGGTGCAGGAAGGCCTGGTGCGCCGGCATCGCGGGCTGGGAACCTTTGTCAATCCGCACCCGGTCAGGCCGGCGGTCAGTGAAGAACGCGGCGCCAGCAGCCTGCTCGACAACATCATCGACATGGGCCAGAAGACGTCGGTGAAGGTGATCTCGATCGACGAAGTCCACGCGACCCCCGACGTGGCCGAAGCGCTCAACCTGAATCCGGGCGATCCGGTGGTGAAGATCGTGCGCGTGCGCCACTACCGCAACCGCCCGCTCTCGCACATCACGGTCTACCTGCCCGCCGAGCTTGGCCGCCCGATCACGCGCAAGGCGCTGGAAGAGACGCCAGTGCTCAGGCTGCTTGAAGCCAACGGCGTGCAGCTGGGCCGCGCCAGCCAGATCCTGTCGGCGCGGCTGGCCGACGTCGTGGTCGCGCCGCTGCTCGATGTGCCCGTTGGCGGCGCGCTGCTTGCGGTGCGGCGCGTGGTGCAGGACAAGTCGGGCCGTCCCGTGCAGTTCCTGCTCGGCCAGTACCGGCCCGACCGCTACGAGTACCGCATGGAACTGTCGCCCGCGGGGGGCGACAGCGCCAATGTCTGGGTCGAGAATGAAACGCGGCCCGGCCTGCGCGACTGAACGGCAGGCGGCGGAGCAATCCGGCCCGATCCGGGCGATACTGCGTACTCCTAATCACTTCTAGGAGCCGTCGTCATGCCAGTGTTCCGCCTGGGCAAGTCCTGCCAGACAGATTCGCCAAGCCAGAAGCGGCGCGCCGCCGCGGTTGCTTCAGCCGTGCGGCTGACCGGCATCGCAGTCAGCGCTGCGTTGCTGGCCGTGCTGGCGCCGCAGCAGGCTGCACGCGCGGAGATCGCCGGCGGCAAGCCGATCCGCATCCTGGTCGGTGCCCCGGCCGGCGGCACCACGGACACGCTGGCGCGCACCCTCGCCCAGGAAATGTCACAGCAGCTGGACCAGCCGGTGGTGGTCGAAAACCGCCCCGGCGCGGGTGGCAACATTGCCGCCGACCTGGTCGCCAAGAGCGCGCCCGATGGCAGCACACTGCTGATGAGCTTCACCAGCCATACCATCAACGCCACGCTGTACAAGAAGCTGCCGTTCGACCCGGTGCAGGACTTCACGCCGATCACGCTGGTGGCCACGGTGCCCAGCGTGCTGGTCGCCACGCCGAAGCTGCCGGCCAACAACGTTCCCGAGCTGATCCGCCTGGCCCGCTCCGAGCCGGGCAAGCTCAATTTCGCGATCGGCTCGGTCGGGTCGTCGCTGCATATGGCCGGCGACATGTTCAAGATGATGACCGGCACCTACATCGTCAACATCCCATACAAGGGCACCGCGCCGGCGATCACCGACGTGCTCGCGGGCCAGTGCGACCTGATGTTCGCGAGCACGCTCAACGTGCTGCCGCATGTCAGGGCCGGCAAGCTCAAGGTGCTGGGCGTGACCAGCCCCGCGCCGCTGCCACAGTTCCCCGGCGCGGCACCCATCGGCGCGACGGTGAAGGGCTTTGAGTCCAGCGCATGGTTCGGGCTGTTCGGACCCGCGGACCTGCCGCCCGAGGTAACCCAGGCCATCTACCAGGCCGCGCACAAGGGGCTCGAGTCGCCCGCCGTCCGCAAGCGGCTGGAGTCCGACGGAGCGCAGCCGCTCGGCACCTCGCCCGAGGCATTTGCCAGGTTCGTGCGCCAGGACGTGAAGCGATGGGCCGCGGTGGTCAGGTATTCGGGAGCCACTCCGGAATGACCACGCCGATCGCCGACGCCTTGCCGCCCGGGCCGCCGCCTGCCACGCTGGCCCAGAAGCTGGTCGCCCGCGCCGCGGGGCTCGCCTATTGCGAGCCGGGTTCGCTGGTGGAGTGCCGCGTCGACCTGGCGATGTCGCACGATTCCAGCGGCCCGCGCCGGGTGGCACCGTTGCTGCAGGAGCTGGGCGCGAAGGTCTGGGATCCGTCGCGCTACGTGGTGGTGACCGACCACTTCGTGCCGGCGGCGGATGCCGAGTCTGAGTCAATCATCCGTTTTACGCGCGACTGGGCCCGCCAGGCGGGCACGCACCTGATTGAAGGCGAAGGCATCTGCCATGTCGTGCTGCCCGAGCGCGGCCACGTGCTGCCGGGCCGCTTTATTGTCGGCGGCGACAGCCACAGCCCCACCGGTGGGGCATTCGGCGCCTATATGTTCGCCGTCGGCGCCACCGAGATGGCTGGCGTGCTGGCGACCGGCGAGATCTGGCTGCGCGTGCCGCAGACCATCCGCCTGCAATGGGATGGTGCGCTGGCGCCGGGCGTGTGCGCCAAGGACATGGTGCTGTTCCTCTGCGCCCGGCTGGGCCTTGGCGGGGGCCGCTACGAGGCGCTCGAGTACGCCGGCGCGGCAGTCAGCGCGCTGCCCATGCAGGAGCGCATGACCCTGTCCAACATGAGCGCTGAACTGGGCGCCCAGACCGGCCTGATCGCCCCGGATGCCGTCACCATGGACTGGCTGGCCGCCACTGGCGTGCCTGCCGAAACCCTGGAGGCGATCGAGCTGGCCCGCTGGCGCACGGATGCCAACGCGCCGCTGCTGGCCACGCATCGTTTCGATGCCGGCGCGCTGCCGCCGCAGGTGGCGGCGCCGCATTCGCCCGCCAACAGCGCGCCAGTGGAACAGGCCGCCGGCGAACCCGTGCATATCGCCTATCTGGGGGCCTGCACCGGCGCCAAGCTGGAAGACCTGCGCATGGCCGCCAGCGTCCTGCGCGGGCGGCGGGTTGCCGCCGGGGTATCGCTGCAGGTCGCCCCCGCCTCGCTGCGCGACCAGCAGCAGGCCGCGCGCGAAGGCACGCTCGCCATCCTGGCCGATGCCGGCGCCGAACTGCTGCCCAACGCGTGCGGCGCCTGTGCCGGCTATGGCGCGGCGCGCTTCCCGGCCGACAGCCGCGTCATTGCCTCGACCGCGCGCAATTTCTCCGGGCGCATGGGCGATGCCGGCAGCGCGGTGTGGCTGGCCTCGCCGCTCACTGTCGCCGCCAGCGCCGTCACCGGCCACATCACCGACCCCCGCACGCTTCTGTCCTGAACACCCCTGCATGACACCCGCCCCCGGTTTCCCCCCCGCGCCGACCGGCCGCATCTGGCGCTTCGGCGACAACGTCGACACCGATGCGATGGCCCCGGCCGTGCATATGAAAGCCAGCCTGGACGTGCTGGCAAGCCATTGCCTGGCGGCGCTGCGCCCCGAGTTTCCGGCGTCCGTGCGTGCTGGCGATGTGCTGGTGGCGGGAGAGAACTTCGGCATCGGCTCTTCGCGCGAGCAGGCCCCGCAGGCGCTGCGCCACCTGGGCCTGCAGGCGGTGATCGCGCCGTCGTTCGCCGGGCTGTTCTATCGCAATGCCATCAATGTCGGCCTGCCAGTGCTGGTCTGCCCCGACACCTCGCGGCTGGCCGACGGACTGCGCGTGCGGCTGAACCTGGACAAGGCACTGCTGCAGCTGGCCGATGGCTGCAGCGTCCCCTGCGAACCGATTCCGGATTTCCTGCTTGCGATCCTGGCTGCGGGCGGACTGGTGCCGCACCTGAAGGCCAGGCTGGATAAGGCTCGGACGAAGGCCTGAGCTCGGCGCCTGCTCACCTCACCTGCCACGATGCCGCTTCGCGCAGCAGTGCCAGCGCCTCGTCGTCGCTGGTCTGCGTGAAATCGAGGTAGAAGGCACCCACCGCGCCGAAGCTGGGCGGCGTGTTCAGGCAGATCACCTGGTCGGCAGCCGGCTGCAGGCTGGCCAGGCCATCCTGCGCCCCCACCGGCACGGCGGCCACCACTTGCGCGGCGCCGGCCATGCGCACGCCTTCCAGCGCAGCACGCATGGTGGCACCGGTGGCCACGCCGTCATCCACCACGATCACCGTGCGCCCGGCCATTGCCGGCACCGGCTTGCCGCCGCGATAGCGTTGCTGGCGCCGCGTGATCTCGTTGAGCTGGCGCCCGCGCTCGGCATCGAAGCTGCCGCTCTCGACGGCGCGCTGCGCCCACGGGTCGTCGTTGACGACGGTATGCGGACCTTTGCCGCCGGCATCGCCCTCGACCACGGCGCCGAGCGCCAGCTCGGGATAGCCCGCCGCGCCGATCTTGCGCACCAGCAGCACATCGAGCCGGGCATTCAGCGCGCGCGCCACTTCAAATGCCACCGGCACACCGCCGCGAGGCAGGGCCAGCACCAGCGCCGGCGCTACGTCATCGCGCGGCTTGCCGAAGTCCAGTTCGGCCAGCCGCCTGCCAAGGTAGATGCCGGCCTCGCGGCGATCTGCAAAGCACGGTGGCACAGTCATGGCGTACTCCTGCGTTGCCAAGCGTTCCTGAGCCACTATAGACCCTGCCCCGGCCAGCAACAGCAGTTTGCCGATCGCCCGCCAGCGTGCGGAATGTGACGCCTGGCATAACGATTGGACGCAATTCAGAAACAGTGTGTTCTGCGCCGGATGGCTGACCGGAACGGCATCCGCGGTTAGGATCATTTGCAGGCGGAAATTCCGCTGATTCACGTTTCGACGGCGCCGGCACCCATGGCGCCCGGCACTACAAGTGAGCCTGACATGACTTCGCAGCACATCACCCGTCCCGACAGCCGCCTCGACAACCACGGCCTGACCCAGGAGGCCTCCGACCTCGACATCCCCTTCGGTTCGCTGGACGCCGCCGCCATGGCGGAATTGCCGTACACGTTCCGCCAGACCGGTACCTGCACCCGCTACTACAACGAGTTCTTCGGCTGACCGGCCCGCGCCCGCGATCACCCTGAACCCGCCCTGAGTCAATCCTGAAGCGGCCGCTTACGGCCCGTGCATGGCCTGGCCGCACAGCGCCACCAGGCGGCCCATCATGTCGCGCGCCGCGGCGGAAGGGTCGGGCTGGGCATGCAGGGTCAGCTCCACGTCCGGCACGTCGGACAGCCACGCTTCGCCGTCGAGGATCCGGTGGGCGGCGGTGGCGAGCCGTCGCGGCAGCAGGCTGATCCCCAGCCCGTCCGCCACGGCCGAGCGGATGCTGGCCAGGCTCGCACTGACAAAGCCGATGCGCCAGCGCCGCCCGCTGGCGTCCAGCGCGTGGGTCATCTCGCCGCGGTAAAGCCCACCGCTGGGGAACACCACCAGCGGCACGGGATCGCGTGCCGCGGCGGGACGCTCGCGGCTGTCGATCCAGCACAGCGGCTCGGGCCAGCAGGCTACGCCGGCTGCATGCCCGACGCGCTGCTTGACCAGCGCGAGATCCAGCTCGCGGTCCTGGAAGCGCTGCCATAACTCGTGGCTCAGGCCACTTGTCACCTCCAGCCGCACGCCCGGCCAGGTATCGGCAAACCCGGCCAGCATCGGCGTCAGCGTCTGCGCCGCAAAATCCTCCGGCACCCCCAGCCGGATTTCTCCCTGCCCGGCGCTTTGCCGGACCTGCTCCACCGCCTCGGCCATCAGCTGCTGCAGCCGCCGCGCATAGCCGAGCAGGCGCTCGCCCTCTGGCGTGGTGGTGACGTAGCGCCCGCCGCGGTCGAGCAGCTCGCAGCCGAGCTGCTCCTCCAGCCGGCGCACCTGCTGGCTGACGGTTGACTGGGTCAGGTGCACCCGCTCGGCGGCACGGGTGAAGCTGCCGCTCTCCGCCACGGCGACAAAGCTTTGCATCAGTACGGGGTCCAGGCGGGCGTCATGCATGGTGAGGCATCCATTCGATTTTCCACTGCAGATGATTTCATCATTTAATTTCCCAATCATCAAACCCGAGCGTAGATTGATGCCTTCGCATCTGGCGATCCGGGCTCCCAATTGTGATTCCCGCGCGAGCATGCACTCACTTTCAATAATCCCATGACGACCCATCAACAGTTCATGCAAGAGGCCGTACGCCTGGCCGAGGCCAATCTGCGCCGCGGCGGCCGGCCGTTCGGCGCCGTGCTGGCGATCGGCGGCGAGGCGGTTGTCACCGGCGTCAACGACATCGTCCACAGCCACGACCCGACCACGCACGCCGAGATGGAAGCCCTGCGCGCCGCCAGCCGCAAGCTGGGCCGCCCGGACCTGCCCGGCGCGGTGGCCTACGCCAGCGGCCATCCCTGCCCGATGTGCCTGGCCGCGCTGACCATGGCGGGCGTCGAGGCGGTCTACTACGCCTTCGACAACGCGGATGCCGCGCCGTACGGCCTGTCCAGTGAGGCGGCCTACCAGGCCCTGCGTCTTTCGCTGACGCCCCCGCCGCTGCCGCTGACGCGGGTGCCGGTGGATATCTCCGCCGCGCAGCTGTACGGGCCGCGCAAGTCCGGTGTCTGAGCGGGCACTTGCCGCCACGGCGGCACCGCGCTGGCAGATGCTGGCTGCCGTGGTGGTGATCGGGCTGAACCTGCGGCCCTTCCTGACCGCCGTGGGCCCGCTGGCCCCCGCCATCCGCGCGGGTACCGGGCTGGACTACCAGGGCATGGCGTGGCTGACGCTGCTGCCGATGCTGCTGATGGGGGTCGGCGCGTTTGTCGCGCCGGCCATCCGCCAGCGCCTGGGCGCGCGCCGCGCCATCATCGGCGCGCTGGTGCTGCTGGGAGCGGGATCCGCGCTGCGGCTGGGGGTGGCGGACGGCCCGCTGCTGATTGCCACCGCCGCGCTGTGCGGGCTGGGCGTGGCCGTGGTGCAGGCGGCGTATCCCGGCATCATCAAGCAGGAATTCCCGAGCCGCGTGGCGCCGGTCATGGGCCTCTACTCGGCCGCATTGATGGGCGGCGGCGCACTGGGTGCGCAGCTGACGCCCTTCGTGGCCAGCATGGCCGGCAACTGGCGTGACGGCCTGGCGCTGTGGGCTTTGCCGGCCTGGGCCGCCCTGGTGCTGGCATGGCGCACGCTGCCGCGCGCCTCAGGTGCCCGGCAAGCGGCCAACCGTGCCGCCTCGGGCTCTACGCTGCGTCTGCTGCGCCGGCCCCGCACCTGGCTCCTGATGGGCTGCTTCGGCGTGATGAACGGCGGCTATGCCTCGCTGGTGGCCTGGCTCGCGCCCTTCTATCAGAGCCACGGCTGGAGCGCCGGGAAGAGCGGCAGCCTGGTCGCGCTGATGGCAATTGCCCAGGCCGCTGCCGCACTCGCACTGCCTGCGCTGGCGGCGCGCAAGCGCGACCGGCGGGCCTGGATGGCACTCGCGCTTGTGCTGCAAGCCATCGGCTTTGCCGGCCTGGCGGTATGGCCCAACCTCGCGCCGCACGCCTGGGCGATGATCGGCGGCGCGGGCCTTGGCGGGTGCTTTGCCTTGTATCTGGTGGTGGCGCTCGATCACCTGCCTGATCCTGACAGCGCCGGCGCGCTGGGGGCGCTGATGCAGGGCGGCGGCTTCCTGCTGGCATCGCTCGCCCCCTGGATCACCGCTGTCCTGCATGACCGCAGCGGCAACTTCCTGGCCGGCTGGTGGTATCACTTCGCTTGCGTGGCGCTGGTGTTTGCGCTCACTACGCGACTTGATCCGGCGCGCTACGGTGCGTCGATGGCAGGCCCCCTTTCAGCGCCAGCCGGGGCCTAGTAAGTCTTGTAGGGCAGGAACTTGCCCGACATCTCGATGCGCACCCGGTCGCCGTTCGGATCGGGCTCGCGCTGCAGGTCCATGCGGAAGTCGATGGCGCTCATGATGCCGTCGCCGAACTCTTCGTGGATCAGGGCCTTGAAGGTGGTCCCGTAGACGCTGATGAGCTCGTAGAAGCGGTAGATCAGCGGATCGGTCGGCACCTGCGTGGGCAGCGAGCCCTTGTATGGCACGGTGCGCAGCCAGGGCTCGGCTTCCGCCGGCAGGCCGAAGATCTCCATCACGGCGCGCGCGCCGGCCTCGTCGAATACCATCTGGCCCAGGCACGCGGCCGTCGTCCATTCCTTGCTCTTGCCTACGCGTTCGGCTACCTGGGCCCAGGTGATGCCGCGCCTGACCTTGGCTTCGATGATGAGGTCGGTCACGTCGCTGCGGTTCATGGTCTCTCCGTCAGGGTGGATGTCGTTGATGTCGCCGGACTGGGGGAGAGACACGCACGCGACGTGAAGCGGGGCGCGTCATCGCAGCATGGCCTGTTCGATGACGGCGGCGCCGTCGCTTGCCTCGACCGCCACCGGCAGCGCGAACAGCGCGCCGGCGGCGGGCGTCAACCCCTGCAGCATCTGCAGGGCCAGCACGATGAGCATGACCGGCATGGCGCCTCCTTCAAGCACACGTGGTGAATTTCCCAAACTCCGCAGGACATTGTGCAAGCTTCGTGCCATCGGCCATCTCCCTGGCATGGGCCGATCGCGCCTTCTCGCGCGCCCGGACGCACTGCTCCGGGGAGCGGCGCGCGCCACGTTGAGGCGTGGCGCACCGCCAAAGCGTACCCAATTCTGCGTGCGATTTCACGCTGCCCGGACAAGCCGATTCCGCATCCAGGATGCCGGTCCGGGCAGCAAACCTTTGCGATATTTATTTCCGATGTAACGTCACATTACGCTGGCAAGGGATCACCGGCAAGATCGGGCGGACCTTGCGCGCGTCCCTGAATCCCTTGTGCCGGAAGGCCTGGCGGGCTGCCGCAAGAATTCGCCGGCAGCCACTGCCGGTTCACGCACGATGTGAGACGGCCTTACAAGTGCAAGCACGCAGCGCCGGCACGCGTCGCTACATTGAAGCCATGTTCAACGCGAACCGATCCGGAGCCACAACATGAAACGCGCCCTCTCCCTGGTGGTACTGCTGTCAACCACGGCGGCCCTGCTTTCCGCCTGCATCGTGGTGCCGCCGCGCGGTGGCCCGCCGCCGCGCTACCACTACTACCACGACCGCTATTGATGCGACGCGCGCCGCGCCGCCCGCCCTGACTGATACCAGGAGAATCCAGATGAAACGCCAACTACTGCTCGCCGCTGCCGTCCTCGCCGCCGGCGCCTCGTTCGGCCTGATCGCCCCCGCCGACGCGTACCCCGCCCCGCCCCCGGGATACGCCTATGGCCACCCGCCCCCGCCGCCGCGCTATGAGCCGCGCCCGGCAGCTCGTCCAGGCCAGGCATGGGTGCCGGGCCACTGGGTTGCCCGAGGCGGCCGCTATGACTGGCGCGGTGGCTACTGGCAGGCGCAGCGCCCCGGTTACCGCTATATGCCTGATCGCTGGGTCCAGGGGCCGCACGGCTGGGTGATGCGCCCGGGCTACTGGGCACGCTGACAAACCGAAGCCCTACCATGCGGGCTTGCCACGTCCCGACGCCGGGTTGGTGGCAAGCCTCCGGCAGTAGTGCGGCCCACTGCTCCCGGCCTCATCCCGACGAGCGAATCGTCACCCATCCTTAAGCACTAGTCCATGCGCCCGACCCGTTGTAAATTCCTCCCGGGTATTTCGCAACAGGTGCTGAAATAAGAGTTTCATAATTGCAGCAGGCTGGCCGTAGATATATTACGGGGTCCACCCAAAAGGGTTATCTCGGGTACGTTAATGGCCACTGGATAATGGATTCGGTTACAGCAATGCAACGCTTTCAAAAGCGTTGTCTCAATGTTGAAACACCCGCCATCCCGCGCCGGCATGGCGTTTGCGGAACATAAGGAGGCCCTGCCGTGGCCTTTTATGGCGGATTATGAAACCGCCTTCATTCCCACCTCGTCCCGTTCCAAATCGGGAGGGTTGCGTTCCATTCAACCAGCCCATAAGATGAATTTAAGCCGATTCAGGAGCGAGATTTTCGGGTTCGGGGTTCGGGTCAATCTTCCAGTTGCGCCGACAAGTTCCATCCACAACGGAACAGGCGGGACATGGAAGCACGGGGGGTATGGCTGTCCAGCCAGGCACGAGTAGTGCCCGCTGTCCCGCACTCTCCCTCCATACGCAAAGCGTCCCGCACTCCCGCCCGTCACTAACGGGGAGTGAATCAAATGAACGCCTTGCTGATCGAGGAGCATCCTCTGCTCCGTCTCGGGCTGCTGCAGATGCTCGAGAACATCCAGGACTCCGGACATGTCATGGCGCTCGCGCCGGCCGACCTTGTCCGCCTGGACAGCCCGCCTCGCAACGCCGATCTGCTGGTCTTCGGCATGCCCGCGGATACCGCGGCGGGATGGGAGCAGCTTGATCTTGCCCGCAATCTGCTTGCGCCTCAGCGCATCCTGGTGCTCGCCGACCTGTTGCCGCTGCATGTGCCCAATGCCGACAGCGCGCGCGGCATCTGCGGCTGCCTGCCGAAATCGGCCTCGCTGGCGGTCATCGAAGCGGCGATCCGCCTGGCGGTATCCGGTGTGCAAGGCCTGCTGTTCACCGCGGAAACCGGTGCCATGCCCTCGGCCTCGCGTTCGGCAATGCCGGTGACACAGTCACTGGCATCGGCCGCGCCGTTGCCGCTCAGTGCGGCAATGCAGGGCGAGCAACTGTTGCCGGCGGCCTGCGCTTCCGCCCCCCGCAGCGCCCTGCGCAGCGCCGTGGCGGTACGCGACCTGACCGGGCTGAAGCCCGGGCAGCCGCTCGCCGCGCCGGCAGCCGTGGCACCCGCTCCGGCCATGGCCGAAGAAGAGCCGGGCTACGACGAAGCGGAAATGCTCAAGATCACGCCGCGCCAATATGAAGTCCTCGTGCTGCTGGCACGCGGTTACCCGATCAAGACGGTCAGCCGCATGCTCAACATCTCCGTTGCCACGGTGAAGAGCCACGCTTGCACGCTCTACCAGCGCCTCAAGGTCCGCAACAAGGGCGAAGCCGTGTATGCAGCGCTGCAGCGCGGCGCCACGCTGGAATGGGTCAGCGGGGACGAGCGCCAGACGCGGAACTGCCGCAGCGACGGCGTCAGGCAGGCCGCCACGGTCAGCCACGGCGAAGCTGCCTACTCCTCCAGTGCCGGCGCGGCGTTCTGACCGCGCACACCGGAAGCCGGCCCGATACGACCCGCCTGCATGCGCAGGAGCAGGACATATCGGCCGGCACACCATCCGCTTCCCATCATTCTGTCGCAGCCACCGCGGCCCGCACCGGCGGCATGCGTACCCATTTCTGCGTCCGCGCGCATCCACCTGCAATCGACGTTCGGCAACGCACTTAGCCCGATTGCGTCCGATCACGCAGGCACGATACTTCTCCAGAGAGGCGTACTCACACAGCGTTCGTTGCTTAGTGTGAGCAGCGGCGACGGACGGACCTGGCCTTGCCCTGGCCAGGCGCCGGCGCCATCAGAACATGACAAGAGCCGTCACTGGACACCCCCGATGAGGATGCTTCGAGATGTGCCCGCCATTCCCGGTCGCTCGGACGTACGGGCAGCAGCGACCCTGTCAGCGGACCTGACCGCGTCGGTGTCCCCGGGAGCCCGGACATGACCGGCCTGCAATTTCTGAATCCGGCTTCCCTGTCGCGTCGCCAGAAGATCGTCCTGATGATTGCGGCCGACCTGCTGGCCCTGCCGCTGTGCTTCACGCTCGCGCTGCTGCTGCGTGCCGGCAATGAGGAACTGATCCTCCAGTACGGCGCGTTGCCGCCACTGTTCATCGCGGCCTGCACGATCCCGGTGTTCTCGTTCAGCGGTCTCTACCGGACCGTGGTCCGCTTTATCGACCTCAAGGTGCTGTGGGTGGCCGGCGTCAGCCTGGCTGCCCTGGTCGCACTGACCTACGGGGTGTCTTTCGTGACGAACGACAGCCGGCTGCCGCGCGCCGGCTTGCTGATCTACTGGTTCATTGCCTTCGCCTACGTGGTGATCTCGCGTTTCCTGATCCGCGCCACGCTGCGCCGTACGGAACGCTGGCGCGGCGCCCGCGCGCAGCCGATCCGGCGGGTAGGCATCTTCGGCGCCGGCGAGGCAGGCTTCCAGCTCGCGAGCGCGATGCGCGCCAGCGTCGATCACGAGGCGGTATGCTTCTTCGACGACGACCGCTCGCTCGACAACCACACCGTCTCCGACCTGCCTGTCTTCCATACATCGCGCATCAAGGAGCAGCTGCAGCATCTGGGCATCCACGAAGTCGTGCTGGCAGTGCCGTCGCTGCCGCCGGAGCGGCGCAAGCGAATCGTGGACAAGCTGCACCGCTATGCCGTGAGCGTGCGCACGCTGCCGACGCTGCTGGAGCTGGTGGACCGCAAGATCACGATGCAGTCCATCCGCGAAGTCAAGGTGGAAGACTTGCTCGGCCGCCCGGTCGTGCCGCCCCGCGAGGCGCTGTTCGCCAAGTGCACGCAGCGCAAGGTCGTGATGGTGACCGGCGCTGGCGGCTCCATCGGCAGCGAGCTGTGCCGCCAGGTCGCCACGCAGCTGCCGCAAAAGCTGATCATATTCGACCATTCCGAGTGGGCGCTGTACACGGTGGAGCAGGAGCTGCGCAGGACCTTCCCCGCGCTGCCGCTGCTGGCGCGTATCGGCTCGGTCTGCGACGCCAACGCCGTGGCCGCTGCCATGCAGGGCCAGCAGGTGGACACCATCTACCACGCGGCGGCTTACAAGCACGTGCCGCTGGTCGAAGCCAACATGCCGGAAGGCATCCGCAACAACGTGCTCGGCGCGGTCACCATCGCCAACATGGCCGACCGCTTCGGCGTGCAGACCTGCGTGCTGATATCGACCGACAAGGCCGTGCGCCCGACCAACGTGATGGGCGCCAGCAAGCGCATCGCGGAGCTGATCTTCCAGGCTGCCGCGGCGCGACAGGGCACGCGCACGGTGTTTTCGATGGTCCGCTTCGGCAATGTGCTCGGCTCTTCCGGCTCCGTGGTGCCGCTGTTCCGCAGCCAGATCGAGCGGGGCGGGCCGATCACGATCACCCACCCTGACGTTATCCGCTTCTTCATGCTGATTCCGGAGGCGGCGCAGCTGGTGATCCAGGCCGGTGCGATGGCGCGCGGCGGCGAGGTCTTCGTGCTCGACATGGGCCAGCCCGTGCGGATCGCGGACCTGGCCCGGACCATGATTGAAATGGCCGGGCTCATGGAGCGGACCCGCAAGAACCCGAACGGCGACATCGAAATCAAGATCGTCGGCCTGCGGCCGGGCGAGAAGCTCTACGAGGAGCTGCTGATCGGCGGGAACGTCACGCCCAGCGAACACGAGCGCATCATGTGCACCCGTGAGGAGCGCCTCGAGGAAGGCGAATTGCGCGACCGGCTGCGCGCGCTCTACGCGGCTTGCGAGAGCCGCGACGAACTGAAGATCCAGACGGTAGTGCAGTCGATCGTGCCGGAGTATGCACCGTACACCTCGCTCGAGGAATCCGGCAGCATGCCGGTGCCTGCCGCCCCTGGCGACGCCAGCCAGGGCGCCCAGGAACCGCCGGACGACAGCAGGGTCCCGCTGCAGACCGCACTGCGCCGGGTCGCTTCGCAAACACTCAACCAGCCCGACACCGCCAACGGCGCGAACCCGGCACAGCTCTCGGGCTCCGGCAAGCTGCTCTGATCGGCACGCCACGCGTCGGCGAAGCAGGCGAAAGAGCAAACTGAAATCGGCGGCCGCCGCACGGGTGGCCGCCGCTCCTCGCCTCTTAAGTGTTGCCCGGGTCTTGCCTAGGTCTTGCGATAGGCCGGGAAGTATCCGCCCAGCTCCCCGAGCGCCGAAGACACGCCCCCACACAGTTCCAGGTACTTGCCGGGATCGAGCACCACCCGCTGTGTGCGGAAGACATGGGTGTCCTGCGAGAACCCGCGCTTGAAGCGGAACAGCGAGTCCTCCGCCGATCCGCCGAGGCCTCCGCCGAGGTGGAAGTATCGGAGCCCCCGCTCCCGGCCCCACTGCCGGATGGCATGCAGCATGATCTTCCCGGGCTGCCGGTGCCGGTATCGTGCGTCAACGCCCGTCAGGTTTCCCTGCATGATGCCCGCGGCCCCGGACACCGTGACAGTCAGGGCGCCGATGATGATGCCATCCTCTTCGGCCACGAACAGGCGGAACCGGTCGCCAAGCGACCGGGCCAGGGTGTAGTGGTAGGCGTCGTTGAAGAAGAGAAACTCGGAGGCATGCAGCCGGTCCATGGAGGCGTTGTAGAGGCCGATGAAATGCGGCAGCGTCTCCAGCGTCTCGTCCAGCCGGACCGTGACGCCGGCCCGCATGGCCTCGCTGATCTCCCGCCTGTGCCCGCGCACGGTTTCCCGCCAATGGTCGGCCTCGCTCTTCGAGAGGTCGATCGAAACCGTCATGCCATGCTCGACCAGCGTGCCGACCGAACTGCGCCATTGCGCATTGATGATAGGGTTCAGCCGCACAAAGCACGAGACACAGCCGTTCTCGCGCAGCAGGTCCATGGCCGCGGACAGCGCTGCGTCCGCAAACGGCCCGGGCGCGCCGTCGCTGACGAGCGGGCCGGGATAGCCGTAGGCCGAGCTCGCATCCCAGTCACTGCCGCCGATGTCCCTGCGCAACAGCGGAATGAACAGCACATGGCTGCCATCCGTGACATGCACGCCGAACGCCTTGCCCCCGCCCGCCTGCTCCGCCGCCTGCTGCCATCCCGGCAGGTGATGACTGTCGTGCCGGCAACGCGCGAGCACCTCAAGCCATTCGGCGCTGGAGGTCTCCAGCACATGGGTCTTCATCATCGTTGGACCTCGTCAGGCATATCGCAGTGGGTGGCAATGCGCAGGATGATATCGCCGAGGCGCCCGATATCGCGCGGGGCGTAGCGATAGTCGGCATGCACGACCAGGATGCGCCCGGACAGCCGGCGATTGCTCTCGGGAACCTCTGCCCAGGTCATGGGCCACAGCACCGCCGGATAGACCTCCGCAGCGGTCAGACCTTGCCGCATGCGTTCGCGCACCCGCATATCGGCGCACAGCAGGATGCCGAAGGCCGGTGTCTGCCGCCATTGCACTTCGGCGGGCAAGCCGGCCAGGCGGTCGCCCAGCAGCGCCAGGTTGTCGTGCCGCCGCTGCCGCATCGTTCGGAGATCCATGGCAGGTGCCAGCGCTCGCGTCAGCGCCGACGGGCCGGAGATCCCGGCGTCGCCCCGCAGCGCGGCCTCCCCTTCGCCGGCCAGCGCCAGGTAGGCGGCCTTGGCAATCTGCGCACCCGCCAGATACGCCGCCTTCATCGCCATGGCCGCGGCCATGCTGGCGCACGCGTACTGATGCATCGGCGTGGGCGCCAGCGCGTGCAGGCATGGCAACCCGGCCGGCGGCCGCACCAGCCCGCCGTCCGGCACGGGCAAGGTCTTGCGCAGCGACGCGAACACGTAGTCCGGCGCACGCGCGTATGACCAGGTGGCCAGCAGGTCGTGCGAACGGTCGAGCAGGACGCTGCCGCCGCGCACCTCAACCGTGGCCTGCAGGCCGAAATACTCGGGGACGATCGCCGCCTCGTCGTCGGCTAGCGCCAGCTGCGTCGGGCCGTCGAACGGGGCGTGCGGGTAGAGGCGGACGTCGATGTCGGCGGCGACATCGTCCAGCACGGTATGACAGTAGTAGGTGGGCGCATAGAGCCGCCGCCATCCGTGCGAGCGCCCCTGCGCCACGATGGCGCGCAGGGCATCGCGCCCGGTGCCGGTCAGCAGGTCGCCCGGACGCATCCAGGGCTCGCCGCCCAGCGGGATGGCCGGGTCGAGATGGAAAAACGAACCGAATTCTAAAGCTGGTTTCATGGGTGTCGTCCCGCCCCTTCAATGCAAAAGCGATGCACCATGGCCCCTTTGGCGAACATGGCAATCAGCCGCTCGCAGGCTCTGCCGAACGGGCCGATCCCGCTGGCTGCGCCGGCTTGACGACCCGCCCGTCCTCGAAGTACTCGATGGAGACCACCGGCTTTCCCGTTGCCGGATCGGGGTCGATGCTGCGCAGGTATTCGCCGCTTGCGCCGGTCCACTGCACGGCGCGGCTGCGCAACGCGCCCTGCATGTCTTCGGCGACGGCGCGCGGATCGAACAGGAACGCCACCGGCACCAGCAGCGCCATGGTCAGGCAGACATCGACGATGCGCACCGGTCGCCAGCGCCACAGCGTCACGCCTGCAATGGCGAAGCCGACACCCAGGCCGATCAGCGTCTCGCTGATCGTGTGGTAGAAATCGGTCACCAGCACCACCGGCATGACCAGCGCCAGGCCCACGCCCGTGGCCAGCCCCAGCCACCCGGTGTATTTGCCCAGCACCGAGCCCAGCAACATGAACAGCACGGGATACACCGAAGCCGTCAGCATCGCGTGCCCGCTGACGCTGTAGAGGCCGATGGACGGGACGGACCAGCCGGTGTAGCTGAACGCCGCCTTGGCCGCCAGCAGCAGCGTGCCGCCAATGACGAACGACCCCGTCCAGCGCAGCGCGCGCCAGCCCTGCCCCGCCACGCCGATGCAGACGGCAACCCAGACCGCCAGCGGCAATGCCAGACGGCTTTCGCCAAAGTAGAGGAAATGGTCCCAGAAGAACGTGATCATGGCGATGACGGCGCTGCGCCGGAGCGGCAGGCGGCGCAAGCGTCGCGAGTCCCCCTCATCAGGCCGCCAGGCGCGCGGCCTGCTGCATCACGCTGCGCACGACGTGGCCGGTCTTGTGCACCTCCTCGTCCGTCAGCGTGGGATGCACCAGGAACATCAGGCTGGTCTCGCCCAGCGCCCTGGCCACCGGCAAGCGCGCGGACGGGCGCCATCCGGTGCCGTCGAACGCCTTTTCCAGGTAGACCTCCGAGCAGATGCCCGAATAGCAGGGCACCCCGGCCGCGTTGATGGCCGCCATGATGCTGTCGCGGCTCCAGCCCTCGGCAAGGCGCTGCGGCTGCACGTAGGCATAGAACTTGTACCAGGCATGCTCCACGCCGGCGGGCGGCAGCGGCACGTGCAGCGCATCGCACGCCCCCAGCGTGTCCGCAAGGGCCATTGCGTTGCCCGCGCGCCGCGCGTGCCAGCCCGCCATGCGCCGCAACTGGATGCGCCCGATCGCGGCCTGCATCTCGGTCATGCGCCAGTTTGTGCCGAAGGAGTCGTGCACCCAGCGGAAGCCCGGCGGATGCGCGCGCTCATACAGCGCCTCCCAGCTCTTGCCGTGGTCCTTGTATGACCACATAAGCGACCACAGCGCGGGGTCGTCGGTGGTGACCATGCCGCCCTCGCCACCGGTCGTCATGATCTTGTCCTGGCAGAAGGACCAGGCGCCGACATGACCGATGGTGCCGACCATCCGGCCCTTGTAGACGGCACCGTGGGCCTGCGCGCAGTCCTCGATCACCTTGAGGCCACGCTCCTGCGCCAGCGCCATGATCGGATCCATGTCGCAGGGCAGTCCAGCCAGGTGCACGCAGATGACGGCGCGCGTGCGCGGCGTCAGCACCGCCGCGATGGTGGCGGCGCTGAGATTGCCGCTGTCCGGCTCGACGTCCGCGAACACCGGCTTCGCCCCCGCATTGACGACGCACGAGACGCTGGCGAGGAAGGTGCGGGGTGTCACCACCACCTCGTCGCCCGGCCCGATATCCAGCGCCCGCAGCGCGGCATCGAGCGCCAGCGTGCCGTTTGCCAGGGCCACCGCATGCGCCGCGCCGCACCAGGCGGCGAACTCTGCTTCAAAGTCGCGGCATTCGGTGCCGGTCCAGTAGTTGACACGGTTCGAAAGCAGGACACGCTGCACTTCCTGGGCCTCTTCCTGACTGAAGCTCGGCCACGGGGAGAATTCGGTATTGAGCATTTCCAGTTCCCAGAGTTTGCAGCGCAGGCCGGACAGCTATTGCGTCCTGTCGCTACCGCAGAAGCGCGTCGCCGAGACTTCGCCGGCAGCGCTGATGTCCTCCTTGGCAAGCACCGTGCCGATCGTGCGCCACAGGATCCTGAGATCGAGCCAGAGCGACTGGTGGTCCACGTACCAGACGTCCAGCCTGAACTTCTCCTCCCAGCTCAGCGAATTGCGGCCGTTGACCTGCGCCCATCCGCTGATGCCAGGCTTGACCAGCAGCCGCCGCGCCTGTTCGGGCGAATAGCACAAGAGATAATCCATCAGCAGAGGGCGCGGCCCGACCAGGCTCATGTCGCCTCTGAGCACGCACCACAGCTCGGGGAGTTCATCGATGCTGGTGCGCCGGATCCACCAGCCGAACGGCGTGATGCGTTCGGTATCGGGCAGCAGTTCGCCATCGGGGCCGCGCTCGTCCGTCATGGTGCGGAACTTGATGCATTCGAAAGGCTCGCCGTCGAGACCGGCCCGTGTCTGCCGGAAGAAGACCGGACTGCCCAGTTTCCAGCGAACCAGCCCCATCACGATGAGCAGGGGAAGCGCCAGCACCACCAGGGCCACCGACGCGACGACAACATCCAGAGCGCGCTTCATGATCCGTTCACACCGCCAGAGCCAGATACAGGGGATATGAAACCGGATTCGTCCGCCCCTGTGAAGCACCTGAGGCCTCCGGAACGTGGTTTGCACCACAGAACCTCGCGGGCCAGCATGGCGCCGGGCTTCCGGCCTGCGTTCGGCGCCGAACAGATGGCGCCCGCCCCGCGCGATACGGTTGCTGCGACCGCTTCAACAACGCTGCGGAGACAGGATGGATCAGAGCCGATTGGGAAGGCATGCCGGGCCGATGCGGATCATGCTGCTCGTCACCTGCCTGCGCCTCGGTGGCGCGGAGCAGCAGGTGGCCGCACTCGCGCGCAAATATGTGGCGCTCGGACATGCGGTCTGCGTGGTCAGTCTGCTGCCGGGCTGCGAGGTCGAGCTTCCTGACGGCATCGAGACCATCATGCTGACCATGCGCAAGACGCCGGCGGCAATGCTGGCTGCGCTCATGCAGGTCCGCCGGTTCGTGCTGCGCTGGCGGCCGGATGTTGTTCATGCCCACATGGTTCACGCGAACCTGTTTGCCCGCGCGCTGACGCGCATATGCCCGGTTCCGGCAACCGTCTGCACCGCCCACAGCTATTTCCAGGGTGGTGCGCTGCGCATGCTTGCCTACCGCCTGACCGATCGTTGGGGCGATCTCACCACCCACGTCAGCGATGAAGGGCGCCAGGCCATGATCGCAGTCCGCGCGGCGCCGGAGAAGCGGATCATCGTCATCCCCAACGGCATCGACACGGCCACCTACCGTCCCTGCGCGCAAACCCGTGCCGCCACCCGCGCGGCACTCGGCCTGCGCGAGACCGACCGGCTGGTCCTGAACGTGGGCCGGCTCGTGTGGGAAAAGGCACAGGCGGACCTTATCGACGCCTTCGCCGAAATATCCCCGGCGCCTGGCACCACGCTGATGATCGCCGGCGAAGGCCCGCTGCGCGCCGCCCTCGCGCAGCGCATCGCCGAACGCGGTCTCGCCGCAAGCGTGCGGTTGCTGGGCCAGCGGCAGGATGTGCCTGCATTACTGAACGCGGCGGATCTGTTCGTGCTTTCGTCCCGCATCGAAGGGATGCCGCTGGTGGTCGGCGAGGCGCTGGCGTGCGGATGCCCGGTGGTAGCCACCGATGCCTCCGGCGTCGCGGCCCTGATGGGGAATGCGGGCACCACCGTCGCACGCGGAGATCCCGCGGCACTGGCCGGCGCCATGCGCGATGCCCTCGCGCGCGGACGCGGCGAATCCTCGGACGAAGCCGCGCGGCATCAGCACATCGCCTCCGCCTTCAGCATCGAAGCCATCGCCAACGAATGGCTGCGGCTATACGCGACATATGCCCGCGCCGGCGCGGCGCCCTGCATGGAGGCCGTCGATGCCACCGCGCGCTGTCACTGATCCGGGCCGGCCGCCCGGCCCCGAGGCAAGGGAGCGGCCAGTGATCTGCTTCCTTACCGGCACGCTGGACGCATTCGGCGGCGCCGAGCGCATGACTGCCACCATGGCGAACGCACTGGCCAGGCGCGGGCACCGGGTCCACATTCTCAGCCTTTGCGGCGCGCACAGCCGTTTTCCGCTCGAAGCCGCCGTGCAGCATGAGACGCTGTTCGAGCAGCGCCCCTCCTTCCGCACGCACTTCCCGCACACCGTCGCGCGCATTCGCCGCTATATCCGGCGGCACGGCATTTCGGTGCTGGTGGAAGTCGACCCCCTGCTGACGCTGTTCACCCTGCCCGCGTGCCTGGGCATCGATGTACGGCGCGTTGCCTGGGAGCACTGCAACTTCGACCAGGATCTCGGGCTGCCGGCACGCCGCCTCGCCCGCCGGCTGAGCGCGCGCACCTGCGACCGCATCGTGGTGCTGACCGAGCTGGACCGCGAGAAATGGGTTCGCAACCTGCGCTGCACGAATATCGACGTCATCCCCAATGCCCTCGCATTCCCCGTCCCCGCACAGCCGGCGCCGCGCACATCGAAGACGGCCGTCGCCGTGGGGCGACTGACCGAGGTCAAGGGCTTCGACGTGCTGCTCCAGGCCTGGGTGTCCGTGGCCAAAGTCTTTCCTGACTGGCGCTTGCGGATCGTGGGCAGCGGCGAGCTGCTCGAGCCACTGACGCGGCTGCGCGACCAGCTCGGCCTGCGCGAGCTGGTGCGCCTGGAGCCGGCGCGCAGCGACATCGAGGCGGTGTACCAGGACGCCTCGCTGCTGTGCCTGAGCTCCCGCTACGAGGGCTTCCCGCTGGTGCTGGTCGAGGCGATGGCGTATGGCCTTCCGATCATCGCCACCAACTGCGAAACGGGCGTCAGGGCCTTGCTCACGCACGGCGAGAACGCCCAGGTCAGCGCGGTGGACGACCCCGCTGGCCTGGCGCGCGGCATTGCGACGGTCATCGGCAGTCCCGAACTTGCCGACCGCCTGGCCGAAGCGGGCCGACGCAACGTACACAGGTTCGCGCCGGACGAGATCGCGGCACGCTGGGAGCGCCTGTTGTCGGGCGTGCTGGGAGAAACAAACGCGCACGAGATCGGCATGGCATAGCACGGGCCGCAAGCGCCGCACGCGTGCCGGCCTGTGTACGTCAGGACACAGACCCGCACGCACGGCACGCTGCCCGGACCGATAATTTTTTCAAGAGTCGGCACCTCCGTGCCGCCGCCAGGCGTATCCAATTCGGAAGATCACGGTCATGGACCTCAGTCACACACAAATCGCCATCATCGGTCTTGGTTATGTCGGACTGCCCCTCGCCGTGGAGTTCGGCAAGCAGCGGCCCGTCCTGGGCTTTGACATCAATGCCGCGCGGGTCGACGAGCTCCGCAGCGGCCAGGATGCCACACTGGAGGTCTGCGCGGACGATCTGCGCAGCGCGCGCCACCTGCACTACAGCAGCGACCCCGCGGCGCTGAAGGACTGCCAGGTCTTTATCGTGACCGTACCCACGCCGGTGGACAAGGCCAAGCGCCCGGACCTGATGCCGCTGATCCTGGCGAGCGAGACCGTGGGCAAGGCGATCACGCCGGGCGCCGTGGTGATCTACGAATCCACCGTCTACCCGGGCGCCACCGAGGAAATCTGCGTGCCGGTGCTGGAACGGCACAGCGGCCTCCAGTTCAACGTGGACTTCTTCTGCGGATACAGCCCCGAACGCATCAACCCTGGCGACCGGGAACACCGCCTGCCGGATATCCGCAAGGTCACCAGCGGCAGCACCCCGGAAGTGAGCGAGGCCATCGACGAGCTCTACAAGAAGATCATCGTGGCCGGCACGCACCGGGCGAGCAGCATCCGCGTGGCAGAGGCCGCGAAGGTCATCGAGAACACCCAGCGCGACGTGAACATCGCACTGATGAACGAACTCAGCCTGCTCTTCCACAAGCTGGGCATCGACACGCTCGAAGTGCTGAGGGCCGCCGGCACCAAGTGGAACTTCCTGCCGTTCCGCCCGGGGCTGGTGGGCGGACACTGCATTGGCGTCGATCCCTACTATCTGACGCACAAGGCACAGGAGGTCGGCTATCACCCGCAGGTGATCCTGGCCGGAAGGCGCATCAACGACAAGATGGCGTTCCACGTGGCCGACGAGGTGGTCAAGCTCATGTTGCGCCGGGGCATTCCGGTGCTGGGCAGCCGCGTGCTGGTGCTCGGGCTGACCTTCAAGGAGAACTGCCCGGACGTGCGCAACACCAAGGCCGTGGATATCGTGACGACGCTGCGCAGCTACAACGCCGACATCGACGTCTACGACCCCTGGATCAATGTCGAGGAAGCCGAGGCGGAATACGGCCTGGCGTGCCTGCGCGAGCCGCCTCGGCACGACCAGTACGACGCCATCGTGCTGGCCGTCCCGCACCACCAGTTCGTCACCATGGGCGTGCGTGCCATCAAGGCCTTCGGCAAGCCCCATGCGGTGCTGTTCGACGTGAAAGGGATCCTGCCGAGGAGCGAAGTCGATGCGCGCCTGTAGCAACGCAGGCAGGAATGCCTGACCAGCCGGCGTGCCGGCACAGCGAAGGAATCGTCCACAATGGAAGCCAACGCCTACGCGCACCTCCAGGCTCGCCTGGCCGCCACGCCATGCACGTGGCTCGTCACCGGCGTCGCGGGATTCATCGGCAGCAACCTGCTGGAAGCGTTGTTGCGGCTCGGCCAGCGCGTGGTGGGCCTGGACAATTTTTCCACCGGCCACCGCCGCAATCTCTCCGAGGTCGAGGCGCTGGTGTCGGACAGGCAGTGGGCCAATTTCCAGTTCGTCGAAGGCGACATCCGCAACCTGGAGCATTGCCGCAGCGCCATGCTCTTTCGCGCGCCCGAGCCACGGGGAGCGGCAGCTGGCCTGTATCCGGTGGATTTCGTGCTGCACCAGGCGGCGCTCGGCTCGGTCCCGCGCAGCCTGGAAGACCCCATCGCCACCCACAGCGTCAACATCAGCGGCTTCCTGAACATGCTGGTGGCCGCCCGCGACGCGCAGGTCAAGACCTTCGTCTATGCGGCCAGCAGCAGCACCTACGGCGACCACCCGGGCCTGCCAAAGGTGGAAGACCGCATCGGCAAGCCGTTGAGTCCCTACGCTGTCACCAAGTACGCCAACGAGCTGTACGCCGATGTCTTCGCCCGCTGCTACGACGTGCATGCCGTCGGCCTGCGCTACTTCAATGTGTTCGGGCCGCGGCAGGACCCCAACGGCGCCTATGCGGCCGTCATCCCCAGATGGATTGCGACCCTGTTGCGGCGTGAAGCCGTCTACATCAACGGCGACGGAGAAACCAGCCGCGACTTCTGCTATGTGGCGAACGCCGTGCAGGCCAACCTGCTGGCCGCGGCCAGCGCGGGCGGGGAGGGCGGGGAGGGCGACAGCCAGGTCTACAACGTCGCCGTCGGCGACCGCACCACGCTGGCCACGCTGTTCCGGCTGCTTCGCGACGGGCTCGGACCCTACGGCATCGCCGCCGACACCGAGCCGGTCTATCGCGCATTCCGGGCCGGCGATGTGCGCCACAGCCAGGCCGACATCGGCAAGGCGCAGCAGCAGCTGGGATACCGGCCCACCCACCGCATCCGCGAGGGACTGGCCGAGGCGATGCATTGGTACGTGCAGAGGCAACAGGTGCTGGACGCCTGAGCGTAACCGGAAGACAACGATGTGCGGATTCGCAGGATTTCTCGGCGGCTTGCCTGCCCCCCTGGCCGACCGTGCGGCCATGCTGTCCGAAATGGCCAACCGGATCCGCCACCGTGGCCCGGATCACGGCGACCTCTGGTGTGACCCGAACGCGCCGTTCGGCTTTGCGCACCGGCGCCTGGCGATCGTCGATCTCTCTGCTGCCGGCAACCAGCCGATGGCGGCGGCCAGTGGCCGCTATGTCATTGCGTTCAACGGCGAGATCTACAACCATCTCGACATCCGTGCCGAACTGGAATGCGCCGGCGCGGCGCCCCGGTGGCGCGGGCACTCGGACACCGAAACACTGCTCGCCGGCATCGACGCCTGGGGCGTCGATGCCACCGTCCGGCGCGCGGCAGGGATGTTCGCCTTCGCGTTGTGGGACCGGCACACGCGCACGCTGACGCTGGCGCGCGACCGGCTCGGCGAGAAGCCGCTTTACTATGGCTGGCAGGGAAACGGCAGGCGCCGTACCTTCCTCTTCGGGTCGGAACTCAAGGCCCTGCGACCGCACCCGGCATTCGAGGGCCGTATCAGCCGCGATGCGCTGTGCCTGTATATGCGCCACAACAACGTCGGCGGCGCCCATGCCATCTATCAGGGCATTGCCAAGTTGCCGCCGGCCCATCTGCTGACCGTCTCCATGCAGGCGCCCGAGCCGGTGCTGCACCCTTACTGGTCCGGCGCGGCGGTAGCGCTGCGGGGCGTGCAAGACCCCTTCCCCGGCAGCCCCGAGGAGGCTGTGGACAGCCTGGAGACGCTGCTGCGCGGCGCCGTGCGCGGCCAGATGATGGCGGATGTGCCATTGGGCGCCTTTCTTTCCGGCGGCATCGATTCCTCGACCGTGGTGGCGCTGATGCAGGCACAGTCGCCGCGGCCGATCCGCACGTTCTCGATCGGCTTCCATGACGCGGTCTACAACGAGGCCGCGCACGCGAAAGCCGTCGCCCGGCACCTGGGCACGAGCCATACCGAGCTGTACGTCACGCCGGAGGACGCAATGGCCGTCATCCCCGGCCTGCCCAGGTTCTATGACGAGCCGTTCGCCGACTCCTCGCAGATCCCGACCCTGCTGGTGAGCGCATTGGCCAGGCAGCACGTGACGGTGTCGCTCTCGGGCGACGCCGGCGATGAACTGTTCGGCGGCTATAACCGCTACCAGATCACGGCCGAGCTGTGGCATCGGCTTGCGCGCATTCCGCGTCCGATGCGGATCGCGGCGGCATGGGGACTGACCCGTCTCTCGCCGCACCGGATCAACCAGATCGCGGCATTGTTCCCCATGGCTTCGCGCTGGGTCAATGTCGGCGAGAAGATCCACAAGGGCGCCGATGTCATGGCGGCGCGCTCGGCTTCCGAGCTCTACCGCGGCATGGTTTCGCAGTGGCCGTTCCCGAACGCCATCGTCATCGGCGGCGCGGAGCCTGCCGCATTGCCGGAAAGCACCAGGCGTTCGCTCGAAACGCTGGGCGACGTCGAGCGCATGATGGCATTCGACATGCTGACCTATCTGCCCGACGACATCCTCGCCAAGGTCGACCGCGCCGCCATGGCACAAAGCCTCGAGACGCGCGTGCCATTCCTCGACCACAACGTGGTCGAATTCGCCTGGCGCCTGCCGCTGGCCTGCAAGATACGCCGCGAAGGCGCCGGCTACACCACCAAGTGGGCGCTGAGGCGGGTGCTTGACCGTTACGTGCCACGCACGCTGATCGAGCGGCCCAAGGCAGGATTCGGCGTCCCGATCGACAGCTGGCTGCGCGGGCCGCTGCGTGACTGGGCCGAGGATCTCCTTGACGCGCAGCGCCTGCGGCGCGAGGGCTACCTGAATCCGGAGCCGATTCGCAAGCGGTGGGCCGAGCATCTCGCCGGCCGGCGCAACTGGCAGCATCCGCTGTGGTGCGTGCTGATGTTCCAGGCCTGGCTGGCACAAGAAACCGCGGAGAAAGCATCCGCGCAGCCGGTATCGGAACCTGCGTCCAGGCGGAGGCCGGCATGCGCTTCCTGATGATCGCCAGCCTTGCGGAATCGCTGATCACGTTTCGCGGCGCGCTGCTGATGGCCCTGCAGGAGAAGGGGCTGGAGATCCATGTCGCCGCGCCGGACCTGCACGCAGGGCATCCGGTGCGCGCCGCGCTGGAGTCGCGCGGCATGATCGTGCATCACGTTCCCCTGGAACGTACCGGCATGAACCCCCTGGCCGACGCGCGCACCCTGCTCGCCCTGCATCGGCTGATGCGGCGGGTCAGGCCTGACTGCGTGATGAGCTACACCGTCAAGCCGGTGATCTACGGCATGCTGGCGGCCTGGCTGGCCCGCGTGCCGCGCCGCTTCGCGCTGATCACCGGGCTGGGCTACACCTTTCGCGAGGGCAATGGCAGGAACGGGCTGCGCGCCGTGGTGCAGCGGCTGTACGCGCTGGCGCTCAGCCGGGCGCACACCACCTTCTTCCAGAATCCCGACGACGAGGCACTGTTCCGCCGGTCAGAGATCCTGCCGCCCGGCAAGCGTTCGTGCATTGTCAACGGCTCCGGCGTCGATGTCGCCAGTTTCCGGGTCGAACCGCTTCCCGATGACGGCCCGCGCTTCCTGTTGATCGCCCGCCTGCTCGGTGACAAGGGCGTGCGCGAGTATGCCGAGGCGGCGCGGCGCATCCGGGCGCGGGGCGCCAGCGCGCGCTTCAGCCTGGTCGGCTGGATCGACACCGGCCCCGACGCGATTGCGCAGCACGAACTGGACGCATGGGTGGCCGACGGCACCGTCGAGTTCCTGGGCCGGCTGTCGGACGTCCGCCCGGCGATTGCCGGCTGCAATGTCTACGTGCTGCCGTCCTACCGGGAAGGCACCCCGCGCTCCGTGCTCGAAGCCATGGCGATGGGCCGCCCCATCATCACCACCGATGCGCCAGGCTGCCGCGAGACCGTGGTCGACGGCGACAACGGCCTGCTGGTGCCGGTCGGGTCGGCCGGCGCGCTCGAGCAGGCCATGATCCAGCTGATCGAGGACTGGGAGAAGGTCGTACGCATGGGCCAGCGCTCCCGGCAGATCGCCGAGAGCCGGTATGACGTGCGCAAGGTCAACGCCGCGATGCTGCGCGAGATGGGGTTCGAGTAGGCGCCGGCAGGCGCAGGGCGCGGGCGAGGCGCGACACGATCCTGTGCCACAGCACCCTGCCGTTGAAGAGATGGCGCTTGCCGTCCACCACGATGCGTCCGCCCCAGTCCGACATGGTGTGCAGCCCGTCCGGGTTGATGTGGTCCCCCTGCGGGCTGACGATGCCGACCGTCTCTTCCCGATAGAACTCCGGCGTGCAATGCACGATGTGGTTGACGGCAATCGCCTGCCCGTAGCTGCTCCTGCAGACCTGCGCCACGCGCAGCAGCCGGTTTCCGTCGCGCACGACCGACCCGGCCGCACGCGCCGAGCCGTGATCGAACTTGACGGGGTTCTGCGGATGCGGCTGCCACGGCCCCAGCAGGTCGCGGGCATAGCACAGGCACACGTTGTCGAACTGCCCCATCGAGACATCCGTGTAGATCAGCCAGAAGTAGCCGTCGTGTTCGAAGATCGTGGGGTCGACCGCAGCGATGTCTTCCAGCAGCACCGCGACCTGCTGCCAGCCCCCCGCGTCGTCCTGGCGGTTCAGCACGCAGCGCCGGCTCTGCGAGGACTCCGCCACGCAATACAGCACCCCGTCATGGCGGAACAGGTAGGGAAACGACAGATGCCCGGGCAGCCCGAGATCGACCTGCCCCCCGCATGCGGGCACGCCCTGCGCGTCCAGCTTCAACCTGATGATCCGGCCAAGGTTCTGCTGCAGGTCCAGCTCCTCGCAATAGATCTCGTCGGGACTGCCGGGCACGCCGAACGGGTCGGCCCAGCAGTGCCACGGCATGCGCTCGCCGATCCAGCGCACCGGCAGCTGCCGCGCGCGCAGGCCTTCGGTGAACGCCATGTCGACGATCCCCACCATCCATTGCTCCACCAGCAGAAAGCCCCTGAGCTGGATTGCCGCATGGCTGCCGGCGGCACGCACGCGCCAGAGCAAGCGCTGCCATGCGGGGATCCGGCCCTCGCGATCCGCCCATGCCTCGTGCCGCGCCAGGCCGCCAAGGGCCCGGATCTCGCGCAGCGCGGAAACCAGCAGCGACGCACCCATGACGGCGAGCCGCTCGACGGGGATCGTCTCGCAGGGTTCGGCATAGCCCGAGGCGGTATCGACCAGGAACGCGCCCGAGGGCTTCCAGGCCACCAGATGCAGACGGATGCCATCACCGCCGGCGTGCGTCTCCAGGCCATGGTGCGGGGCCCCGGGTGGAAGACCGCGCCCGTCGCACAGGCGCCACACGCCCTCGCCCGCGTAGCGGCTCCAGCCGGTGCCGAGTCCGCCGCTGAGATCGACGATAGTGGTTACCGGCGCACACAGTGGCAACGCGTCCGCACCATCGATGGCAGCGGGAACATCGTCCAGCGCTTTCATTGCCGCCAGCGCGCGCACGATCAGGCGGCATGTGCCCGAGGCCTGCAGGCGCTGCAGCACCGATCGCTCCCAGCCCGCGGGCTCGTCCGACGTCACCACGATGACAAGGCTCTCCCGCGCATCGGTCTCCGGCAACTGACAGGACATGTCTCCTCCTGGGCGGTCAGGCGCAATCGCTCTCTCATGCATTTAGCGCCATGGCGCGCGGCGCCGACAGTAGCCATAGGGTGTAGCTGCATTCATGCTTCGGTAGGTAGGAAGCCTCCGGTCACGTGCCCGTCGCAGGCGCACCACATGAGAACTCAGCGTATGTGTGCCCCCGTACGGATAACCCAAATGCGTCGATCTAGATTGGCGATGTCGACGCAGTATGCGTCCCCGGTACCTGTGTCGACAGTATGGGCAGGATCGTGCGAAGCGCTCCAAGGAAAGTCCCCTTCCTGCCCCTTTTCCGCCTCTTGTGCAGTGCCTACCGCTTCCTGGAAATCATGATGAAGAGCACGCTCGATCCGGCAAAGCAGGCTGCGGCGGTCGTCGTCGGCGGCGAACTCGGCGGGCTTGGACTGGTGCGATCGCTATCAGGCCAAGGGATTCCCATCGTCGTGGCGGACACGAAGCGCGGCACGCCAGCGTCGTGGTCTCGTCATGCCCGCCGGCATATCGTTCGCAGCTTCGTGGGACGCAACTTCGTCGAAGGCATGATCGCGCTGGCCCGGCAACTCGGCCATCGGCCGGTGCTGTTCCTGACCGACGAGGATGCCGTTCACAGCGTATCGGAGAATCGTGAGGAACTGTCGGCGTGGTACCAGTTCCGCATGCCATCCGCGCAGGGCGTGCGGTTGCTCAGCAGCAAGGCGGCGTTCCACAGATTTGCGGAAGAGCACGAATTCCCGGTGCCGCGCACGGCCATCATGAACGGGCAGTTCGATGTGCCCCTGCTGTCGGACCTGCGCTTTCCCTGCGTGATCAAACCCGACGACAAACGCCAGGCGCTGAGCGGCAACAAGGAGCGCGCGATCCGCGTGGAATCGCTGCCAGAGGGGCAGGCCCATGCGCGCACCATGCTGCGCACGCCCGGCGGCATCGTGGCACAGGAATGGATCGAAGGCGCGCAGAGCAACATCTATTTCACCCTCTTCTACCGCGGCAGGGACGGCGAGGCCGCGGCGGCATTCACGGGCAGAAAGCTCGCATGCTGGCCGCCGGACATCGGCAGCACCGCCGTCTGCGTGGCAGCCCCGGAAGCCCGCGAGGAACTGGAGCGGATCACGTTCGCTTTCGCCGCGTGCGCCGGCTTCGACGGCATGGGGAGCATGGAGTACAAGTGGGACGACATCCACCGGCGCTTCGTGATGATCGAGCCGACCGTAGGACGAATCGACTGGCAGGAGGAAATCGCCACGCTGTGCGGGGTCAACATCCCGCTGGCGGCGTATCGCCATGAACTGGGCCTGCCGGGCCTGCCGGTGGCCACGGCGCCGCCCGAAGCGGTCTGGCGCGCGACCTTCATCCGCAGCGCGCCTGCCAGCCTGATGCCCGTTGGCGCCCGGACCTTCGATGGTTATTTCCGCCTGGACGACCCGCTGCCGGCCATCCATCACTATTGCCTCAACCAGCCGCTCGACCGCCTGCTGCAACGGTGGAACGGCTGGTTTCCATCTACCCGCCGCGACGACGCCCAACAGGAACAACAATGATCTCGTCCACAGACACCGCGATTATCGGGGCTGGCCCGTACGGACTGTCGATTTCGGCCTACCTCAGCGCAGCCGGAGTGCCCCACCAGGTGCTCGGAGAGCCGATGTTTGCCTGGCGCAATGTCATGCCGCCCGGGATGCTGATGCGCTCGGAGGCCTTCGCTTCCGACCTGTATGCGCCGCACGCAGGCTACAGGCTGGAAGACTACTGTCGGCAGAACCGGTTGCCGTATGCCCCCATCGGCATGCGCCTTCCGCTCGAGACCTTCGTCGACTATGGCCTCTGGTTCCAGTCGCAGCTCGTCAGCCACGTCCGCACGGTGGAAGTCACGGAACTGCGCCGCCAGGACGGCTGCTTCCGCCTGACGCTCAGCGACGGGAGTACCCTGCTTGCCCGGCGCGCAGTGGTCGCCCTCGGGCTGAAGGGGTTCGAATACACGCCGTCGGCCCTGCAAGGGTTGCCAAAGCCGTACGTCCTGCACTCCGGCGAAATCGGCAACCTGATGTGGGCCCGGAGCAAGCGCGTCGTGATCGTCGGCGGTGGACAGTCGGCCCTCGGCCTTGCGGCGTTGTTCAACGAACTGGGCGCGCATGTGCGCGTGCTGGTCCGGGGCGACAGCATCACCTGGAACAAGGATCCGGAAGTCGGTCGCAGCCTGGTCTCGCGGATGCTGAGTCCCGAGGGCGGCCTGGCCCAGGGCTGGTATCCGTATGTCCTCTCGGAATTTCCGTACCTCTTCCGGGCGGTGGGACAGCGACTTCGCAAACGCATCGCCGAGACCTCGTTCGGCCCGTCCGGCGCGTGGTGGCTGCGTGACCGGGTGGCGGGCAGGATCGAGCTCTCGATGAACACGGCAGTCGGGCACGTCGCCTTGCGCGGGAGCGAAGTCGTGCTCGAGGTGACCGGCGAGAACGGTCCGGCAACCGTCACCGGCGACCACGTCGTTGTCGCCACCGGCTTCAAGGTCGACATGGCGAAGCACGGCTTCCTGTCGCCGGAGATCGTCGGCGCGCTGGCGCTCGTCGGCGGATGGTCCGATCTGTCGCGAAACTTCGAATCCTCGGTGCCGGGCCTGTATATCACCGGGCCCGCGGCCGCCCTGAGCTTCGGGCCAGTGCTGCGCTTCGTTTACGGGGCCAAGTATGCCGCGCCCTGCATTGCACGGCATATCGGCCTGCGCCATGCCGCCGAGGGCGGCGGCCGCGCCTTCGAGTCGCTTGCCGCGCCGCAGGCTCTGGCCGAAGGGAGCGCCGGCGCAGCGCCACACGCCCCGGCGGCCTTCCGGGGCGCGGAAAGCACCGCCGAATAGGACAAGCCACGCGCAGACGTGAGCATTTCACATCAACCATCAGGGGGCTCGGCATTGGAACGACGGGAGACATCAATGCGCCAATTCAATTCACTCACGAGTCTGCGACTGTTTCTGGCCCTTTGGGTGCTATGCAGGCACTGGTTCCACGCATACGCGCCGGACGCCCAGTTCCTGGGCATCGGCTTTACCAGCACCTACTTCGACCATGGCTATCTGGGCGTAGATGGCTTCTTCATCCTGAGCGGCTTCATCCTGGCTTATAACTACGATCCGGCGCCCGGCGAGCCGCTGAATGTGAAGAAATTCATCGTGGCCCGGCTCGCCCGCATCTACCCGGTCTACCTGGTCTGCCTGCTCGCCTTCGCCATGGCGGTCATCGCCCGCGATCGTGCCCTGCACACGCAGCTCGTGGGAACCACTGGCTATGGCGTGTCGAGTTTCCTGCAGGAGGTGTTCCTGGTGAGCGCGTGGCGCTACGCCGGCGCAGGCGGCTGGAACGACGTCGGATGGTCCGTCAGCGCCGAATGGTTTGCCTATGTGTTTTTCCCGGTCTTTCTTCTGGCGGCGCCGCGGTTCTCGAAGGTCCGCATCCTGCTGATGGCCTGCCTGGCCCTGGGGGCACTGGAGGCCGTGGAAGCGACGTCACCGGACCATCTTTCGCTCAGCGGAGGCGTGGCGCGGCTGATCCCCGAATTCATGCTGGGCGTGCTGCTTTGCCGCCTGCGTGAAGCCATGCCTGGCTATAACGGCTTCCCCGGCGGTGCCCTGCTGTCGCTATGCGTTTGCGCACTCGGCGTCGGCCTGGGGCGGGATACCCTGTTCGTGGCCGGTGCGGCCGGGCTGGTGTTCTTCCTCGCCTACGACAGGGACGTGCTCACCCGCGTTCTCTCGCTGCGTACCCTTGTGTTCCTTGGCGAAGTCTCCTACTGCATCTACATCGTGCAGCGCATTCCCCAGTATCTGTTCGCGTTCGCACGAGGCCGGGTGGCAAGCCTGGCGGGGCTGCCGGCGGCGGTACAGCTAGGGCTGCTGCTGGGGCTGACGATCGGCATTGCGATCCTGCTTCACTTCGTCATCGAGAAACCGATGCGGGCTTATATCAATCGGCGGTTTGGGGCCAGGGGGAGGGCGCTGAAGGCGTTGGAGTCTGTGCATACGTAGGGGGTTGTGCATCTGGGGTTGGTGGCTGCCTACGGTTTGGCGTTGTCGAAGGTCGACCGCCCCAGGTTTCGCCCCTGAAGGGGCGACCTACTTATATGAACGCGCCCCGGTTTGCAAGGTAAGACGAACATGCCGGCTTGAGCAGGACTGGTTGCAGACT
>NZ_JWMA01000203.1 GCF_000812465.1 Cupriavidus sp. IDO | reverse complement strand
AAACCGGCTGGGCTACCGAGCGGGTAGCCGCCACTTGAGATGGGGCGCGCAGGTAACAGGGGTAGTCCCAGCGCTTTGCGCATGTGGTATGTGGTGCCCTGGCTTCCACGCCGGCACGGATAGAAGGTAGTCCGGCCAATAGGCCGGTATTGAGCCAACCCCCGACCTGGTCTCGCCGCCCGCGTCAGTCCCCGCGAAGGAAAGAAAGCTTGCAAGGAGGAGAGTATCGGCACGTCAGACATCCATGACTGAAATCCAATACTCAGACTCAGGGGTTGACACCCTCGCCCTCATAGAAGGCCGGTTTCGCCATCGTCTTGCGACGATGGCCAGCGCCTTCCTCTCCGCAGACTGACACCGTGGAACTCACGGCGATGTGACACAGGTTCACGGCGGCGTTGATGTCGCGGTCGTGAATCGTCCCGCACGCGGGACACGTCCATTCGCGCACGGCGAGCGCCAAGATGCCCAGCGTGTGTCCGCAGGTCGAGCACGTCTTGCTGCTGGCGTAGAAGCGCTCGGCCACCACAAGCTCGCCACCGCGCATGCCCGCCTTGTACTCCAGTTGCCGCCTGAGTTCGAAGAAACTCATATCAGCGATGGCGCGGGCCAGATGGCGGTGCTTTACCATGCCGCGCACGTTCAAGTCCTCGATGCCGATGGTGTGGAACCGGCGCGTGAGATCCGTTGTGAGCTTATGCAGGGCGTCCGAGCGGATGGCGGCGATGCGGGCATGCAGCTTCGCCAGCTTTGCCTTGGCCTTGCGGCGATTGGCCGATCCCTTCTGCTTGCACGACAGGCTGCGCGAGAGCCGTCGCAGGCGGTCCAGCAAGACTTTGTGGGCCTTGGGGCCTGGGATGGCTTCCCCCGTGGAGAGCGTCGCCAGCGCCGACACGCCCAGATCGACACCCACCGCGCCTTGGTTTTCGGCTTGGGGTAGATGCGAACGGTCGGGGGTGTCTACGGCGATGCTGACGAACCAGCGGTCGGCCACACGGGAGACCGTGGCCGACATGCTCTTCCCAGCAAAGCGCAACGTCTCGCGCATGCGCACCCAGCCCAGGTTGGGGATGCGAATGCGTGAGGCGTCGATACTGAACTGATCGTTGGTGAGC
>NZ_JWMA01000202.1 GCF_000812465.1 Cupriavidus sp. IDO | reverse complement strand
TTCCTGATGGGCAACGCCGAAACCGTGGTGATCGTGCCCGGCTACGGCCTGGCCGTGGCCCGCGCGCAGCACGCCCTGAAGGAACTGACCGAAAAGCTCACGGAGAAGGGCGTGACCGTCAAGTACGCGATCCACCCGGTGGCGGGCCGCATGCCGGGCCACATGAACGTGCTGCTGGCCGAGGCCGAGGTGCCGTACGACATGGTCTACGAGATGGAAGACATCAACAGCGAGTTCGGCCAGGCCGACGTGGTGCTGGTGCTGGGGGCCAACGACGTGGTCAACCCGGCCGCCAAGACTGATCCGAAGTCGCCGATCGCCGGGATGCCGATCCTGGAGGCGTACAAGGCCAAGACCATCATCGTCAACAAGCGTTCGATGGCCGCCGGCTACGCCGGGCTGGACAACGAGCTGTTCTACATGGACAAGACCATGATGGTGTTCGGCGACGCCAAGAAGGTGGTCGAAGACATGTTCAAGGCAGTGGACTGACACCAACACCCCCATCCAAGCGAAACCCTCCGGGAGACAATATGCATCGACCCCCATCCCTGCCCCATCCGTTTGCCGACCTCGAAGGCAAGGTCGCCCTGGTGACCGGCGCCTTCGGCGGCCTTGGCCGGCATTTCGCGCGGACGCTGGCAAGCGCCGGCTGCCGGGTGGCGCTGGCCGGCAGGCGCGTCGCCGAGGGCGAAGCCTTGCTGGCGGAACTGCGCGAACAGGGCACCGCCGGCTGCGTCGTCGCGCTGGACGTGAGAAACCCCGACTCGGTGCAGGCCGCCTTCGATGCCGCGCGACGCGATCTGGGCCCCGTCGGGATCGTCATCAACAGCGCCGGCGTCGCGTCTACGGCCCCGGCACTGGAAGTGACCGAAGACGCGTGGCAGACAGTCATCGACACCAACCTCAACGGCGCCTGGCGGGTGGCGCAGTGCGCCGCGAGGATGATGCGTGACGCGGGCACGGGCGGCAGTATCGTGAACATCGCCTCCATCCTCGGACTGCGAGTCGCCCAGCAGGTGCCCGCCTATACCGCTGCCAAGGCCGGGCTGATCCACCTGACGCGCTCCCTGGCGCTGGAGTGGGCGCGCCACGGCATTCGCGTCAACGCGCTCGCGCCCGGTTACTTCGAGACCGACATCAACCGGAGCTTCTTCGAGACGGAGAGCGGCCAGGCGCTTGTCAGGCGGATCCCGCAACGCCGGCTCGGCCAGGCCTCCCAGCTCGACGGCGCCCTGCTGCTGCTTGCCTCCAGCGCCTCGGACTACATGACCGGTGCAGTGCCGCCGGTTGACGGCGGCCATACCGTCAGCACGCTATAGCACGCCCGACGGCGCTTTCGCAGGCTGCCCGGGTGATGCCGGCCGCAGTCCCACCCTACACCGCAAATCAAACGCCCACGATCATGCCATCCATGGACGCCCCCTCCAGCCAGAATGCAGCGGACACTGCACCATTCGACAGTGCCGCCCTGGCATCCCTGCTGCACCAGCGGGGCTTGATCGACACGCCGTCGATGGCAGTCGAGCGCCTGGCAGGCGGCCAGTCCAACCCGACCTACAGGATCACGTCCGGCGCCCGGCAGTACGTCCTGCGCACCAAGCCGCCAGGCAAGCTGTTGTCGTCGGCCCATGCCATCGACCGCGAGTATCGTGTCATGCAGGCCCTGCAAGACAGCGAGGTGCCGGTACCGCGCATGTTCCTCTACGTCGAAGACCCATCGGTCATCGGCAGCCCCTTCTACATCATGGAGTTCCTGCAGGGACGCGTGATGTTCGACCAGTCCCTGCCCGGCCTGTCGCCCACACAGCGCGCCGAGGTGTATCGCGAGATGAATCGTGTCATCGCCGCCCTGCACCGCGTCGACTATCGCGCGGTCGGCCTCGGGGACTATGGCAAGACCGGTGGCTATATCGCGCGACAGATCCGGCGCTGGGCGAGCCAGTGCCAGGAATCCGGCATCGACGGCAACCCTGCACTGGCCGCACTGGCCGACTGGCTGCCGCACCATATTCCCGAGACCGATCCGACCTCCCTGGTGCACGGCGACTACCGCCTCGACAATCTCGTCTTCCATCCCACCGAGCCGCGAGTGCTCGGTGTACTGGACTGGGAGCTTTCGACACTTGGCCATCCGCTTGCGGATCTCGCTTACCACTGCATGAGCTGGCACATTCCTCCCGACCTCTGGCGCGGCATATCCGGCCTCGACCTCCAGGCGCTCGGCATTCCCGACGAGGCGACCTATCTCAAGTGGTATGGCAACGCAACCGGCGCACAGGCCATCGAGCACTGGGACTTCTACCTCGCCTACAACCTGTTCCGGCTCGCGGCCATCATGAACGGGATCGCCCACCGCGCCAGAAGCGGTAACGCTGCGGCGGCAGACGCCGAGGAAACCGGCCGCAAAGCCATCCCACTGGCCGAGATCGGTTGGGGGTACGCACAACGATACGCCAGCACGTACTAGTGCATGACGACGGCATTCGTTTCGGCATGATTGACGTGTTCCAACCTGGAACAGTTCATACATTAATGAGACCCCGATGTCCAACCCACAACATCCAGTCACCCCTCCGAAGAAGTCGGTCGCCCTGTCGGGCGTGTCTGCCGGCAATACTGCGATGTGCTCGGTCGGCCGCAGCGGCAATGATCTGCACTACCGCGGATACGACATCCTCGACGTGGCCGAAGTCTGCGAGTTCGAGGAAATCGCCCACCTGCTGGTGCACGGCAAGCTGCCGAGCCCGGCACGAACTGAGTGGCTACAAGGCCAAACTCAAGGCGCTGCGCGGCCTGCCCAGCGCTGTCAAGGCCGCGCTTGAATGCGTGCCGGCCTCGGCCCACCCGATGGACGTGTTGCGCACCGGCGTGTCGGTGCTGGGCACCGTGCTGCCCGAGAAGGACGACCACAACGCGCCTGGCGCGCGCGACATCGCCGACCGCCTGATGGCCTCGCTCGGCTCGATGCTGCTGTACTGGTACCACTTCAGCCACAACGGAAGGCGCATCGAGGTGCAGACCGACGACGACTCGATTGGCGCGCACTTCCTGCACCTGCTGCACGGCCAGAAGCCGTCGGCGCTATGGGAGCGTGCCATGCACACCTCGCTGATCCTGTACGCGGAGCATGAGTTCAACGCCTCGACCTTCACCGGACGCGTGATCGCCGGCACGGGCTCGGACCTCTACTCGGCCATCTGCGGCGCCATTGGCGCGCTGCGCGGCCCGAAGCACGGTGGTGCCAACGAGGTGGCTTTGGAGATCCAGAAGCGCTACGACAACCCCGACGAGGCCCAGGCCGACATCGAGCGCCGCGTTGAGAACAAGGAAGTCGTGATGGGCTTCGGCCACCCGGTGTACGCCATCTGCGACCCACGCAACCAAATCATCAAGGACGTGGCGCGGCGCCTATCCGATGACGCCGGATCCACCAAAGTGTTCCACATTGCCGAGCGCCTGGAAACGGTGATGAGGGACATCAAGAATATGTTCGCCAACCTGGACTGGTTCAGCGCGGTGAGCTACCACATGATGGGCGTGCCGACCGCCATGTTCACCCCGCTGTTTGTGATTGCACGCACCTCGGGGTGGACTGGGCACATCATCGAGCAGCGCATCGACAACAAGATCATCCGCCCGAGCGCGAACTACACCGGGCCGGAAGACCGCAAGTTCGTGCCGCTCAAGGATCGCAGGTAATACCGGCTGCCGGTCCCCGCTGCGCTTTCGTGACGCCTGCTCGACGTCCGCGGCCAAGTGGCAGCGCTTCGCATAATGTCCTGAACTTCTCTTACCGGCCATGGTGGCCGGCAGGAGAAGAAATATGTCACGCCAACGGTCCAATAGGACTACCCCCAAAGCGCCCCCGGCGCCAAACGCGCAGGTTGTCCAGTTTCTCGATGAATTCGACGCCTTCCTCGAGGCCGTCCGCGGTCTGTCGGGCGGCACGCGCCGGAAGTATGGCCGGTTCGTGAGGCACTTTCATGGACCTGCCGGTCTCCCGGCGCACTCAGAACCTGTGCCGGACGCCTAAGGCGACGCCGAACATGTTGCTCTGCCCGTTGCCGAGGACATAGCTGTTACCTAGCGACAGGCTGTTGGCAAAGACGGTCGCCAGCGAATCGAGCATCAACCCGGCGTTCTTGGCATAGGCCGTGGTCAGGTAGACATCGGTGCGCTTGGACAGCGAGTAGTCGGCCACGAAGGAGATCTGCCATGGGTTGGCCACGCTCGTGTTGCCGAAAAGGTTCTTGAGGTCGTCGTAGTTGTACTCGAGCGTGAGCGCGAGCGCCGGCGCGACCTGGTAGTTGGCCCCGATCCAGTAGAAGTCATCGCGCTGGATCAGGACATCGGCCGCGTTCTTGTTCTGGCCCCAGCGGTAGCCTCCCATGATCTTGGCGGGGCCGAATGCATAGCTGGCGCCTACCACGGCCTTCTTGATGGTGCCGGTGCCGGTGCCGATGGTGGGATTCCACTGGTCATAGCCGGCCGTCGCGGCGAACGGGCCGAGCGTGTAAGCCAGTGCCCCGCCATAGGCGGTGTCGCGTCGGAACTGCCCCGGGACTTCGCCATTGCCGCCAATCGGGATGGGGAACCCTACCGAGGCGGGCAGGGCCACCCCGGCGCCGAAGGACCAGTGCGCGAGGGCCGTCAGCCCCCCGAACTTCCCGGTGTACTTGATGGTGTTGTCCTCGCGGTAGTTGGGGCCGGACTGCATGACGACCGGCTCATACTGCGTGGCATAGGCGGTTGGAGAGAAGTTGGCCAGGGCCTCGAACATCGAGGTGTACTGCCGGCCCAGGCTGACCTGGCCGAAGCGGTCGCTCTGGACGCCCACGAACGCCTGGCGGCCGAACAGGCGGCCGCTTTGCTGCGACAGGCCGGTATCGAGGCCGAAGCCGCTTTCCAGCACGAAGATAGCCTTGATGCCGCCGCCCAGGTCCTCGTTGCCGCGCAGGCCCCAGCGCGAGCCGGAAAGTCCGCCGGAAGTCAGTCGGTAGGCATCGTTGCCCGGTCCCGGGTTGAATCCGTTGGCGGCCGTCGGCACGACGCCCGCGTGGTTGACGTATTCCACGTTGGCGTCGATCACGCCGTACAGCGTGACGCTTGACTGCGCAACGGTTGCCAGCGGCCATCCCAGCAGAGTCGTCAGGGCCATCCTTTTCAGTGACATGCTGTTCTCCTCTCTTTCTCTTTTTTGCTTTGGGTGGTCCAGTCACAACTTCATGCCTGACCTTTGCAGCATGCTGCCGGGCAGCCTGTTCGAGCTTAGGAGCACAGTCCGTTCCTCGCCAGCAACCGATGACCGGAAACCGCGGTAAACGCACAGAAGTGTCGGCCAATTGCGACAGTCGCCGGCCAAGCGCCCTCAAGAGCCGGCTTCAACAGTTCTCGAACTTCACCTATGCGCTGAACAAGAAGGTGTTGACGCTGGGGGTAATCGCCGGTGCTACCCGACGCGGAAGAACTCCACCGACTGCCCCGCATTGACCGCCCGCCGCAGCCAATCGGAGGGTCGGCCGGGATTCCCAAAATATCTCAAGCTTCACATATTTACGAATCCCGGCCATCCTTCTTCCTGGCCCCGCGCGCTGCCGCTAACGGTTGTTGGCCAAGGCTGGCGGACGTCATATGCGGGCACCCCTTATATCTCGTCGCGACGCCATTGCCACTCTTGACATGCGTCACAGACATCACAAAAGCCCTTCCCCCGGTAGTGAGTAGGAAGAACGCCATAAGCACCATCGCCACGAGCGGCGCATTCGGTACTATCGGCCGAACGCAAAGACGACCTCGTCGATCGTCACGCGGATGCGCGCGGTGTGCCGCAGGTCCTGATGCGTGACGAGCCATATCTCATATAACGCTTCGTTTGATCGGTCTGGCCAGATCCGCACAAGGCCGTCGCGTTCGCCCATCGGCACGGGTATCTCGCTGATGCCGAGCCCGGTCTTGAGCGCCGCGCGCAGCGTCAGGTTCGTGTTTAGCCGTGCGACGATGCGGCCATCCGTCAGCGGTTCGCCGACGAACGACGGCGCGCGCGCCTTGGCGAAATACGGCTGGTAGACGACGAGATCGTGCCCCGCGAATCGCTCCCCCGGCACCGGTTCGCCATGGCGCCGCATATAGTCGGGCGACGCGAACAGCCCCACTTCCCAGCCCGCAAGGCGGCGGGCGAGCAGATCCGGATTTCGCGGCTTGACGGTCCGGATCGCGATGTCTGCTTCACGCTTCGCGAGATTGAGCACATGGGTGGTCGTGTCGAGCACCACCGATACGTCTGGGTGCTTCGTATGCAGGCGCTCGATCGCCGGCACTACGTATTCCTGCGCAAGCGCGTCAGTCGTCGAGAGCTTCACCTCGCCGGCAAGGCGCTTGTCCATGCCTTGCGTGTGGCGCACCAGATCGTGCGCGGACTGCTCCATCGCCTCGGCGGCGCGGATCGCGATCCTGCCGACTGGCGTGAGCTCGTAGCCATTCGACGTGCGCAAGAATAGCGTCGCGCCGAGCGCGTGCTCGAGCACGGCAAGCCTGCGGCCTACCGTCGCCTGGTCGATGTCGAGCGCGCGTGCGGCGGCCCGCAAGGTCCTTTCCCGATAGAGCGCAACGAAGATGCGTGCGTCGTCCCAGTTCATGTCGTCTCCTGCGTGATGCAAATTTGCATCATACGGTCGGAAAATCGCTGCGTGTCAAGCACCGGCGGCGCCCCTACACTTTGTCCAACCGATGCGGCGATTTGGCAAGTTGCTCGAATCCGCAGTGCATCCGGCATTTTGAAAGGATGAAGTCGTGACACATGCAACGCATACCATTCCCGTGGCGATGACCGCAATCGGCATCACGCGGCCAGGCGGCCCCGATGTCCTTGCGCCCGTGCAGCGGCCTGTTCCCGCGCCGAATACCGGCGAAGTACTGATCCGCATTCACGCAGCCGGCGTAAACGGTCCCGATGTCATGCAGCGCAAGGGGTTGTACGATCCGCCGCCGGGCGCGTCGGACATCCCCGGGCTCGAAGTCGCGGGCGAGATCGTGTCCGTCGGGCCTGACGTGACCCGGTTCGCAGTCGGCGATCCTGTCTGCGCGCTGGTCCCGGGTGGCGGCTATGCGGAATACGCGGTTGCGCATGAGAGCAACACACTTGCGATCCCGGAAGGTCTCTCGATGGTCGAAGCGGCCGCGATGCCCGAGACCTTTCTGACGGTATGGCTGAACCTGTTCCAGCGCGGCAATTTCGCCGCGGGCGAAAGCGTGCTGATCCACGGCGGCGCATCCGGAATTGGCACCACGGCGACGATGCTCGCAAAGGCGTTCGGCGCATCGAAGATCATCACGACGGTCGGCTCCGACGCGCAGCGCGACGCGAGCATTGCCCTTGGCGCCGATGTCGCAGTGGATTACCGCAACGAGGATTTCGTCGAGGCGGTCATGCGCGCGACGGCCGGGCGTGGCGTCGATGTGGTCGTCGACATCATTGCCGGCGATTACGTCGCGCGAAATTACGCCGCGGCTGCGATGAACGGCCGCATCGTCCAGATCGGCGTGATCAAGGGACCGGCGCAGTCGCTCGACCTGGTCCCGATGCTGGCGAAGCGCCTCACGCACATTGGCTCGACGCTGCGCTCGCGCACACACGAGGAAAAAGCGGCGTTGATCGAGGAGCTCGAGCGATCAGTGTTTCCGCATATGCGGCGCGGTGCGGTGAAGCCCGTGATGTATCGAACCTTCGATCTCGACGATGCGCGCGGCGCGCATGCGCTAATGGATTCTGGCACGCATATCGGCAAGATCGTGCTGACGACCCGGGCGGCGCGCACAGCCTGATACGCCGCCCCGGCACGCCATCGACACGTCGCACGTCGACACACTCCGTTCGGAGCCTTGGTGAACTGGATATTGTCATAGCCCACGATCTCGATGCGATTGCCCCAGGGGTCGCGGAAATCCAGAAACGGATTGCTAGTCGGGAAAGCTGTGCGGCTAGCTTTCTGTATTGTCCGTGATCGACGTGCGCGCAAATCGCATTTGATATTCGCTCGGCGAAAGACCGGTCTTGCGCTTGAACAGTTGTCGGAAGGTGCTGAGGTCACCATAGCCAACGCGTTGGCTGACCATCTCAAGGCCAATGGGCCTTGATTCCAGCAACTGCTTGGCGACTTCGATGCGCAGGTTCTGCAGATACGCCAATGGCGCGAGGCCTACTGCCAGCTTGAAACGCCGGTTAAGCGTCCGTTCGCTGACAGCGAGCCATGCGGCGAGCTCGCTCAGCCGAAACCCCTGCTGAAGTGTCGCCTCCATGCGCTGTTGAGCTCGTGCGACGAGCGGATCGGCATGACCGTGGTCGTCGAGAAGCTTCGCATAGGAAGCTTGAGACGTCCGGTTCATGTCGATCAATAGCGACTTGGCGGTCATCGCGGCAAGCTTCTCGCCCGCGAACGTTTCAACCAGCCGCACGGCGAGATTGAGATAGGACGTTACCGAACCGCCCGAGATGATGCGATCTTGCGCGGTCAGGACCTCCGAGGCCCGAAGTTCGACACGCGGATAGCGTCGGGCGAAGTCCGCCGCAGTGGCCCAGTGTGTGGTGGCGATCCGGCCGTCCAGCAAGCCCGCCTCGGCAAGCAGATAGTTGCCGGTGCAGTATGCGGCCAGCACGGCGCCGGCCTCGCGTTGGCGACGTAGCGCGGAAGACAGCGCGTTCAACTGCTTCCGGCGGCCGACGAATTCGTCCATGTTGGAAAAGAAAGGGGCCGTTACCAGAATGGCGTCCGCACGCTTGCGTGGATCGATTTTCCCGTCCACGGAAATGCTCTGGCCCGATGCGGCCTTGACCGGTCCTCCGTCCAGTGACTCCACGCGCCAGGTGAACATGGGCGAAGGATGGCGACCGTGTGCGACTTCCCGTGCACTCAGGATATTGGCGGCGTTGAGGACGTCAATGGGTCCCGCGACGCCGGATGCCAGGATTCCGTCATAGACCCAGATCCGGATCGTGATCATTTGCGTATTTGTCTGATATTCCTCGAATGATGGCAATACTGCCACTTCCAGGTCTTCCCGTAAACGCCGATGATCGGCGAACCGAGACACCTGATGAAGGAGTGACACCATGCCAATGATCGACGCCCTGTGGCCGGAAGACGCCTTGACGCCTGAAGCGGAAGCACGCCTGGTTAAAGATCTGACTGACATCCTGATCAAGGCGGAAGGGTACGACCCGCGCAATCCGGTTGCGCAAGGCGTAACGGTGCTTCATCTGCATCGACCGGCCGCGGTATTCGTCGGAGGAGAGCGCTCGAAGGCAGTGCGCTACCGGATTATTCCTTCGGCGCCCGAGGGGCAATACACCGACGAGTCGCGTAACGCGCTGGTTAAAGCCGTCACGGAAGCGGTCGCCCGCGCCGAGGGCCGACCGTTCGACGAGGTCGCATCGCGGGTATGGGTCTTTCCGACAGAAATTCCGGACGGTACCTGGGGCAGTCGCGGCGCAATCTTCAGGCTGCCCGCCATTCATGCGCTACTGGCCGGTGAGTCCGAACGGAGTTTCGGCGAGGAACGACTCGCGCGGAGACGGCGCGAAAAGGCACGCATCACGCTGGAAGCCGCTATTGATGCCATTAGCGCTGGAAGTGCCGCGTCGTAACAGCGTCCTCATGTAGTGCTGGCGGCACGGGAGTGGATGGCTGCGCCCGCCGCCAACGCTCATACAACCGAAGGAGAATCCGACATGAAATTCAACGATACGGCACCAGTCCTGGCCCCTGCAGGTGGGCCGCCGCTCTGGCTGGCCAGGTTGGCCGACGATGCGACGCTTGAGGCGACTGTCCTGAAGCGTCCCATCCAAGGGCGGGCGAACATCTTGTCTGTGATCAGGCACGCGGTCTCGCTCTACGAGTTCCAGCATCACAGCTACAAGGGCGAGATCGGCAACGGACTATACATGGAGTCCTACCGCGCGCAGATTCAGGGCGTACCGATCGAAACCCTGCTCGTGGCGCACCTGAACGAACAGGGCGAAGCCGACGCTGTGGTGATCAATCATCGCCCGCTGAATGCGGCGATGCTGTTTTCGAAACTGATGGGCGAGCGGGTTGACGAGCGATTCCGTGACCTCTATCTGAGCGGACCGGAAGCCGACGCCCTTTAGCTTCGTATCGCAACGTATCTGCTGAGCGCGGTGACACATAAGCTTAAGAAAACCACCTTTGCTGGACACGCGCGGGATACGTCTACGCGCTCAAATACGCCCATGGAGTAGTGAGTGTGCAAAGCAACCGTAGCAGTCTCAGTCACGCTCGTTCAGGCCGGATGATTCGCTGACCCTCCGGGATTTGTCCTTCAACGTATTGCATATGCAACATGAGTCGAGTGACCTTAAACGTTCAACGCAAAGTGGAAGATGACGTGAGCAGCGAGATTGCGCGGAACTGTCTGCTGACGCGTACGCGGCAGATTTCCAGGGTCCTGACCGCGATCTACGACGAGCAGCTACGGCCATTCGGCATAAATGCCTGTCAATTCACCCTGCTTGTACTGATCGTCGAGATTGGCCCACTCAGCCGGTCGGACCTCGGGCGCAAGAATTTTCACGACCGGTCGACGTTGACAAGGAATTTGCGGCCACTCATCGCGCAGGGGCTGGTCTCCGAAGGCGTCCCGGGAAGCGATGGTCGCAGTCGCGCCCTTTCGCTCACGGAACAAGGCAAGACATTGCTCCGCAGCGCCGCGTCTGCGTGGTCGGCTGCCCAGATGAAAGGCACGGCCCTCCTCGGAGCGGTTGGCGCCAATGCGCTCATGGGCATGGCGAGCGAACTGCCGCGTCGCACATGAATTTTTTTTAGTCACCAATGTTGTATATGCAACGTAGCGGGGCGCTCTGTGCCCCTCCTAATCATCAAGGAGTTTCGTCATGAAAGTCGTCAAAGCCGCCGCCGTCCAGATCAGCCCGGTTCTCTACAGCCGCGAAGGGACCATCGAGAAGGTTGTGCGGAAAATCCACGAGCTTGGTCAGATAGGTGTGCAGTTCGCCACCTTCCCGGAGACCGTGGTGCCCTACTACCCGTATTTCTCCGCAGTCCAGACGCCGATGCAGCTCTTGTCTGGCACCGAGCATCTGAGGTTGCTCGACCAGGCCGTGACCGTGCCGTCTCCCGCGACCGACGCCATCGGCGAGGCAGCCCGAAAGGCTGGCATGGTGGTGTCGATCGGCGTCAACGAGCGCGACGGGGGAACCATCTACAACACTCAACTGCTGTTCGATGCCGACGGCACCCTGATCCAACGCCGCCGCAAGATCACACCGACCCATTTCGAGCGCATGGTCTGGGGTCAGGGCGATGGATCGGGTCTGTGCGCAGTCGATAGCAAGGTCGGTCGCATTGGGCAACTGGCTTGCTTTGAGCACAACAATCCGCTGGCGCGCTACGCGATGATCGCCGACGGCGAGCAGATCCACTCGGCGATGTATCCGGGTTCTGCGTTCGGTGAAGGATTTGCGCAAAGGATGGAAATCAATATCCGCCAGCACGCGCTGGAGTCCGGCTGTTTCGTCGTCAATGCGACAGCCTGGCTGGATGCCGATCAGCAGGCGCAAATCATGAAGGACACTGGCTGCGAGATCGGCCCGATCTCTGGCGGTTGCTTCACCACGATCGTGACCCCCGATGGCATGTTGATCGGTGAACCGCTCCGGTCGGGTGAGGGTGAAGTCATCGCCGACCTCGATTTCGCGATGATCGACCGACGCAAGTTGTTGATGGATTCGGCCGGCCACTACAACCGGCCGGAACTGCTCAGTCTGTTGATCGACCGCACGCCCGCGGCACATGTTCATCAACGCGCTGCGCACGACCCATCGGGCGCTGAACACAACACGGACGATCTGCGCACGGCAATTTCCTGAGCGGGTTGCCTTATTTGCTTAGTCCCTTAGATCGATGGAGATGCACTTTGAAAGTCATTGCCAGAATGGGCACTGCGAGCGCCGCGATAGCCGCTCTTGTGCTAACCGCCTTTCCAGGTTTCGCGCAGGCGAACGCTCAAGTCCGCAGTGATGTAGCGGTGGCACACAAGACCGCAACGGCCAAGGGCGCCACCGTATCCGACGCCGCCCTGGTGAAATCGCTGGCCGGATTCAGGAACGGCTACGCCGACGTCAACGGCGTGCGGTTGCACTACGTCGTCGGCGGCAAGGGCGAACCGTTGGTGCTGCTGCCCGGCTGGCCGGAGACCTGGTGGGCGTTCCACAAGGTCATCACCAGCACCGCTTGCTGCGACACTGCCTTGCCCGGACACGGGTTCCTCGTCCGCCAGCGAACTTCAACGCTATCCTGCGCTCCCATCTTCATGAGCCGGCGCATGCGCGGCCTGCTCCGGAACTATGCAGAACAATGATTCCAGCGTCCCGGCGGACCGAGTCCCGAAGGCCGATGCCTACACGGTGCCGCACACGCACCCGGCTACGCCTGACGGTGCCGCGGCACTCGCAGGGCCGGCGGCGGCGCCGCCCAGGATCCATGCCGTGGTGCGGCCTCCGCTGGTCACGCACCGCGAATGCCCGCCGCCGCACGCGCTCTCCAGTTGCCCGCATGCCGACTCGCTTTCACCGGCGGCGCGCTATGCCGAGCTGTTTGTCGATGTCCAGCACAGCGGCCTGTTTGCCGACAGCAAGACCTTCCCCGACTGCATCCCCAACTGCGACCCCGACGAGATCGTCGCGCGTTACCGTGAAGTGCGCGGCACGCCGGGCTTTTCGCTGGCCGATTTCGTGCAGGCGTACTTCACGCGCGCCACCGTGCCCGACAGCCACTACCTGTCCGACCCCGCCAGCACCCTGCGCGAGCATATCGACGGCCTGTGGCCGGTGCTGACACGCGAGCCCGTGGCGCATCCGCCGCTGTCATCGCTGTTGCCGCTGCCGCACCGCTATGTCGTGCCGGGCGGGCGCTTCGGCGAGCTGTACTACTGGGATTCGTACTTCACCATGGAGGGCATGGCCGGCAGTGGGCGCGGTGACCTGATGGTAGAGATGGCGCAGAACTTCGCCTACCTGATCGACACCTACGGACTGGTGCCGAACGGCACGCGCAATTACTACCTGAGCCGTTCGCAGCCCCCGGTATTTGCGCTGATGGTGGATCTGCTGGAGCGCGAGCACCTGGCCAGCGCCATCGACTTCCTGCCCCAGCTGCATCAGGAATACGCGTTCTGGATGGATGGCGCGCAGGCGCTGCGGCCCGGCCATGCGCACCGGCGTGTTGTCTGCCTGCCCGACGGTGCGGTGCTGAACCGCTACTGGGACGACCGCTCGTGGCCGCGCGAAGAAGCTTTTCTCGAGGACGTGGAGACCGCCATGCGCAGCGGCCGGCCGCACCACCTGGTGTTCCGCGACCTGCGTGCCGCGGCGGAATCGGGCTGGGACTTCAGTTCACGCTGGCTCGACACGCCATGCGGCCAGCCCGCCGACCTGGTTACCATCCGCACCACCGCGGTACTGCCGGTCGACCTGAACGCATTGCTGTGGCACCTGGAAACACGCCTGGCCGTGCTGTGCGAGCAGGCCGGCGATGCCGGGGCAGACGCCTACCGCGCCGCGGCGCAGCGGCGCGAGACCGCCATTCAGCAATACATGTGGGACAACGCAGCGGGCGCCTTTGTCGACTATGACTGGTGCCGCGGCGCACAGCGCCAATGCCTGACCGCGGCGACCGTGATGCCGCTCTATCTCGGCCTGGCACAGGCACCACAGGCGCAAGCGCTGGCGCAGACGATAGCGGCCCGCCTGCTCGATGACGGCGGCCTGGCCACCACCGAATGCACATCCGGCCAGCAATGGGACCATCCCAACGGCTGGGCCCCGCTGCAATGGCTGGCGGTGCGAGGCCTGGCGCGCTATGGCCACCACGACCTGGCGGACGAGATCGCCCAGCGCTGGCTGGCGACTGTGGCAAGCCTATACACCCATGAATGCAAGCTGGTGGAAAAATACCGCATCGAGCATGTCGAGGGGCGGGCCAAAGGTGGCGGCGGGGGTGAATATCCGCTGCAGGACGGGTTCGGCTGGACCAACGGGATTGCCAGCGCACTGATGGCGATTTACGGGGCGGTGCCTGCCAAGTGCTGCACGGATCGCGGTGGTTCATGATGCCGGCACCCGGCATGGGGCAGAGCAGTTGCCGGCACAACTATGCCTCGGCGGGGTACGCAACGGTTCCATCGGATTGAACGACGGCGCCAACGGTAAGGCTGGCAGGCTCCAGACGCCCATGCCCCATGATGTGGAGAACCGTTTCACCGCGCGCCAGCAGATAGTCGGCAACAATGCGTCGATGACAACGCCACCATACGGCTTCCGAGCACATCATCACGCAGCGTCGCCTTCGGCCCACGTCGATCAGGTGATCAAGACCCGCGTGAAAATCACCGGAAAGCGCATAGTCCGCGTAGTTGTGAAAGCTCTCATTGGTCCAGAAGCCGTTCACGGTCCGGGGCAAGGCTGACGTTTTGCCCCGAAGGCCGCCGAGTGCAGCCACATGCTCATACGTGATGTCCAGCGCGGCCAGGTCGTCCTCAAGCGTGTTCTCGTTGTACTGCGGGTTGGATCTGGACTTCGGAATCTTCCTGATATCCACGAGCGCGCGAATACCGGCCTCATCCAGCAACGCGAAAAAATCGCGGAGCGTCCGGTTCGAATGGCCGATGGTGTAGAACGGCAGCGTCACGCTTTGCCCTGGCGAGGTACCAGTTCAAGTACGGCACCCCTGTGGGCCGCAATGTGATCGGTCTTGTCGCTCTTGATCATGTACTGGGGATCGTCCTTCGTGGCGTGATGCACATGCCCCTTGTAGTCAAAATCCGCTGTATGAACAGCGACAATTGTCCCCGCGACCCGACCTGCCTCGGAATTCCAGGAGACGTGGTCTCCTACCTTGAACCGCCTGGTCATACTCCGAATCCTTTGATCCCTCGCCCGTCACATCGCCAGGTCTGCTGGCAGCGCGGAATCCATCTCACACCCCCTGTGTCCTATCACGCCATGATAGGCATCGTGCCGGTCCGTCGCCAGTTTCAATGACGGCAGGACGTCAATCTGAACGCTAGGGTCTGTCATCGATGGTGGTCATGATCCTGTCGCAGGTATGGTTGCTTGCGAGACCAAGCAGCCGCGACACCTGGTCACGCGGCATTCCGGCGAGAAGCGCACGCCGGCCGTAGGTGTTCCTGAGAATTCTGGGACTCATATCGGCGGCCTCATAGCCGATCTGCCTGAATGCATCCCGCACGATATTTCCGAGGCTCATATCGGTGATCGGCGCGCCAGTGGAGCGCAATGCAAAGAGCAGGCCGCCGGCTATCGGGAGTGCTTCCCGCCGGGCTTTCCAGGCGGCCAGGGCCGACACGGCGAACGCCTCCAGGGGAATCTTCCGGGCAGGCTTTCCGCGCCCTTCCTCAACGTTCAGGTACGGCGATTCGCACGATGTGTGAAGGTCGGCTGTGGTCGCGGCTCTCCCTTCCGCAGCCGTAATGCCCGTGCCAAGAAACAGAGCGACAACGGCGCGCATACGAAGTATCGAGACATCGTCGCCCTGATACGCGTTCACGAAATCCTGTAGCCGCAGGTCAACGGCCTCCGGCAGGAACAATGGAACGGTGCCCTGGACAGGCCAGCCGGCATCGCCCACAAGCCCGGTGGCAGGATTGTTCTGCCTGACGCCTATCTCCACCAGATGGCGACAAAGACGGTCAAGCAACTGGAGGTAACGCTTGCGCGTACCAGGCGCATAGGAAACCGCCTCCGGATCGAGCCAGAACGCTTCAATATGTTCGCTGTCGAAATTCGCGATCGTGACGCCCTGGGCGACCAGATGCCGATGAAAGCGATCGAGCATGGCCCGATGCTGGACCACAGATTGCGGAGCATACCCGCGGCGGCCTGCGGCCGATCGCTCGCGGTCTTGCCAGTCTCCATACGCAACGGACGGCTTTCTGAGCCACAGATCATTCATATTCGACGACTCACCTGGTACACAAAGCGGCCCACTCGCTGCCGCTTCCTCTTGCCACACTTCGAACGAGAAGAGCAAAACGATCCCCAGCGGCCAGGCCGGATGACCGGGCCGCATCGCCACTGCCGTCTTTACGCAGTGGGAAAAGTGGAAATTTCTCTACGCTGACTTGAGGGATGGGGCTGCGATCGCGCGCATCTGGCGATCACGCGCGTCATGTTCCGCGTTGCCGGAGATCGGCGCGTTGCAGGCCGACCCGCCGCCTGCCGGCAGCAACGCTCTGAGCTCGCGTTGTACCCGCAGACCCGTCGGCCTCTCGGTGATCCGGCAACGCGCGCGACGGCGATTGGGAATCACATTCACGAGGACAATGTCCTGACCGGGAGTCTTGATAAACGAACTGATATACATGCCAGCCAACCTTCCATCCTTTAGTCAGAATGGTAGGAAAGGACGGCGCCCCCACGAGGGTACAGACACCCGAAACGCTGAACGGTACAGTTTGACTGGGTCCGGGATCGCAGGTCGTCAGCGATCCGGCGGCAGCTTTGGCAGCCATCTTGCAACGATGATTGCCCTCCTCCAGGCCGCGGAGAACTGTATCCCTTTCATAGACCCCGATCTGTGCCTCGCACCGCTATGCCGCCCGGCTCGCTTCTCGCAACCCGAGCGGCGGGCCAAATGACAGGAGCGCGATGTTGGCCTTTGATGAATGGATCGCCAGTGCCGGGCTGGCGGAACAGGCAGGGAGCCGGGCATGACAACCAGTCGCTACGCCACGATGTGGGAAACCGCCATCGAAACCCTCGAGCGCGCCGAGCGCCTGCATCGCCAGTTCTTCCGGCTCGCCGGCCAGCCCGCGCAGGTGCCGGTATGGGAGCCGCCGATCGAGATGTTCGAGCATGTCGGCCGCCTCGTCGTCGTCGTAGCGCTGCCTGGCGTGCCTCCCGACAGCATTGACGTGAGCCTCGAAGGCGGGACGCTGATCGTTGCAGCCGAGCGGAAGCTGCCGCGCGCCTTCGCTGGCGCGGCCGTCCATCGCCTGGAAATTCCCTATGGCCGCTTCGAGCGGCAAGTCCGCCTTCCGTCCGGGCACTACCGTCTGGTACAGCGTGACTCCGAGCACGGTTGCCTGTTGCTGGCCTTCGAGAGGCTGGACTGAAGCCGGCGAGCGCCAGCGGATCGAGGAGCGATGATGAGCACGGACAGCGAAGGAAAGGCCCCCGAATCGACTCCGGAGAGCCAGGAAACCCATCCCGCACCGGCCATCCGCAAGGCCGGGGCGCGCAACTGCGTCATGCTGCTGGACGAGCTGGACAAACTCGGCCAAGGCATCCACGGCGATCCGGCCGCGGCGATGCTTGAGGTCCTGGATCCCGAGCAGAATGCTTCCTTCCGGGACAACTACCTGGGGGTGCCGTTCGACTTGTCCGCCGTCGTGTTCATTGCCACCGCCAACCAGCCCGAGAGCATTGCCGGGCCTTTGCGGGACCGCATGGAAGTGCTGGATCTGCCCGGGTACACCGAGGCCGAGAAGTTCCAGATTGCCAGGCGCTTCCTGGTACCACGACAGCTGGCAGCGTGCGGCCTCACCCCAGCACAATGCGAGCTGACGCCCTGCGCTCCATCATCCGCGACTACACCCGCGAAGCCGGTGTGCGCAGCCTGGAGCGGCAGATCGGCGCCGTATTCCGCCATGTCGCGATGCGCGTGGCCGAGGACCCGGCAGCCCGCGAACGCATCGAGGCCGATCGGTTGCCATCGATCCTGGGACATCGCCGCTTCGAGAGCGAAGTCGCAATGCGGACCAGCTTGCCGGGCGTGGTGACCGGACTCGCGTGGACACCGGTGGGCGGCGATCTGCTTTTCATCGAGGCCAGCAGCTCGCCGGGCGGGGGCCGGCTGGTGCTGACGGGCCAGTTGGGCGAGGTGATGAAGGAAAGCGCACAGGCTGCGCTGACGCTGGTCAAGTCGCGCTGCGAGGCACTGCATATCGACTGCATGGGCTTCGACAAGCGCGACATTCATATCCACGTGCCGGCCGGCGCGGTGCCAAAGGACGGCCCCAGTGCCGGCGTGGCGATGTTCATTGCGATCGCGTCGCTGCTGACGCGGCAGGCCGTGCGCAGCGATTGCGCCGTGACCGGCGAGATCAGCCTGCGCGGCATCGTCCTGCCGTTGGGGGGCATCAAGGAAAAGGTGCTGGCCGCATTGCGCGGGGGCATCGGCACGGTACTGCTGCCAGCGCGCAACGCACCGGACCTCGAGGACATTCCCGCCGACGCGCGCAGCCAGTTGCGGTTTGTCCTGCTGGAGACCGTTGATGACGCGCTGCGCGAGGCAATCGACAGCAAGGCGGACGAAGGGACAGTCACGTAAGCACCCCGCCCGCATGCGTAGCCACGCGTGCCAGCCAAATGCGAGCAGAAAGACGCCGGATTATCAGGGGCTATGCGGATGGCTTTCCATTGCCCGCGGTATCCTGCGCGGGCGCGGACCCGGGTGTTGACCGCGGCAAACCACGCAGCACATTGATCGCTTCCTCGACGGTCATGAATATCTCGGGGTGACCGAATTCCGCGCCGAGCGCACGATAGCGATTCAGTTCCGGCAGTATGCCTTCCGGCACCGCAACGGTCGCGATGCCGACACCCCGCCGCTCCAGTTCCTGGCAAAGCTGCTGCAGCGTTTTTCCGGCGGTATAGTCGACGTTGAAAATCTCCGACGCATCGATGACGACCCAGTTCACCTGCGGATTCACTTGCTCGACGAGCCGCAGGATTTCTCCCATGAAGCGTCCGGCATTGGCATAGAACAGGTCGGCCTCGAAGCGATAGACCACGATGCCAGGTGCCGCAAAGAGGTTTGGCGCTACCTTGTGCGCCATCCAGTGACCACCGGGAAGAGGCGTGAGCACCCGGGTGCGCAATCGGTAGCTATAGCGCGTATGGTCCAGCAACGACAACAGCACGGCGGCAAGAATGCCATGCATGACGTCGACGAGCACCACAACGCCCGCCGTGATCAGCGCGATGAGGAATTCATCCTTCTGTACGCGGTACAGGTCCGTCATGCCTTTCACGTCGATCAGTTTCACGCCGATCATGAAGACGATGGCCGACAGCACCGCGGTCGGCAGGTAGCTCAGCGGCCTGGTCAGGAACAGCAGCACCAGCAATACGATGCATGCCGTGGTCAGGTGGGCAATCTGGCTTCTACCACCCGCGTCATCGAGCATCTCTGTCTTCGTCGGGCTGCCGTTGACAACGAACGTGCCGGTCAATCCCGCCATCGCATTCGCGCCCGCGAGGCCGACAATATCGAGGTTGTCGTCACCACGCTCGTTGTAGCGGTTGGCGTATGCTCGCGCGGTCGCCGCGCTCTGCGCGATGATCACAATGAAGCAGGAAGCCGCCGTCAGCAGTACCTGGTTCACATGCGCAAGGGGTAAGGGTGGCACCGAAACCGACGGCACCCCGCTGGGCACCTTGCCGATGATCTCGATGCCGTGCCGCTCGAAATCGAACGCCGCACTGCAGGCGATCGCGCCGACCACGGCAATCAGCGCACCGGGCGCACGGGGGACAAAGCGTTTGCACCCCAGGATCACCGCCAGCACCGCAATCGAAAGCAAGGCCGTCACATGGCTGAATTCTCCAAGGCGCTGGATGGTGGACACGAATTGGGCGAACGTGCCATGGCCTTGTCTGGGAAGTCCGAACAGGCCCGCCAGCTCCCCGCAGGCGACCTGGACACCGACACCGGTAAGAAAGCCAATCAGGGCGCTGCGCGAGAGGAAATCGGCCAGGAACCCGAGCCGGAGGATGCGCGCGAGCACGAGCATCACCGCAACGGCAAGTGCGACGGCACTGGTCAGGCCGACATATTCCACGCTACCCACGGCGGCCGCTGCCGCAAGCGAGCTGGCGAGGATCGCCGCGGTTGCCGAATCGGCGGCAACCACCAGATGGCGCGAAGCGCCCAGCAGGGCAAACGCCACCAGCGGCAGCAGTATCGTGTAGAGGCCAGTGATCGTCGGCGTGCCCGCGATCTTGGTGTAGCCCATCACCTCCGGGATGCCGAGCGCCGCCAGCGTGATCCCCGCAGCTATGTCCCGGGGCAGTTGCGCACGGTCAATGGGAAGCAGCCCTCTCAGGAACGGCATGTGCCGCACCGAAGCATCAGTCGGAATAGTCGACATGTCGTGCGCCTCGAACAAGAGAATGATTGCCTGGGGGTACCGTCCGGTCGGAACCCGCAGAGCCCGCGCCCCCCAAGGCATGCCACTCTGCGTCCCGAGGTCCGGGAACTGCGCGCAACCAGTTACATCATAGCGGCACAACTACGCCAATCGGAGATCGCCGTGGCGCGGAAACTATTTCGCAGCCCCGAACCGTCGCCCTATACTCACAAAGACCAGCGCCTGGTCTCCGCCAATTGAGGCACGCACAGCTCTGCCCAGCATCGATGTGAGCAATAGACCTCTGGGAGAATTGCATGTCGAAGATCCGTGAAGCTCTGATCCATCAACTCCACCCTACTCAGCTCACAGTGGGCATGATTGAGGTACAGGACAAGAAGAAACACCTGGCTTCACTCAACGCGAAAGAGCAGCAGGCGTTCATGCAGGCCCATCCGATCCCCGCCGTGGATGGACCCGGCGGCAAGCTGTACATTACCGATCACCATCATCTCGGCAGGGCCGCCCTGGAAGCCGGCGTGACCACGGGCTACTTCATGGTAGAGGCCGACCTTTCCGCCTTCCAGCCGGACGAATTCTGGCTTGAGATGGACAAGCACCTGTGGGTACACCCGCTGGACGAGCAAGGCGTACGGCACTATTTTTCGGCCATTCCCCATCATCTGGAGAAGCTTCTCGACGACCCGTACCGGTCGTTGGCCGGCTACGTGCGGGAAGCCGGAGGCTATGAAAAGACGCCCACGGCCTTCGCCGAGTTTGTGTGGGCGGACTTCTACCGCCGCTCCATCGCGATTGAAGATCTTCGTGCCGACTTCCCCGGAGCCGTGAAGCGCGCCATCGCGCTGGCAAGCAGCAAGCTCGCCCATGGCCTGCCCGGATTTCATGGAAGCTAGGAACTTGCCCGATCCCGGAATCGCCTCCATCGATGAAGCCCGATATGCGTGATGAAGACGGCTGTGCCGGTATCGAAGACATACCGGTACAACACACGCTTTCGGTCAGGCGGTGGCGTCGCGGCACGATGAGCACCGAGGACGACCGTCTGGCCGAGGAAATGCCCGTCGCGCTTGAGTACAACGGCATCTCACATGCGGTAATGCTGGCGACGCCCGCCGACCTCGAAGACTTCGCCATCGGCTTCAGCCTCAATGAAGGGATTGTGGAGCGCGCCAGCGATATCTACGACATCAGCGTGGAAGCCGATGAAGACGGCATCACGATCAAAGTGGAGATCGCAACCGGTGCGTTCGCTGAGCTCAAGGCCAGGCGTCGCGCACTGGCCGGCCGTACCGGCTGCGGACTGTGCGGTGCCGAATCGCTCCAGGATGTCATTCGCACGCCGCCGCCGGTCCAAAGCACGGCGTCGTTCGATCCGTCCGTGTTCGACAACGCCTTTGCCGCGCTGCACGAGCGCCAGGCCTTGCTGCACGAGACCGGCGCAACGCATGCCGCGGCATGGATGCGTGCCGATGGTGCGCTGGCCATCCTGCGCGAGGATGTCGGCCGCCACAATGCGCTGGACAAGCTGGCCGGCGCGCTTGCACGCGGCAACGAGGAACGCGCCAGCGGTGCGGTGATCATCACCAGCCGCGCAAGCTACGAGATGGTGCTGAAGACCGCGTCAATCGGCGCGGGGATTCTGGCGGCCGTGTCCGCCCCGACCGCCCTGGCGGTGCGGCTGGCGGACGTCACCGCGGTGACCCTGGCCGGCTTTGTGCGAAGCGGGAGCCTGGTCGTCTATACCCATCCCCGGCGCCTGCTTCTTCCATAGCGTACGGCTGCGCGCCCTCCCCGCTTGGTCCCACGCAGCGCAACATCGCTCACGTCAGCTGATACTGGCGGTCCGGAACCTTCTCCGCCGGAATTTCGCTGCCGCAAAGCTCGAGCAGGGAGCGCTCGATATTGCAGGCGATGGCATCCAGGGCAAGCGCATTGGGAGCCGTGCTGAATGGCTCGGACACTTCATCGGCAATCGCCTCCAGTGCAATCAATGTGTAGGCAACAAAAACGGAGATGATTGGCGTAAATAATTCCGTCGAATCGACAAGCCCAAACGGCAGCATTACGCAATAGGCATATACGGTGCGATGGAGCAGCACACCGTACGCAAAAGGAATCGGGGTCGAGGCGATTCTCTCGCAGCCACCCACGGTCTTCTCCAGCTCATTGATCTGCGTGTCGAACACCCAGAGACCCGCATCGGAAACCACGCCGGCAAACCTGAGCCGGCCGATATCGGACCGGATGTCGTTGAGAAGCGCGATCGGCCGATAATGTCTCAGCTGCAATCGCTCTGCCGCATCCCTGCCGAGGAGCCTGACGAGATCCCGGCTCGGGTCGGTCTTGCGCAGCTGATGCTTCAATGCATAGACAAAAGCAATCAGGCTGCGGACCAGTTGAATGCGGTCCACACTTTCATTCTCGGGAATGTAGCTCAGTATCTGCGAGGTGAGCGACCGCGAGGCGATCAGCACATTCCCCCAGATAAGCCGAGCTTCCTTGTAGCGCTCATAACTCGCGGTGTTCCGGAAGGCCAGAAAGATTGTTAACGCCACGCCGAAGAGTGTGAACGGGGCAGTATTGAGCGGTATCTTCTCGCCCAGTATGCGCCCCTGCGTCAAGACTGCGAAGCCACTGACAAATGCCAGGAAAACAAGCTGTGGAATGATGGTCTGCAACACCGAGCCATTCCACACGAACAACATGCTGAACCAGTTTCTTTTTGGCCGCACAATCATGATTGTTCTCTAGCGTAATACCTCGTTCCCGTAAAAACGGCGCCATGATCTGACTGCTGCTGCCTGGCGCCGGACATCGCAATGGCTTGCCCGCTCTTGACGATGTCCGGCACTCGCTACCCGCCTTCCCTCACTCCCGCGACTTGCCCGGGGCCCTCGCAGCCGCTGCCCCTCATGAGCCCGACGATCCGGACGGCTCGTGACTTTCAGCGGTCGCGCGGCTGCTTTTTGCTTTGGCAGGGGCGCTCTTTGCCGCGGCCTTGCTTCCCTTGCTTTTTGGCGCCGCGGCGACCTTGCTGATTGTCACCTCACCTTTGTCCTTGTCATAGCCGAGCTCGACGCTGTCGCCGGAAGTCAGGCCGTCTCCCAGAATCTCCTTGGCGAGCCTGGTTTCCACTTCCTGCCGGATCTGCCGCTTCAGTTCGCGGGCACCAAACTCGGGCTGATAGCCGACGTCAACCAGGTGGTCGACGAGGGGCTCGCTCAGCTTCACCGTGATGTCCTGGGCGGCCGCAGTACGGATCACCCTTTCGAGCTGGATCTGCACGACCGAACGAATGTTGTCGCGCGACAGCGCATGGAACACGATGATGTCGTCGATCCGATTGAGGAACTCGGGCCGGAAGTGTCCCTTCAGCACTTTCATCAGGGCCTCGCGCAATTCCTTGTCGGGCATGCGCTTGTCGTCGGGTCGCTCCAGGTTCTCCATGATGATCGGTGCGCCCAGGTTGCTGGTGGCGATGATGACCGTATTGCTGAAATCCACCACACGGCCCTTGCCGTCGGTCAGCCGGCCGTCGTCGAACACCTGCAGCAGCACGTTGTTCACGTCCGGGTGGGCCTTCTCGATCTCGTCCAGCAGGATCACGCTGTAGGGCTTGCGCCGCACGCGCTCGGTCAGCTGGCCACCTTCGTCGTAGCCGACATAGCCCGGAGGCGCGCCAATCAGCCGCGCCACCGCATGGCGCTCCATGTACTCGGACATGTCGATGCGGATGATGGCCTGCTCGTCGCCGAAGACGGTTTCCGCCAGCGCCTTGGCGAGCTCGGTCTTGCCGACGCCGGTCGGCCCGAGGAAAAGGAAGGTCGCGATCGGGCGATTCGCCTGGCCGAGCCCCGCGCGCGACAGGCGCACCGCGTCGCTCACCGCGACCACCGCGTCGTCCTGCCCCACCACGCGCTCGCGCAGCCGCTCTTCCATCTTCAGCAGCTTCTGGCGTTCTTCCTGGGTGAGGTCGGCCACCGGAATGCCGGTCAGGCGCGACACCACCTCGGCAATGGCCGCGACCGTCACCTCGAGCGTCTCCGAGCCGGTCTTGCGCTGCCAGGCCTCGGTCGCCTCATCGAGCCGCTTCTGCTTGTCGCCGATGCGGCTCTCGAAGGCCTTGGCCTCGTCGAAGCGCTTGCGCGACGACGCATAGTCCTGCTCGCGCTTGAGCTGCGCGATTTCGGCCTCCAGCTCCTGGATCTCGGCCGGACGCGAGGTCGAGCCGATGCGCACGCGCGCGGCGGCCTGGTCGATCAGGTCGATGGCCTTGTCCGGCAGGAAGCGCGACGTGATGTAACGGTCCGACATTTCCGCCGCGGCCACAAAGGCATCGTCGGCGAAGGTGACCTGGTGGTGCGCCTCGAGCTTGTCGCGCAGGCCGCGCAGGATGACGATGGTCTGCTCGACGGTCGGCTCCGGCACCAGCACCGGCTGGAAGCGCCGCTCCAGCGCCGCGTCCTTCTCGATGTACTTCTGGTATTCGTTCAGCGTGGTCGCGCCGATCAGGCTCAGCTCGCCACGCGCCAGCGCGGGCTTGAGCACGTTGGCGATATCGAGGCCACCCTCGCCGCCCCCCTGCCCCGCGCCGACGATGGTGTGCAATTCGTCGATAAACAGGATCAGCTCGTCGTTCTTCGCGGTCACCTCGTCGATCAGCTGCTTGGCGCGCTCCTCGAACTCGCCGCGATACTTCGCGCCGGCCACCATCGAGTTGATGTTCACCTCCACCAGGCGCTTGCCGCGCAGCACCTCCGGCACGTCGCCATTGACGATGCGCTGTGCCAGCCCTTCCACGATCGCGGTCTTGCCGACACCCGGCTCGCCGATCAGCACCGGGTTGTTCTTCTTGCGCCGCGCCAGCACTTCGATCGTGCTCTCGATCTCCTGCGCGCGGCCCAGCACCGGATCGAGCTTGCCCTGCCGCGCAATTGCGGTCAGGTCGCGCCCGAACTTGTCCAGCGTCGGCGTGCCGGTGGGCGTGTCGACGCGGCCATCTTCCGCGCCCTTGCCGACCACCTTCACCACCTTCTGGCGCAGCGCCTCGGGGGTCACGCCATATTTCTTGAGCAACGTTCCGGCAATACTGTCGGGCACCGAGGCCAGGCCGATCAGCAGGTGCTCGGGGCCAACGTAGGAGTGCCCCAGGTCGCGCGATGCCTGGAAGGCAAACTGGAACGCCTTCTTCAGGCGCGGCGAGATCGTCATGCGGTCGATCGCCGCGTCGGGCCCTGCAGTGCCGGTCTGTGCGCGTTCGTCGATGTATCCCTTGATGTCCTGCGGCGAGAGCTTGAGTTCTTTCAGCAGCGCCGTGCCGACGTCGGTATCGGCCAGCACGTAGAGCAGGTGCTCGGTGTCGAGTTCATTGCGCCGCAGCTCGTGGGCCTTTTCCGCGGCGCGCTGCAGCAGCTCCAGCGTCTGCTCGCTGAACGCATCGGTGGGGTCGACGGATTCGCGCGGCACCTCGGTCGAGAATCCGGGATGCTCGTCGTCGCCCATCCCGCCCCCCAGCCCCCCGAAGAAGCGGGACAAGCCGCCGCCGCCAAGCAGCGAATCGAACGGGTTGAGCATCTCCTGGTGGCGGAGCAGCTGCCGATAGTCGTAGTCGCAGATCGACATCGTCTTGCGCTCGCCGTCCTGGACCACGGTCACGCGCGCCACGGCCGGACGCGCGTTGCAGATTTCACATAGGGTCGCCATGATGGACTTGTCTCCTGGTTAAGGATCACACGGCCCCAGGTAGTTGTCGTTACCCCGCCACGGCTTCAGCGTCGCACGGCGACTCATGAGACCTGTCGTACCAAGCTAGATGCCCTGATCACCGATTGGTCCAGCACGTTGACGAAATCTAGCTCGAAATCAGCGCGTTGCGGCCAGCCAGGACACTGCCTAGGTCGCCATCGCTTAAACACAATAATACGTGCGGGCCCACGCAGCTAGCCTGAATTTCATGTCCACCTTGAAGCAAGGCCTCCATCGCTAAGAACGCCTTCGAAGCCCGCGGCCTGGCACTACGAAGGGCTGATCTGCACGGCAAACATATCGAACGGTCAATCGTATCCCGACGTCCCCTTGAGCGAGCCAATCTTCAGCGAACCGTCCTGATACCGCATGTCGGAAGAAGTGGAACCCGGATTTCTGACATCTGCATCTGTGGAGTCCGGCTGGCGGTCTGCCAGCGCTTCCAGCAATGTGGCCGACGGGATGAAAAACAGCCCTCCTGTGACAGCCCTGCTGAAGTCAAGCAACCTGTCATAGTTGCCCGGTGGGCGCCCTACGAACATGTTCTCAAGCATCTGCTCGATCGGAGCGGGCGAGCGGGCGTAACCGATAAAGAAAGTACCGAACTCGCCTTTCCCTGGCTGGCCAAACGGCATGTTGTCACGCAGGATCTTGACCTCTTCTCCGTTCTCGACGAGCGTCGTGAGCGAACTATGCGACGAAGACGGCTTCACGGCGGCATCCAGCTCGATGTCGGACAGCTTCTTGCGGCCGATGATTCGCTCCTGGGCCTCAACGGAGAGATCATTCCAGCCAGCCATGTCATGCAGGTACTTCTGTATGACCACGTAGCTGCCGCCCGCGAACGCCGGGTCCTCGTCGCCGATGATGGTGAAGCGGGCCACCTCGCCAGCGGCGGGATTTTCGGTGCCGTCGACAAATCCCACCATGCTGCGCATGTCGAAGTAGCGAAAGCCATGCACTTCGTCGACCACCGACACCGCATCGCCAATCCGGATCATGATCTGCGCGGCGAGCTCGAAACACAGGTCCATCTGATCCGCTCGGATATGCAGGAGCAGGTCACCTGGCGTGGCCACGGCGCGGCGAGTGCCGGCACCGACTTCACGGAAGGTATGCAAGGAGGCCGGACGCGGGCGCCCGAACAGCCTGTCCCAGGCATCGGAACCAAAGCCGCAAACGCACGAGAGGTTGCCGGCAGGGACACGTTTTCCCACGGCCCGGACAAGCGCCGCAACGTCTGCGCACCAGGCACGTACCGTCTCGGCGTGTTTGCCGCCCGGCTTGAGCGTGGCGACAATGAAGATCGCGCTACGCGTGATCGGGCTGCAAACGGCTTGCTGCTCGGTGAGGTTTTCAGGCATTTTTGTCGAGGGTTATTCATGTCGAATGCCAACGATAGCGGAACGAAAACCTTTGAGCAACACAGCGTTCCACGGACGCATAACGAGCCCGGGCCTTCGCTCCTCAAAGGTCCGGGCATGGCTGCCGGTTGCCGTGCATTGGAGCGTCGCCCGTCGCCTCCCGGGTCGGGAGGGCCGTTCAGAGCCACGCTCAGCCGTTTAGTGAGTCTTCGATACGGTCCCCCGAGTCATGTTGTCTCCGAACGCAGCACACGCACAGGAATGGATTTGTAGGATGGCGTGCCACTTTCCTTGTCGATGAAGTCAAGCGGGACCAGGACGTTCGCCTCCGGGTAGTACGCCGCCACGGATCCTCGCGCGATATTGTCGTAGGCGATCGCCGTGATGCCCTTCAGGCGAAGGTCCCTGCCAGCCACGATGGTCTCGATGTCGACCAGGTCCCCATGCTCCAGCCCGCGAGCCGACATATCCGATTCGTTCATGAACAGCACGTCGCGCCGGCCGAACACACCGCGATAGCGATCGTCCAATGCGTAGATGGTGGTGTTGTACTGATCGTGGCTGCGGATCGTCATCAGACGCAAGACGTTCTCGCCCCCGAGTACATCGGCATCTTCCTTGACTCCCCCATACACGGAAAAGACCGCCTTGCCCGATGGCGTCGGCCATTTGCGTTCGGTCGGCGGCAGCGGCAAACGGAAGCCCCCCGGAACCCTGATACGGGCATTGAAATCTTCGAAGCCCGGCACGGTCTTCTCGATCAGGTCGCGAATCCTGTCATAGTCGGCGATCAAATCGGCCCAGGCGACTTTGCTGGCCGGTAACGTCGCCTGAGCCATGCCGGCAACAATTGCCGGCTCGGAACGCAAATGTTCGGAAGCAGGCGTGAGCTTCCCGGCCGATGCGTGAACCATCGACATCGAATCCTCGACCGTTACCGATTGTGGCCCGGTGGCCTGCACATCGAGTTCCGTGCGCCCGAGGCAAGGGAACACATAGGTCTCCTTCGCAACCAGCAGGTGCGTGCGATTGAGCTTCGTACCAATGTGGACACTCAGATCAAGTGTTCCCATCGCGGGAAAGGACCGCTCCGAATCCGGCAACGCCACCGCGAAGTTTCCACCCAGACATATCAACGCCTTGGACTTCCCGTCGATCATTGCCTGCATCGCCTGGACGGCATCATGCCCATGCCCCCGGGGAGGCTTGAATCCGCAAGCATCTTCAATCAGTTGCAGGAAGCTTTCCGACGGCTTTTCAGTAATGCCCACCGTCCGGTTCCCCTGCACATTGGAATGGCCGCGCAATGGGCAAATCCCGGCACCAGGCTTTCCAAAATTTCCCCGCAGGAACAGCAAGTCAGCAATCAGCCGGACATTTGCCGTGCCTTTGCTATGCTGCGTAACACCCATCCCGTAAGTAACAATCGTCGCATTCGACTTTGCATAAAGATCCGCGACCTGCTCGAGGTCTGCACTGCTCAGCCCGCTGGCTTTTTCGATATCCTCCCATGAGGTCGCATTCAAATCCGCAGCAAAGTCATCGAATCCTTCGGTATACATAGCGATAAAATCGCGATCCAGGACATTACCTTGCGCGGCATCCATGGCCAGAAGCGCCTTCATGATGCCCTTCAGCGCTGCGGCATCTCCACCCGCGTCGACCTGATAATAGGTGGAAGCGATTCTGGTCGAGCCATAAGTCGCCATCTCAAGCCAGTTCTGGGGATCGGCAAATCTTTCCAGCGCCCGCTCGCGCAGTGGATTGAACACGATAATCGGGACATTGCGGCGCGCCGCCTCATGCAGCGTTCCCATCATGCGGGGATGGTTTGTGCCCGGATTATGACCAATTGCGATAATCAGTTCACACTGGTCGAAGTCTTCCAGCGAAACCGTGCCTTTGCCGATGCCAATCGACTGTGGCAACCCGACGCTGGTCGGCTCGTGGCACATATTTGAACAATCGGGGAAATTGTTCGATCCATATTCCCGCGCGAAGAGCTGAAAGAGAAAAGCAGCCTCATTGGAGGCCCTGCCCGACGTATAGAACTCGACCTGCTCAGGCGGCAGACCACGAAGGACTTCACCGATCCGGCTGAAGGCATCCTCCCACTCGACGGCCCGGAACGTGTCCGTGGCACGATCGTAGACAAGCGGATGGGTTAGCCGCCCCATATCCTCCAGCTCAAAATCCGACTTCTGCAGCAAAGACGTTACCGTGTTGGCCGCAAAGAACTCCGGGCGCACCCGCTTGGTCGTCGCCTCCCACGTCACTGCCTTCGCACCGTTCTCACAGAACTGGAATGTGGATCGGTGCTCCTTGTCGGGCCAGGCACACCCCGGACAATCGAAGCCGTCTGGCTGGTTGGTACGAAGCAGCGTGATCGGCGCTTTTACGCTGTCCATCTGCAGCCGGATAGCCTGAGTGGTCGCGCGCAGCGCTCCCCAACCTCCGGCCGGCCCGTCGTACGGCCTGATACCAGGGACTTCTCGTCTAATAGCCATGTTCACTCCAATAAGCGTACCGGACATCCCGGAGTCAAAGGTCGACCCTTTTCCAGCCACATCAATGGCTAAACGTAACGATAGCGCTGCTTATCCTCGCGAGAGCGACTGTTACAAATAAATATTCGTATGGCGACGGAAGTATATAAATACGCACCCAACCAGTGCACGGTATAAAAATATCTACTTAGTCGGCTTGTGGTATATAAATATCCAGCCTCGCACAGTATATAAATTCGAATCTCGTGGCGTTTACCCGTATGTCGATAATGCAATCGACGTACAAGAATGACTCCAACAGGTTCACTGCCTTCCTGCACCGTCAGCGAGCCAGTTTCCCACCTTTGTGCGGCAGAATCAGCATGGACACCTACAGCTCGACCGCGATGGACCTTGCCCGCCTTCAGTTTGCCTTCACGGTGGGCTTTCATATCATCTTTTCGGCTATCACAATCGGACTCGCCAGTTTTATTACGGTCCTCGAAGGGCTTTGGCTAAAAACCGGACATAATTTCTACCGAGATCTCTACCATTTCTGGTCGAAAATCTTCGCCATAAACTTCGGCATGGGCGTGGTTTCCGGGCTGGTCATGGCTTATCAATTCGGAACAAACTGGAGCCGCTTCTCCTACTTTGCCGGCGGCATTACGGGACCGCTCCTGACCTATGAAGTGCTGACTGCGTTCTTCCTCGAAGCCGGGTTTCTCGGCGTCATGCTGTTCGGCTGGGAGCGCGTTGGCAGGGGGCTGCATTTCTTCTCGACGGCGATGGTCGCGGTCGGCACGCTGTTTTCCACGTTCTGGATTCTTTCGTCCAACAGCTGGATGCATACGCCACAGGGTCATGCCATCGTTGACGGGCGCGCGGTTCCCGTGGATTGGCTGGCGGTCATTTTCAACCCGTCTTTCCCGTTCCGGCTCGCGCACATGGCGATCGCCGCATTCCTGGCAACCGCCTTCTTCGTCGGCGCGTCCGGCGCCTGGCACCTGCTGCGGGGACGCGACACGCAGGCAAGCCGCACCATGCTGTCCATGGCAATGTGGATGGCCCTGATCGTCGCACCGATTCAGGCCGTGGTCGGCGACGCGCATGGCCTGAACACGCTTGAGCATCAGCCAGCAAAGATCGCGGCAATCGAAGGCCACTGGGAAAACATCCCCGGAGAGCCTTCGCCGCTGGTCCTTGTTGGCTGGCCGGATATGAAAGCGGAAAAGACTCACTTCGCGATCGAGATTCCGGTCCTCGGCAGCCTCATTCTCACGCACAGCCTCAATCGCCAGATCCCGGCCCTGAAGTCATTCCCTCCGCAAGACCGCCCCAACTCGACAGTCATTTTCTGGACATTCCGCCTGATGGTGGGGCTGGGCGTGCTGATGATCCTCACAGGTCTGTGGAGACTGTGGTTGCGCAACCGTAAGGCGCTATACACGTCGCGCTTCTTTCTGACCTTCGTGCTTTGCATGGGACCGGCCGGGGTGATCGCCATGCTCGCTGGCTGGGTCACCACCGAGATGGGACGCCAACCCTGGGTGGTCTACGGCCTTCTTCGCACCGCCGACGCGACCTCGCCCCTGGACGCGGCCCAGGTCGGGCTAAGTCTTATTCTTTTTGTCATCATCTACTTCGCGCTTTTCGGCACCGGCTTCGCCTTCATGCTTCATCTCGTGCATAAAGGACCACAGCCAGTCGAACCGGATATGACCATCGGGGAAGGCGGGCATCAACGCAGGCCTGCACGTCCTATGTCAGCGGCTGGCGAACGTGTCGCGGCCGAGTTCGAATCGGGCACGAGGAGCTAGAGCCATGGCGATCGGCGTCGACATTACCTTAATCTGGGCATTGATCATTGTCTTCGGCATCATGATGTACGTGGTCATGGACGGATTCGACCTCGGCATCGGCCTGCTGTTTCTCGCCATCAAAGACAAGGAAGAGCGCGACGTCATGATGAACACGGTTGCCCCGGTCTGGGATGGCAACGAAACCTGGCTTGTCCTTGGCGGCGCCGGGCTCTTCGGGGCGTTTCCGCTGGCCTACGCGGTTGTCCTGAGCGCGCTGTACCTGCCTCTCGTCTTCATGCTGCTCGGGTTGATCTTCCGGGGCGTTGCCTTCGAGTTCCGCTTCAAGGCCAGCGACCAGCGCAGGCATCTGTGGGACAAGGCGTTCGTTGGCGGCTCGGTGGTCGCGACGTTCGCGCAGGGCGTCGTGCTCGGCGCGTTCATCGACGGCCTGCCGGTCGCCAACAATGCATTTGCCGGCGGCAGCCTTGACTGGCTGCGCCCGTTCCCGTTGTTCTGTGGCTGCGCGCTGCTGATTGCCTATGCACAACTGGGTTGCACATGGCTGGTCATGAAGACAGAAGGCCGCCTGCAGGCCGACATGTACCGCTTCTCGTCCTACCTTGCCTGGCTCCTGCTCATCGCGATTGGAGTGGTAAGCCTGTGGACGCCCCTGGCACATCCGGAGATCTCCGCACGCTGGTTCAGCATCCCCAATTTCCTGTACTTCCTGCCCGTGCCGATCCTGGTGATCTTCAGCTTTATTGCCACGCTGCGGGCCCTGGCGCACCGTGCGACGGCCACGCCGTTCCTGATCACGCTGCTGATCATCTTCCTCGGGTACAGCGGCCTTGGCATCAGCTTGTGGCCGAATATCATCCCGCCATCGGTCTCGCTATGGCAGGCGGCGTCGCCCGTGCAAAGCCAGCTCTTCGCATTGATCGGGGCGCTGTTCATCCTGCCCTTCATCCTTGTCTATACAACGTGGAGCTACTACGTATTTCGGGGCAAGGTCAGGGTGGGAGAGGGCTATCATCACTAGCCGGCAGGCCCGCATACGATCAGGAAGGTGCGCAGCATGGCTGACCGGCCTTCAACGTGGCGCAGCCGCTGGAAGCAGCTCCTCTGGCTGGTCGGGCTCTGGGCGGCGGGCGTCGCTACGGTCGCCGTGGCCGCGGAACTGATCCGGCTTTCAATGACGGCGATTGGCCTGAAATCTCATTGACTTTCACTTCTCGGGGAGTGAAAACACCACCGCCGCCTCGGTGGTCAGCAGCAGGAAGGTGAACGTCTCCTGCAGGTACAGCCGAACGACACTTTCGGTATGGCCGAGGTAGCCGATGGAAACATCCTGGCCAAAGTGCAATTCGAAATCACCGCCCCTGGTGGTAAGCACCATGCCGCCTTCGATCGCCGGCGCCCAGATGATCTCGCCATCCACCAGCTGCTGAACGTCCCGCAAGACAGGATATCCGCTGTCGGTCGCTTCGCTTACCGTCGTGAATGGCCCCGCGCCCAGCACCAGGGTATAGGGCCCGTTGACGCCGGCAAGGCGCAGCTGGCTGACAGCCTGTGCCACCACCGCCGGATAGCCCTCGATCGCTGGCGGAAGACTTGACACCGCATTGCTGGTGCCCTGGCGGATGCCCTGAATCCCGCCCGCGGCATACCCTTCAAATACAGCGCGATCCTCGGCAAACGCGAGTTTGCGGGCGGCATCCTTCAACGGTTGCAGGTCGGGATTGTTCGAACCACGCTCGACATCGTCCAGCGCCTGGCGCGACAGTTCGAACGGGATGCGCAACTCCACGAGTGCGCGCACATCACGCTGAGCGGCTTCGATACCGTCGCCAGGTGACGAGATCTGCCGTAGCTGGCCAGTGCCGACCGCGGAGAACTCAAGGCCTTTCGGACCAAGAACATCTACAACGCGCCGTGCGGCCAGGTGGCGTTTGAAGGTGCGGGCGGCTTCCTGCTCTATCTGTCCCCACGCCCCTTCAGAGATCGGCGCGAGCTCCCGATGGAGATTGTTCATGTCCAGGCTCTCCTTTTAGCAATCCGCCATGCGGATCATCTGACAGCGACTGTTGCGACCTGAATGCAGCCTCGCATCCGCGTCTGCTCGATTGCGGAAGCACCAGCAACAGCATCACGCTCTGGCTCGCACCATTTTCTACGAACGCCACGGAAGGCACAAGCTGACTGGTGCTCGTCATGCACGAGGACAGATGTCAATCGTGACATGGAGATTGTCACGATTACCGACTAAGCTGGGCAGCGTGCTTGCATCCACGCCGTTCTTGCGCCATTCCGCCACGAAGCGCCCCTGGCATGACAACTGCGTGTCGCAACGGCGCTCAACTGAATCGCCCCCGCAGTGCCCGTATGGCGGCATCGCGGCTCACCGGAGAGATCCCGTCATGATCAGTGCATCACAGGACACCTGGCCCTATTCCGCATTCTTTCCGCGCATGCCCCAGTTCGAGGCGCTCGAGTGGGACTTCGCGGACACGCTGCGCCGGATGACCGAACTCAATCTGGCATTCACGCGTTCCATGTTCGATGAGGCGCAGCTCGATAGCATGGCCTTCCTTGTCATCCAGAACCCGGAGGAACTGTTTGCGCATGAATTCGCCTGCGAGTTGCCCCTGCTTGGTGGCCCGCTGCACTATGTTTCGGCCATGTTCGATCTCGCCGCAAGCGCGCAGCGGAAGTGGATCGATGGCTGGGGCCGGCTGCTCGGATTCGGGCTGATGCCCCAGTGGCCAGGACGGCAGGACAACGTGACCGACATTCCGCCCTGGTCGGTGCGCGAGACCCCCAGGCCTCAGCCGGCGTCCTGACTTGCGAATGAGCCTGCCCGCCCTTCCCATCTGCCGGGATGGAGCAGCAGGCTGACGGCGGTTCCCCGCTCCGACGATTCGATCGACAGTTCGCCGCCGATGCCGGCGGCACGGATGCGCATATTGGCCAGGCCGTGGCCATGCGTGGTGGCGGTGGTATCGAAGCCAATGCCGTTGTCGCGGATCTCGATCAGGATCGCATTGCCGCCGTGCGCCGCCCCTGGAACACTGCGCGCGATCACCTGCACCACGCCTCCGCCGGCGTGCTGCATGACATTCGAGAAGGCCTCGAGCAGCAGGTACTGCAACTCCCGCACAATTTGCGGCGTGAGGCCCGCCACGGCCGGCAGGCGATCCACCTGCCAGTCCACGGTCAGGCCGGCGGCTTCCAGCCGTTCGCGCAAGCGGTAGCGCAGGTTGCCCAGCACGACGGCCAGGTCACCACCGGTGTCCTGCATGGCGTCGACCGAGAACTTCAACGCGTCGAGCGCCTGCTGCAGATGCTTCTGCAGCGCCGCGGACGAGCTCTGGCCGGAGCGCAGCAGGCTGAGCGTGCTGCCCAGGCCATCGTGCATGTCGCGCATGATGCGGCTGCGCTCCCTGAGCGCGGCCTGCTCGCGTTCGACCTCGCGCGAGTGAGCGTAGAGCTGGTGCAATTCGCGCTCCTTCTGCGCAACCTTCTGGTCCAGGTCACGGTTGAGGTCCGCCAGCAGCCGGCTGGTGCGGGTGTAGCGGTCGACCAGCAGCCAGGCCATGGCCATGTGCCCGTGATTTCCGCCCGTACAGTGGTGAACGCATCGCCACCGGTGCGTTGTCTCGCGCAGCAACAGCTGCGCGCCGCGACCCGAGAGCGTGACAGCGCAAAGCATCCGGCCGACCATATTGTTCCACCGGTCCTGATTATTTTGGGTTCTTCGCCGGATTGTGGCGTTTCGGTTCTTGGAGGCGCTGCTGTTTCGCCGGCGTAGCCGGCGACTCCCTTTTTGACTGCGCCAAAAAGGAAGCAAAAAGCGCCTTCTTGCCCGCCGGGCGGGAGTCTTATCGTAGTCTGCCGGCGTTTTTGTACGGGTATTTGCTTCAGGGCATAGCTGGACTGCCTGCCGCGCAGATCGCCAGGGGCAACGCCGGGAACAGCGCTGTCCTCCCGACCTCGTGAGAGCGGAGTGGCTCGGTGATCGAACCATTTGCCTACGGCAAGAGTTACTGGACCACAACGGTGGTGCGCGATGCGGCTGCGCATGCCGCCGGGCCTCAAGCTGCGTACCACTCCGCTCTCACGAGGTCGGGAGGACGGCCTGTCAATGCCTCGCGCCATCTCGTTACCACGCGGCAGGCATCGTTAGCTATGCCCTGAAGCGAATACCCGTACAAAAACCGTCGAACACTACGATAAGACTGGCCGTCCGCCGAGGACAGACGGCGCCTTTTGCCTACTTTT
>NZ_JWMA01000201.1 GCF_000812465.1 Cupriavidus sp. IDO | reverse complement strand
TCAGGGCATAGCTGGACTGCCTGCCGCGCAGATCGCCAGGGGCAACGCCGGGAACGGCGCTGTCCTCCCGACCTCGTGAGAGCGGAGTGGCTCGGTGAGCGAGCGGCGTGCCTACGGCAAGAGTCACAGCGCGGCAACCGTGGTGCGCGATGTCGCTGCGCATGCTGACGGGCCTCAAGCTGCGTACCACTCCGCTCTCACGAGGTCGGGAGGACGGCCTGTCAATGCCTCGCGCCGTCTCGTCACAACGCGGCAGGCATCGTAGCTATGCCCTGAAGCGAATACCCGTACAAAAACCGTCGAACACTACGATAAGACTCCCGCCCGGCGGGCAAGAAGGCGCTTTTTGCTTCCTTTTTGGCGCAGTCAAAAAGGGAGTCGCCGGCTACGCCGGCGAAACAGCAGCGCATCCAACCCCAATCCCACAATCCACCGTAGAACCATTAAACACGGGGCTGCCAGATTCGAGGGGCTGGTGTGCAACCCCTTCTAAAAAACCACCGGCGTCAGCAACGCCTCCCCAGCAAAATGCCGCCGGGCATTCTCCAGAAACTGCATCACAGACGTCGTAATAGCCTCCGGCGACCAGCCTGCCACATGGGGCGTCAGCACAAGGTTCGGGCAATCAAACAGCTCGACTGGCGGCGCCGGCTCGCTCTCGTACACATCCAGTCCCGCACCGCCGAGCGTGCCGTCACGCAGCGCGTGCGCCAACGCAGCGGTATCCACCACGCTGCCACGCGCGATATTGACCAGGAACCCGTTCGGCCCGAGCGCAGCCAAGACCTTCGCGTCGACGAGGTGGCGCGTATCGGCACCACCGGGCGTAGCCACCACCAGATAGTCCGCCCACTCGGCCAACGCTTCCACGCTATCGAAATACCGAAACGACACATCCTCGCGCGGCTTGCGGTTGTGATAGCCGATTTGCAGGTCGAAGCCCTCGCCGCGCCGTGCGATGCGCCGGCCGATGGTGCCCAGCCCGACAATGCCGAGGCGCTTGCCCGACACATTGGGGCGCAGTGGCAGTTCGGTGCGCCATTTGCCGGCGCGCGTGGCCTGGTCCAGTTGCGGTACGGCGCGCACCGTGGCCAGCAGCAGCGCCATGGCATGGTCGGCGACGCAGCTGTCGTTGGTGCCCGCGCCGTTGACGACCGCGATGCCGCGTGCGCGCGCATGGGCGATGTCGATGTTCTCGAAGCCCGCACCCAGCGCGCAGACCAGTTCCAGTTCCGGCATCGCATCCATCTCGGCGGCACTCAGACCGATCGAGCCGATGGTCAGTACCGCGCGGATGCTGCTGCCATGGGCGCCGATCTGCGCGGCGCGCGCCTGGGCACCCGGGGCATAGACGACATCTAGGCTTTCGCCGATGCGGGCGAGATGTTCGGGGGAGACCGGGTTCAGGACCAGCAGGGTGGGCTTCATGGCGGGATGAAAACGGAACGACGACGGCAAAAGGAACGCGCGCCGCAGCCTGCGGCGCAAAAGGAGCGGCACATTTTATCGCCGGCGTAGGAAACGCGTTGGCAGGCGGCCCGCAGGCCCTGTGCGACGGCCTCGGCAGTACTGGCGGATAGCGATGCAGCAGTCGACCCAGCCCGGTTTTGCCGTCTCGCGCGGCACGCAGAAACGGGTACGCTTTGCCTATCGACATGCGGTTTCTTGGCCGGCTACCCGCATGCCGGAGCGCGTGCCGGGCACCGATTTCCACATCATTCAGGGTGCTCGCCGTGCGATTTCTTCTCACGCAGAAACGGGTACGCTTTGGCGCCGCGCACCCCGCGTTGCGTATCATGCCTGCTGTCTCCCTCACTTCAGAAAGGCGCGCATGCGTGCGATTGGCAACTTCCTCTGGTTCATTCTTGGCGGCGTGGTCATGGGCCTGGCCTGGTGGCTGGCTGGCCTGATCGCTTTTATCTCGATCATTGGCATTCCCTGGGGCAAGGCGTGCTTCGTGATCGGCACGTTTACTTTCTTTCCGTTCGGCAAGCAGGCCATCAGCCGGCGCGAGCTGCATCAGAAGGACGATATCGGCACCGGCGTGCTGGGCATGATCGGCAATGTGCTGTGGTTCATCTTCGCCGGGATCTGGCTGGCGATCGGGCACGTGATGTCGGCCATTGCCTGCTTCGTGACCATCATTGGCATTCCGTTCGCGATCCAGCACCTGAAGCTGGCCGGCATTGCGCTGGCGCCGATCGGCCAGACCGTGGTGAGCAATGAAGTTGCAGAGGCCGCGCGCCGCGACGGCGCCAGCGCGCACGTCGAGAGCCCGCGCCGCTGAGCGCTAATCTTCCCCGGCTGGTCGCCCCGCGAGGCGTGGGCGACCAGCCGGTCCGGCAGGCCGCCGAGCTGTTCTCGTTCCGCTTCGCTCAGGCAGCCGAAGATCTCTTCGTTGCGTGCCGCATACGCGTGTCGTCATCCCATGTGTCGTCGCCTATGCTTCGTGAGAGCCACGCACCGCCATGCCATCCATTCCGACTGAAGCCACCACCCACCGGAGCTGGCTGCCGCGCCCCGGCAGCTGGCAGTATCACGCCTTGCTCGGTGCCGCGGGCATGCTGGTGCTGGGGCCGCTGGGCGGCATTGCCGCCGCGTACATGAACTTCTCGCTGGGGTTCTTTGTGGGCGGACAGGTGCTGGCCGGCATCCTCGGTTCGGTGGTGACGTATGGCTATGGCGCACCGGGCCGGCACGGCGCCAACTACATCCAGACCGCCGCGGCCTCGGTGGCGGGCATGGGCGGCATGGCCGTCGTGATCCAGGCGATGACGTGGCTCGGCATGGCGCAGCCGCCGCTGTGGCAGCTGGTGGCGTACATGCTGTGCATCGGCATGTACGGCGTTGGCGTGGGCATGTTGTACACGCCGCTGCTGGTGGACCGCATGCAGCTGACCTTTCCGTCCGGGCTGGCGGTTGCCAACATCCTGCGCGCACTGACAGACCCGGTGCTGCTGCGCCGCTCGGTGTCACGCCTTGCCGGTGGCATGGCGCTTGGCGTGGCGGGCGGGTTTGGTGCGGTGAGGCTGGCGCCGCTGGCCGCGCTGGACTTATCGGCTTCCACCTTCGGCGCCGGCATGATCGTCGGCGCACGCATCGGCATCGCGTCGCTGGCGGGTGGCCTGGCCAGTTGGGCGATGACGCCGACCTTCGTATCGATCGGCTGGCTCGCGCCGGGCGAGCCGTTCCGCAAGATCACCTTCCTGATCGCGCTGGGCATGATCATGGGCGCGGCGCTGGTCGATCTCTCGCGGCTGCTGGCGCGCGCGTGGCGGCAGTGGACGGGTGGGGCACGCCAGGCGGCTCCCGGCCAGCGTGGACCGGATATGCGCTGGGTGGCGGCGTGGGTGGTGCTGTGGGGCGTGGCGGTGGTGGTAGCCGGCGTAGCGTGGTTCGGGCAACCAGTGGGTTATCAGCTGCTTGCGGTCCTGCTGGTGCTGGTATTTGCGCTGGTCAATGGCATCTCGGTGGGCATCGTGGACCAGAACCCGATCTCGTCGGCCTTCGTGCTGTGCGTGATCCTGATGGCGGCGGCGGGGCTGCGCGAGCCCCATATCGGCCTGATCGCGGCGACGGTGTTGCTGGTGTCCACCGCGGAGGCGAGCGACATGCAGCAGGACCGTTCCACCGGCTGGCGCCTGGGCAGCAACCGCATGGCGCAGTTTGGCTACCAGGTGGCCGGCGTCGTGGTCGGGGCACTGCTGGCGGTGGCGCTGGCGCGGCTCTTCATGCAGGCATACCCGGTGCTGACGCTCGACCAGACCACGCTCACGGCGGACCAGCAGCCGGCCCGGTGGACCTCGGCCATGACCTACAAGATTGTCGGCGTGCTGCGCGGGCTGGCGCAGGAGCGCACCTATCAGCACATCGCGGTGCTTGTCGGGCTGTCGATCGGGCTGGTGACGGAAGTGTTGCGCAAAGCGATTCACGCCAGCGCGCGCTACCAGCGCTTCGTGCGGTCGGGCCGGCCGCCCGCGCGCGCGGTGGATTTCCTGCTCGACGCGGTCATCCTGCCGACACCCTATGCGTCGTCGTTCGGCGGCTTTGTCAACCTGCCCACTGCAGCGTGGATGGCGGCTGGCGGCATCGTGTCCGGCCTGGTTAACAGCCGCGCCAGCCACAGGCCAGGGGTACGGCAACCTGCCTTGCCGGAAGACATGAGCACGACTTCGCTGGTGGGCGGCGGCCTGATTGCCGGGGACGCGCTGGCAGCACTTGGCATCGGCGCGGCCGGGCTGATGGCTGTTGCGTTCCCCTGAGGATTGTCAAATTGCATTAACCATTCTGTCCAATATCAAGTGGATTGTCAAATCGCGTAGCCCGCGTACCATTGACGACCAGACTGTCGGACTGGCTTGACCGGAGAATCACCATGGCCCTTGATAACGAATCCTTTGCCCTGCTGCGCGCCTCGGTGCAGCGCTTTATCGACGAACGGCTGAAGCCGGCGGAAGACACGCTCGAAGACATCGACGACGTGCCGGCCGACATCGTCGCGGACATGAAGGAGATGGGCCTGTTCGGTATCTCCATCCCTGAAAACTATGGCGGCATCGGCCTGTCGATGTCGCAGGAATGCGAGGTCGTCTACGACCTCGGCCACACCGCCTTCGCCTTCCGCTCGGTGTTCGGCACCAACGTAGGCATCGGTTCGCAGGGCATCCTGATGGATGGCACTGAAGAACAGAAGCAGGCCTACCTGCCGCGCATCGCCAGCGGCGAGCTGATCATCTCGTTCGCGCTGACCGAGCCGAATGCCGGCTCCGACGCTGCCTCGCTGCAAACCAGGGCCGAGCTCGACGGCGACCACTACGTCATCAACGGCACCAAGCGCTTCATCACCAACGCGCCGCGCGCCGGCGCCTTCACGCTGATGGCGCGCACCGGCGGTGCCGGTGCCTCGGGCATCTCGTCGTTCATCGTGCCGGCCGACACCCCGGGCATCTCGCTCGGCAAGCCGGACAAGAAGATGGGCCAGCGCGGCACCAAGACTTGCGACGTGGTGCTGGAGAACGTGCGCGTGCCCGCAGCGAATATCATCGGCGGCGTGCCGGGCGTCGGCTTCAAGACCGCGATGAAGGTGCTCGACCGCGGCCGCCTGCACCTCTCGGCACTGGCCTGCGGCATGGCGCATCGCCTGATCACTGACGCGGTGGCCTACGCCAAGGAACGCAAGCAGTTCGGCAAGCCTATCGGCGACTTCCAGCTGATCCAGGGCATGCTGGCCGACAGCCAGGCCGAGCTGTACGCGGGCCTGTCGATGGTGCGCGACTGCGCGCAGCGCTATGACGCCAAGCCCGCCGGCAAGAGCGACCCGGAAGTCAGCATGCTGGCTTCCTGCACGAAGATGTTCTGTACCGAGATGGTGGGCCGCGTTGCCGACCGCGCGGTGCAGATCCATGGCGGCGCCGGCTACATCGCCGAGTACAAGGCCGAGCGCTTCTACCGCGACGTTCGCCTGCTGCGCCTCTATGAAGGCACCACGCAGATCCAGCAGCTGATCATCGCCAAGCAACTGCTGCGCGACTGACATGAGCCCGTGCGGCAGGAGGCGATATGAGTGAGTTCGACCAATCCGGGCCGCATCGTCTGCGCGCCGTGGTGGCCTCGTACAGGCACGCGCGGCAGGCCTACACGCTGGCGGTGTCGCCGGCGGAGCTGCTGGCGCTCAGCGACATGCCGGGCGAGATGGCCGCCGTTCGCGATCCGCGTGCGCACGCGCACTTGTCAAGGCTGCGCGATGAAGTTCGCGAAAGCGGTGTTGCGCTGCCGGGTGCCATCGTGGTCGCTGTCAGCGGCGGGCACATGCATTGCGAGTGCGATCATCTTTATGCGCTGGAACTGCGGCCGCAGGATGGCGACCGCTTGATCGTCATGGACGGGTATGACCGGCTGCTCTCGCTGGCGCACGGCGAGCGGCGGCATTGCAAGACGCTGGTGTCGGCGGTGTTGTGGCGTACGGCGGTACAGTCGGCTGCGGACATGCCGCAGCCGGTTTCGCTGAACGACACCATTGACGGTGCACTGGTGCAGTCTTCCGCGGCGCGGTGGGCCAACGCTGCGCGCGTCTGGCACTGAGCCCGTTTTCAGATGCTGATGGACAGCCGCCTTCGAGGCGGCTTTTTTTGTTGAGGACGCAGGCCGCTATTGCGGCCAGACGCCATCCACGTCGCGCAGGAGATGCCCTGCCAGAATGTAGTCCCCGAGCCGCGTGGCCTTGGCCTCGAGATCCAGCAATTCATGATCCGCCAGCGTGCCGAGATCGAACTGGCAGTAAAGATTGCGTTGCCGGAATGTTCCCTTGGGTTTGGCCAGCCCTTCGATCAGGGCTTCCCGTGAGCGGACCGCGATGCTCTCCTGTCCGCGATATTGCACCTTGATACCGCGCTTCTCTCCGAGCCTGCCGAGCTCGACGGCATCCTGCCATCCGGTCTCGTAGTCCAGCTCAAGCGCCAGCACACCTTCCGAGGCGAGAAGCCTGAGCGCTTCCGCCTTGCTGCCAGCTCGCACGATTGACATCCACACCTCTTATATCGACTTATACTGTACGAATATACAGTCAACGAAGGGTCGCGGCAAGGGCTGTGCCACTAGCCAGCGCCGCTTTCCCCGATTTCCCTGCATTCCCTTGCTTCAGCCTCCTTCTCGCTAGCTTCCGCTGATCATGGACGTGCCGCCGGGGCCTCGCCGCCGGCCGACGTGGCGTCTTGCGCAGGGGCTTTGCCGAAGTCTCCAGCATAGACCTGCGACAAGCCCGCCGGGCTGACGTACTTGCGAATCGCCTCATTGACCGCTTCGGGCGTCGCGCTGCGCAGGCGCGCTTCCAGTTCGGCGGTGAATGCCATGGTGCGACCCAGGAACAACTGGTTGGCCAGGGTGTCGGCCAGTGCGCTGTCGCTGCTGCGGCTGACGATGCCCTGCTGCAGGATGCCGCTGACGGCTTCGGCCAGTTCCTCGCGGGTGATGCCGTCGCGCACGAAACGCGCGAGTTCTTCCGACACCGCGCGCTGCAAACGCGGCAGGTTCTGCGGTGCATACTGCGCCTGCAGCCCGAAGCGCCCGGCCCGGTCGAGCGCGCCGACCTGGACCCAGCTCGACGTGCCGTAGCTGATGCCCTCCTTCTGGCGCAACCGGTCTGCCAGCCGGCTGCGCAGGCTGGCGCCGCCGAACACGCGGTTCGCGATCAGCAGCAGGGCGTAGTCGGGCGCCTCGCTGGTCAGGTCGATCGGCTCGGCGGCCACATACACCGCGTTGGCCTTGCCCGGCGTCGCCAGCGTGAAGTCGGCGGCCGCAATCGGCACGAAAGGCCGGTCGACGCGCGCGTACGGCTGCTGTGCAGTCCAGTCGCCGAACAGCTGGCCGCTCTGCGCAAGCACCGCGTCCGCATCGAAATCACCCACCAGGCTCAACTGCGCATTGCCGGCGCCATAGAAGCGGGCATGGAAGTCTCGCACCGCTTCGAGCTTTGCAGCTTTCAGCGCCTCGATGCTTTCATCAAACGTCGGCGCATGGCGCGGGTCGCCAACCGGATAGGGGTCGCCGTGGCGCCCCAGCGCGTTGGCGGCCAGCACGCCGGGCTGGCGCTGCATGCTTTCGATGCCCGCGATACTGGTCGTGCGCAGCGTTTCGAATTCCTTCTCCGGGAAGGTCGGCGCGCGCAGCAGGTCGCGCAGCAGCGCGAGCAGTTCAGGCAGCTGCGCGCGGCGCGTTTCGAAGCTCACCGTGACGCGCTCGGAACCTCCGCCAATACTGACGCTGGCCTTCAGCGCTTCGATCCGGTCGGCGATCTGCTGGCGGTCCAGCGTGCCGGCGCCGCGCTTGAGCATCGATGCCGTCAGGCTGCCGACCGTGGCCAGGCCCTGCAGGCTCTGCACATCGCCCATGCGCAGGATCAGCACGCCGTCGACCACGTCGCCGCGCGTGGGCTTGGGCAGCAGCGCCAGCTGCATGCCGTTGGCGAGCGTATGGCGTTGGGTGTGGGCCTCGATATTGGCCGGGCTCGGATCGAAGGGCGGCACCGCGGCAAGCGCCGGCTTGCCCTGGTAGCCCTTCACCAGCGCGGCGACGTCAGGCGCGACGGGAATCGTTGCGCGCGGCGGCTGATCGGCGGGAATGAACAAGCCCACCGTGCGGTTGGATGGCTGGAAGTAATTCAGCGCGACGCGCTGTACGTCCTCGACGGTAGTCGTCTCGATGCGGTCGCGCGCAATCAGGAACAGCCGCCAGTCGCCCTTGGCGATGGCTTCCGACAGGGCGATGCCGAGCGCGCCCGGATCATTCATGTACTGCTCGTAGGCATTGCGCATGCGCACGCGGGCGCGTTCCAGTTCGGATTCCGTAACCGGCGCCTCGGCAAAGCCTTCGATCTGCGTGAGCAGCGCTGCGCGCGCCGGCGCGAGCGGCTGGTCCCTGGCCGTCTCGGCCATGAACAGCAGTGCGCCCGGATCCTTCATCGAATAGAAGGCCGTGCCGACCGACGTGGCCTTCTTCTGTTCCACCAGTGCCTTGTACAGGCGCCCGCCCGGCGTGTCGCCGAGGATGATGGTCAGCAGCGACAGCGCGGTGGTATCGGCGTGGGCGCCGGGGCTGACATGGTATTGCGCGGCCACCAGGCTGCTGTCGCCCGGGCGCATCACGACCAGTTCGCGCGCGCCTTCCTGCGGCGGTTCGATCGTATGCTCGGGCGGCAGCACGCGCGCGGGCCGCGGGATCTGGCCGAAGTATCGCTCGATGCGTGCCAGCGTCTGTGCGGGATCGAGCTTGCCGGCCACCACCAGCACCGCATTGTCGGGCTGGTAGTAGCGGCGATAGAACGCCTGCAGGTTCCCGATGCCGACCTGCTCGACATCGCTGCGCGCGCCGATCGGCGCATGGGCGTAGTTGTGCCAGCGGTAGGCGGCCGACATGGTCTGCTGCATCAGCATGCGCCCCGGGCTGTTCTCGCCCATCTCCATCTCGTTGCGCACGACTGTCATTTCGCTGTCGAGATCGGCGCGGGAGATGAAGCTGTTGACCATGCGGTCCGCTTCCATCCGCAACGCCCAGTCGAGGTTGTCGTCACTGGCGGTGAAGGTCTCGAAGAAGTTGGTACGGTCCTGCGCGGTGGTGCCGTTCGACGACATGCCGCGGCGCGCGAACTCGGTCGGGATGGTCTTACCCGGGAACGACGGCGTGCCCTTGAACATCAGGTGTTCCAGCAGGTGCGCCATGCCGGTCTCACCATAGTTCTCTTGCCGGCTGCCCACCAGGTAGGTCATGTTGACCGTGGTGGTGGCCTTGGCGGCGTCGGGCGCCAGCACGATGCGCAGCCCGTTGGGCAGGCGGTATTCGGTGATGCCTTCGACGGAGGTGACTTCGGTTGCGGTTGCGGTTGCAGCTGCAACGGCAGCCGTTGCCGGCGCCACGGGAGCGGCCACGGCAGCAGGGATGACAAGGGATAGCGAGCCAGCCAGCGAACACGTCAGTGAAGCGATCAGTGACAGACGCGTGAAGGGACGGCGCATGAGGTCTCCGGGTTTGCTTTTGCGCGGACAGTATGCCGCCTGTATGGTGATTCTATCCGTCCCTCATGCCGAAAAACCGCCGTTGCAGGCCCTGCGGACGGGTCCGAGGCGTATGTCCGATTCCAGCGGGTGCGCCGGCGTACAAAGCGTTAGCATGCGTACATGAAACTCGATCCCGACACCTGCTACAAGGCCGTGGCGTCGCACGACCGCCGCTTCGACGGACGCTTCTTCGTCGGCGTGTCGTCGACCGGCGTGTACTGCCGTCCGGTGTGCGCCGTACGCACGCCCAAACGCGAGAACTGCAGCTTCTACGAGACGGCCGCCGCCGCCGAGAAGCAGGGATTCCGGCCTTGCCTCCGGTGCCGGCCGGAGCTGGCGCCGGGCCATGGCCTGGCCGATATCTCGGGGCGGCTGGCGCAGGCCGCCGCCGCCATGATCGACGAAGGCTTCATGGCCGACGCGGGCGTGGCCCGACTGGCCGAACGCATCGGTGTGACCGAGCGGCACCTGCGGCGTCTCTTCGACGCGCAGTTCGGCGTGTCGGTGATGGAGTACGTGCAGACCCAGCGCCTGCTGCTCGCCAAGCGGCTGCTGACCGACACCGCCTTGCCGGTGACCGAAGTTGCCCTTGCTGCTGGCTTTGGCAGCGTACGCCGCTTCAATGACGTATTGAAGACACGCTACGGGCTGACGCCAATGGCGATGCGCAAGCGCGCCGCGGACGGCGTGGCCGACCGGCTGGTGTTTGAGCTGGGCTATCGTCCGCCGCTGGCATGGGATGCATTGCTGCGGTTCCTGGCGACGCGGGCCGTCGACGGCATCGAGGAGATTCGCCATGGCAGCTACGCGCGCACACTGTCCGTCGAAAGCGGCGGGCGCGCGCACCTGGGCTGGGTGCGCATCGAACACATTGCCAAACGGCTGGTATTGCGCGTGACGTTGTCCGCCTCGCTGGCGCACGTGATTCCCCAGGCGCTGGGCAAGGTGCGCCGGCTATGCGATCTGGGCTGCCGGCCAGACGTGGTGGACCGCCATCTTGGCGAGCTGGCGCTGCCGGTGCCCGGCATGCGGCTGCCCGGCAGCGTCGACGGCTTCGAGATTGCCGTGCGCGCAGTGGTCGGCCAGTTGATCTCGGTGGTGCACGCGCGCCGGATCCTGGCGCGGCTGGCCGAGGTGGCAGGCGAAGCGATCGACCCCCAGACCGTCACGCCGTCATCGCAGTCGCCAGCCACGCTGTGCCGCACCTTTCCGAATGCTGCCGCCATCGCCGCGCTGCCGCCGGAAGCCATGCGCGCGGCGGGCGTGCCTCCGGGCAAGGCCCGCACCCTGCGTGCGCTGGCGGAGCGAGTCGCAAGCGGTACGCTCGCGCTGGAGCCGCACGCGCCACCGGAAGAAACCGTCGCAGCGCTGCGCGACATCGAAGGCATCGGCGACTGGACCGCACAGTACGTCGCCATGCGCGCGCTGGGATGGCCCGACGCGTTCCCCGGCACCGACTATGCCTTGCGCAAGGTGCTGGGCGTGAGCACCGTGCGCGCGATGAATGAACGGACCGCACAATGGGCGCCGTGGCGCGCCTATGCGGCCATCCACTTGTGGCATCGTTACGAAGCGCTGAAAGGCGACGCGATGACACCCACGGATTCCGAGGTCACGACATGACAAGCTATCGCCTGATTGACAGCCCGCTGGGCGCCATACTGCTGCGCGCCGAGGGCAATGCCCTGACCGGCGTCTATTTCGAGGGCCAGAAGTACTACCCTGGCGGCGCCGATTTCGACGATGAACGTCCGCCGGAGGCTGCCGCGCGCGTGTTCCGGCAGGCCGCCGAAGAGCTGGCCGAGTATTTTGCCGGCGAGCGCGAAACCTTCTGCGTGCCGATGCGGTTCGCCGGCAGCGCATTCCAGAACCGCGTATGGGAGGCATTGCGCGCGATCCCCTTCGGTGCCACGGTCTCGTATGGCGAGCTGGCGGCGAGCATCGGACTTCCGCCCACGCATGCCCGCGCGATCGGCGGCGCGGTGGGGCGCAATCCGCTGTCGGTGATGGTGCCATGCCATCGCGTGCTGGGCGCAAGCGGCGACCTGACCGGCTATGCCGGCGGCACCGATCGCAAGCGCGCCTTGCTGCGGCTGGAAGGCACTGCAGCGGCAGTGCATCTGCCGATCATGCAACAGTCGGCGCTGGCCTTCGCATAGCGGGCCGCACCGGCGCGGCCCTGCGCGATGACGCGCCTCTTCATTGCCCTGGAGACACCGTCCGAGGTGACGGCGCGGTTGCTGCTGACCGTGCCGTCCGGCGGAGGTATTCGCCCCGTGCCTGCCGAACAGGTCCACCTGACGCTGCGCTTTCTCGGCGAGTGCGACGACGCGCTTTCCGCGCGCGTGGCACAGGCGCTGGCCGGCATTCGGGCACCTGCATTCGCCATGGCCGTCGAAGGGGCCGGCCGTTTCCGCGGCGGGCAGGGCTGCGTGCTGTGGGCGGGCATCGCGGCGAATCCTGCACTGGACACGCTCTATGCCGACATCGGGCAGGCGCTGGCCGATGTCGGCATCGCGCCCGAGCGCCGTCGTTTCCATCCGCATCTGACCGTGGCACGGTGCCGCCCCTCGGTGCCCGAAGGCGTGGTGCGCGACTGGCTGGCTGCGCACCGTGAGTTGTCGACGCCGGCCTGGCAGGTCGACCGCTTCATCCTGTTCGAAAGCCGCCTCGGCCCGCGCGGTGCGCAACACCTGGTCAGCCAGGCCGTCCCGCTCATTACGCCAGATTGCTGAACCCCAACGCCACGCCTAGCCCGCACAAGGCCGAGCCGATGGCGCGATCCAGCAGGCGCTGGCGACGCAGCATGGCCGCGCGCAGCGCCGGCGCGCTGAAGAAGCACGCGATCAGGCCGAACCAGGCCAGGTGTGCGAATGACATGAAGAGCCCATAGCCGAACTGCACCGGCAGCGGCGTATGGACATTCACCACCTGCGTGTACGTGCTGACCACAAATAACGTGGTCTTGGGATTCAGCGCGTTGGTCAGGAAGCCCATGCGCAGTGCGGCCATCGGCGACATGGCCGGCACAGCTAGGTCCACCGCCAACTGCGCCCGGTTGCGGAAAGTCTGAATGCCGATCCACACCAGGTAGACCGCCCCCAGCCCCTTCACGATCGTCAGCAGGCCATGCGCGTGCTGCATCAGGATCGCCACCCCGAACATCGTATAGAACACGTGCACCTGCACGCCCAGTGCGATCCCCAGCGCACTCAGCAGCCCGGTCTTGCGGCCGAACACATAGCTGTTGCGGGTCACCATGGCGAAATCCGGGCCCGGGCTGATGACGGCAAGGACGGTAATCGTGGCAACGGCCAGCAATTCGGCGATAGGGCTCATTTCGTGTCAGTAAACGTATCGTTTCATGGAGAAGTGCTCTCCGTGAGTGGAAAGCGTACCCAATTCTGCGAGACGTTCCACAGACCGGCAACCGATATATACTCCCCGAAATTCGTAAGAAAAACTGACAGATGCACTGGCTTGGCTGGATCCGTTTCTTCGAGGCCGCGGCCCGCCATGAGAGCTTTGTCCGCGCTGCCGACGAACTGCACCTGACCCATGGCGCGGTGAGCCGCCAGATCCGGCAGCTGGAGGAAACGCTGGGCGTGGCCTTGTTCGAGCGGCGCAACCGCGGGGTTTTCCTGACCGGGGCCGGGCGCACGCTCTATGCGGCCGCGACGCAGTCGATGGAGATGCTGGCTGGCGCCGCCTCCCGCATCCGCACGCAGCCCGCGGCCCAGGCGCTGGTGCTGTCGTGCGAACCCACCATTGCCATGCGCTGGCTGATTCCGCGGCTGCCGCGCTTCACCGCCCGGCATCCGGACATTCCCCTGCACTTGATGGCTGCCGGCGGGCCGATCGATTTCGCGCGCAGCGGCGCCGACCTGGCGCTGCGCCGCAATGATTTCCACTTCGGGGTGCAACTGCATGCGCGCGAGGTGGCGCAGGAATGGGTCGGTCCCGTGTGTCGGCCGGGCGTGGCCGGCGCGCCCGCGCAACCCTTCGCCGCACTCGACCGCCTGCACACGCGCTCGCGCCCGGACGCGTGGCAGCGCTGGGCAGCCGCCACCGGCAACCGGGACCCCTTTGGCGGCGACGCCTGGTTCGAGCACTTCTACCTGAGCCTGCAGGCCGCGGCGGCGGGCCTTGGCTGCGCGCTGGCTTCACGCTTGATGGCAGTCGACGAGATCGCCGATGGCCGGCTGGTGGCGCCGCTGGGTTTCGTGCCCGACGGCACGTCCTACCATCTGCTGTCACCCACGCCGTTCGAGCACGATGCGCGGCGCCAGGCGCTGCTGGCATGGCTGCGCGAAGAGGCGCAGGCATCGCTTGCGGTGCCAGGCGAAGGCCCCGCCTGAAACCGGCCTGAACGCTACCCCCCGGAAGTCTGTGCTCAAGTTCTGCCACAAAATGCCGAAGGCCAACCCATGAGTCTTGCCGTGCGCCGCGGCGTGCGCTTAACATGCGCGCGCGACTGCACACCGGCCCCCCCGACCCGCGGCAAACCGCCATTCCTGACGTAGCGTGAATTCATGAGTTTCCAAGATTCCTCCGAGCCCCCAAAGGCCGAGCCCGGCCCGCACGACGAAAGCGATGCCGATACCGGCGCTTCGCACTCGGACGAGCGCTACCGGCTGACCCATAACTCGCAGATCGGCACCGTGCTGCGGGACCTGTCGTGGCAGAAGTGCATGATCACGGTGCGCACGCGCACCGGTCATCAGTTCGTGACCTCGATCCTGCAGGTCGATCCGGTCAACCGGACCTTCGTGTTCGACTGGTGCAAGGCCGACGCCGAGCGGCAATCGCTGATGACCTCGGACGAGAACGCCTTCTCCGGATTGCTGCGCGGCGTGCCGGTCAATTTCATGGTGGGCAGGCCGGGAGCCACGCGCTTCGAGGAAGGTCCCGCCTTTGTCGTCGAGTTTCCCGAAAAGCTGTATCACTTCCAGCGCCGCCGCCACTTCCGCGCGCGCACGCTGTTGACCAAGGGCTACCGCTGCGAGATCCGCAAGCCCGACAACGGCGTGCTGCTGCTCGATATCGCCGACCTGTCGCTGTCGGGTGTCGGCCTGCGATCCAAGGCAGTGGATGCCGAGCAACTGCCGGTGGGCACCATGGTCGGCAAGTGCCGGCTGGATTTCCGCGAACTGGGCAAGCTGGAGGTCGACATGCAGGTGGTGGGCCACTGGCTGGTCGGCCACGATGACAACGCGATCCATCACTACGGGTGCGCCTTCGTGAACGCCGACGGCCGCATGGAGAACTTCCTGCAACGGCTCGTATTCGCGCTGGAACTCGCGCACCGGGGCTGAGTTACGCTACTTGCCCGCTCCCCTGTCCGGTCGTGCCGGCCGGGCGACCCCGGTGCTCCCGCGCAATGTGCAGCCCGGAGCGCTGGATATCGCCACCGGCATCCACAATGTCGAAGCCATGACTTCGCTGAGCATCCGCCGCCCGACGCGGGCCTGGGCCGGCCTGCGTTCGTTCGTCGCCGACGGCGACCTGGTGGGCGGATTCGATCCGGAGGTGGAAGGCTTTTTCTGGGTGGCCGCGCAGGGCGGCTACGGCATCCAGACCTCGGCCGCCATGGGCGAAGCCTGCGCCGCGCTGGTACAGGGGCGGCCGCTGCCGCAACGCATTGCGGATTTCGGCCTGACCGCGGCCATGCTCGGCCCCGCGCGCCTGCGAGGCTGACAGGACGGCGCTGGGCCGTCAGGACGCGATCAGGCGGCCAATGGCCGTTGCGGCTTCGCGCATCGGCGGCAGCAGCCGCGAGATCATCTCCGCTTCCGACACCTTGGCCGCGCGCACGCTGACGCTGATGCCGGCCAGCACGATGCCCGAGGCCGAGCGCACCGGCACCGCAATCGCGCGCAGGCCGGGCTCCAGCTCCTCGTCGACTACCACGTAATCCAGCTCCCTGGCCCGCGCAAAGCAGGTTTCCAGCTCCTGGCGCGAGACCTTGGTCTGCAGCGTGCGGGGGCGCAGGTCGGCGTGCTCGAAGAAGCCGTCGAGCACCGATGCCGGCTGGTGCGCCAGCAGGAGGCGGCCGTTCGAGGTGCAGTAGGCCGGCAACCGGCTGCCCATGCCAAGCGAGTAGGTGAGTACCCGCTGCACTTCCGAGCGAACCAGGTAAAGGATGTCCGTGCCGTCCAGGATGGCCAGCGCCGAGGTCTCGTGGATGCGCGCGCTCAGGTTGTCCAGGATCGGCTGGGCCAGCGACACCAGCGAGGTCGACGAGAAATACGCATGCCCCAGATGCAGTACGCGCGGGCGCAGCGCGAACTGGCCGTCCTGCTGGCTGACATAGCCCAGCTGTTCGAGCGTATAGAGGCAGCGCCGCACCGACGCGCGCGACAACTGCGTGCGCTGCGCCACCTGCGAGATAGTGAGCGGGCGCTTACGCTCGGAGAATGCTTCCAGCACGGTCAGCCCCCGCGCCAGCGACAGCATGAAGTTGGGATCGCCGGCGAAGCTGCCCAGCAGGTCAGACTGCGGCCTGGCAACGCGGACGGAATCGGCCTGGGCCTGGCCGATGCTGATGGGGCGGGGAGCATCCATTGGGGAAGAGGGATCGCTGTTCGATAATCGCGCAATCTTAAACCGCCTTGGCCCGGCGGGCCAGCTTTTTGCCTTATCGCGTTGGCGATGCCCCCATGCGCCCCGCTACTTGCGGCGTGTCCGCTCCGCCACTTCGAAGAGCGCCATGCCGGCCAGCATGGCCCCGACAAAGCCCCACGCCTTGGCGTAACCCGCGCCCAGCGCCACCAGTGCCGGGCCCGGGCAGAAGCCCGCCAGGCCCCAGCCCACGCCGAACGCGGCACTGCCGAGCACCAGCCGCAGCGTAACCGTGGTACTGGCCGGCAGCTGCATCGGCAGGCCGAGCCACGAACGCTGCCTACGCCGTGCAAGGGCAAAAGCGATCGTACCGATCAAGACCGCTCCGCCCATGACGAAAGCCAGCGACGGATCCCAGCTGCCAGCAAGGTCGAGAAAGCCGAGCACCTTGGCCGGGTTGGCCATGCCGGAGACGATCAGGCCGATACCAAAGGCAAAGCCGGCCTGCAGGGCAATGAAGGCTGCCATGTCAGCCTCCCAGCAGGTGGCGTTGCACCAGCACGGTCAGGAACCCGGTCGCCATAAAGGTGGCGGTTGCCACCAGCGACCGTACCGACCCGCGCGAAATCCCGCACACGCCGTGCCCGCTGGTGCAGCCGCTGGCATAGCGCGTGCCGACGCCCACCAGCAGCCCCGCCACCAGCACCTCCGCCCAGCTGGCATCAATCTGCGGGGCAGGCATTACACCCAGCGCCGTCGCCAGGACTGGCGCCGCCAGCAGGCCGGCGAGGAAAGCCACGCGCCAGCGGGTATCGCCATGCGGGCGCGTCAGCAGGCCGCCGAGGATGCCGCTGATGCCGGCAATGCGACCGTTGAACAGCACCAGCACGGCCGCGGCCACGCCGATGACCAGGCCGCCGGCGAGCGACAGCCAGGGCGTGAAATGCGTGAAATCGATTTGCATGGAGGTTCCGCAGGCGGTGCTGCGGGGGGGTGATGTCAGGCCGGCATTATAGGAGCGGTGGCGTGCGGATTCATGAGGATGAGCAACTCAGCTCGGGGCAGGAAGGGGGAGTCCTTGCCGAAAACCTCCTTTGGCATGCAGTAGATGCTGCGGAAGTTACGGTGGTCTGTCACCGGAATGCGTAAGTCTCGCAACGGCCGAGGCCGCGTGTCCTGAACCGGCAATGCGACAGCGGTGACATCTGCGGTGCGGACGTAGTTCTCTGTAAGGTGGAGGGCAGTGACATCCATCAGAGGAATCACGTGCCCAAGCGCTTTCATCGCGCCACCTATCTGTCGTGTTCAGTGGCACACGCCTGGCATGGGAAGTGGGCCGGCAACGCGCCGGCCCTCCGCCGCCTATGTGAAGCGGCGGCTCTTGAAGCTCACCGTTTGCTTGTAGTCGTCCATCGGCCCCACGCGTCGAACGTTCGCCCACGTGCCCTTGTAGTAAGGAACGATGTTGCGGTCCGTCCATGTCGTCGTGACGTTATCCTGGATGCCGTTGACGTGGCCGAACACCATGAACGTCTGGTCATGCTTGATTTCGGCAGCCGGATAAGCCATTGCATAGGTGGACCCGAAGTCGTTGAAGACCTCGACGATGTCCCCCGCAGCAATCCCAAGTTGCTGCGCGTCTTCCGGGTTCATTTCGATATATGCCATCGGGTCTCGCGTGCGGACGAAGTCGTTGTACTGGTCGTGATAGACCGTTTGCCATACTTCGTTCGTGCGGCCATTGTTAATCCAGAAGCGGTACTTCGCCTTCTGGTCGGCTATGAGCTTCGGTAGACCTGGCCATGGTGATGCCTTGAACTGTGCCTTGCCGTCCGGCGTGTCGAACTTGCCGTCCATATACATCATCTCTGTGCCGACCAGCTTTCCCCCTTCCCACGCCTTCGCCGGTAGCTGCACACCGTTGTTGGCCATGACACGCAACCGTTCATAAGTCACCAGATTGCCCGTATCGCCGCCCTGGCTGTCAATCTTCCCAGCTCCCGGCTGTCCAGCTTTGCGGAAGCCATCGTTGAACGCGTCCTCCTCAGTCTTCCAGTCAAAGCCTTCAAACCGGGCCGCCATCTTCGCGTTGCCATCCTTGCGGTACATGTCGCGCAGCGTGTTGGCGATGCGTGCCGCGATGATGCAGTCGGGCAGTGCAGTTCCAGGCGGGTCCATGAACCGTTCGGAGAGCCGCATACGCCGTTCGCCATTCATGGAGGTCAGATTCATTTCACCAGGATGTGCTGCAGGCAACATCAGATGTGCAGCCTCTTCGAGCTTGGTCGGGTAGAGGTTGATGCTCGCGACAAACAGCCCACCCTTGCCACTCGCATCATAAATAACGTCGACCATTTGCTCGGTGGTCACGCCACGGGCGCGCTGCATCGCGTCCTTGACTATTTGCGACCTGCGCAGGACGACTTCGCGCAACTGCTGAGCGTTGTTGCTTGTCTGGAAGTTATTGCAGGCCCACCACGTCATCATCCGGCCTTTGCCGTGGATGAGTTCCTGGTCAATGTATATCTTCTTGTCACCGGGGTACGGAGGCCGGGTGTAGCCTTCCTGGTGACCGCCCATACGAACGCAGCCGGTCCCTCGCCGTCCGACATTGTGCGTCGCGAGCGCAAGGTCCACGAGGGAGGACTGAATCAGATAGTTGTCGTTGCCCCAGATGATGCCCTTTTCATAGGTGTGCATCGTCCTCGGCATCTGACCCGAAGCCTTTGGCTTGTACGACCATTCGGCAGCCGTTCGAATCTTCTCAACAGGCACGCCGGTGATTTTGCTGCAATCTTCAAGGGACAACTTGTTGGCCTGTACCGCCGCATCGAACCCGCTCGTGTGGGCGGCAATGAACTCGCGGTCAATCCAGCCCTGCTGGACGACGTACGTGAAGAGGCCATTGAACAACGCGATATCCGTCCCCGGCTGGATGTCCAGGTGCAGCACGTTGTCCTTCCCTGCCACCTTTTCGGCTACCGCGATGGTCGGAGTGCGTCTCGGGTCAACGAACACGACTTTTGTCTTTGGCGTCGCTTCTCCAGGGAACCACTTCCTCTTCTTGTCAGCCGTCGTTCCATTGAGATTTGGCACCCAATGGTTCAGGAAGTAGTTCGTTTGCGTTTCGTACGAGTTGGCGCCAATGGACCAGATGACGTCGGCGAGTTCGGCGTCCTCGTATGAGTTGTTCAGTTCTCCAATGCCCATCTCACGAGTGGCATGGCATTCGGAGTTGTACGCCGGCCTGTTGTGGATGCGGACCATCGGGGTCTGCAGCGCTGTGAACATCAGCTTGCCCGAACCCCACGTGTTCTCGAATCCACCACCCGCACCACCATGGTCAAAGGCAGAAAAGACAATGCCATTTGGACCATCCTTGTCGAGCACCTTCTTCATCAGGCCGGCATAAAGGGCCAATGCCTGGTCCCAGGTCGTATCGACCCATTGGTCGCTCAGATAGACACGTGGATTCTTGAGGCGGTCCTTCGTGAGCCCGTCTGGGGCATACATATAGGTTGCCATCTTGCCGCCTCGCGTCGAGCTGAGTCCGCTGTTCACAACGCAGCTCTTGTCCGGGACAATCATGATGGTGTGGCGCGAGCCGTCACGTTCGGTGATGACATTCTCCATCGCGGGCGTCATGACAATCGTGAGCGGCGGCAGCTGCTTGCGATAATCAAGTCCGAGCGCATTCTGGTTCGGAGCGCGCCCTCCTTCCTGGTCCTCCGGCCACTTGTAAACGTGATACCCACACCCAACGATGCAGAAGTGGCAGGTCATGTTTGTCCGCTTGGCCGTGACCGGCGGCAGCACGATGCGGTCCTTTTCGGTAGCCATTTTCAGCTCCTCGAACTCAAAGGATGTTGGCCTGGCGGCCGTATATCAGGCCTTCCAAGCCGACAGCTGACACCGTTCCAGATTTCTCGTCATAGGTGAGCCTCACCCGGGGCAGATTTTCGGTGGCCTGGCCGGCAACCATTTGTCCGGCTTTTTCCGCATCAAAGATGCTGTAATGGCACGGGCACTTGAATGTCTTTGTGGCAGGTTCGTATGCCACAGGGCATCCCATATGGGTGCACATCGCGCTGTAGGCAACGATGTCACCTTCCGGGCCGACACCACCTGGGACGCGGCTGCCGAGTTTGACAGCGATGCAGGGCGAAGCGGCGTCCGGATAGGTGAAGGAGACTGGGGTATTGGGCGCCATCCGCCCGAGTTGCGTCAGAGTCTTTCTCGGATACGGGAGCTTGGTCTTGCTTGTGTCGACCGGTGTGGCGGCTTCCGCTGCGGTAGGCGCAAATGCACACGCAGCGGAGGCGGCAACGGAGGTGCCTCCCAGCTTCAAGAACGTCCGGCGGTCGAATTTGAGTTCGGACATGTTCCCTCCTTGCTTGAATCTTGCTTGCCTAGTCGCTAGCATCGATTGCGTGGCAAGACCTGTGCCACCCGGCTCAATGGCGGTCGGCAGGCTCGTGTGCAGGGAAATGTGGACGCGGAGTCGCTGGGCGCCGTTACCGTCCAGTAACGGTTCGTGAGGGGGAGTGAGCCGTTATGTCACCAATTCTTAACATCGGTCGACGGCGGCTTCTCCGTTCTGCGCTGAGCTTGCCGCTCCTCTCAGCCTTCAGGTTCGCCTCAGGCGACGAACGTCCATCGATTGCGTTCGGCACCACGGCCGTCTTCCTGGATAACGAAATCAGTCTGCTGGCACGTTGGGCCAAAGAACTCGGGAGCGTTTGCGGTGCCAACGTGAGGTTTGTGCAGCGCAATAACTACCGTGAAATACACGAGCTATTGGCTGCGAATCGCCTCGAAGTCGCATGGGTCTGCGGCTACCCCTACGTCACGCATCAGCAGACCATGCGGTTGATGGCGATACCAGACTACCAGGGGCAACCGCTTTATCGCTCCTATCTAATTGTTCCCAAGGGCGACGTCCATACCACGCATATCACGCAACTTCGGAATCGTGTGTTCGCGTTCAGCGACCCGCAGTCGAACTCAGGCTTCCTGGTGCCTACCACGGAGCTGATTCGGGCAGGCATACGGCCAAGCGCATTCTTCAGGAAGGCCTTCTTTACCTATGCGCACCGGAAGGTGGTCGATGCGGTGAGTTCTGGACTGGCGGATGGCGGTGAAATAGATGGATACGTCTACGACACGATTGACAGGCGATATCCCGACCGCACCCGAGACGTAAAGGTGGCGTGGCGTTCTCCGCAGTACGGCTTCCCGCCGATTGTGGCACGCACGAACCTCGACGAAGAAACGTTTCGCCGCATTCAGGGGGCGCTCGTCGGCATGAAGGAACGACCGGAAGGGCGCGACATTCTTCAGCAATTGAACCTCGACGGCTTCGTGGAAGGTGCCGACAGCGTGTTCGACAGCATTCGCGGGCTAGTCCGGATTTTGGACGCTGGGCCAAGGTAGGCGCCCGCAGATGTTTTCCAATCTCAGTTACCGCTACAAGATTCCACTGGCGTTGAGCGCCGTCATCCTGCTTACCGAACTTCTGGTGACCGCCGCTCTCGTCAGCCTTGCACTATCCGACGCGCGGAAGGACTTGGAGAACGGCGCACAGAATCTTTGTCGCGTGCTTACGCTGTCGGTTCGTGACCCGATGGTCAAGGACGACGTATGGCGAGCTTTCGAAGTTATCCATACACCGGTCGCGGTCAAGGACTCGTCCAACCCGCTCAAGGAAATCGCGCTCTTCGACGCTCAAGGGCGCGTATACGCATCGACATCTCCCCGGAAGGCCCCCATCCAGACAAACGTCGCCCAACTACCCGCCGAATACGACGACGTTCTCTCACATTTGCGTTCGGCTGGCGACCGCTTCTACTTCAATTTTCCGGGACTACTTGCGACCCATGACGTGACGGCAGGCATGCCGGTGAATTCAGATGACGGGGGACGTCTGGGATATGTTGTGTTGGTCTACGACGCCAATATTCTCTATGGCCGTATCCGCTCAACGCTGGTCAAACTGGGGGTGGCCACTATTCCAGCGTTGTTGTTGCTCATACCGCTGGGTTGGCTGTGGGGTGACCGGATGGCGAAACCTCTTCTGCGGCTTGCATCGGCAATGGCTCGGATTGGCAAGGAGCCGGCGGAGAAGGTTGGCGCCGAGATGACTGTGCGGGGCAACGATGAGATAGGCCAGTTGGGTCACCAGTTCCAGGCCATGCTTGGAGAATTGGCTCAGAAGCAGGCGTTGGAGCGTGAGGTTGTTGTCTCCGAAAGGCTGGCGGCCGTTGGGAGGGTCGCGGCAGGTATTGCCCACGAAATTAACAATCCACTGGGCGGTATGCTCAATGCCATCGACACGCTCAACACGCACGGTACACCAGACGCCCAGACCAAGAGAACCTTGGGGCTCCTTGAGCGAGGGTTGGGCCAAATACGGTCCACCGTTGCGGCGCTGCTGGTGGAGGCTCGGCTGGACTCTCCTGCAATGAGTCCGTCCGACTGGCAGGACCTGAGACTGTTAATAGCGCCGCAGATACATGCAAAGCAAGCAGAGTTCAACTGGGAAGTGCAGCAAACGAAGGCCGTCGCGTTGCCGGCCCATTTGGTCCGACAACTGGTTCTCAACTTGCTGCTGAATGCCGCGAAAGCCGTAGAGCATGGCGGTCGGGTCGACGTCAGCGTTTCGGCACATCCAGCGGAGCTCCAGATAGCGGTATCGAACACCGGGCAATACATTGCGGGCGTTGCAATGGAACATTTGTTTGAGCCATTCAGTTCGGCATGGGAAGGTGAAGAACGGCGTTCATACGGGCTGGGTTTGTGGGTCAGCTACCAAATTGCCACTCAGCTCGGCGGCACCATCGCCGTCGAGAGTGAACCAGGCCGGACGTTCTTTGTAGTGATGCTGCCGTTGGCCGCTCGATAGAGCAGGAGTTCATCATGTCTACTACCCTAATCTGCGTCGTCGAAGACGACCCCATCATGGGGGAGTCCTTGGCGGACAGGTTCCGTCTGGAGGGCTTCGATGTGGACTGGCACACCAACGGTGAATCCGCCTTGAGTGCCTTGCAGACTCGTCCATATCAGGCCGTCATCAGTGATATTCGTCTGCCAGACATCTCGGGAGAGAACCTGTTTGCACGCTCGATGGCCGCACGTACCTCGCAGCCGCCGTTTGTCTTTATTACTGCCTACGCGTCCGTCGAAACGGCTGTCACTCTTCTGAAGAATGGTGCTGCTGACTACATCACCAAGCCGTTCGACATTGGTGCGCTGGTGGAGAAGGTCCGGCTGTTGACAGGTACTGCAATCCCAGACCAGGCGATGCCGGCGCAGAGCGAGCTTGGCGTTTCCGAAGCGATGCGGCGCCTTGCCGACATGGTGCCGCGTGTTGCAGGCCGTGCGAAATCGATTCTGATTACTGGAGAATCGGGTGTTGGCAAAGAGGTGCTGGCGCGATTCATTCATCGACATGCGCCGGGCGATGCGACCCCATTTGTTGCCGTGAATTGTGGCGCAGTGCCAGAGACGCTTCTTGAGTCCGAATTCTTTGGCTACGAGCGAGGTGCCTTCACGGGCGCGGGGCGCCAGAAGAAGGGATACTTCGAACAGGCCGAAGGTGGAACGCTCTTCCTTGATGAGATAGGTGACCTGCCGCTTTCTATGCAGGTGAAACTGTTGCGGGCGTTGCAAGAACCCCGCGTCACGAGGGTCGGTGGCGAGAAAGAGGTTGAAACTAACTTCCGCCTAATCTGCGCCACCAATCGAGACCTCGCCGAGTTGGTCAGCTTTGGGAAGTTTCGCGAGGACCTGTTTTACCGAATCAACATCTTTCAGCTGCGTGTACCCGCATTGCGCGACCGGCCCGACGATGTTCTCTGGCTCGCCCATCGCTTTGTGCGCGATATTGCCAGCCGGCTCGGCGAGCCGACAAAGCTATTTCATCCGTCGGCGGAGGCACGGCTAGCGACCTATGGTTGGCCGGGGAATGTTCGAGAGCTGCAGAACCGCCTTGAGCGCGCGTGCATTGTCAGTCCGCAGAACATGCTTTTCTCGTCCGATGTATTCGAAGAGGACGGGGCCCCGGCCACGGCGGTAGTGGACGTGGACACGCCACTCGACGGGTACATGGCTGCATGCGAAAGCGCATTCATCCGCGCGGCACTTCTACAGCACCAAGGGCACATTTCTGAGACAGCCCATGCGCTAGGCATTTCCCGGAAGAGCCTCTGGGAGAAGATGCGCAAACATGCAATTGCAGCCGGGCTGCTTCACTGAGGCGCTATGCCTTGGCTGCTCAGCCAGGAGAGCTCTCATGCAAACGGATAGAAACGACGGAATGCTTGAGACGCGGCTAGTACGCGTCCATGGTCGTGTCCAGGGTATCGGCTATCGCGAGGCGTGCGTGCATCATGCCCAGGGGCTTGGTGTCACAGGGTGGGTTCGCAACCGTATGGACGAATCCGTGGAGGCAATGTTGCAGGGGTCGCCCGAGCAGCTCGCCGACATGTGCGCCTAGTTGAGCGAAGGTATGTCAGCAGCGCTGGTGGAAGAGCTCGAAGTTACCGAAGTGCAGCCACCGTTTGCGCGCTTCGACAGTTTCGGGCGCTTGCCTACCTTGTGAGGGCAGGCAAGCGCTGCGGCCGAGAGCGCGCGCGTGTGCCGTCGAGTGGCGGTGGCGCCGTGGCACTTCACGGAGTTCGGCTTCGGGCGGCCACCTCACGAAGGCGTCTGCGCACCCTGTTCGTTGACAGCCTCGGTCGCGCTCCGTGGCGAGCTATGCAAGCGCTCGAACCAAAGGAACAGGAGAACGGCCAGGGCGCCGCCCACCAGTTCACTGACGATGAAGCCAGGGGCATCGACCGGTCGGATTCCTGCGAACGTGTCAGTGAACGAGCGAGCGATAGTGACTGTGGGGTTAGCGAACGACGTCGACGCCGTGAACCAGTAGGCCGCCGTGATATAGCCACCGACCGCGACCGGGACAAACTCCATTCGCCGCTTCGCCACATTCAGAATGACCGTGAGCAAGCCGAACGACGCAACCACCTCGCTCCACCATTGTGATGGGCCGGTGCGCACATGCGCCGACACCTCTAGCAAGGGCAGGTCGAACATGCCGTGAGCAGCCAGCACCCCGGCGATTGCGCCGAGACCTTGCGCGATGACATAGGCGCCAGCGTGGTTCCAGCGCAGCTTGCCGAGGCAGACCTCGGCAAGCGTCACAAGGGGATTGAAGTGTGCGCCCGAGATATTAATAAAGGTGGCGATGAGCGCCACAAGCCCCGCGCCGGTCGCCAGCGTATTGGCGAGCAGTGCAATCCCGACATTGCCGCCGGCGAGCTTCTCGCCCATGATGCCGGAGCCAACAACGGTGGCGAGAAGGAGTGCGGAGCCCAGGAACTCTGCAACTACGGCATGCCGCAATCTCATGGCTTTACGTTCCCGATGTCGGTCACTTTCTGTTTCACCGCAAGGCGGTCGAGCGACGCGAGTGGCAAGTTCTTGAACAGGTCAAGCCTCTTGCGGAGAGGCGCTGCCGCGTCCTTGAACGCACGCTTCCTTGTGTCCTCCGAGCCGTCGACAGCGGCCGGGTCTGGAACGCCCCAGTGCGCAGTGATGGGCTGCCCTGGCCAAACCGGGCACTGCTCGCCAGCGGCCTGGTCACACACGGTGAACACGAAGTCCATCACCGGCGCATCCGAAGTGGCAAATTCACTCCACGACTTGCTTCGAAGTCCCACAGTGGGAAGTCCCATCTGTGTCAGGAGCTGGAGCGTCAAGGGATGGATTTCTCCCTTCGGGTGACTGCCAGCCGAGTAGGCTTTGAATCGCCCGCCCCCGAGAGCATTCAACTGAACCTCGGCCAGCACGCTGCGCGCTGAATTGCCGGTGCAAAGAAACAGTACGTTGTAAGCCTTGTCGCTCATGTTGAAACTCGCGTGGGTAGGCAGGTCACTGTTATCAGGCCGCACCGATGCCAGCGACATCGATGTCGCCAACCCTTTGCAGTTCAGTCCGAATGGCAGTCTCATCGAGGTCTTCAAGTGGCACCTGGAGGAACGCCTCGACGCGGTACTTAATCTGCTGGAAGACCTGCTCGAACGCTGCACGCTTTGTTTCGTCCGGACCCCCGACAGCGGCGGGGTCATAGAATCCCCAGTGGGCGGACGATGGATGGCCAGGCCAGAATGGACAGACTTCGCCTGCAGCTTGGTCGCAAACCGTGATGATGAAGTCCATGTGCGGCGCATCCGCTTTGGCGAATTCATCCCATGATTTGCTGCGCAGGTTCGACAGGTCATAGCCCGTCTTTTTAACCTGCTCGATTGCGAACGGATTCACCTTACCGGACGGCTGGCTGCCTGCGCTGAACGTCTTGAAGCGGCCATGGCCCATCGTCGCCAAAAGCGCTTCGGACATGATGCTGCGCGAAGTATTACCCGTGCAGAGAAAGAGAACGTTATAGGTGTCTTTGCTCATTTGTTGCGGCTTCGGAAGATGATGGTGGTTGGCGTCGGAGCGCAGCAAGCAGAGGCGCTTTCCTCGGGGCGCGATTCGCCGAAGGTGGGGATGGAATCCAGCGTGTGATACGACTCCCACGCGATGCCCTGGGGGTCTACAGTCCAATATTTGTCCGACTTGGCATAGCAGCAGTTGGTGCCAATCTGTGCTTCCATCGGAAGCTCCGCATTGGCGAGTCGCGTCTGCATTTCGTTGAGTTCCTCTTCGGACTCGACCTGGACACCGAGGTGGTCCAAGCCAGCCTCGCGGCCACGCATGGAAATCGCGAAGTTGACGCGCGGGTCATCCAGCATCCATTTCGCGTAGTCATCCTTGGTGACAGTCGGCTCGCTGGCGAAGAGCGCAGAGTAGAAGCGGATGCTCTCGGCCAGGTTCTCGACGGATACGTGAACGTGCAGTCGTTTCATCACTTGTCTCCGCAAGTAGTGCATTCGCTCGCCGGCACCACAGCGCAAGGTTCCCCTTGACAGCAGTTCTCGGTGAGAAATCCAAGGAGCTCATTCATGGTGGGGTAGTTGGCCGAATAGATAACGAATCGGCTTTCCTGTCGCGAAGTTACCAGGCCAGCATGCGCCAGCTCTTTCAGATGGAAAGAAAGTGATGACGGCGGCGTATTCGTCGCTTCGGCGATGCGTCCCGCAGACATACCCTCTGGCCCGGCACGCACGAGGAGGCGGTAGACCTCAAGACGTGAGGCGGCGGCAAGTGCTGCAAGCGCGGCAATGGCTTTGTTCGTTTCCATATTTCCACGATATGCGAAATAACGAACCATCGCAAGCGAAGGTTTGATGACAGCGAGTGGCGGAACTGTTTTCAGCAGAACAGCAAGTCCCGCTCAAAAAAATGTCGCCGTTGGACGGCGACGGGTAAGGGGGCGTCAGTCAAGACGGGGGTCTTGGCGACAGGAAAAGTATATACATTTGAATTAAGACATTACATACAACGTTGGTGGGGGATCCATGAGCTACATTGAGCCGATATCCCGCTAGTTCGGCTTGCCAAGGAATAAGTAGAAGCTGTAGCTGCCGCCGGCAGCACGTCCGTAGGCGAGGTAGAACGGGCCGACCGGGCTGTCCAGCGCAAGGAAGATCGAGCCGGATTTGAGCAGGCCGGTCGGGTTGCCCGGCACCAGCTGATCACCGACGCGACCGGCTTCCAGCGAAAAGCCCGCATAGACGCCCTCGAGCAGCGTCTGCCGCACCAGCTTGTTGTAGTAGACCAGGCGCGCGAACTGCAGATTGCCGCCCAGCAACTGACCCGTGCTGTAGCCCGACTGCTGCAGGAAGCCGCCCCATTGGAACAGGTCGTAGCGTGGCAACGGGTCGTTGCCGATCTTGCTGCCGGCCTTGAACGCCAGGTTGACGGTGTTGTTGCCCGAGGACCATGCATAAAGCCCGTCAATCGTGCCTTTGACATAGGCCTGGTCCGCTCCCAGCCCGGGTTGCGAGGCGTAGATCCTCATCGATCCGCTGTAGCCGGAGCGCGGGAAGTTGATGCTGTCGAGCTGGTCCACCAGCAGGCGGCCGGTGATGGCGCCGCGGCGGATGTTGCCCGGCCCGGGCGACAGGCTTTCCGGTCCGGTGCTGAGCGACGCGTGCTCGGTGCCGGCCAGCACGCCCAGCCGGGCTTCGCCGTACTTCGTGAACTGGCTGCCCACGTCCAGCGCGACGTCGAAGCGCCGCAGGTCATAGGTGGCGATGCGCGTGCTGCCCTGGAAGATATTGACCGGCCGGCGTTCCAGCTCGACGCGCGGCGCGATGAAAAAGAACTGACGGGTGTCCAGCGGCTGGTAGAACTCGCTGATCAGCGCCGAGGTCTGCCCGACCTGGGCGTCGGTGCGCCACTCCGCGCCAAGGGTATTGATCCAGGTGCGCCGGTAGCTGGCCAGCAGGTTGAAGTAAGCATCGCCGCGGAAGTCCGAACTCAGGCCAAGGCCGAAGCGCAGGTAGTTGGGGCCATAGGATTTCTCGACCGCGTTGACGGCCATGATGTGCTTGCCCTGCTCTTCGAGAAAGCCGTAGTTGACGTGCTCGAAGTCGCCGGTGCCGAACAGCCGCCGCATGTCCTGGTCGAGCTGCGCCTGGTTGATGGGCTCGTGCGGCTTGGTTTCCATCACCGCGGCGGCGTAGTCCGGGTTGACCCGCTCCAACGGCGCGAAGCGGATTTCGTCGACCGGCCGCAGGTCGGGCGGCGGCAATGTCTGCTGTCCAGCGCGTAGCTGCGCGTATTGCGCGGGCGGCAGCGCCAGCGGCGCGAGCCGGTCGGCGACCTTGCGCGCCGCGGCCTCGCCGATGGGCACGGTCTGGGTCAGGTGATCGAAGTCGGTCGCCGAGAAGTCGCCCAGTTCGGGCAGGATCAGGACATCGCGCGGCGTGAGCGTTGCCAGCGAGGCGCGCACGTTCTGCTCGGTCAGGATGTTGAGCATCTGGCCCGTGACGCCGATCACCGAATTCAGCTCGTCGCGCTTCATCAGTGGCGTGCCGAGGTTGACGGCGATGATGATATCGGCGCCCATCCTGCGCGCCACGTCGACCGGCAGGTTGTCGGTCAGGCCGCCGTCCACCAGCAGCTTGCCTTCATACTCGGCAGGTGCCACCGCGCCCGGCACCGACATACTGGCGCGCATGACGTTGGCCAGCTCGCCCTGGCTGAATACCACCGGGGTACCGGTAACCAGGTCCGTGGCGACCGCGCGGTAGGGAATCGGCAGCTTGTCGAAGTCGCGATAGCCGGGAACCCGGGCCAGCTGGCGCAGCACGGTTTCCAGCTGCACGCCCGACACCGCGCCTTTGGGCAGTGCGAGGCCGGTGGACTGTACGCCGATCTCGGGCGTGAACAGGTTGGTATAGTCGTCCTGCTTGCGGCGGATGGTCAGGTCCTGGCGCGGCGGGCGTTCCTTGAAGATCTTTTCCGTCGTCAGGTCTCCCACCAGCTTCTCCATCTCGGCCGGCGTCATGCCCGAAGCGTAGGCGCCGCCCACGAGCGAGCCCATGCTGGTGCCCGCGATGCAATCCACGGGAATCCGCATGGCCTCCAGCACCTTCAGTACGCCAATATGGGCGGCGCCGCGTGCGCCGCCGCCGGACAGGACCAGGCAGATTTTCGGGCGCCCCTGCGCGGCGGGCACGGCTGGCAGGGCAGGCGCGCTGTTGGCGGGCAATGGAGCGCCTGCGGCTGGCGCTGCGGGTACATCGCCGGCCGCCCGGGCACACTGAGTGAGCAGCACCAGTGCCACTGGCAGCAAGATAGCGCGCAGGCAAGGGCGAGTCGCTATGTCCATGGAGCAGGTCCGGTCCGCGGTCGGCCGCATGTGCACGGCGAGAGTTGGCCGGGCGGTGCCGGCCGGGCAGGTGGATGCAGCTATCTTCCGATAAAGCCGATGGCGCGTGGCATTGTCGTCGCCCGATTTCAAAACAATTCATCACGCCGCTCGGAAGCATTCACATCGCCAGGCGGCGAAGAACAGGATGCCTTTCGCTGCGCCAGTGGCTAACATGGACGCGGAGGCAAGGTCTTGGGGGCCGCATGTACGGTTACTTTTTTTGCCACACCACCGCGGGACAACTGACGCTGATTCCCCGCGCGAAGGACTGGATGCTGATGCTGGGCAATGGCGTGGTGGGAAGGTATCCCAATGCCCAGGCTGCGGTGGACGCCCTGCACGAGGGCGAACTGCGGGTGCGCGGCAAGCGCTTCGATGCCAGCGGACTGGGCGTGCCCAGACGCGCACACGACTGGCTTTATCACGTGCTGAGCCGCTGACCCGGCAATGGTGCCCGGCGTGCCCGGCACGATGAGGGGAACTGCCATGACCGCCCTTGTCGAGTGGACCAGAGAGCATACGAGCCGGCTGTTTCCGATGTCGGCCGAATACACTGCCGCCGGCGGCAGCCAGGTGCAGGTGAGCTGGCAGGCCGAGCCGCGCGGTTCGAGCGGACGCACCCGCCACAGTGCCGCGCTGCAGTTCGACCAGGACGTGATCGACGCGGTTTACCTGGCGGATGCGACCGAGCTGGCGCGGATCGGCGGCCGGCTGGCCGATGTGGTCTCGCGCTGGCTTGCCGGCGACGACATTGCCTGCCTGGGGAGCGAAGTGCTGGTGATCCCGGTGGGAGACCTGCTGCTCAGGCATTAGGCAGAAGTCGCCTCCGGCTCGTTCGGGCAGCCCGGAATATACTGTCGGGTAACCGTGTCATGCGCTTCCCGCGAGCTTTTCGTGCCTCACAATCCCCCTGCTGACGATCCACGCCCGGTACCGCCCGAGCGCCCCGGCGACGACGAGTGCTGCCAGTCAGGCTGCGACCCGTGCGTGTTCGATTACTACTACCAGGAAATGGACCGCTATCGCGATGAGCTGAAGGCGTGGGAAGCCCGCCAGGCCGCGCGCGAAGCGGCAGCCGCTGCGCACGCCGAGGATTCGCAGACTTGAGCGCGCTCTATGATTTCGTGCAGCGCCACCCGCGGCTGTTCGTGCTGACGGGGGCGGGCATCAGCACCGATTCCGGCATCCCCGGCTACCGCGACGCCCAGGGCCAGTGGCAGCGCTCGCAGCCCATCACCCTGCAGGCATTTCTCGGCTCGCACGCCGCGCGCCAGCGCTACTGGGCGCGCAGCATGATCGGCTGGCCGGTGGCAGCCGGCGCGCAGCCAAACGCGGCACACCACGCCGTCGAACAACTCGGCCGGCAAGGCCGGTTCACCGCGCTGGTGACGCAGAACGTCGACGGCCTGCACCAGCGCGCCGGCAGTAGCGGCGTGATCGAGCTGCACGGCAGTATCGGCAGCGCCATCTGCCTGGCATGCGGTGCGCGCCACGATCGCGCCGGCGTGCAGCAATGGCTGGTCGAACAGAACGGCGCGCTGCGCGACGTTATTGCCGAGCCAGCCGCCGATGGCGATGCGCATTTCGAATCGCCGCTGTTCGCGCAATTCCGCGTGCCCGAGTGCGACATCTGCTGTGGCCTGCTCAAGCCTGACGTTGTCTTCTTCGGCGAATCGGTGCCGCGCGAGCGCGTCGACGCGGCGCGCAGCGCGCTCGAACAGGCCGACGCCATGCTGGTGATCGGCTCCTCGCTGATGGTGTACTCGGGCTATCGCTTCTGCGTCTGGGCCGGACAGCTTGGCAAGCCGGTGGCCGCTCTGAACCTTGGGACAACAAGGGCGGATGCGATGCTCGACCTGAAGGTGGAACAGTCGTGCGCAACTGCGCTGGCCGAGCTCGTCGCCAGGCTGGCTCATTGACCACCATGCCCGCACCGTTACGATCGCGCGTTTCTCGCGGATAGGTGGCAGGTAAGCCAGCCTATCGGGTGTTGATCTGCACCCTGATGCCGTCGGGCGCTACGGTGATGGCGCCCGGCTCGATCTCCTTGCCGCCAACCCGCAACTCTTCCGGCTTGAACGTGTAGAGCGGATAGTCCTTCAGCAACTGCTGCGCCACCACCGCGCCGATGGCATTGAGCTGTTCACGATACTGGGCCATGCCCTGAACATCGACCTGCTGCACAGTGGGGTTGTCCAGCAGCACGGCCCGCTGTGCGGGGTCATAGCGGATGCCGCTGTTCAGCGCGAGGGTCCCGTTGACCGGCGGCGATGGCATCAGGGCGTTGGTCAGCTGCGCGTCGACCTGCGTGGTAACGCGGTTGTTGGCGTCATCGAGCACCAGGCGCGGATGCGTGAGCTGCACGCTGATGACTTCGGCGTATCGCAGCGTGGCGGGGAAACGCTTGTCGACGGCGTCCTGCAGTTCTTTTTTGGTGAAGGTGTATTCGCCCGTCCAGACGTTGTAGCCGGCATAGGCCGTGGCCGCGCAGGCGAGAGCGGCGATGGCGGCAGAAAGCAGGAAGAGTCGGCGAAGGCGCATATGGCGGATGGAGCGCGGTGGCGCTTTGTGGAGGAACCCCCTGTCAGACTATCAGGGCGGTGGCAACGTTCCGTCACATCGGGGCAGGCTTCGCCGGATCAGTAATGCGGTGGGATCTCGTGCTGAGGATTGGCCTCCGCGGCGGTGGAGGCACTGCTGCGGACCTGCTGGTAAAGCGCCCGGAATTGTTCCTGCAGCAGATCCAGTTGCTGCTGCTGGCGCGCCACGGTCACATTCAGCGCTTCAAGCAAGTCTTCCTGGAAGGCAAGCTTGATTTCGAGTTCGTTCAGGCGATCATCCATCAGTATTCTCCGGCAAGCCGCGCATTGTAATGCCGCGCGGCGCTGGCCGGAGAACGGTGGCACAAGCAAAGGCTACTTCTTCTCGGCCGGCTTCAACAACATCCACGTCACGCCGAAGCGGTCGGTGACCATGCCGAACTTGTCGGCGAAGAAGGTCTTGGCCAGCGGCATCTGCACCTGGCCACCTTCGGCCAGGCCATTGAATGCCTTGTCGACGGCGGCAATATCGGGGTACGTGATCGACAGCGCGACGCCCGCGAAGTTGGGCTTGCCGCTGCAACGCCCGTCGGAGGCCATCACCAGGCTGTCGCCGATCTGGAACTCCGTGTGCATCACTTTCTCTTCCATGCCCACGCCCGGGCCGCAGCCCTGAGCGGCTTGCTCGGGCGTGGGCGGTTCGGGGTTGTCCTTGAAGCGCAACAGCATGCCCGGCTTGGCGCCAAGGGTCTTCTTGTAGAACTCGAGCGCTTCCTCGCAACGGCCTTCGAAGAACAGGTAGGGCTGGACTAGCATGACATCTCCTGTAGGAACCGCCGGTCGGGCGGTCGTGAGAATAGGCATGGCGCCGGACGGATTCATGCCGGCCGCACCCGGCGCGCACTGCTTGTGTACGGCGTACACAATACCTTAGCAAAGAAAATGTACGGCGTCCACTTTAGTTGCATTGTGACTGGCGAAGCCTTCGCCGGGCCGGGAGGCAGCAGAGGGCTGGAGTGGGCCGCCGGTACCGGCCCCCATATCGGACACTCCAGGCATGACGGGGTTGCATTGCGTTGCGTTATGAACTGACCGAGCTCCGCCTGTTCCAGGCAATCGCCGGTGCGCAGAGCCTTTCCGGTGGCGCGTTGGCCACGCGCGAGGGTGGCTCCGTGGCGGCTAGCGCTTGCGGTTGAGGAATGCCGCCATATGATGCTGCGGCTCGCCGGTCTCGAATGCGCTACCGAACTCGGCCACGCTGTTGTTGATCGCCACATCCAGCGGTGCATCCTCCCATTCGCGCAGCAATCGCTTCTGCTGGCGTACCGCCGCCGGGCCGAGCCCCGCCAGCAAGGCGGCGACGCGCTCCACTTCGGCATCCAGCCCGTCCAGCGGCACGACGCGGCTGACCAGACCCCATGACAGGGCTTCAGCGGCATCGCAGATTTCGCCGGTCAGCAGCATCCACGCTGCCCGGGCATTGCCGATCAGGCGTGGCATCAGCACTGCGTGGATCACCGACGGAATGCCGACCTTGACCTCCGGCATGCCGAGTTGCGCGTTGTCGGCGGCAATGCGGAAGTCGCACGCCAGCGCCAGTTCCAGCCCGCCGCCCAGGCTCCAGCCCGCCATGCGGGCGATTACCGGCGCCGGGAAGTGCCGGACCGCGTCACACAGCCCGCGCAGGCCGCTGATGAACGCTTCCGCGCTGACGCGATCCAGCCCTGCCATTTCCTTGATGTCTGCGCCGCCGATAAAGGCCTTCTCGCCGGTACCGCGCACGATGAGCACGCGCACAGCTTGGTTTGCTGCAAGTGCTTCGATCGTCTGCGTCAGCGACGTGATGACCGGCGTGCTCAGGATGTTCAGGGAGCCAGCGTCGCGGATGGTCAGCGTGGCGATGCCGCGCGGATCGATGTCCACGCCGGCATGGCGTTCATAGTCTTGCTTGTTCATATTTGCCTTGCGGGTACAGGGTTATGAAGCCTGGAAAATGAATATTGCCGGCGACCTTTCCCAGGGCGCGATGAAGCATGACATGCCGCATTCGACAAGCAATGCCACGCAGTATATTTAGTGGCCATGCAGCGAACCAGTTGAGAGTATTGGAGGGCGCGTTCGCCGGATTGGAGCAGTCAGGCGGCGTGCCGCGAACCCACTGCCGCGCCGCCCGGTTTGGCGCATGGCCGCTGCCGTGTCACAATTCACGTTTGGCACTGACTCGGCACGTGACTCGGCCGGCCGCGTCCGCGTGCTTCTCCCGCTGCGCGCCTGCGGGCGCGTCCCGGAGAAGCCCAACCATGAGCCGACAAATTCACATAGATTTCTGGCGATGACTACCATTCTGCAGCACATTCCTTCCGGCCAGCGCGTCGGAATCGCCTTCTCCGGCGGCCTTGACACCAGCGCGGCTCTCCTCTGGATGCGCCAGAAGGGCGCCATCCCCTACGCCTACACCGCCAACCTGGGCCAGCCGGACGAGCCGGACTACGACGACATCCCGCGCCGTGCCAAGGCCTATGGCGCCGAGGAAGCACGTCTGGTCGACTGCCGCACGCAACTCGTGGCTGAAGGCATCGCCGCCCTGCAGTGCGGCGCCTTCCACATCTCCACCGCCGGCGTCACCTACTTCAACACCACCCCGATCGGCCGCGCCGTCACCGGCACCATGCTGGTTGCCGCGATGAAGGAAGATGGCGTCAACATCTGGGGCGATGGCAGCACGTTCAAGGGCAATGATATCGAGCGTTTCTACCGCTACGGCCTGCTGACCAACCCGAACCTGCAGATCTACAAGCCGTGGCTGGACCAGCAGTTCATCGACGAACTGGGCGGCCGTGCCGAGATGTCCGAGTTCATGCGCCAGAACGGCTTCGACTACAAGATGTCGGCCGAAAAGGCGTACTCGACCGACTCCAACATGCTGGGCGCGACCCACGAGGCGAAGGACCTGGAACACCTGGATTCGGGCATCCGCATCGTCCAGCCGATCATGGGCGTGCAGTTCTGGCGCGATGACGTGGAAGTCAAGCGCGAAGAAGTCACCGTGCGCTTCGAGGAAGGCCAGCCGGTGGCGCTCAACGGCAAGACCTTTGCCAGCAGCGTCGACCTGTTCATGGAAGCCAACCGCATCGGCGGCCGCCATGGCCTGGGCATGAGCGACCAGATCGAGAACCGCATCATCGAAGCCAAGAGCCGCGGCATCTACGAAGCCCCGGGCCTGGCACTGCTGTTCATCGCCTACGAGCGCCTGATCACCGGCATCCACAACGAAGACACCATCGAGCAGTACCGCGACAACGGCCGCCGCCTGGGCCGCCTGCTGTACCAGGGCCGCTGGTTCGACCCGCAAGCCATCATGCTGCGCGAAACCGCCCAGCGCTGGGTGGCCGGCGCCATCACCGGCGAAGTCACCATCGAACTGCGCCGCGGCAACGACTATTCGATCGTGAACACCACTTCGCCGAACCTGACCTACAAGCCGGAACGGCTGACGATGGAAAAGGGCGAGTCGATGTTCACGCCGCTGGACCGGATCGGCCAGCTGACGATGCGCACGCTCGATATCGTCGACACGCGTGAAAAGCTGGTGACGTATGCGAAGTCGGGCCTGCTGTCGGCCAATGTGAGCAGCTCGCTGCCGAAGCTGGAAGACTAAGGCGTGCCACGGCCTGCAGTGCAGGCCGCAGGCAAAAAAGGCCGGCGCATGCGCCGGCTTTTTTTTGGGTTCTTCGCCTGATCGCGGGGTTGGGTTCTTGGACCTGTGGCTGTTTCGCCGGCGTAGCCGGCGACTTCCTTTTTTGACTGCGCCAAAAAGGAAGCAAAAAGCGCCTGCCGGCGTTTTTGTATGGGTATACGCTTCAGGGCATAGCTGGACTGCCTGCCGCGCAGATTGCCAGGGGCAACGCCGGGAACAGCGCTGTCCTCCCGACCTCGTGAGAGCGGCGTGGCTCGGTGATCGGGCGGCGTGCCTGCGGCAAGCGGTTCTGGACCACAACCGTGGTGCGCGATGTCGCTGCGTATCCATACGGCCTACGTACGATAGGGGCGCCTGCGCCGGTTCGCGTGCGCACGTCAGGAGGATGTCTGCCATGCTGAAATGCCCGTTCATCGCCGCCAGACTCGCGCTCGCTTCGCTTGTCATCCTCATCGCCGGCTGCAGTGGCTTGCCCGCACAGCAGACAAGCGGAGTCGAGCGGCTCTACATCCTCGATTGCGGCGAGGGCGTTGCCGGTGACATCTCGCGCTGGTCGCCCGGTGTCAATATCGGCAAATCCATGCCCTTCGCGGAGAATTGCTACTTGATCAAGCACGCCCAGGGCTGGATTCTGTGGGACACGGGCCTGGACGACGCCATCGCCGCCCTGCCCGACGGGGAGGCCCCGGCTGATCCAAGGGCTATCCACTGGCGTCGGCCGAAAACGCTCGCGAGCCAGTTGGAGCAACTCGGTGTCAAGCCATCGGACATCAAATATGTCGCGATCTCTCACAGCCACCCGGACCACATCGGCAATGTCGAGATGTTTCCGCAAGCGATGCTGCTGGTGCAGAAAGCTGAATACGAATGGCCCGGCACCAACAATGCACCGCGCTTCAGGCCGGGGCATCCGGTCACGAAGATCGAAGGCGACAAGGACGTATTCGGTGACGGTAGCGTCACGATATTCTCGACGCCCGGCCACACGCCGGGCCATCAGTCGATGCTAGTCAAGCTGCCGAAGACCGGCGCGATCGTGCTGTCGGGCGATGCCGTCCACTTCAAGAGCAACTGGGACAATCGCCGAGTACCTTCCATCAATTTCGACAGGGACCAGACGCTGGCCTCGATGCAGCGCATCGCCGACTTGCTGGTGCGCGAAAAAGCGCAGCTCTGGATCAATCACGACAAAGCGCAGCGCGACACTCTGAAGATGGCGCCGGAGTATTACGAGTAAGCCTTGTCGATATGCCACGGCACCCCATTCGAGAGGGCCAGGAGCCAATATGATTGATGCGCGTACCGGTAGACCTCTTACTACTGATCGTCCAGAAGCTGTAGAGCGGTATCAGCTCGCTGTTGATCGCATCCTCGGTTCCGAGGCGGGCGCCGCGGAAGCCCTCGATCAGGCTTTGGCGCTGGACGGCAATCTCGCCCTGGCCCTGGCTGCGCGCCATATGCTTGCTAAAGACTCGGGAGCTGCGGACGCCGATCTCTTCAAGGAGCGTGCGCTACGGGCAGCGCGAACTGCGCTGCCCTGGGAGCGTGCGCATATCTCCGCGCTCTTTGGCCTGCTGGAAGACCCTTACACCAACCTTGCAGCGACTGAGGCCTACATCGCTGCCAATCCCAGTGACCTGCTAGTCATCTCGCAACTTTGTGGTTATCTGATCTTCTATGGCGGTGCGCGCAAGCTCGAGCGCGTTCTCAATATCATGGAATCGGTCGATCCCAGTTTGCGCGATGATTGGGCCTGGCTCGCACGCATGGGGTTCGCAGCCAGCGAGGCCGGTGATCAGAACCGTGGCCGTGCACTTGTCGAGCGAGCACTGCAGCAGCGCCCACAGGCTCTCTACGTTATCCATAGCTATGCGCATGTGCTACACGACCAGGGTGAACCTGGAGAGTCATTGGAATTGCTGGGGAACTGGCTAAATGAGCACCGCTCGTCGGCGGAGGGCGGCGCTATGTATGGTCATGTGCAGTGGCACCTGGCACTGGCAGAGTGGCAGCTGGGGCTAACCGGGCAGGCATGGCAGCGCTATGAGCGTTACTGTGCACCAGAGACCACTCGCTGTGGTCCGGTGTTGACGCTGGCCGATTGCGGCGGCTTTTTGTTGCGTGAATACCTGCGCACAGGAACTACGCGTCCGATTTCAGCCGCGGTTTCCGCCCTGTCCGAGCGCTTCAACGCTATGCTGTCGCATCCGTTTATAGCGCTGCATCTTGCTGGAATTCAGGCATCGGCGGGCGATATTGCCGCGCTTGAGCAAAGCAAGGCGGCTATCACGGCCAAGGAACCCAGCGACCAGACGCGGCTCTCGCTCAGGCTGGTTGATGCTGTCAGTCAGTTTGCTAGAGGGCAGTACGGCGAGGCAGCCGATACATTGGAGCCGATATCTGCAGATCAACGCGTTGGTGTCGGTGGAAGTCGTGTTGAGCGCATACTAATCGATCTGCTTGAAATCAGAGCAGTTGAGCTCGCTGCCTAGTTCGCATTTTTTTTGTTTGCAACTCATTGGCCGCCCGGAACTGACGGGCTCGGGCAGGTGGAATCACCTTATGTCGCGCGCCTCTCTGGAACGCGGTTTTGCTGCGGCGCCGGGTGACGCTCACGCTCTGGCGGTTGAGCATCGCCAACGTCAATCGACGCGTCATTACGACCGCATCCGCTCTAATTCATCGATGCGGAGATGATAGCTTCGTAGTAGACAAGCTTTATCGCCACACACGTTGCGAGAATTGCGAAGCCATGCTCGTTGATCCGCGCGTAACCGCGTCTTGTCAGCCGATGCTTTTAGCTTTTTGTAATAGATTTCTGTTAATGTTTTATCGACACGGGAAAGTTCTGCATCCCCACAAATAAGCTGCGCTTGAACTGATATGAGCTTGCTGCAATCGAGACTTTGCATCAACGCAGTCTTCGTCTCGTATTGAACTTCCAGCAGCCCTGGCTTACAGAGACCTTGCAGCGACTTACAAGCGACGTCGCGCCCGACCCATGCCATGTCTCGCGCACCATATTGCTTGACAAAACGATTGATGCCTGCGTGAGTGATCCCCCGTTGCATTGCGTTTGCCGCAATTATTTCGTTGCAAAGCGAGTCATCGGCGTAGGTTCGCCCCTCGCGCCGATAGCAGCTGTGAAAGCCGAGCATCCCAGTACCCAGAACACTTCGGCGTTCCCCTGAAGCGAACAGAATGGAAGCGCAAGCGGACGCGCACCTGGCATTATCTGGAACTGTTGTATAGACGCGTACTTTATCCATTGCATCGACGACTCGGAAAGCAGCCTCAACATTTCCTCCCGGACTATTCAAAACAAGGGTAACGAGTCCTTCGTCATCACGGTCAGCCATTTTGGCGAGCGCCAGAAACTTCTCTGCATCGCCGTCCTGAATCCTCCCCTCCCCGATAAGCATTTTCAGCTTAAGTTGGGGTTGGTAATAAATCTTGAAGTCCATCCCTGGCGCTACACCGGGAAACATAAGCACAGTGAAACAGAGCCAGGAGAGCAACCGGTGGATCAAGCCTTGCGCCACCGCGTCCTTGGCTGCTGGGTGCTGACTGCTGCGCATACACTTCTCCTCGGAATGTCAGAAGCCGAACGCCTTGTCCATTTCAATGGGAAGGACAGGCCATATCCATGTGCCCGCGAGCGGTTCGGCAATGAGACCTTGCCGAGTGCACGCAGCCCACGCTCGACCTCGGAAGCAGCCGTACAGATTATCGCGGATTGACCCTTCGCCGACCTGCTGAAGGCCCACATGATCGGCCGCCATGGCGACCATCCGATCGAACGGACATGTGGCACGGATGGCACGGGCAGCGCGGACGCCCCACCCACGCAACTGTTCTCCCTTCACCTGTGGATGCCCGCGCTTGTCGTGGGCGCTATCCCAGCGGAATTGCCATCGCTGATCGTGCTGCGTGCCGACGAGCTTCCGCTGGTGCACACGCTGGCAAACACGCTTTGGCCCGGCATGACCGACGGTCAGCCCTGCCGCGTTGCTTCTTTCCCGGCCCGCGCAATCAGCATCGTCAGCGGCCGGGCGAGCATGGTGCTCGCCAGTGCCATCAGCAGCAGTCCGGAGAACGCAGTCGGGCTGATGATGCGGGCGTCCAGCAGGACGGTGAGCACGACGACCTCGACCAGCCCCTTGGTCTGCAGCAGCGCGCCAAGCGCCAGCGAATCGCGCCATGTCAGGCCCGCGCGGCGCGCCGGGAGGGCAACGCCCGCGAGCTTGCCGGCGATGGCGACGGCCAGCGATACGCCGGCGACGAGCAGCGTCGCGTGGCTCTCCAGCATGACCTCGGTGCGAAGTCCGGCGGCCAGAAAGAAGAAGGGCAGCAGTACCACTACCGTTACCGGCTCCAGCTGTTGCCGGATGCGATGGGCATGGCGGGCCGGCCACACCAGCCCGGCGATAAAGCCGCCCATCACATGGTGCAGGCCGGCGAGCTCGCCGAGGAAGGCCGAGGCCAGCACCAGGAACAACGCGATGGCGAGCTGCGATTCGGCATCCGGACGATGCCGCCGTAGCAGCCACGCCAGTGCCGGCTTCACGCCAAGGAAGATAAAGGCGAGGTAGGCCACTGCCTTGCCGGCAATAGCGGCGGTTCCGGCCCCTTCACCGATGCCTTGCTGCATCAGGATCAGCGTCAGGAACAGCCAGACCCAGGCATCGTTGACGGCGGCGCAGCGCAGTGCCATCTGGCCAAGGCGCGATTCCGTCAGCCGCATCTCGCGCAGCACCGCGCCAAGCACGGGCAGGGCCGTCACCGCGGTGCAGACCCCCATCGCGCAGGCGAACCAGTAGGCACTGGCACGCTCGCCCGCCACCGGCCACTGCGCTTCGATCATCCACCAGCCCACGGCGGCCCCGGCCACGAACGGCACCGCGATGCTGCCCAGCGAAATGCCGAGCGTCGCGCGCCATTCCGCGGGCGCCTCCTGCTCGCGCAGGTGCAGGCCGGTCAGGAAGCAGAAGATGGCCACGGCCAGCCATTGCAGGCCGGACAGCATTGGCAGATGGTCCGGTCCGAACACCACGGTCCAGGTCTGCGGCGCCAGTTGCCCGAATACGGACGGCCCCAGCGCAATGCCCGCCAGCACCTGCACGGCCACCAGCGGAAACACCGCCTGCAGCCCGACCACGCGCCACAGCAGATAGGGCAGCGCCACCACCAGCATGGCCTGCAGAAAGAAGATGCTGACCGCGTTCATCGGGCCCACTCCTTTGCGCGCGCCGGGCGCTTCGTCATGACCACTTCGACTCCCGGATTTCCTGCAGCAGCTTGCGCAGCTCGGCTTCCAGCGCGCGATCGCGCCCGATCAGCGGGATCGCCGCGTCCAGCTTGTCGACGAATGGCTGCAATGGCGCGGGCAAGGCATAGCCGGAGCGCCGGCGCAGCGCGATGCCCTGCCGTACCGCGACCAGCATGGCGGCCGCCACCTGCTCGCTCAGTTCCAGCACGCGCAGGCAATCGCGGCTGGCGATGGTGCCCATGCTGACCTTGTCCTGGTTGTGGCACTCGGTCGAGCGCGAAAACGCGGTGGCCGGCATGGTCAGCTTGAGCGCTTCCGCGGTCCATGCCGATGCACCGATCTGCAAGGCCTTGAGCCCGTGGTTCAGCCCGGCATCCGGACCGGTGGCGCCCGACAGGTTGGCCGGCAGGCCATTGTTGTACCGGTTGTCGACCAGCGTCGCCAGCTGCCGGTCCATCAGGTCCGCCACGCTGGCCACTGCGGTCTTCAGGGCATCCATGGCCAGCGCAATGTGGCCGCCATAGAAATGGCCGCCGTGCAGCAGGCGTTCTTCGTCCGGGTCCACCAGCGGGTTGTCGTTGGCGCTGTTGAGCTCGGTCTCGATCCAGGTCTTCGACCAGTCCAGCGCATCCTCCAGCACGCCGATCACATGCGGCGCGCAGCGCAGGGAATAGCGGTCCTGCAGCCGCTTGGCGTGGCGCGGCGCCTGTGCGTCGCCGAGCAACTGGCGGATCCGTTGCGCGGCGCGCTTCTGGCCCGGATGCGGCTTGGCTTCGAACAGCGTGGCGTCGAAATGATAGGGATTGCCGTCGAGCGCGGCGACTGCGCCGGCCGTCAGCGTGCCCGCCAGCCTTGCCAGGCTGGCGGCGCGCTGCCAGGCCAGGCAGGCCAGCGCGGTCATGACCGCGGTGCCGTTCATGATGGCAAGCGCTTCCTTGGGCCGCAGGCGCAGGCGCTCGCGTCCGATCGCGGCCAGCGCCTCGCCGGCAGGCTGGCGCCGGCCCTGGTAGACCACATCGCGCTCGCCGCACAGGGCGGCGGCCACATACGACAGCGGCGTGAGATCGCCGCTGGCGCCCACCGAGCCTTCAGCAGGAATGCACGGCAGCACGTCGTGGGCCAGGAAGGCGATCAGCTGCTCCAGCAAGGCCGGACTCACGGCCGAATAGCCCTGGCACAGCGAGGCCAGCCTGGTGGCCAGCACGGCGCGGGTTTCGTCGGCGTCGAGCAGGCGACCGAGGCCGCAGCCGTGGAAGGTGTAGAGGCGAACCGGCAGCTCGTGGGCGCGGTCGACCGGGATCGCCGTCTCGCAGGAATCGCCGTAGCCGGTGGTCACGCCGTAGATGCGGCCGTCTTCCTTCAGCAACTGGTCGAGAAACGCCATGCCCTTCTCGATCCGCGTGCGGAATGCCGGCGCGCTGGAAAGCACGGGTGTTGCGCGGCGCTGCGCCAGATCCGTCACGTCGCCGATCGTAAGGGGGGTACCGTCGAAGACCACGGACCTGCCGGCATCGGTTGCAAGATTGTCAGACATCGATTCAGAATTCGTCATTCCAGCGGCGCGGTGCCGGCCGGCACCATGCGCCAGTAACAGGGAGCCTGCATGCCACGGGCCGTCACGGCGGCGAGCTCGTCGGCACACAAGGCGAGCACGAGATCGTCGGTGGACCAGGTGCAGGCATCGGCCTCATCGGGCCGTGCCGCGGGATGCACCGCCACGGCGTGGCCGAGCATGGTGGCAAACAGGCCGCCACCGCGGCGTTTGAGCCAGGCTTCCTTGAGCGTCCAGACTTCGGCAAAGGCCTGCAGCGGGTTTGCCGTGGCCAGCCTGGCACGTTCGGCTTCGGTGGTGATCGCCCGCATCAGGTCATCGAGTCCCTTGCGCGGACGGCAGCGCTCGAGGTCGATGCCGATGGGCTGGTCCGACACCGCGCAGGCGATGCGGTCACCCGTGTGCGAGAGCGACAGGAAGGCGGGGGCCGGGCCGCAAACTTCGGGCGGCGCATCGGCGCCGTCCGACAGCGTCCAGTCCTGCCGCGCGCCGCCGAAGGCATCGGCCAGCAGGACGCGTGCCAGCCAGCGGCCCGCAACGAACTGCGCGGCCCGCTGCGCCGACTGCATTGCCGCCAGACGCGCCAGCTCCGCTTCCGACATCCATGTCCGGACGGGCAGGGCCTGCCCGGACAGCTCAGTCACGGATCCGACGCGCAGGCAGGCGTTCATTGCAGCGGTTGCCGGTCAGCCGATCAGTTGGCGACCTTGGCGTAAGTGCCCTTGAGGGCAACGCCTACCACCACGGCGCCGGCATGGCACTCATAGTCGGTCGGGCTCGCGACCTCGTTCTTCTTGTAGTAGCTGACGATGTCCACCACGGCGTTCGCGCCCAGCGACTTGGCCTTGTCCTGCAGGGAGATCAGCGCCGACAGCGCGGCCCAGCGGCAGCCGTCCTCATCGCTCTTGCCAACGCCGTTGGTCTTGCGGTTGGAGATATCGCTCTCCATGCGCTGCAGCACCTTCGGCGTCTTCTGGCCGCTCAGGTAGAAGCGGAAGGAGTCGTCCAGCTTTTCCTTTGCTTCCGGCATCTCCAGCACATCCTTGAGCGGCAGCATGTACTTGGTGTCGCGTGCCATTGCCGGGGTCGACAGCATGGCGCTGGCGCAGAGGGTCATGGCAACGATAGAGAGAGCGTGCTTCATAGACTTTCCTTGTTGTTAGTTGGAATCTAAAAAGAACTTCAGTCTTCCCAGCGGCGGAACACCAACGAAGTGTTGATGCCGCCAAAGGCGAAGTTGTTGCTCATCACGTAGTCCGCGTCAAACTCCCGCGGCGTTTCCATGATGTAGTCCAGTCCCGCGCAGCGCGGGTCGGGCGTGCGCAGGTTGAGCGTGGGCGCGAACCAGCCGTCGCGCATCATTTCGATGGTCATCCAGGCTTCCAGCGCACCGCATGCCCCGAGGGTATGGCCCATATAGCTCTTGAGCGAGCTGATCGGCATGCCGGGCCCGAACACCGCATGGGTCGCGTGCGACTCGGCGACGTCGCCGTGGTCCGTAGCCGTGCCATGTGCATTGACGTAGCCGATGCGGTCCGGCGCGATACCCGCGTCGTCCAGCGCCATCCGCATGGCCAGCGCCATGGTTTCGGCCTTGGGCTGCGTTACGTGCGCGCCGTCGCTGTTGGTGCCAAAACCGACGATCTCCGCCAGGATGCGGGCGCCGCGCGCCTGTGCATGCTCCAGTTCCTCCAGCACCAGCGTGCCGGCGCCTTCGCCCAGCACCAGGCCATCGCGTTCGCTGTCGAACGGGCGCGGCGTGGCGTCGGGGCTGCCGTTGCACGTGCTGGTGGCGAACAGCGTGTCGAATACCGCCGCCTCGGTGGCGTCGAGCTCTTCCGCGCCGCCCGCCAGCATCGCCACCTGCCGTCCGGCGCGAATCGCCTCGTAGGCATAGCCGATGCCCTGGCTGCCGGACGTGCACGCGCTCGACGTGGTCACGATGCGGCCGGTGATGCCGAAGAACACGCCGATATTGACCGCCGTGGTGTGCGGCATCATGCGGATATACGTGGTCGCGCTGATGTCTTCGGTGGTGCGCTCGCTCATCATGCGGCCGAAATCCGCCACCGCGGACGGCGTGCCGGTGGACGAGCCATAGGCGATGCCCAGCTTGCCGCCGGTAACCAGCGGGTCGCCCAGCAGCTCTGCGTCCCGCAGCGCCGCCTCGCTGGCCAGCACCGACATCAGCGCCACCTTGCCCATCGAACGGGTCAGCTTGCGCGTGTAGTGCGCGGGCAGCGCCAGCGGTGGCACGGGCGCGCCCAGCTGCGTGTTCAGGCCCTTGATGTCCGCCCATTCCGGCATGTGCACGATGGCGCTTTTTCCGGCCGACAGCGTATTGCGCACGGAAGCCCAGTCATTGCCCAGCGCGCAGACCGCGCCGGTTCCGGTGACGACAACGCGCTTCATCCGAACATCCCTCCGTTGACCGAGATCACCTGCCGCGTGATATAGCCGGCATCGGGCGAGAGCAGGAACGCCACCGTGGCGGCAACCTCGTCGGGCGTGCCCATGCGCCGCGCCGGGATCATGCGCAAGGCTTCGTCACGGACATGCTCGTCCACCATCTCGGTGTCGATCAGGCCCGGCGCCACGCAGTTCACGGTGATGGCGCGCTTGGCCAGCTCGATCGCCAGCGCCTTGGTGGCGCCGATGATGCCGGCCTTGGCCGCGCTGTAATTGGTCTGGCCGCGGTTGCCCACCAGTCCCGAGACGGACGACAGCGTCACGATCCTGCCGGGCTGGCGGCGCTGCACCATCGGCATCACGACCGGGTTGAGTATGTTGTAGAAGGCATCGAGGTTGGTATGCACCACCTCGTCCCATTCGTCGCCGGTCATGGCAGGAAAGGCGGCATCGCGCGCCAGTCCTGCGTTGCAGACCACGCCGTAGTAGCAGCCGTGCGTGGCGATGTCGGCCAGCAGCACGCTGGCGGCTTCCTCGCGCCGGCTCACGTCGAAGCTCAGCACGCGGGCCTTGCGGCCGCAGGCGCGCGCGGCGTCGGCCACGGATTCGGCTTCGTCGCGGCGGGCACGGCAATGCACCACCACGTCATAGCCATCGCGCGCCAGCCGCAGGGCGATGGCGCGGCCGATGCCACGCGAAGATCCCGTGACGAGCACGGTCGGGTTCGTCATACCTGTTGTCCTTGCAGAAACGCCTGCGCATCGGCAGGCTGGAATACCGAGACGTTGGCGCGCGCCACCTCGCGGCCATCGAGCGCGAGCCGGCAGGCAAACTGGCCGAGGCCGTTGTCGCCGGTCAGCTCGGCCCGCACGCTGATCGTCAGTTCGCTGGCGACCGGAAAAGCCGGCACGTCGCACTCATAACGCCGCGAGCCCAGCAGGAAGCCGATGCCGGGACGCCGCCCCGCGCGCCAGTCCTTCACGCCGGCCCATGCGGCAATGGTCTGGGCCATGTATTCGATGCCCACCCAGCCGGGCATGCCGGCTGCGTCGACGAACAGTTGCGAGGCGCGCACCGTTGCGCTTGCCGTGCAGCTGTCGTCATCCGCATGCAGCAGTGCATCCAGCAGGCGCATGGCGCCCGCGTGGGGAACGACGTCGCCGATGGGCGGCAATGGTTTCAGATCCGCCATGGCTACCCCTCCCCGAGCACCAGCACGCTGTTGCTGCCGCCGAACGCAAACGAGTTGCTCATCACGTAGCGCGGCGCGCGCCCGAGCGAGGCATCGGACGCGGCCACATGCAGCGGCGGCAGCGCGGGATCGGCCACGCCGTCCCACCAGTGGGCCGGCAGCCGGCCGCGCGGATTCTCGGTCAGGGTGAGCCACATCAAGGCGGCTTCGATCGCGCCTGCGGCGCCCAGCGTATGCCCGGTCAGCGGCTTGGTGGAACTCACGGGCACTTCGCGCCCCAGCACGTCCGCCACCGCATGCGCCTCCATCACGTCGTTGGCCGGTGTCGCGGTGCCGTGCAGGTTGAGATAGTCGATATCGCTGGCGCCAATGCCCGCGCGTGCCAGGGCCTGCCGCATGGCCGTGCGCGCGCCGGTGCCCTTCGGGTCCGGTGCGGAGATGTGGTACGCGTCCGAGGTCTCGCCCCAGCCCGCCAGCCGCACCGGGCCCGCCTCGCGCGACATCAGGAACAGGGCCGCGCCTTCGCCCAGGTTGATGCCATTGCGGTTCGCCGAGAGCGGATTGCAGCGCGCCGCGCTGACCGATTCGAGCGAAGAAAAGCCGGCAATGGTGAAGGCGCAGAGCGTATCGACGCCGCCTGTAAGCACCACGTCGGCCATGCCGTGCCGCAGCAGGCGCGCGCCGGCGGCCATCGCCTTGGCGCTCGACGAACATGCCGTCGAGACGGTATAGGCAGGGCCCGTCGTGCCCAGCATGCGCGCCAGGAAGATTGCCGGCGAGCCGAGTTCCTGCTGGCCGTAGTGGTAGGCCCGCGGCAATGCGCCAGATTGCTCGAGTGCCCGCACGGCAAGCTCGCCTTCACGAATGCCGGACGTGCTGGTGCCGAGCACGATGGCCACGCGCGCGGGCCCCACGCGCGAGATCGCGCCTTCCACCGCGGGCCGGATCTGGTCCAGCGTGCGATAAAGCATGGCGTTGTTGCGGCTGCGCTGCGCCGGTACCACCGACGGTTCGCAGGCGCCGTCGGCCAGGTCGGCCACAGTGCCGAGATGCAGCGGACGGCCCGGCGTATAGCGCTCGGTGCGTTCGCCTGCGCCCGGCCCGCCGGCTTGCCAGAGCGCGTCGCGCACGGCTTGCTGCCCGCTGCCCAGCGCGCAGGTGATGCCCAGTGCGTTGAGGAACACGCTCATGCCGCGCCTCCGTCCGCAGGCAGTGTGCGGATCGTCAGCCGGTAGCCGTCGCGGTATTGCACGAACAGGATCGTGGCGGCGTCCGGGAAGCGGATCTCCGCCACGGTCTCGTCACCGGCGCGCAGGCGGCGCAGGCCGGGCGCGTCTTCGAGGCGCCAGCCGGACGGCAGCGCGGCGCGGATGGCGGCAACCGGCCACAGCGAAAGCTGCAGATCGCTCAGGATCCGCTCCGGCGCAAGATCCGCCGGCGCCCATGGCGAGCGCGATGCCTGCAGGCGCTCACCGTCCCAGTCCAGCCGCGCCAGCACCTGCCCGCCGGCCACCGCGGCCAGCCGGGTGTGGCCGGCATCGGCTTCGAGCAGCGCCAGAAGTTCGCGGCGTTCCTCGCCCTTCGGCGTGCGGAACTCGACCGTGATCTGCTGTTGCAGCCGCAACTCGCGCTGCAGGGAGGCAGGCGGCAGCCTCAGCAGCGGCACAGTGTGCAAGGCAGGCCTTGCCGTCTCGTCCGCCGGCGCGGAAGGCGCAGCGCAGCCCGCTGCCAGCGCGGCGGCGAACGTCACGGCAAGCGCGGCGGCGTGCCATGTCAGACGTTGCAAAACTGCTCCAGGATACCCAGCCGGCGGCGCGGCTCTGCAACGAATGGGTTGTTCTGATCCCAGGCGTAGCCGGCCAGAATTGCCGAGATCATGCCGCGGATCTCGGGCGTGGCGTTGGGATGAAAGATCAGCTTCTGGAAGCGGCCTTCGTACCAGGCTTCGACAAAGACGCGGAAGCAATCCACGCCGGCCTTGAGCGGCCTTGCGTATTCCTGCTCCCAGTCCACCGTCTCGCCGGCAAGCTGGCGCACCAGGCAGGCCGCGGCCAGGCTGGCGGACTTGAAGGCGATGGTGACACCCGACGAGAACACCGGATCGAGGAACTCGCCGGCATTGCCCAGCAGTGCATAGCCGTTGCCCCACAGGGACTTCACATTGGCCGAGTAGCCGGCGATCTGGCGCGCGGGGGTATCCCACTGCGTGTTGCCGAGCAGCTTCGCCAGGCCGGGTTCCTCGGCCACCAGCGCGCGCAGGCGCTCGGTGTCGCTGCCGGTGTATTGGTCGAGAAAGCGCTTCTCCGCCACCACGCCTTGCGAACAGCGCCCGTCGGAGAACGGGATCGTCCAGTACCAGACGTCCTGGTGCTCGGGATGCACGCTGATCAGGATCTTGTTGCGGTCGAACGTGCCGGGCGCGATACGGTCTTCCACGTGCGTGAAGATCGCGCTGCGCACGGGGAAGCCGGAAGGCGATTCCAGCTTCAGCAGCCGCGGCAGGATGCGGCCAAAGCCGGATGCGTCGAGCAGGAATTTCGCGCGCACCTGGTACTGGCTGCCGTCCGGCGCGCGCACCGTCACCAGCGGCTGCGCGCCGCTGACGTCGACGTCTTCCACCAGGTGCGAGAAACGCACCTCGGCGCCTTGTTTGGCCGCTTCACGGATCAGCACATCGTCAAAACGCGCGCGCTGCACCTGGTAGGTCGTGCCCCAGCCGGGCGAGAACTTCTCGCGGAAGTCGAAAGCGGTCTCTTGCCCGCCGCGCACGAAGGCCGCGCCGTTCTTGTACTGGAAGCCCGCTTCCACCACGGCGCGCAGCATGCCGGCTTCTTCGATATAGGCCATGCTCTGCGGCAGCAGGCTCTCGCCGATCGAGAAGCGGGGGAAGGTTTCCTTCTCGATCACGAGGACCTGCACGCCCTGCTTGCGCAGCAAGCCCGCGGCTACCGAGCCAGCTGGCCCGGCACCGATGATGACGATATCCGCTGTTTCCGTTTTCATATGACTCAACCCTTCCAATACGTGTTGACTGCCAACCGGACGCCCCTGGACGATCCGTCCTGCTCAATGTGTGCCATGAATATCGCCGGCTGATGCCGATGGCCTGAACCACGGCGACAGCACCCAGACCGCGCCCACGCCCGCCAGCATGGTCATGCCGAAAGCATGCAGTGCGGGGGTCGACGACAGGGCCAGCAGGCCGAATGCCAGCAAGGTGCTCGCCGCGCCCAGCACGATCGCTGTCCACGATACGCCATCGCCGGGATGCTCCAGCAGGAAAATGCCGTAATCGACGCCGACGCCCAGCAGCAGCGCCAGCGCCAGCACCGGGAACAACTGCAAGGGTACCTGCAGCCAGCCCAGCAGTGCCACGCTGAACAGCGCGGCCAGCAAGGTCGGCACCAGCGCGCGCCAGGCCGCCGGGCCATAGCGCCAGACCAGCAGCAGCGCCACGCCCGCGGCGCCCGCCAGCAGCAGCCATGTCATCAGTACCCGGTAGTGGTGGAGCAGCGACGACAGGTCAGCCACGCGATCGACCCATTCCACGCCCGGCACGGTGGCCACGGCTGCCTGCACGGCAGGCATGTTCGCGGGATTGTCCAGCCCGCGCAGCAACATCACGCTGGCGTAGCCGCCGCCTTCGCGGCCCAGCCAGAGATGGCGCACGGTTTCGGAAACGGGGTGCGCCAGCCACATCGGCAACGTCAGCACCGCATCCGGGGCGGCCATGCCTGCGCTGCCGCCCTCTCCGGTCAGCCCGCCCGCGGCGCGGGCGACGCGCTCGCGCACCGGGCCTTCCAGCCTTGCGGTCAGTGCCGCGTCGGCACGCTGCCGCGCCGCCGACGGCACCCAGTCGGAGACGGCCACGAAGCCTTCCATGCCGCCCTGTTTGACGATGCCCGCCAGCGCCAGCTTGGCAGCTTCTTCGCGCTCCAGCACCTGTTCTTCGGAGCTGCCGCGCACCAGCAGGAACTGCGCCGGGCTCGGGCTGCCGAGCAGGCGTCCGGCGGTGCGCTGCGCTTCGATCAGCGCGGGCGGCGAGCTTTGCAGCTGGCGTACATCGTCGACCAGCTTCACGCGCAGCATGCCGGGCACGATAAACGCAGCCAGCGCCACCGCCAGCAGCAAGGTGCGGCGGTCGGCGCGCACGCGCGGCCAGCGCGCCAGGCTGGCCGACAGCCATGACGACAGCCGCGTGGCGCGCAGCTGGCCGCGATCCAGCAGCGGGAACCACAGCACCACGGTCAGGAACGCCGCCACCAGTCCCACCGCCGAGAACAGCGCCATCTGCCGCAGGCCGGGGAACGGCGCGATGCCCAGCGCGAGGTAGGCCACCACGCTGGTCGACAATGCGAGCGCCATGCCGGGCAGCAGGAAGCGCATGACGCGCGCCGGCGCCGTCCGTCCTTTTGCCTGCCGGGTGACGAAGTAATGGATGCCGTAGTCCTCTGCCACGCCGACCAGGCTGGCACCGAACACCAGCGTGATCAGGTGCACCCGGTCGAACACCATGGCGGTGACCGATATCGCCGCCGCGGTGCCGATCAGCAGCGAAAGCGCTACCAGCACGATCGGACGCAGCGAGCGGAACGCCAGCCACACCAGCAGCAACACCGCAGCCAGGGAGCCGAAGCCGATCACGTTCATCTCGAAGCTGGCCTGCGCGGCCGCGGCTTCCGCATGGAGCGGGATGCCGGCGGTCACCACGCGCACGGACCCGTCAGCCTGGCGTGCTGCCGCATTGGCCTGGCCGAGCAGGTCGCCATAGTCGGTATCGCCGGTCACGGAGAACGCGGGCTTGCTGATCCGGTAGGTCAGCAGCACCCATTGCATGCCGTCGCCGGACAGCGCGGTCAGGCCGTCGCGCTCGCGCACACGCGTGATCGCGGCACGCGACAGCCACCAGTCCTGCCAGAGGCCGAGCGGGTCGGCCGTCCACCCGGTCAGGCTGGTGCCGGCCGAGAACTGGTACAGGCGCGCCAGTGCCTGCTGCGCCAGCATGTCAGGATCGGCGTGGCTCAGCATGGCGCGCTGGCCGTCGGTGAGCAGGCGGTCGCGGTAAGGCCGGTAGAAGGCAAGCGCCGCGTCGAAATCGAAGGCAGCGATCCGGTCGACCGGCTTGAGCAGGTCGCCACGCGCGGCGGTTGCCTGCCCGTAGCGCCCGGCTGCCGACCGGGCGCGCTCCCAGTCCGGTGCGCCGACCAGCACGACGATTTCGCGCGAGACGCCATCCGCAAGCTGGCGCAGCACCCGGTCCGCGGTGGCGGTGCGTTCGCTGCCGGGCAGGAGCGCCATCACGTCGGTATCGATGCGCGAGCCGCGCCAGAACTGGAACTGGTGGATCGCCAGCACGAGCACCAGCAGCAGCCAGCCGATGGCCAGCAGGCGGCCGACCGGCGTCAGCCCGGCGATGCCGGAAAGTCCTGGCGAGGAAGCGCGGGTGGCCTGATCAGTCAAAGCGCTGCGCCTCCGTGGCGGTGAGTTGCGGCTCGGCGGCAGGATCGATCATGCGGATCTGCGTGGTGTCGCCGCTGACCTCTTCCAGCCGCACATGGCGCACGAAGCGGTCGCCGGCCAGTTCGATACGCGCGAAGGCGCGGCGCATGCCGGCATCGGTCGGGGTGAGGGTGAGGGTCCAGCCGTCCTTGCCAGCCAGCCTGCCGGCGACGGCAAAGCGTGCCGACAGCGCGGCCAGGTCTCCGCGCAGCACGGCGATGACCGATTCGCTCACCACCCGCATGGCCGGCTGGGCGTCGGCCTGCAGCCGTTGCTGCACCTGGCCGTCGGCGCCGCACATGACGATCTGCGCGGGCGTCACCAGCAAGCTGGAGGCGATGGGCTCGCGCGTGGTCCACACCAGCCCGCGCTCGCGCGCCAGCAGGAAATCGCCGCGCGACACCAGCGGACTGGCGAAGCCCGCGAGCTGGCGCCGCTGCTCGAAGCGGCCGCGGATCACCGGCGCATCGGCCAGGCGCGCGGAAACAGCACCCAGCAGGTCCGCGGCGCGGGCGGGGACTGCGCCCAGCCCGCACACCGTCAATGCCGCCAGTGCGGCCATCAGTACAGTGCGGCGGCCCGTCATGGCTTTACCCCAAGTCGTTCCCACAGCACGGGCGGGCATTCGTAGCACATCTCCCCGCTGCGCATGTCGACGGCAACCTGCACCGAATAGGCCTTGGTCAGGCGCTCTCCGGTGGCGGTGTCGCGCAGCAGGTAGTCGATCTTCAGCCGGTGTTCCCACTCCACGATACTCGCGCGGATGGTGACCGACTGGCCGTACACCAGCGGCCGCACATACTTGAGCCGCAGGTCCACCACCGGCCAGGCATAGCCCGAATCGCGCATGGCCGGATAGTCGTAGCCGAAGCGCGCCAGCAGGGCGCAGCGCGCCTGCTCCAGGTAGCGGACATAGTTGCCGTGCCAGACCACGTCCATCGGATCGAGGTCGTGGAAGGCCGGGCTCAGGGTGATCTCGTGGCTGAAGTCTTGGGACATGGGCACTCGGGAAATCGAAGACGGCGCATCAGCGTCCGCGTCCGGGCTGGGCGTCAGGAGCTGCCCAGAAATCGTAGAAGTTGAACCAGTCATAGGGCGACATCACCAGCAGCTCGGCCAGCCAGTTTGCATACGAGGTGGCATAGCCGGTAAGGGCCTGCTCGCGGCTGCCGCGCGGCAGTTTCACTTCACGGGCCAGCTCCGTGAAGCGCAGCAGATGGCCGTCGCCGTGGCGGATGCAGCCCATGGCGAACAGCGGGCATTCCATCAGCGCCGCCAGCACGTAAGGCCCCACCGGAAAGCGGGCCGGCGCGCCCAGGAACGGCACGCTGACGGCGCGGCCGCCGTGGGCCGGGGCGCGGTCCCCGGCAATGGCGACGAATTCGCCGGCACGGACCTTGTCCGCCAGCTCCTGCGCGGTGGCGGGCGAAATCTCGTCCACCTGATAGAGCTGCAACGTCGATTGCGGATCCAGCCGACCAAGGATGCGATTGAATCGCTGCGCATGCGCCGTGTGCACCAGCACCGTCAGCCGCAGGCCGGCGCGATGTTTGGCCAGCACGCGGCACAACTCCAGGCAGCCCATATGCGCGGTGACGATGATGCCGCCGCGGCCGCTTTCGATCTGGCGCAGCATCACTTCCGCGCCTTCGCGCCTGACGTTGCCAAACGCATAGCGCCCGCCGATCGCAAGCAGCTTGTCCAGCAGCGTGTCGGCGAACGAGAACAGGTGCCGCAGCGTGTGGCGCGCGCCCGGCGCGGCGCCCGCTGCCGGCTGCACGCGGCGCAGGTAATCCAGCGACGCACGTCGCGCGGCGCCGTGCATCAGCCAGTAATAAGTGACGACCGGATACAGCACGGCGCGGAAGACCGGCCGCCCGAACACGCGGTAGAGCCCGTACAGGCACCACACGCCCCACACGCAGGTGGCTTCGCCGATGCGGCTCCAGTGGCGGCCCGGCGGGTCGGCGGGCAGGGTTTCGCGCGGTGTCGTGGTGCTCATGTCAGCTTGCGTCCCATCAGCATTGGCAGGCGGCGGACCATGCCGAAAAACAGCCGCGTGTGCATCCACGAGATGCGCAGGTTGTCGCGCCAGACCCGGAAATGCGAGACGCCGTCCGACGGATAGGTGACGGGCGTGGCGATATTGACGATGCGCACGCCGCGCCAGACCAGGTGCACCAGGACCTCGATGTCGAACTCCATGCGCGGGCCGATCCGCTCTTCGCGCGTCAGCGGCACCACTTTCGCCAGCGGGTAGACGCGCAGGCCGCACATCGAGTCGCGCACCGCAAAGGACAGCGTATGGACCCAGACCCAGACGTGCGTCAGGTAGCGGCCGATAAGCCGGGCCCGGGGCACGGAGGCGTCGTAGACCGGATGCCCGCAGATCATGGCCGTGGGGTCTTGCCGTGCGAGTGCCAGGAAATCCGGGATGCAACCGGCATCGTGCTGCCCGTCCGCATCGATCTGCAGGGCGTGGGTGTAGCCGCGTTGCCAGGCCGCCTCGAAGCCGGCCATCACCGCGCCGCCCTTGCCCCGGTTCTGCTTGAGCCTGACCAGGCTGATGCGGTCCGGATGGCGGGCGGCGATGTCGCGCAGCACGGCCGCGCATGACGGCTTGCTGCCGTCGTCGACCAGCAGGCATGCAACCGGGTGCGCCAGAATGGCCAAGACCATGGCGCCGATCGCGTGCTCGTGGTCGTAGACCGGCACCAGCACGACCGGCTTGAAGTTGGTATCAGGCATCGTCACTCCGGAATACGATGCGGCCGCTGGCATGCGGGCCGGCGGCGGAGGTCAGGCGAAAGCCCAGCGCCTGCTTCTCGGGCAGCCATTCCAGCGCGAGCTGGACTGTGCTGCCGGGCCGGATCACGCCCTGGAACTTGAGCACGTCCAGCCGCACGAAGCGCTCGCGCGGCGGTATGGGCAGGCGCTGCGGTGCCAGCGACATGACCCAGTCGATCTGCGCCACGCCCGGGACGATCGGGGTGCCGGGGAAATGACCGTCGAACACCGCGAGGTGCTCGCCGATCAGCAACTCGGCATTGGCAGTCAGCGCGTTGCCGTCCAGCCAGACCACGCGGGGCAGGGTCTGGCGGAACAGGTCGCGCAGCATGGCCTCGGTGGTCTTGCCCTGGGCATTGCACGGCAGCGCATCGGCAAAATGCCAGCGCCGCGGCAGCCCCAGCGGATCCACGGCGTCGGCCAGGCCGGCCCGCAGTGCCGCAATCAGCGCCGCGCGGCCGCTGGCCGCCAGCATTGCAGCACCCGGCCCGGCGGGAACCACCGCCGCCGCGATGCGCGTGCCGACGTCCAGTTCCACCAGCACCACGCGTGCGTCCTGCACCAGCGGCGACGCCATCAGCGCCTGCTCGACGCGCGTCAGCGACACGCGCTTTTCCTCGATCTTGACCACGCGATCGGCTCGCCCGGCCAGCACGAAGCCGTGTTCACCGTCCGGCAGTGCGCGATCCGCGCAGACGTGCCAGTCGTCTGCCGGCAGGTGCGCCGAGCGCACGGCCAGAAAGCCATCCTGCAGGCGCCATGCGACGCCGGGCAGGGCGGTCCAGCGGTCCTGCTGGTGCGCGCGCTGCCGCCAGGCAATGCCGCCGGTTTCGGAGCTGCCGAACACTTCGATCGGCGACTGTCCGAGGTGGCGCAGGGCGTCATCCGCTGCTGCCGGCGGCAGCGGGCCGCCCGAAGAAAACACCGCGCAAACGACAGCTCGCGCCGCGGCCCAGTCCAGCGCTTCCGGCATGCGGCGCAGGTGCGCCGGGCTGCTGACCAGCACCACCGGCGTATCCCCGCAGGCGGCAACCACTTCCTCATGGAATTCCAGCCGCGCGCCCGGCATCGCGCGCCCGGCCGCAAGCGGCCACAGCACGCAGAACAGCAGGCCGTAGATGTGCTGGTGCGAAACGGTGGTCAGCAGCCGTGCGGATCGCGGCAGGCGCGGGCCGAAGGCCGCTTCCAGCGCGCCGACTTCGGCTTCCAGCTGCGCCAGGCGCTTGTCGATGGCTTCGGGCGCTCCGGTCGAGCCGGAGGTGAACAGGGTGAGCGTTGCCGCGTCCGGCGACAGTGCAGGCCAGTCGGCCGCGGCGTCCGCGCAGTCCGGTGCCTGCAGCCCCTGCGGCAGTTCACCGGCCCAGCCATCGGCGTGCTCGCGCAGTGCCAGCAGCGTCTCCGGCCGGGTGTCGGCAGGCAGCACGACGTGCTTGCCCGCGTGCCAGGCGCCGAAGATCGCCGCGGCAAACTCGGCGGTGGAAGCGATCTGGATGGCCCAGCGCCGGCCCTCGGCCGCGGCGAACGCCCGCCGCCACGCCGTGGCGCGTGCCAGGAACCGCGCCGCTTCCGGAGCGCGCGACTGCGACAGCGCCGCCATCGCGCCACTGACACCAAGCCACTCACTCATGGCGGCTCCCTGCCTTCTGAGTCATGACGCGCCGGCGTACGAGCCATTCGCCCGCGAACATCGAGCCGATCAGCACGTAGGCAATGGCGCCGTTATAGAGCGCCCAGACCTGATCGCTGGCAAAGCAGGCGGTGAGAATGGCCATGGCGCCGTTGAAGCAGAAGAAGACGCACCAGGCTGCGGTGACCTTGCGCGTGTAGGCCACGCCGGAGGCGGGCAGGTCGGGCTCGCGCAGCCGCGCCAGGCGCTCGACCACGCTGGGCGGATGCCACAGGCTCCAGCCGAACACGGCGAGCAGGGCGCCGTTGACCAGCGCGGGATAGAGCTTGAGCGGCATGGCCTGGTCCGAGACCAGCCCCGCCAGCGCCACCAGCCCGGCCACCAGCGCCAGCGCGCGCCAGCCCGGCTGGCCGGGATGGCGACTGGCGCCCAGGCGCAGCGCCGTGAGCGCCACCAGCAGCAGCGCTATCACGCGCGGCGGCCAGTATTGCAGCCCGACATAGACTGCCACCGGGTAGCACAGGGTCAGTACGCCCAGGCTCCATTTACGCCAGGCCATGCGCTCAGGCCGTGGCGGGCGAATCGGAGTCGATCAGCAGGGCCAGCGCCTGCACCACGTCTTGGATCGTGCGTACGGACTTGAACTGCTCGGGCCTGAGCGGCTTGTCGAGCATCGGCTTGAGCTTCACGAGCAGGTCCACGGCATCGATGCTGTCGATGTCGAGGTCCTCGTAGAGGCGTGCTTCGGGCCGGATACGTTCGGCGTCGATTTCAAAGGAGTCTTGCAGGACTGCCGACACGCGCGCAAAGATTTCGTCTTGGGTCATGACCATGCCTACCAGCTTGAAGGGGATCAGGGTGGTTGGAAGAGGATAAAGAGACAGCGAGAGACAGCAAATCAGGCCGGCGCCTGCTCGGAACGCTGCGAGGCCACGAAGGCCGCCAGCGTGCTGACGCTCGCGAAGCGAGCGCGGATCTCTTCCTTGTCCCCGCTCATGGATACGCCGTAGCGCTTTTGCAGTGCCAGGCCGAGCTCGAGGGCGTCGATCGAATCGAGGCCCAGCCCTTCGACGAACAGTGGCGCGTTGGTATCGATATCGCCCGTCGCCACATCCTCCAGCGACAGCGACGAGATGATCAGTTCTTTGATTTCTTGCTCAAGCGCCTTCACGGCCTATCTCCCTGGTAAAAAACTCGGTCAGTGCCTGCGTGACCTGGCGCACCGCCATGGCGTCGTCGACGCCGGGGCTAACCAGCTGACCGACGTCGATGTCTTCCCGCACATCGATGACATAGCGCGGCCGGCGAACCGGCACGCGGTACCACTTGTCGCCCTTGCGCAGCGTGGGCGGCTCGCAGCAGATCACCACCGGCGTCAGCGCAAAGCCGCCGCGCACGGCGATGTTGGCGGCGCCCCGCTGCAGCCGCAGCTGCCCGTCAGGCGCCGTGCGCGTGCCCTCGGGAAAAATCACGAGGTTGTTGCCGGCGCGCAGGGAGGCAATGCATCCCTCCACCATGGCCGCGCCGGAATCGTTCTGCACATAGCCGGTCGCCAGCACCGGCCCGCGCGTGAACGGGTTGCGCGCCAGTCCCGCCTTGACCACGCAGTCCGCCCGGCGCGCCAGCGCAATCAGGAACACCACGTCGATCAGCGACGGATGGTTGGCGACGATCAGCTGCCCCTCGCGGCGCAGCCGGTCGCCGTTGCGCACCTCGTAGCGGATCACCCCGACACTGCGCATCAGCCAGAGGAACAGCCGGAACGCGTGGTGGATCAGATCCTTGCAGATCCGCTGGCGCCGTGCATTGCTCCATGGCAACAAGGCAAGCACCGGGAATACCAGCACCCGGAGCACCAGTCCGCCCAGGCCGAACCCGGAAAAACAGAGCCCCGTTGCACACACCCGCCAGGCGCGATCGAGCCGCTCAACCATGGCGCCGCCAGCGCCAGGTTGCGTTTTCGCCGGCATGGGTCAGCTCGGCATCGCCCGCCAGCACGAACCGCAGGACATCGAGCCCGTGCGGAAGCTGCGGGGCAACCCCGGCCTCTGCAGCGCTGCCGGCAAGGGCAAGGCTGAATGCCGGCTCGCCCTCGCGCGGCTGGCCGATCCGCCAGCACCAGCTGTGCAGGCAGCCCGGCTCGTCGGCAAACGGCTGGTAGGGCTGGGCGAGCGGGGCTTCGTAATAGACCAGCAGCACTTCCGGCGCGCCGTCGGCCAGCAGGCTGCAGGCTTCCAGCACGGCCATTTCCACCGTATCGCGCCCCGCGGACAGGGCCTGCAGGTTGGCCGGGTCGGCACGGTCGATCGAGCGAAGCGCGCCGGTGGCGTTGTGCACGGACAGCCCGAAGGCGGTGGGTGACAGTGCTTCGCCGGCGGCGAGATCCTTCAGCATCTCCAGCAGACGGCCGGTATCGCCATGGCGGGAGGCGAACACGACCGGAATCCCTTCACATCCCGGCGGACAGCCATAGGCCGAGGCCAGCGCCACGCGCCCCAGCAAGGGCACGCGCCGGCGCAGCATCGGCGCCATTTCGGGCAGGGCCGGCGCTTCGGCCTGCGTCAGCAGCCCGGGCGCGGTGCCCCACGCGCGCCAGGCGTCCGGGTCGTGCAGGTCGCCGCCCCAGGCCGACCATGCGCGAATGCCGAAGGTTGCCGCCACGTCTTGCCCGCGCTCGCGGACAGGCACTGCACTGCCGCCGGTTACATGCATCCGGCCGCGCTCCGTGCGAAATGCCCGATAGCCGTCGACATGCCGCGCGGGCAGTGGAAGGCGAGAAGACGGGCGTGGCGATTCATGATTTTGGCAGAGGGACTGGAATTAATGCGGGCGCCATTTTACCCAAATCGCCGCTGGCAGAATGTCAGAAATGTTCATGGTGTGGCGAAAATGCGGATATCACAATGCAATCACTTCGATCGCGTCGAGTCCGGAGAGCATCCCCCGAAAGGGGTAAATCGAATCCGGGAATCCGCCGGCGCGGGTGGTTTTACAGGGATTTTGCTTCGGAATGCGTTTATTCATTCGCGGAAATATCGGCCAATTCGCTCCGCTAATTGAAATGGCAGACATTTGGCCCCGGCCATCGCCTGCAAGCCGGCGCAAGGCACGGCAAAATGCGGAACGGCAGTCATCCGCATTCACTCCGTCATCCTTCGCTCATCCCCAGGCTTTCCAGGAATCCGCCATGCCCGATATCACCATGCCCTACCGCCGCCTCGGCGCCAGCAACCTGAAGGTTTCCGCGCTGTGCCTTGGCACCATGATGTTTGCCGACCAGACCGACGAGGCCGAGGCCGCGCGCATCGTCGCCAGCGCGCGCGACCATGGCGTCAATTTCATCGACACGGCCGACGTCTACAGCAAGGGCGCGTCCGAGCAGATGGTGGGCCGGCTGCTGACCAGCGACCGCCACGACTGGGTGCTGGCCACCAAGCTCGGCAACCCGATGCAGGCTGCGCCGAACCACTCGCACTATTCGCGCGTGTGGATCCTGCGCGAGGTCGAGGCCAGCCTGCACCGGCTCGCGACGGACTACCTCGACATCCTCTACCTGCATCGCGATTTTCCTGGCGAGAACCTGGAGGAGGCCGTGCGCGCCATGGGCGACCTGGTGCGTGCCGGCAAGATCCGCTACTGGGCCGTGTCGAACTTCCGCGGCTGGCGCATTGCCGAGATCGCGCGGCTGTGCGACCAGCTCGGCGTGCCGCGGCCGGTCGCATGTCAGCCGTATTACAACCTGCTGAACCGCATGCCGGAGGTCGAGATCCTGCCCGCCTGCCAGCACTATGGCCTGGGCGTGGTTCCCTACAGCCCGGTGGCGCGCGGCGTGCTGACCGGCAAGTACCTGCCGGGGCAGGCGCCGGAGCAAGGCTCGCGGGCAGGGCGGGCCGACCGCCGCATCATGGAGACCGAGTTCCGCGAGGCATCGCTGGTGATCGCGCAGCAGCTCAAGACGCATGCCGAAGCGCGCGGCCTGACGCCGGGCCAGTTTGCCACCGCCTGGGTGCTGGCCAACCCCATCATCAGTTCGGTGATCGCCGGGCCACGCACGCTGGCGCAGTTCGAGGACTACTTCGGCGCGCTGGGCGCGGCGATCTCGCCCGAGGAGGAGGCCATGGTCGACCAGCTGGTCACGCCCGGCCACGCCTCCACCCCTGGCTACAACGATCCCGGCTACCCGCTGATCGGCCGCCCGGTTGCCGCGGCAGCCTGATCGGGACGCTTCGCCACATGCCGGTGCAGGCTCGCCTGGCATGTGACGAAAGCTGACTATGCTACTGACGCGCGTCTGCAACGATTGTGGGAGGTGACACATGCTTGCAGCGCTCCGCCTCTGATCCTACTAATATCAAGACAGGCGGCGCGTGTAGACGACACCGCCTCGCCTGCGCTTCATGAGGCGCTAACAATATGATGCCGGCGTCGTGCCACGGCGTATCGGCACGGCTGGTCTCATTTTGTTGGCGCATCCGGGTTGGTCTCCGGACCATTTTCGCCGGTGGGCTCCGGCATTACGGGGAAGCCGAAACGTGTCACGTCGTGGCTGGATTTTCGCTGGTGTGACGGTCGCCCTCTGCGGGGGCGTCTATGTCATTTACAGTCTCGCTTCCAATGAAGTGCACAATTCGCAGTGGCAGGCGCTTTACCTCGGCCGCTTCGGCAAGCAGCTGACCTTCGAAGTGCAGCCGGGTGCGAGCGACAGCATCCGTTTTCCCCATTCCGGTCCCTACGACGCGCGTCTCGGCTACGGCCGGCTGCCGCTGTTTGCCGAGCGTCTGGAACGGCACGGCTACGTACCGGCGGAACAGGCCCGCATGTCGCCCGAGATGGTCCGTCTGATGGACCAGGGCATCTTTCCTCCATACCGCGAGAAGAACCAGGCAGGCCTGATGCTGCGTGACTGCAACGCACTCACGCTGGTCTTCCAGCGCTACCCGGAACGCCAGTACGACGATTTCGCTTCGGTCCCGACGGTGCTGGTGAGTTCGTTGCTGTATGTCGAGAACCAGGGCCTGCTCAATCCCGAGTATCCGAACTTGAATCCGGCGCTCGACTGGAAGCGCCTGTCGCGCGCCGTGCTCGACCAGGCCATCAGGCTGGCCGACAAGTCGCACGAATCGCCGGGCGGCAGCACGCTCGCCACGCAGATCGAGAAGTACCGCCACTCGCCGCAGGGCCGCACCGCGTCGATCTCGGAGAAGTTCCGCCAGATGGCCTCGGCATCGCTGCGCGCCTATATGGACGGCCCCGATACGCAGCGGGCGCGCGAGCGCATCGTGGTCGACTACCTCAACACCGTGCCGCTGTCCGCCCGCGAGGGCTTTGGCGAGATCAACGGCATCGGCGACGCCCTGTGGGTCTGGTACGGCGAGGACTTCAGCGAGATCAACCGCCTGCTCAAGGAAATGGATCCGCGCGCGCCCACCGGCCGCCAGGCGCAGGCATTCAAGCGCGCGCTGTCGCTGATCATTTCGCAGCGCCGCCCGTCCTATCACCTGCGGCGCGATGACACCAACCTGGATGCCCTGACCGGCAGCTACCTGCGCCTGCTGGCCGCCAACGGCATCATCACGCCGGAACTGCGCGATGCCGCCGTGGCACAGCGGCTGGAAAAGGCAGCGCCGCCCCAGAAGCCGGAGCAGGAGCCGTTCATCACGCGCAAGGCCGTCAACCGCGTGCGTGCGGATATCGGCCGGCTGACCGGTGTGGAAAGCCGCTATGACATGGACCGGCTGGACCTGACAGCGGACAGCACCATCAACCGCGAAGCCCAGCGCATCGTCACCGATGTGCTGGTGCGCATGCACGACAAGGGCGAGGCGCGCACGATGGGGCTCTATGGCCACAACATGCTGCGCGACCAGGACGATCCGTCCAGGCTCATGGCCAGCTTCACGCTGTTCGAGCGCGTGGGCAATGCCAGCGTGGTGCGGGTGCAGGCCGACAACGTCGACCAGCCTTTCGACATCAACAGCGGTGCCCGTCTCAACCTGGGGTCAACCGCCAAGTTGCGCACCCTGGTGACATACCTGGAAATCATCAGCGAGCTGCATGCGCGCTACGCCGGCATGAGCCGTGCGGAGCTTGCCAGCGTGAACCTGGCGCGGCAGGACGTCCTCAGCCACTGGGCGATCGACTACCTGAGCAAGGCCCGCAATCCCGAAGAGCGTGAGCTGATGCCGATGCTCGATGCCGCGATGGAGCGCAAGTATTCCGGCAGCGCGGGCGAAGGCTTCTACACCGGCGGCGGCCTGCAGAGCTTCACCAATTTCGAGAAATGGGAAGGCGAGCGCATCATGACCGTGCGCGTCGGCTTCCAGCATTCGGTCAACCTGGTCTTTATCCGGATGATGCGTGACATCGTGCGCTATGAGATGTTCCACGCCACGCCGGACATGGCCACCATCTTCGAAGACCGCGGCTCGCCCGAACGGCGCGCCTATCTGGAGCGCTTTGCCGACCAGGAAGGCAGTGCTTACATGCTCGGCTTCTACCAGCGCTACCGCGGCAAGGATTCGGAGCAGCGGCTGGCCACGCTGCTGGGCCGCGTGCGCGTGAGCACGCCGCACCTGACCGCCGTGCGGCTCTCGGTGGCGCTGCTGAGCGCACGGCCCGACCTGGACGAGGGTAGCTACGTGCGCATCATGCGATCGCGCATGACCGACAAGCAGCTGGCGGGCGAGGACCTGGCGTTGCTCTATCGCAAGTACGGCCACGACAAGTTCTCGCTGAACGATCGCGGCTATGTCTCGCGCGTGCATCCGCTGGAACTATGGATGGTCGAGTACCTGGGCAATCATCCCGACGCAACATTCGCGGAGCTGCTGCGCGAGAGCAAGGACGAACGCCAGCTGGTCTATCGCTGGCTGTTCCGCTCCCACAGCAAGGCCGGGCAGGACAACCGCATCCGCACCTTGCTGGAGAAGGACGCGTTCGTGCGCATTGCGCGGCGCTGGCAGCGGCTGGGCTATCCGTTCGACTCGCTGACCCCGTCCTACGCCACCGCGATCGGTGCCTCCGGCGATCGGCCGGCTGCGCTGGCTGAGCTGGCAGGCATCATCCTGAGCGGTGGCGTCGCGAGCCAGACGGCAACCGTGCGCAGCCTCGAATTCGCTGCCAATACGCCTTATGCTTCCAGCTTTGTCCTGCAGCCGCAGCAGGGCAAGCGCCTGCTGACGCCGGAGATCACGACGCTGGTGCGGCGCTCGATGCTGGACGTGGTAGAGCGCGGCACGGCCCGCTCGATCCAGGGTGCCTTTGTCATGCAGGGGAAGGGGGGGGCGCCGTTGCCGGTGGCCGGCAAGACCGGTACGGGAGACCAGCGCTTCCAGGTCTACGGCCCGGGCGGGCGCCTGATCTCGTCGCGCTCGGTCACCCGCTCGGCGACGTTCGTCTTTGTCCTCGGCGAACGCTTCTTCGGCACCGTCACCATCAGTGTCCGCGAGCCCTATGCGGCGCGCTACAGCTTCACCAGTGCACTGGCGGTACGGCTGCTGCGCTATATGGCGCCGCAAGTAGCGGCCATGGCTACGCCGAACAGCGACCGTGCACTGCTGCGTTGCCGCGATTCCATGCCGGAGTTCAAACGTCCGCGCGAGACGGCGTCCGCGGTGCCTCCGGATGGCGCCGACGTCGTGAAGGTCGATCAGGGCTTGCGGCGAACCATCCCGTAGATCACCAGCAGCACGATCGCGCCGATCACCGAGGCAATCCAGCCGGCCGGCTGCCCGGGCTGGTACCAGCCGGCGGCGCGTCCCACGTAGCCCGCCACGATCGAGCCCAAAATGCCGAGGATGATGGTCATGATCCAGCCCATCTTGTCGTCGCCGGGCTTGATGGCCCTTGCGATCAGTCCGACGATAAGGCCAACGAACACGGTGCCAATGAATGCCATCATGGTTTGCTCCCGGTAGTGGTCTGGATCGCAGCCGGCAGGTGCGCCATGCGCGGCGTGCCGGCTGCGATCCATCATACACGCAGCCCTGGGGCGGCGGTATGACGGGAGCTTGCGTCAGGCGGCGAGCCTGAACTGCCCGACGGCGTGATGCAAGGCCTCGGCCTGATCCTCCAGCGAGGCGGCCGCTGCCGCGGCCTCTTCCACCAGCGCGGCGTTCTGCTGTGCCATCTGGTCCATCTGCGACACCGCCTGGTTGACCTGCTCGATCCCGCCGGTCTGCTCTTCGGTGGCGGCGCGCATCTCGCCCATCAGGTCGGTCACGCGCTTGACCGCTTCGACGATCTCGTCCATCGCCTTGCCGGCGTTTTCCACCAGCACCGCGCCGTCTTCCACGCGCTGGGCCGAATTGCCGATCAGCGCCTTGATTTCCTTGGCGGCGGTGGCGCTGCGCTGCGCCAGCGTGCGTACTTCCCCGGCCACCACGGCAAAGCCGCGGCCCTGGTCGCCGGCACGTGCGGCTTCCACCGCGGCGTTCAGCGCCAGGATGTTGGTCTGGAAGGCAATGCCTTCGATCACGCCGATGATGTCCACCACCTTGCCCGAGGCCTGCCGGATCTCGCCCATGGTGTCGACCACCTGGTTGACGATGCCGCCGCCGCGCACGGCGATGTCGGACGCGCCCTCGGCCAGCCGGCTGGCCTGGCGTGCATTCTCGGCGCTCTGGCGCACGGTGCTGGTGAGCTGCTCCATGCTGGCCGCGGTTTCCTGCAGCGAGGCCGCCTGCTCTTCGCTGCGGCGCGAGAGGTCGGCATTGCCCGCGGCGATCTGCTTGGCCGCGCCGGCGATCGAATCCGCCGAGCCGCGGATGCTGCCGATCGCGCCGGTCAGGCGCGACTGCATGCGCTGCATGGCGAACAGCACGCTGTGGTCGTCGCCCGGGCGCAGTGCCACCTGGCTGCCAAGATCGCCCTCGGCAATCCGCGCGGCGATCTGCGAGGTGAGCGCCGGCTCACCGCCCAGCTGTTTCTGCAGGCTGGTGGCGATGCGCAGCATCACCAGCGTCATCAGCGCGCCCACGCCCAGCAGGAGCCCGAACGCCTTCAGCAGCGAGGCACGGAACTCGGCGTCGATATCGTCCAGGTAAAAGCCGGCGATGAAATTCCAGTCCCACGGACGGAAGTTGGCGACATAGCTCAGCTTGGGCTGCGGCGCCTCGGCACCCGGCTTGGCCCACAGGTATTCGACGAAGCCCTTGCCGGGGCCCTTGCCGATGGCGGCAATCTCGCGGAACAGGAAGGTGCCGTTGGGATCCTGCATCGAATCCATGTTCTTGCCGTTCATCTCCGACTTGATCGGATGCATGATCACCACCATATCGGAGCGCATCAGCGTGAAATAGCCGTCGCTGCCGAAACGCATAGCACGCACACGCTCCACTGCCTGCTGCTTCGCCTCTTCCTCCGACAGCTTGCCCGCCTTGACCAGCGCCTCGTATTCGGCCACCACCGACACCGCGGTGTCGGTCACGTGAGCCAGGTCCAGCCGCCGTTCATCCATGCGCAACTGGCGCATTTCCCAGGCGTTCCACAATGTGATGCCGAGCAAACATATCCAGCTCAATACCAGGGGCAATAACAGCTTTTTCCTCAGGCTCAGGTTTTGCAGCATTTGTTTTCCTTCCTCCGTTCTCTGCTTTTTGTCATCGGTGGCACTTTGGTGTGCGTCAGCGCATAACGGCAGGGGAGCCAACTAACTTGATTGGGTAATACCACCCACGCAGGCAGCGCGGATTCCTGACGTCAGGAGGCGTGACTGAGGCGCCACAATCCACGCGCGCCGCAACGCCCGGATTGAGCGAATTGCACATTCAGCCTCAGAATCCCCGCTTTGCGCACCGGAAGCGACAACGACATGGCAAGCCTGCAACGCAATGAAACCGAAGCCGCCGGCGGCGAAGCCGACCACCACCACAGCGGCCCGCTTGGCGTCTTCCTGATCTTCCTGCGCCTCGGCCTGACCTCCTTTGGCGGGCCGGTCGCGCACCTCGCGTACTTTCGCGAGGAATTCGTCAGGCGCCGGCAATGGATGAGCGAGCGCACCTACGCCGATCTCGTCGCGCTGTGCCAGTTCCTGCCCGGCCCGGCCAGCAGCCAGACCGGTATCGCACTGGGGCTGTCGCGCGCCGGATATGCCGGCGCGATCGCCGCGTGGGTCGGGTTCACGCTGCCATCCGCCGTGCTCATGATCCTGTTCGCGGCCGGCGTCGCGCGCTATGGCATGGCCGCGGCACCGGGCGTACTGCACGGCCTGAAGCTGGTGGCCGTAGCGGTGGTGGCGCAGGCCGTGTGGGGCATGGGAAGAAGCCTGTGCACGGACGCCTTGCGCATTGCCATCATGGTGGCCGCCGCGTGCATCGTGCTGGCAGTGCCCGGCCCCTGGGTGCAGGTTGGCGTCATCGCCGCCGCGGCAGTGGCGGGGGTGCTGCTCATTCGTCCAGCCGAGGCTGTTGCGCACGATCCGCTGCCGATGCCGGTGAGCCATCGTGCGGGAGCCATTGCGCTGACGCTCTTCGTTTTGCTGATGGCCGGCCTTCCCTTGCTCGCGCAGCTGTATCCCGCGAATGCACTGAAGATGGTGGATGCGTTCTATCGCGCCGGCGCGCTGGTGTTCGGCGGCGGCCATGTCGTATTGCCATTGCTGGATGCCGCGGTAGTGCCCACCGGCTGGGTCAGCAAGGAGACCTTTCTCGCCGGCTACGGCGCCGCCCAGGCTGTGCCGGGCCCGTTGTTCACGTTCGCCGCGTTCCTCGGCGCGTCGATGCAGATCGAACCGTCGGGCTGGGCCGGCGGCGCGCTATGCCTGCTCGCGATTTTCCTGCCGGCCTTCCTGCTGGTGGTCGGCGCACTGCCATTCTGGGAAACGCTGCGCCGCAACCGGCGCGCGCAGGCCGCGCTGGCGGGCGTGAATGCGGGCGTGGTCGGCCTGCTGCTGGCCGCGCTCTGGCAGCCGGTTTGGGCCAGCGCGGTCCATGGTCCGCTAGATATCGGCGCGGTCGTGCTGGCGCTGGTTGCGCTGATGGTCTGGAAGCTGCCGCCGTGGCTGGTTGTGATTGCCAGTGGCGTGGTGGGATGGGCGGCGGGGGCGATGTTCTGAGGCGAGGGAGGATAAAGAAATCGGGTTCGACGCCGGACAAAAGTGCTTCCGTGACCCGGTCGCCGCTGGCATCTGCCGTTGCACAAGGCACTGCCTGCGTCCTGACTCTGCTCGCACAGGGCGAGTGTGACGCCCAGGAGGAGGGAACAGTAGCCCTGCGAGCGACCACGGTGGATGCATTGCGAGGACTCTGTCAGTCCTCACTAAGCTTGCTGGCTGGTCGGGTTGAAGAGGTCGCTGAGGGCATTGAGGCGGCGGCGGTCGGATAGCGGTTCGCGGTCCCTCTGGGCGGCACCACGTGGCAGCACCTGCGGTGCCTACCATGACCAGTGCCGCCCGCATCAATCCTTCTTCGGCAAGTCCTGCAGCAACTGCGCAAGATACCCCTTCCACACCTCCGGATGCGCCAGCGTCTGGTGGCCGTAGGTGCGGCTGCTCTGCGGCACTTCGACGAAGCGGCCGTTCGGCACGCGCGGGACGGTGCGTTGCATGACGCCGAGGTCGACGGCGTTGATCAGGTCGTCGGCGAAATTTACGGCGTAGAGCGGCGCGCGGATCTTGCCCAGGTCCGGCTCGGGGTTGTAGTCCCATGACGATTCGAACCAGTACAGGTAATCGTTGGCGTCATAGCTCTTGCGGGCGTCGGCCACGGCCTTGTCGAAATACTGGTTGACCGGTTCGCGCCCCGGTGCCGATGCCTGCAGGGTGACGGCGCTCTGTGTCATCAAAGCAAACAGCGGCACGGTGTCCGTCCAGCGCACCGGTTGCATGCTGTAGTTGCCGTTCTTCCAGTCAGGATCGCTGCGGATGGCCTCGATCAGCGTGCGCCGCCACAGCCAGTTACGGCCCGCCATTGCCACCGGCTGGCTGGCGATCGGCATCAGCGCGTCCATCATGTCGGGGTGCTTCGCGCCCCAGATCCAGGTCTGCATGCCGCCCATCGAGGTGCCGAGCACCAGCCGCAGGTGATCGACGTGCAGGCCTTCGGTCAGCAGGCGGTAGTGCCCTTCCACCACATCGCTGTAGCCATAGCGCGGGAAGGCGGCGCGCAGGCCGTCGCTCGGTTTGCTGGAGCCGCCGCGGCCGATGCCGTCCGGCATGATGATGAAGTAGCGCGACGCATCCAGCGGCTGGTCCGGCGCGAACAGTTCCTGCTGCATGGCCGGCGCCAGGAAGGCGCGGCCGGTGCCGGTGGTGCCGTGCAGCAGCAAGACGGCGTTGCTTACCTTGCCATCCGCGCCGCGCCTGGGCGTGCCCAGCGTCGCGTAATGCAGCTTCACGCTCGGCAGCACCTGGCCGTCCTGGAAGCGGAAGTCGCGCACGACCACGTCGCCTTCCTGCGGCTGAAGCGCCGGCGCGGTTTGGGCCTGTGCATGGCTCCATCCCATCGCCGTCGCCAGGGCCAGCGCCATCAGTCCATGGCGAGCCTTCCGGATTGTCGTCCCTTGCATGTCTCCTCCCGTTTTTATGTGACGGCGGAAATCATACAAGCGAAGAGAAATTGCTGCCGGCGGCTGGCAGGCTTACTCGGCAAACACCGCCACGCACTCCACCTCCACCCGCGCCCCCAGCGCCAGCCCGTTCGCGCCGAGCGCGCTGCGTGCCGGATACGGTGGCTTGAAGAAATCCTTGTAGACCTCGTTAAAGACCTGCCACTCGCCGATATCGGCCAGCATGATGGTGCACTTGGCCACCCGCTCCAGCGACAAGCCATGCGCTTCCAGCGAGATGCGGATGTTCATCAGCGCCTGCCTGGCCTCTTCGCGAATGCCGCCCGGAACCAGGCGGGTCGAGCCGGGCACGATGCCCATCTGTCCGGACAGGTAGAGCAGGTTGCCGACGCGAACGGCTTCGGAAAATGGCAGGCCTGCCGGCAGCACCTTGTTGGAATTCAGGAACTCCATGGTCGTCTCCGCTGTGGTTGGGCGCGCCCGGCGCAGGCTCCGCGCCCGCTGCCGGCGCGCCGGGCGATCTGGTCACCGTAGAAGGATAGTGCGCTGTAACGCTCCGTAATCCTGTCGCGTTACCGAATCGTTGCAGTTTCAAATGCGAACGATTATCCTTCTCTCTCGCATCGGGCAGTGTGATGACAATGCCACTGCGCCTCCATGCGATGGCGCCGCGCCGGGCGCATCCATCTCCAGAACACCAGGGCAAGACAAGGGCAGCGGGCCAGGCAAGGCTGCGCCCGCCGACCAATCGCAATGACCGAAACCCAGCCGGCTTCCGGCCAGCAGCGCCGCGCCTTCTGGCTGAAACATCTTCACCAGTGGCACTGGATCAGTTCCGCAATCTGCCTGATCGGGATGCTGCTGTTCGCCGCTACCGGCTTCACGCTCAACCATGCCTCGCAGATCGAGGCGAAGCCGCTTGTGGTAACGCGCAATGCGACCGCGCCAGCCGGCCTGCTGGATGCGCTCAGGACGCAGATGCCCGCCGGCGAGGGGAAGGGCAAGGATCACAAGGGGCCGGTGCCCACGGCGCTGGCCGAGTGGCTGTCGCAGGCGCTGGACATCGATGCGCGTGGGCGCGAAGCGGAATGGTCGGGCGGTGGAATCTACGTGTCGCTCCCGCGTCCCGGCGGCGATGCCTGGGTCAGCCTCGAGCTCGACAGCGGCGAGGCCCAGTACGAAAAGACCACGCGCGGCGCGATCTCCTACCTGAACGACCTGCACAAGGGCCGCAACACGGGCGGTGCCTGGAGCCTGTTCCTCGATGTGTTCGCGCTGGCGTGCCTGGTCTTCAGCGTGACCGGCCTGTTCCTGCTCAAGCTGCACGCGGCCGGCCGCGTGGGTACGTGGCCGCTGGTGGGGCTGGGGCTGGTGGTGCCGCTGCTGCTGGCCATTCTTTACATCCACTGAACGGTTTTTCTCTGCATTTCTCTGACGAGGTTTCTTCGATATGCGCCGACTGCTCACCGTCACCCTGACCGGCATGGCCGCGGTTCCCCTGGCCGGCCCGGCCATGGCGGCCGAAATGAACGTCAAGGTGGAAATCCCGCGCCTGAACGTCGCGGAATACCACCGTCCCTATGTGGCGATGTGGGTCGAGCGTGCCGACCAGAGCCCGGTATCGACGCTGGCCGTCTGGTACGACGTGAAGCACAAGGACGGCGAGGGCACCAAGTGGCTCAAGGACATGCGCCAGTGGTGGCGCAAGGCCGGCCGCGACATGCAGATGCCGGCCGACGGCGTTTCCGGCGCGACCCGCGCGGCCGGCGAGCAAACGGTGAGCTTCACCGACGGCAAGGCCCCGCTGGGCAAGCTGCCGGCCGGCAACTACCAGCTCGTGGTCGAAGCCGCGCGTGAAGTGGGCGGCCGCGAGCTGCTGCGCGTGCCATTCACGTGGCCGCCGCAATCCGCGCAGACCGCCCGCGCCAAGGGCGAACACGAACTCGGCGGCGTGACCGTCGACCTGAAGCCGTAATCTCTCCGGAGCCTCGACGATGAACATTTCCGCCATCCTGTCCGCCGCACGCCCGACCCGCAGTTTCGCCAGCCGTATTGCCGTGCTGGCCCTTGCCGCACTGGCGCCGCTGGCCGCGCATGCCCACCGCCAATGGCTGTTGCCTTCGGCCACAGTGCTGTCCGGCAGCGATCCGTGGGTCACGGTGGATGCCGCCGTGTCCAACGACCTGTTCTACTTCGAACACGTGCCGCTGCGCCTGGACAACCTGCAAGTGACGGCGCCCGACGGCAGCGCGGTGAAGGCCGAGAACACCTCCACCAGCCGCTATCGCAGCACCTTCGACCTGCACCTGAGCCAGCCCGGCACGTACAAGGTTTCCGTGGTCAACCAGGGCCTGTTCGCCAGCTACAAGGTAGATGGCCAGACCAGGCGCTGGCGCGGCACGGCCGAGTCGTTCGCGAAGGAAGTGCCCGCCAACGCGCAGGACCTGCAGGTCACGCAGGCCGAAGGCCGCGTCGAGTCCTTCGTCACCGCCGGCAAGCCGAGCGACAAGGGCCTGCGTACCACCGGCCGTGGCCTGGAACTGGCGCCGATCACGCACCCGAACGATCTCGTCGCCGGCGACACGGCCAGCTTCCGCCTGCTGCTGGACGGCAAGCCTGCCGGCAACCTGAAGGTCTCGGTGGTGCCGGGCGGCATCCGCTACCGCGACCAGTTGCAGGAGTTCAGCGCTACCACCGACGCTGACGGCAAGTTCAGCGTCAAGTGGCCGGCGCCGGGCATGTACTGGCTCGAAGCGGAGGTGCGCGACGACAAGGCGTCGGTCAAGCCCGCCAAGTCCCGCCGCGCCACCTATGCGGTGACGATGGAAGTGCTGCCGCAATAAACCCGCCAGTCCCGGTTTGAATCGCGTCCTGATCCCCGTTTCCTTGTCCGCGCCCCCGGTGCCGCTCGCCGCTGATGCGCGGGTGCATCGCTGGGGCGGCGAGACCATGGGCACCACCTGGTCGGTGGTGGCCGTGCTGCCGCCTTCGGCGAATGGGGGTGGGATCCTGCAAGGCATCCAGGCCGTGCTCGATGGCGTGATCGCGCAGATGAGCAACTGGGTGCCGGATTCGGATCTCAGCCGCTTCAACCGCGCTGCGCCGGGCAGTTGGCACGCGCTGCCGGACGATTGCTTTCACGTGCTGCAAACCGCGTTGCAGGTGGCGCGCGACAGCGGCGGCGCCTATGACCCGAGTGCCGGGCCGCTGGTGGACCTGTGGGGCTTCGGCCCGGCGCCGCGGCGCGACACGCCGCCGTCCGCCGATCAGGTCGCGCAGGCGCGGCAGCAATGTGGCTGGGCACGTATCGAACTGGATATCGGCGCAAGGCGCGCCCAGCAGCCTGGGGGCGTTTCGCTGGACTTCTGCGCCATTGCCAAGGGCTTTGCCGTGGACGCCGTGGCTCGCTATCTCGATGCACAGGGCCTGTCCCATCACCTCACCGAGATCGGCGGCGAACTGCGTGGCCACGGCGTCAAGCCGGACGGCATGCCGTGGTGGGTGGCGCTGGAAGCGCCGCCGGGCGTGCAGCGCGAGTCCGACGAACAGACGCTGGTCGCGCTGCACGGCCTGTCGGTGGCGACCTCGGGCGACTACCGGCGCTTTTTCGACAGCGGTGGCCGCCGCTATGCCCACACCATCGATCCGCGTACCGGCTATCCTGCCAGTCACGCGCTGGCATCGGTCACCGTGCTGCATGCGCAGTGCATGATGGCCGATGCGCTGTCCACTGCGCTGACCGTGCTGGGCCCGCAAGCCGGCATGGAACACGCGCGCCGCCACGGCATTGCCGCGTGCTTTCTGGTGCGGCACCCCGATGGCTTTGATGAGCATCTCTCCCCGGCGTTTGCCGCGATGCTGGCATGAGCGACGGCAGCCCGATGCTGACGGATTTGGCCGGCAGCGCGAGCTGGCTGACAGCCGTCGCCGGCGTGGCGCTGGCCATGTCGAGCCCGTCGCGCGCGGGCATGGCCGCGGGCGTGGTGCTTGCCTACGCAGGCTTCTGCGGCGCGGTGCTTGCGCACCATCGTCGCCGTCGCGCGCGCGTGTCGGCGCTGTCGGGCAGTGCGGACAAGGAGGGCGCGACGCTGGTCGCCTACGCCAGCCAGACCGGCTTTGCCGAACAGCTCGCCTTGCAGACCGCAACGGCCCTGCAGGGCGCAGGCATGCCCGTGCAGTTGCTGTCGCTGGCCGATCTCGATGCGGGCCGTCTCGCAGCCTGCCGGCAGGCCCTGTTCGTCGTCAGCACCACGGGCGAAGGCGATGCGCCTGACAGCGCTTCGGGCTTCACGCGCCGCCTGCTGTCCGGGCACGACGGCCTGCGCCAGCTGCGCTATGGCGTTCTTGCGCTCGGCGACAGCAGCTACGCGCGCTTCTGCGCCTTCGGCCACGCCTTGTCCGACTGGCTGCAACGCCACCACGCGCAGCCGCTGTTCGACCTGATCGAAGTCGACAACGGCGATGCCGGTGCGCTACGCCACTGGCAGAACCACCTGTCGGCGCTCAGCGGCGGTGCCGAGATTGCCGACTGGGAGCGTCCGCGCTACGGCAACTGGCGGTTGGCGGCGCGCCATCACGTCAATCCCGGCAGCCAGGGCGCGCCGGCGTTTCACCTCTCGCTGACACCTGCCGATGCAGCGGCGCTGGACTGGCAGCCCGGCGATATCGCCGAGATCGGCCCGTGCCACGCGCCCGCCGAAGTCGACCGGTTGCTGGAGCGCCTCACGCTGGATGGCGCCACGCGCGTGCGCTGCGACGGCCATGCGATGACGCTGGCCGAGGCACTCGCCACGCGGATGCCGCTGCCCGAACCGGCCTTCGCGGCGATGCAGGGTTTGCCGCCGCAACGGCTGATCGACACCCTGCCGGCACTGCCGCACCGCGAATATTCGATCGCCTCGCTGCCCCAGGACGGCCAGCTTGACCTGCTGGTGCGGCAGACCCGCTATGAGGACGGCCGGCTCGGACTGGCCTCCGGCTGGCTGACGCAGCATGCGCCCGCCGGCGCGCGCATTGCGCTGCGCATCCGCCCCAACCGCAGCTTCCATCCGCCTGCCGGTGATCGCCCGATGATCCAGATCGGCAACGGGACCGGCCTGGCCGGATTGCGCGCACATCTGAAGGCGCGCGCTGTGGCGGGCCGTCACCGCAACTGGCTGCTGTTCGGCGAACGTTCGGCGCGGCACGACGGCTTCTTCAGCGATGAACTCGCGGCATGGCAGGCCGAAGGCGTACTCGAACGCCTCGACCTGGTCTGGTCCCGCGACGGCGGCGCACTGCGCTACGTGCAGGACGCCGTGTGGCGGCATGCCGATGCCCTGCGCGAATGGATCGAGGCCGGCGCGGCCATCTACGTCTGCGGCAGCCTGCAAGGTATGGCTGCCGGGGTCGACGACGCGCTGACAGAGATCCTGGGCGAGGACGGCCTGCGCCGCCTGGCCGACGCGGGCCGCTATCGCCGGGACGTCTACTGACTTGCTGCACCGCACGCAATCCAGCGTGCGGAGATCAGCCGCGCGGCTCGCCCGCGCGGCAAGCTTCCTCTATCCTCGGTGTGAACTGTGCGGCATATCGCGCAGCCCATCATAAAAACCGAGGAGACCTGATGTTACGCACCCCCCGCAGGCTGGCCGCCGTGCTGGCATTGCTCGCCACCACCTCCGCCGCACTGGCCGAAGGCCCCGCGCACGCCGAGCGCTTCGCCGTTTCCGGGCTTGAGAAGCCCGCCAGCATCCTGGTGGATCGCTGGGGCGTGCCGCACATCTACGCCAACACGCTCTATGACGCTTTCTACGTGCAGGGCTTCATGGCCGCGCGCGACCGGCTCTGGCAGATCGACCTGTGGCGCAAGCGCGGGCTGGGCGAGATGGCGAAGGATTTCGGCCCGGCCTATGTCGAAGGTGACCGCATGGCGCGCGCCGTGCTGTTCCGCGGCGACATGTACCGCGAATGGCTGGCCTACGGCTCCGACGCCAAGCGCGTGGCCGAGGCGTTCGTTGCCGGCGTGAATGCCTATGTGGCGCTGACCGAGAGCAAGCCGGAGCTGTTGCCCCCGGAATTCCGCAAGCTGAATTACAAGCCTGCGCGCTGGCGTGCGGAAGACATCGTGCGCATCCGCCACCATGGCCTGACGCTCAATTTCACCGGCGAAATCGACCGGGCGCGTGTCTACTGCGAAGCCAGGGACACAGCCGCGCGCGCCGACTGGCTGCGCCGCGAGCTCGATCCGCCGGTCGAACCGAAGCTGCCGGCGGGGCTCGAGACCTGCTCGGTGCCTGCTGCCGAACTGCGCCGCGCCTACGACCTGGCGACGGCCTCGGCGCGCTTCCCCAGGGAAGCCTGGACCAGCGCGAAGGCCGACGCCATACCGCTCGACCAGCTCTACGCGCTGGTGGACCCCAACAGCGACACCGGGCGCAGCCTGGGCTCCAACAACTGGGTCATCGGCGGCAAGCGCACCACCACTGGCCGGCCCATCCTGGCCAACGATCCGCACCGCTCGCACGGTGCGCCGAGCCTGCGCTACATCAGCCATCTCAATGCGCCGGGACTGTCGGTCATCGGCGCGGGCGAGCCGTTCCTGCCAGGCATCTCGATCGGCCATAACGGCACCATCGCATTCGGGCTGACGCGGTTCTACATGGACCAGGAGGATCTCTATACCTACGAGACCAACCCGGCCAATCCGCACGAGTACAAGTACAAGGGCCGCTGGGAGCCGATGGAGACCCTCACCGAGGAAATCGCGGTGAAGGGCGAACCTGCACCGCGCAAGGTCACCATCGACTTCACCCGCCACGGCCCGGTGCTGTATGCCGACGCCAAGCGCGCACAGGCCTGGGCGCTGCGCGCCGCGTGGCTGGACTACGGCATGGCGCCGTACTTCGGCTCGATGGACTATATGCGCGCGCGCAACTGGGATCAGTTCCGCGCCGCCATGAACCGCTGGGGCGCACCCGGCGAGAACCAGGTCTATGCCGACACCGGCGGCAATATCGGCTGGGTGCCCGGCGGGCTGACCGTGAACCGCCCCAACTGGGACGGCCTGACGCCGGTGCCGGGCGACGGCCGCTACGAATGGGCCGGCTATCGCAACATGGACGAACTGCCGTGGGCCTACAATCCGGCGGCCGGCTACATCGTCACGGCCAATGAGAACAACATTCCGCCCGATCATCCGGCGGCCAAACTGGGCGTTGGCTACGAGTGGAGCGACAGCTCGCGCGCGCGCCGGCTCAAGAGCCTGGTGGCGGCCAATCCGCGCAGCTCGGTGAAGGACTCGATGGCGTGGCAGAACGACACCGTTTCGCTGCCCGCGCAGCGCGTGGTGGCGGTGCTCGGGGACGTACGCTCCGACGATCCGCAACTCGCGCGCGGGCTGGACCTGCTGCGCGGCTGGGACGGCAACGAGCGTGCCGACAGCGCTCCGGCGGCATTGTTCGAGGTCTGGTTCAGCAAGCACCTGCGCCCGGCCGTGGTGCGCGCAATCCCCTCGCCAGAAGCGGCGAAGCTGATCGGCGCCGGCGATGCCGCACGCATGATCGAGGTCCTGGAACAGCCGGCGTCATGGATGCCGGTGGCACAACGCAACGAGGTCATGCTGGCCTCGCTCAAGAGCGCCATGGCCGAAGTGGAAGCGAAGCTCGGCGGTGACATGCGCACCTGGCAATGGGGCAAGCTGCACACGGCTGTCTTCGCACATCCGATGGAGCCGATCCTCACGGAAGCCGAGCGCCGGCAATACGACGTCAACGCCGGCCCAATCGGCGGCTCGGCGTTCACGCCGATGAATACCAGCTACCGCAACAGCGACTTCCGGCTGACTGGCGGCGCGTCGTTCCGCATGGTGCTGGATGTGGGCAACTGGGACGCATCGCGCGTGGTCAACACGCCGGGGCAGTCGGGCAACCCAGCCAGTCCGCATTACCGGGATCTGGCGCCGCTGTGGGCCAAGGGGGAGTATTTCCCGCTGGTCTATACGCGCAAGGCGGTGGAGAAGGAGAGCCGTGAGCGGCTGGAGCTGGTGCCGCAGTAACTGAGAGGAAGCGCGCCGGGAGCCGTCCCGGCGCGAGCGATACCGTCGGCTAGCCGACGTACCAGAGGATGCTGACAAACTGGCAGGCACTGCCCGCCAGCACGAACAGGTGCCAGATCCCATGGAAATGCCGCACCTTCTCGTCGAAGAGGAAGAACCCGATCCCCGCCGTATAAAGCGCACCCCCCGCGACCAGCCACCACAGCCCGGCCTTGGGCAAGGCCGCGGCGAGCGGCCCGAAGGCAATCAGCACCAGCCAGCCCATCACCACGTAGATCAGTAGCGAGAACACGCGCGTGCGCCGGCCGATCCACAACTCCTGCGCGATGCCGATGGCCGCCAGCGCCCAGTTGACGCCGAACAGGGCCCAGCCCCACGGGCCGCGCAGCGTGACCAGTGCGAAGGGCGTATAGCTGCCCGCGATCAGCAGGTAGATGGCGCAGTAGTCGAGCCGCTGGAAGAAGTCCTTGGCCGGCCCGCGCAGGCTGTGATACAGCGTGGAGATGGTGTAGAGCAGGACCAGCGTGGTGCCGTACACCACCGAACTGACGACCTTCCACGTGTCGTGGTACAGCGCCGAGGACGTCACCAGTACTGCCATGCCGGCAGCAGCGAGGACGGCCCCCGCGAGGTGACTGTAGCCATTGAAACGTTCTCCGCGGTACATGCGTCGGTCTCCGGGAAAGATCAGGTGGCGCGCATCCGGCTGGTCGCAGGCGGATGCGTGAGCGGCCATTTTCGCATGAGTTGGCGGGGAATCCGCGGGAAAGCCCTGATTGCCGCAAGGGCGCGTTGCCTGGTGGCAACGCGATGCCGGGCATATGTATCTGCAAATCCATTCGTTCCCTGTGTGCCTGCGCACCGCTATCGTCTGGCCATCCAACCTTAGCGAGAAGACACCGATGCGTTCCCGTTCCCCTCTGATCCGCGCCGCCCTGACGCTGATTGCCGGCCTCACCGTACTGGCCCCGGGCATGGCCATGGCCGATCGCCTGGACGATATCCGCAAGGCCGGCGTGCTGCGCGTGGGCGTGTTCGATGCCAATCCGCCGTTCGGCTTTGTCGATGCGAAGACCAGTGCGCCGGCGGGCCTCGACGTCGATTACGCGCAGGAGATCGCCAGGCGCCTTGGCGTGAAGGCCGAGTTCCGTGCCACCAACCCGGCCAACCGGATTCCTCTGCTCGCTTCGCAGAAGGTCGATATCGTTGCCGCCAATTTCACCATCACGGATGAGCGCCGCCAGCAGATCAGTTTCTCCACGCCGTACTTCGCCAGCGGCCTGCAGTTCATCTCGAAGAAGGGCGCGCTGCACCAGCCGGATGACCTGAAGACCTGGCGCCTCGGCGTTGACAAGGGCACAACGCAGGAGACCACGCTGCGCCAGAAGTACCCGGAAGCGCGCGTGATCGCCTATGACGATTCCCCGCTGGCGCTGTCGGCCCTGCGCAGCGGCGCGATCCAGGCCTTTGCCCAGGACGGCGCCAAGCTCGGTGCGCTGCTGGCCACGCTGCCAAACAAGGACCAGTTCGAGATCTCTGCCTTCACGCTGACGCGCGAGTACATGGGCGTGGGCATTGCCAAGGGCGAGGACCGCCTGCAGGCCTCGATCGACCAGATCCTGCTGGATCTGGAGAAGACCGGCGTGGCCGCGCGCATCTACGACAAATGGTTCGGGCCGAAGAGCGCTGCGCCGCTGGCACGTGATTTCACGATCGGGAGCTCTGTGAAGTGAGAGGGTTTTCTCCCCTCTCCCGCCCTGCGGGAGAGGGGAGTTACCGAATCCACTGCCTCTAATGCATTCCATTCTCTGGCAACCCCTGCCCGCCAAATACCTGCACTGGCTGCTCGGCGGCTTTGCCATGACCGTGGCATTGTCGCTGGCAGTCTTCGTCCTCGGCTGTGCGCTGGCCGCGGGCTGGCTGTTGCTGCGGCGTGCGCCGCTGCGGCCGGTGCGCATTGCCGCCACCACAGCGATCGGGTTTCTGCGCAAGACACCGCTGCTGGTGCAACTGTTCTTCTGGTACTTCGGCGCCGCGCAACTGCTCGGCGATGCCGCCATTGGCGCGCTCTTGGACTGGCGCGGGGTCACGCTCGGCGGCCTGACGCTGCCGGCGCCTTCGCTGGAAGCGCTGGCGAGCGTCTTCGGCATTGGCCTCTATGCCAGTGCCTTCTATGCGCAGGAGCTGGAGGCGGGACTCGCTGCCGTCCCGCGCGGGCAGTACGCTGCGGCGTTGGCTTTGGGGTTCGCACCGCGCGCGGCGTGGTGGCGCATCGTATTGCCGCAGGCGCTGCACATCGCTGCGCGCCCGATGGTGGGACAGTTCTGCCAGACCATCAAGAACACCTCGCTGGCGATGGCGACCGGCTTTGCCGAACTGTCATACACCGCACGCCAGGTCGAGACCGATACGTTGATGGCGTTCCAGGCCTTCGGCATCGCCACGCTCCTGTACTTGGCGCTGATCCTGTTGCTGCAGGCGCTCGCCCCGCTCGCGCTGCACCGCCTGGGCTGGGCCGGAGCGCGCCATGCCTGACACCACCGGCCTGCCGGCGGGCCTCGCACTGGTGCTCGGCCAGCTTCCCTACCTGCTGAAGGGCACATTCCCCGATGGCCCGCTGGCTGGTGCCGTGCTCACACTGCTGATGGCCGTGCTCGCGTGCGCCGGCGCCACGGTTCTCGGCATTGTGCTGGCGATCATGCTGGAACTCGCCCCGCCTGCCGTGACAAGGCCATTGCGCGCGCTGCTGGCAGTGCTGCGCGCGATCCCGGTGCTGATGCTGATTTTCTGGACCTACTTCCTGTTGCCGATGCTGGCCGGCGTGCAGGTCGGAGAGGTGCTGACGGTGATCCTCGCGCTCGCGCTGATCGGTGCGGCCTATATCGCGCAAACGCTGGGTGCGGGGTTTGCCGCCATCGGCCGTGGGCAGCAACAAGCGGCACTTGCGCTGGGGCTGGCACCGGTGCGGGCGCTATGGCATATCGTCCTGCCGCAGACGCTGCGCGCGATGCTGCCGTCGCTGGCGAACACGTGGGTGTCGCTGACCAAGGACACGTCGCTGGCCTATATCGTCGGCGTGACGGAGTTGTCCACCGTCGCCACGCAGGTCAATGGCCGCAGCATGGGCTATGCCGCGGAGGTCTTTGCGGCGGTGGCGGTGCTCTACTTCTTGATCTGCTTCGCGATCGAAAGCATCGCTACAGGACTGCTGGCGCTGCGTACCATCCGCCCGCAAGCCCGCGCTCGAACCGGCATCTCCCGCATGTGGCGTCCCGCTCGGCCGGAAGCGCGCTGATCAACTGCCGAGCGCCGCATCCAGCATTGCGGCGAACAGGCCCACCAGCAGGGCGATGGCGGAGGCGATGAACCAGCGGACGGTCCGGCGGTACTCGCCCACTTCGTCATCCTCGATGCGCAGCGCACGGAAGAGCGAGATGATCTGCAGCGTGACAGCGGCCACCAGCGATACGGCGGCGAACAGGGCGCGTGCGTTCCAATGGCCGGGGCTCTCGAATCCCCAGAAGCGCCAGAACGCCAGCGAGAAGCCCAGCAATACGGTGATGGCGGTGATGATCCCCTGCCGATAGCCGGTGGGCACCAGTTGCGGCTTTGGCGGCGAAGGCGCTGGCGGTGTGGATGGCTTGTCGCTGGCGTCGGTCACGTGGCTCTCCCGTTCAGGCCGGATGATCCGGAAGGTGCGCGCCCGCAAGCGGGGTGTCGGCGCAGAGTCGGCTGAATGCGCGAAGAACGATTCCCCGTGGTGCAGCCCGCTGCGGTTGCCATGACAGACCCCTCCGGCCGGCGCGATGATCGCGCAGATGCATCCATGCAGTCTAGTCGGCCATGCCGTGAGTGCAATGCGCCGGCGTTGTGCTGTTCATTCCATTTGTTATCAGGCGCCCGGGAATGGCCCCAATTCAGCCGCCACCGGCACCGCGCCGCGCATGGGTGCGTCGTCGCAAGCCACCGGAAGGGCGGGGAATCTCATCTCGGCATAGGGCACGAAGCGCGTCTTGCGCACCATGCGGTAGCCCAGCCAGATCAGCAGGAAGATCGGGATGCCGATATAGGTGGCGGTCACGGCCACCCAGTCGATCTTGCCGTCGGCGAATGCCTGGTAGTTCTGGCCCAGCGTGACGATCATGCACAGCGCGAACGCAAAGATCGGCCCGTACGGAAAGAACGGCGAGCGGTAGGGCAGGCGGTCCAGGTCCAGCCCCTGCGCCACGAAGCCCTTGCGGAAGCGGTAGTGGCTCACGGCAATGCCGAGCCAGGCAATAAAGCCGGTCATGCCAGACAGGTTGAGCAGCCACAGGTAGACCGACTTGCTCTCGAACAGCGAGGTCAGGAAGCACAGCGCGCCCACGGCCGTGGTGGCCAGCAGCGCCACCAGCGGCACGCCGTTGCGCGTGAGCTGCGCGAACATGCGCGGGGCGCGGCCTTCGGTAGCCAGGTTGTAGAGCATGCGGGTGGAGGCATACATGCCGGAGTTGCCGGCCGACAGCACCGCGGTCAGGATCACCGCGTTCATCACGCCCGCGGCAAAGGCGAGGCCCGCATGGCGGAACACCAGCGTGAACGGGCTTACGCCCACGGTCTGCACGTCGCTCTTGAGCAGGCTGGGATCGGTGTAGGGAATCAGGATGCCGATGATCAGGATTGCCAGCACGTAGAACAGCAGGATGCGCCAGAACACCTGCCGCACGGCGCTCGGAATATTCTTCGCCGGGTCGGCCGATTCACCGGCGGCCACGCCGATCAGCTCCGTGCCCTGGAACGAAAAGCCCGCGATCATCGCCACGCCGATCAGCGCCGGCAGGCCACCGACGAAGGGCGCGTCGCCCATGGTGAGGTTGGCCAGGCCGTGCGACGCAGAGAGGTCGCCGCGCAGGATGCCGAAGATCATCAGCGTGCCGATGATGATGAAGGCGATCACGGTGACCACCTTCACCAGCGCGCACCAGTACTCGGCTTCGCCGAAGCCGCGCACCGAGATCGCGTTGAGCGCGAACATCAGCCCGAGAAACAGCGCGCTCCACAGCACGCCCGGCGTATCGGGGAACCAGTACTGCATGACCAGCTGTGCCGCCGCGAGCTCCACAGCGATGGTCACGGCCCAGTTGTACCAGTAGTTCCAGCCGAGCGCGAAGCCGAAGCCCTCGTCCACATAGAGCGCGCCATAGGTGGCAAAGGAGCCCGACACCGGCATATAGGCGGCGAGCTCGCCAAGGCTGGTCATCAGGAAGTACACCATCGCGCCGATCAGCACATAGGCGGCCAGTGCGCCGCCGGGGCCGGCCTGCGCGATGGTGGCACCCGACGCCACGAAGAGCCCCGTGCCGATCGAGCCGCCGATGGCGATCATGGTGAGGTGCCGTGCGCGCAGGGTGCGGCGCAGCGCGGGCGCATGCGCGCCCGCGGGGGAAGGTTGGGTGGTCATCAGGCGTAAGCGACAGGGCGCATTGGCTGCGCAATAAGCCGGTGCCGGGCTGAAAGGCCGCGGGCGCCGGCTCGTCCGCCAGCTACGCCGGTCGCGCCGGTATCCGCCCTCTGCCTCCCCCCGGATCTACCGGCCGGTATGTTGGGCGGCATCATAAGAGAAAACGGGCACAGCGAAAGGCGCCACCCTGTCCGCAATACCTGCCGCTACAACCCCAGCTGCTTTGCCGCCAGGTCCTTCATGATCTCCTCGGCCCCGCCGCCGATCATCATCACCTTGACCTCGCGATAGAGCCGCTCGACCCGGCTGCCGCGCATATAGCCCATGCCGCCCAGCAGCTGCACGGCGCGGTCGGCGCAGAACTGGAAGGTGCGCGTGGCCATGTTCTTGGCCATGGCGATCTGCGCCACCGGCGCGGCGCCGTCGTCGAGGCGCGCGGCCAGGTCGTCCAGCAGGGCGCGTGTGGATTCGATCCGCGTGGCCATGTCCACCAGCTGGTGGCGCACCACCTGGTGGTCGGCCAGCCGCTTGCCGAAGGTGTGGCGCTCGCGGGTCCAGGCCAGCGCATCGTGGAAGCAAACCTGCGCGTAGCCGCAGGCGGCAGCAGCCAGCGCCAGCCGCTCGTGGTTGAAGTTCTTCGTGATGGCAGCGAAGCCCCTCCCTTCCTCGCCGATCAGGTTTTCCACAGGAACGCGGCAGTCCTCGAAGAACAGCTGCGCAGTGTCAGATGCCCACCAGCCCATCTTCTTCAGCGGCATGCGCGCGAGGCCGGGGGTGTCGCCCTCGATCAGCAGCAGCGATACGCCGCCCGCGCCGGGGCCGCCGGTGCGCACGGCCACAGTGAAGTAGTCGGCGCGCATGCCGGAGGTGATGTAAAGCTTGGTGCCGTTGACCACGTAATGGCCGCCCTCGCGCCGCGCACTGGTCGAAAGCTGCGCGACGTCGGAACCGGCGTCGGGCTCGGTGATGGCCAGCGCGGAGATCCTTTCGCCGGACAGGATCTGCGGCAGCACGCGTGCCCTCAGTGCCTCGCTGCCCGCCGCCGCAATCGGCGGCGCGCCGATGGTGTGCGAGAACAGCCCCGACGCAATCCCGCCGGAGCCACCCCAGGCGCGCTCCTCGAACAGGATCATGCGATAGAACGCATCGCATGGCGCGCCGCCGTATTCCTCCGGAAAGCCTGGCTGCAGCAACCCGGCCTCGGACGCCTTGCGGTACAGCTCGCGCGGAAAGCTGCCGGCTTCGTCCCAGGCCTCGGCATTGGGCGCCACCTCTTTCTCGAAGAAGCGGCGCACGGAGGCGCGGAACGATTCGTGATCGGCGCTGTAGTAGCGCGGGTTTGGCGGCTGCAGGATCATGGTGTCGTTCATTCGGCGGAGGGCGTCAGGCACTGCGGCAGCGTGTAGAGCGGAAAGCCATTGAACGGCTCGGAGCGCCGGTGTTCCGGCTGCGGCCACGTGTGTTTGGCGTTTGGCACACCGCCGTCGATGCGGATGGTCGAGCCGGTGATGAAGGCCGCCGCTGGCGACAGCAGGAAGGCAACTGCGGCGGAGACCTCTGCCTCGGTTCCCAGCCGTTGCAGCGGCACCTTGCGCGCGAGCTGGCGGATCTTCGCCTGGAACTCGGGCGGATAGGTATCGAAGCCGCTGGAAGCAATCCAGCCCGGCGCCACCGCGTTGACGCGCACGCCGGCAGCGGCCCATTCGCATGCCGCGGTTTCGGTGAACGACAGCATGCCGGCACGCGCCGCGCCGGAATGCCCCATGCCCGGCATGCCGTTCCACATGTCGGCGATGATGTTGACGATGGCGCCCCCGTTGGCTTCCATCCATTGCGTGAAGCACTCGCGCGCCACCAGGAAGCCGCCGGTCAGGTTGTTGCGCACCACGGCTTCCCAGCCCTTCAGGCTGATGTCCCGCAGCGGCGACGGGAACTGGCCGCCCGCGTTGTTGAACAGGCCGTCGATGCGGCCGTGCGTCTTCAGTACAGCGGCGATGGTGTCGCGCACCTGCGCCTCGTCGCGGATATCGCAGACATGCAGCGAGATGCGATTGGCAGCCTCTGGCTTGGCTGCGACGATTTCCGCTTTCACCTGCTCGAGCTTCTCCAGCTTGCGGCCGGCCAGCGCGAGGCTTGCTCCGAGGCTGGCCAGCTCATGCGCGGTGCAGCGGCCGATGCCGCTGCCGCCGCCGGTGACCAGGATGGCGCGGCCCGCGAACAGCTCGCGATGAAAGATGGAACGGTATTGCATGCCGGTCTCCTGGATCATGGATTGGCGGTCAGGCCGAGCCGCTTCACGAGCTTGCCCTGGCTGTCGTAGCGCTGGCGCGCGAAGGCCGTGTAGCCGGCGCTGTTCAGGTAGGCGGTCTCCTGGTCAAAGCGCACCAGCATCTTCCGCATCGCCGGATCGTTCAGTGCCTTGCGGAACGCGTCGTGCAGCACCTGTACCGCCCGCGGATCCATATTGCGCGGGCCCGCAATGCCGAACGGCGAGGTCGACTCCATGTCGATGCCGACGTCGCGCAGCGTCGGCGCACTGGGCCAGCGGTGCGAATGCGCAGCGGTCCACAGCACCAGCCAGCGTGCCTTGCCGCTGTCCACGTAGGGGCCGATGCCGCCGGCGGTGACCGCCAGGTCGATATGTTCACCCATCATCGCGGTGATGATCTCGGACTCGCCCTTGTACGGCACATGGTTGAGCTGGATGCCGAGCTTTTGGCTGATCTCTTCCATCGTCACGTGCATGGTGCTGTTGGTGCCCGTGCTGCCGTAGCTGATCCTGCCAGGGCGGCGGCGGGCATCTTCGACCATCTCCTGCCAGGACTTCCACGGCGCGTCGGCGCGCACCGCCACGCCCAGTGTGTAGCCGGTCAGGTGGATGACGTAGGTGAAGTCCTGCATCGGGTCGAACTGTGTCTTCTGCAGGTGAGGGAGGCGGAACACCGGTTCCGGCATCACCGTCAGCGTGTAGCCGTCGGGCTTTGCGCGCGCCACGACGTTGGCGCCGAGCCCGCCCGCCGCGCCGGGCCGGTTCTCGACGATGACGCGCTGGCCGAGCGTCTTGCTGGCGCCTTCGGCCAGCGTGCGCACCAGCGTATCGGTGGCGCCGCCGGCCGCGAAGGGCACGATCAGCGTGACCGGCTGGGTGGGAAAGCTGTTGGCCAGTACGTGGCGCGATATCAGGGTGCCCAGCGGCGCCATGGCCAGCAGCGCGAGCGTGTTGCGGCGCCGGCAGTCGATCCGGTCGGCTGACTCCGTCGTGTCCTGCGTCATTGCAACCCTCCGCCGTGGCCCGCTTGCGCTGTCAGGACCAGCGCATCGAGGGCGACGGCACCGCGCCCGGCCTCGCGCACCAGCAAGGGATTCACCTCCATCTCGGTGAGTCTGTCGCCGAGCGCCATGGCGGCGTCGGACAGCGCGGCAATCGCGTCGGCCGCGGCGTCGATGTCGGCCGCGGGCTTGCCGCGGAAGTCGGTCATCAGGCGGTAGCCGCGCAGGCTGGCAAGCATTTCGTGCGCCATGGCCCGGTCCACCGGCAGCAGGCGGTGCGCGACGTCGTGGAATATCTCGGTGAAGATCCCGCCCAGGCCCACCGTCATGGCCGGACCGAAGACCGGATCGCGCGTCACGCCCACGATCAGCTCGCACACGCCGCGAGCCATCTGCTGTACCAGCACGCCACGCTGGCGGGCTTGCGGCATGGCCCGCCTGGCAGCGTCCACCACCTCGACCGCCGCCGCCTCTACCTGGGCGGCATCGGCCAGTCCCAGCCGCACGCCGCCCACTTCCGTCTTGTGGGCGATATCCGGGCTCAGCACCTTTACCGCGACCGGGTAACCGATGCCCGTGGCAGCCCTGGCGGCATCTTCGGGGCTGGTGGCGACCACCTCCGTGCTGACCGGCACGCCGAAGCCCGCCAGCCATTGCTTGGCCTGGTATTCGTCCATGGGCCCGGAAGGGATGTAGCCGGCCGCGCCGCCGCCCACCTGCGCGCGCAACGCCATCCAGCGCGCGGTCGGCGCGGCCGTGCCGAGCCAGCCCACGTAGGTGCCGAGGGCCTTTGCCGCGCGCGCGCAATCCGGGAACAGCGCGATGCCGGCGTCGGCCAGCCTGGCCCGGCTGGCGGGCTCGCCCGTGGTGGCGACCACGATCAGGCGGTTGGTCTTGCCGGCCACTTCGATCAGCTCGCCGGCCACGCGGTCGAGCAGGTAGGCGGTGGCGTAGAGGTAGATGACGTCGATGCCGTCATCGGCGGCCAGGTTGTCGAGCACGGCGTAGGCCAGGCCATCGCGGTTGAACAGCTGGCCGGTCATGTCCACGGGGTTGGCCACACCGCCGATCTCCGGCACCGCCGCCAGCAGGCGCTGCTGCACCGCTGCGGAAAGCTGCGGCACTTCCAGCCCGGCCGCGCTGAGCAGGTCGGCGGACAGCGCTCCCATTGCGCCCGACACCGAGGCCACTACCACGCGGCGCCCGGCGCTGCGATGGCGGAAGCCTGCCAGGTAGGCCAGGTCGGTCAGGTGCGTCGGGTCGCTCGCCTGCATCGCGCCGAGCTGTGCGAACGCGGCGCGGTAGATGGCCTGGTTGCCGGCCAGCACGGCGGTATGCGATTGGGTGGCTGCCGAGCCGGCCTCGCTCTCGCCCGCTTTCAGCAGGATCAGCGGCTTGTCCGCCGCACGCAGCTGCGCCGCGGCATCGATGAAGCGGCTGCCGTTGCGCAGGCCTTCCACATAGCCCACCACCGAACCGGTCTGCGGGTCGTCGGCAAGGAAGTCGAGGTAGTCCGCGTAATCCAGGCAGGCCTCGTTGCCGGTGTTGATGAACTGGTGAAAACCCACGTCCATCTGCCGGCCGGTCGCGTAGACGATGGCGCAGACGTTGCCGCTCTGCGTCAGCAGGCTGACGGTGCCCGGGCCGTCCTGCGGCGGAAAGGCGCGGAAGGTGGTGGCGAAGGCGGTGATGGCGCGCGTGGTCAGGTTGGCCAGCCCCATGCAGTTGGGGCCGGCGATGGCCATGCCGCTTTCTCGCGCGAAGGCGGTCAGGGCGGCCTGGCGCGCGATGCCCGCTTCCCCGGCTTCGGCAAAGCCCGAGGCGTAGACGATCGCAGCGCGGATGCCGCGCGCGTGGCAGCGCTGCAGCTGCGGCAGCACCTCGTCGGCGCCCAGCGCCAGCACCGCCACGTCGGGCACGTACGGCAGGGATTCCACATCGGGATAGCACGCCAGGCCGGCGATCTCCGCATAGCGCGGATTGACCGGACAGATCGTGCCCTGGTAACCAAGGCGCTGCAGGTGGTCCAGCGCCACGCCGCCGATCCGGCTGGTATCGCGCGAGGCGCCGACAATGGCAATCGAGGCAGGCTCGAGCAGTTGCGAGAGGGCGGCGCGCGCCGAAGCGCTCGCCGTAGCGGACAGGGTCATCGTCATCTCCATCCTTCCTGTGTCGGAAGGTGGCCCGATTCAAGCCTATCGGGAGCCGAACGGACAAGGGCTCGGGCTCCAGGTGTGCACATTGTGAACAGAGAATGCCGCGCCGCCGGCTCTGCGAATCGCTCCGGTGTGTGCGTCTGGCGCAACGTTGTTGCGCTGCAGCGGTGCATCAGGGGCGGATTTGTAGGACAAACGCCCGTAGCGGAAAGGAAACTTTCCACTGCCGGCGGGCAGCGCGGCAGGCTATGTTTGGAAGTAGCGGGCGCCGGGCACGTCGGCTCTCGTGTTCCCGGCGCAGGGAGAGAACCCGATGATCCAGACGATCCGCCATTCCCGGACCAGCAGGCGAAGCGACGCGGCTTCGCGGATGGACCTGCTCGACTGGCTGGTGCGGGCGCGGCGCCTGATGACGGTGGTCGTCCTGTGTTGCTGCGCGGGCATCATGGCCGGCTGCGCCAGCCTGCCAGCCTCGGCGCAACGCACGCCTTCGGTGGCGCCCGCCAACACCAGCGACACGCCGCTGGGCAAGGTGCTGGCGTCGCGGCTGGCCCAGCATCCTGGCGAGTCGCTGTTCTATCCGCTGCAATCCGGACCCGACGCCCTGGCCGCACGGCTGGCCATGGCGCGAGCGGCCACGCGCAGCCTGGACCTGCAGACCTATGAATTCGTGACCAAGGGCACCGGCGCCGCGGTGCTGGGCGACATCATCGACGCCGCCGACCGCGGCGTGCACGTGCGCGTGCTGCTGGACGACCTGCGTACCGAAGGCATGGACAAGACGCTGTCGGCCATCGATTCCCATCCGAACATCGAGGTCCGGCTTTTCAACCCGTTTGCCAACCGCAGCATGCGCTGGCTGGAGCTGCTGCTGGGCTTCAGCCGGCTCGACCGCCGCATGCACAACAAGTCGATGACGGTCGACAACCAGATTTCGGTGGTAGGCGGGCGCAATATCGGCGATGCCTATTTCGGGGCGCGGCCGGACATCGACTTCAGCGACCTCGACGTGCTGATTGCAGGCCCCGCCGTGCCGCAGGTTTCGGCGGTCTTCGACGAGTACTGGAATGACGAGTCGGCCTATCCCGTTGCCGCGCTGATTACCGGCGGCGAGAAGACCCCTCTCGAGGCGCGCGCGCTGCGCAAGCAGCTCGAAGTCAAGGGCGACCAGGCACGCGCCAGCCCCTACGTGCAGGAGCTGCTCGATTCGGGCCTGGCAAAGGGGATTGAACGCGGCCACATGCCCGGCTACACCGGCAAGGCCGTAGTCGTGGCGGACAAGGCGGCAAAGATCACGCACAAGCTCGAGGAGGACGGCGATGCCACCACGCGTCTGGAGAAGCTGATCAACAGCGCGAAGAACGAGGTGGTGCTGGTGTCGCCTTACTTCGTGCCGGACGACGACGGCGAGGCATGGCTGGTCGCCATGGCCAGGCGCGGGGTCAAGGTGCGGATCCTGACCAATTCCTTTGCCGCGACGGATGTCAGCGCCGTGCACGCCGGCTACGCACCGCACCGCGAGGCGCTGGTGGCCGCCGGCATCGAGTTGTACGAACTCAAGCCAAGCGCCTACGAGGAAATCTCGAAGCGCAACAAGCGCTCGCGCACCTGGATGGCGTCCAGCCGGGCCAGCCTGCACGCCAAGAACTACATCGTGGACCGGCACCTGGTATTCATCGGCTCGCTCAATATGGATCCGCGCTCGGCGAAGCTGAATACCGAGATGGGCGTCGTGCTGGACAGCCCGGCGCTGTGCGAACGGATGATCAAGAGCATGGAGGATGGCTTGCTCGATATGGCATATCGGGTGGAGCTACGGACCGATGCCGATGGCAATCATCGTCATCTGACGTGGACCACGCGTGAGAAGGGGCAGTTGAAGACCTACGACAGCGAGCCGGGGATGGATCCGTTGCAGCATATCGGGATCGGGGTGTTGAGGGTGTTGCCGATCAGGGAGGAGTTATAGGCGGGCCTGAACATAGAATTCGCTCGCACGCTAGTCGCGGTTGGCTCGCTCGCCTTACCTCCCGGATGTGGTGATTGCAGCGCAATTACCAAAATAGCGTTGTCCGGCCGCGCCGATATCTCCGGTGTCGCATTATCGAACAGCCACCCTCACTCATCTAGCATCGGTGTAGCTGAAAAATCGACTCAACGATTTGGCGCGTTGTAGGACTGACGACGATCTCAGCTATCTCCAAAAGCGAGAACCACTGACAATACGCAATTTCTTTGTTAGGCCTCGGCGCAGCGGTTTTGCTAATGTTTGCTCCGAAAACCTGATGCACTGTCGTCGTGCCGATTACCTGAAACAAGAACACCAGCCCCTTGGCGGTCAAGGCCGTCTCTTCCTCCAGCTCTCGGCCCGCTGCATCAGCAAATGTCTCCTCTTTGCTCGGGCGCCCGCCAGGCAGAGCCCACCTGCTCCCGTCCCTGGAAACTAGCAGCACACGGTCGCCGCGTACGCAAACAACTGTGGCCCTGGTTTTGGATTTCACAATCTGTTCCTGCAATGGAAGTCCCCGCAGAATTAATCATACTCGCCCCTCGCGAAAGGGCATCCGGGCAAGGAAATGCCGCGGCCATCGATTGCGGCGCAAGTTCGGCTTGCGAGTAGCCAGTCTCTCGGCATGCGTGGATCGCAGATCGTGACGCTGCCCCTGCATCGCATGATCGGGACTCCAAAGCGTCGGCAAGGCCAGAGCCTTAAAGTCTAATGTCGCGAGATTCTGCAGCCGCACCTCAGATTCACTTTATCTGACGCCGGGGGCCTACGGCGGAGGCTCGGCTAAAACGGGTCGATCGGCAGCGGTCGCCTGGCTACGAGCTGACCACCGTCCCCTCCCGGCGGCGGATTCAACCGCGTGCTCATGGACAATGGTTAGCGTAGCGACCCTGGCTCCTGCCTCGAGTACTTCGAGGTTCTGCTGGCACAAGGGGCCAAGCTGTTGATGCCGCACCGGCGAAACCGTCAGGGCTTCCCGCACCCCGGTACTCGGCCCAAAGTCCAGGAAATAGCGGATGGTGAGCCATGCCGGACCGAATGCCGCTTCTCGCTGAGAGTACTGGTCGCATAGCCGGGCCACCGCCAGGCACTGCGCAAAGTTGTCGTCTTGCCCTGTCCCAAACGGCAGCATTCCGTTACGCCATGGCATGTAGCTGCTTGACGGTAGCTCGCCATCCAGGACAACATGCGCGCTGCCAACGATAGCCCCCGCCTGCCTGAGCTCGGCCAACCATCGCTGCTGCCGACGGTCCCCGTGCTTCAGACATGCGTCGACGTCGCATCTGCCCTTATGCAATGGCCTGCCAACGTGAGCCGCCAGCGTGACTGGGCTGAGTGCACCGCACGTCGACGCCATCACAGACCTTAGCAGTAATTCCGCCACACCCGGCTGTCCGAGGGTCGCGCGTGGCGCCTGCCCTCGTTGTGCGATTCGCGAAGTTTCCCTAGACGCTCGTGGACCGGACGACGTGCAATCCATTTCTCCCTCCTAGCACTGTTGCAGGCACCGCCAAGGCGCTTACTGGTCTTCACTATAGCGAGGAGCTATCTGGAAGAGCGATGTCGGGAGAAATAGGGAAAAATCTGACACGGATTCGTCGTTAATGCGTATTCGACAACGACACGGGCATGAGGAAGGGCAAGCAGCGCTGGGAGTTGCAAGCCTCGACCGTGTCGGATTGACTGCGCCTGGGTATGATGCGCCCCGGGAACGACGGACAGACAATGCCCTTCGCCTGGTCCAAACTGATGTTGCGCAAGAAGTAGGCGAGTATGTCGGTCGTCACGAGGACGCCACGCGCAGCGCGACGACTTGCTCTTCGACGTGCCGAGATGGCGTGTCGCCGCGACGGGATGCGCCAATTTCGACGGCGAAGGCGATCTGCAGTTGGTCCAATAAGCCTTCGGCCTCGCCTGCCAAGCAACGGCTTGTAAGAGAATCTGCTTATTACGGAGTATCTGCCAATGGCAAACCGAACCGTCATCATCGCAGGAGCCACCGGCCTGGTGGGGAGAGAGATACTCAATGGTTTATTGGCCGATGAATCCGTGGTCGAGGTGCACAGCCTAGGCCGCAGGGCGCCGGCAATCCGGCATCCCAAACTGACAACCCATGTCGTTGACTTCGCTGCTCTGTCTTCCCTGCCGCCTGCGGATGAGGTGTATTTGGCGCTTGGAACCACGATAAAGGTCGCCGGCAACCAAGCCGCATTTCGCGCTATCGACTACGACGCCAATCTGGCGGTCGCCACGTCGGCACTGGTCGCTGGCGTCAAGAAGGCGGGCCTGGTGAGCGCGATGGGGGCTGACCCAAACTCGAAGGTCTTCTATAGCCGTGTAAAGGGAGATCTCGAGAGCGCGTTGGCGCAAATGCCGTTCGAAGGATTGGTCATCGCACGTCCTTCTCTTCTTGTTGGAGACCGGGAAGCTGTAGGGCAGCCGGTGCGGCAGGGTGAGAAGCTGGGATTTGCGCTCGGCAAGGCGCTCGGCTTCCTCATCCCCTCAAACTACAAGCCAATCGAGGCAACTGCTGTCGCAAAGGCCTTGCTGTATGCGGTTCCGTCCGCCAAAGGCAAAACGGTCCTGCTATCCGGTTCGATGCGTTGACATTGTTGTGCGTTCGATCTTGCCGTAAGGGGCGACCGTTGCCGCTGTTTTCGCATAATCGGCCTTTTCATCCGCCAACGGCGTAGCCGATTACCACCTCCACCGTCCTGATCGAGGTCGCCCGTTTCCGGCGCCCGTCAAGCGCCCGCCAATACGCATCACCCGGCGATCAAGGCGAGGTCGCAGGCGGGTGAATCCATGCCGGCAGATGCTGCACCAGCTTCCCGGCGGCGGCACGCACCTCCTCCAGTGCTTTTTCGGCGATCGGCGACAGGGGCGAGCCTTTGCGCCGTACGATTCCAACTGACCGGATTGGACCATCCTCGATCTGGCAGAGACGCATCCCCCGCAGATCCAGCAGCGGCATGATGCCCAGGTAGGGTTGTATCGCTATCCCCAACCCCTGGCGTACAAATCCCGCCGCGGTGGCCACCTGGTCAAACGAGAGCTTCGGACGGAAGACAATGCCCCGCTGCAGGAACGCCGCGCTGACGTACTCCTTGGCGGTACTCGCGTCGGTTCCGCTGATCAGTGGCAGATCGAGCAGTTCTTCCATTCGCATGACCGGTCGCACCGCCGTCTCCCACCCCTCCGGCGCGAGCAGCGCAAAGCGGTCGCGCATGACCTCCTCGTACTCCAGCTCGGGGTGCGACGGCGCTGCGGAGGCCAGGGCGAAATCCACCTGATAGTTGACCAGGCGCAGAATCGTGGACGCGTTGGTGCCGTCGTAGATCGTGAAGCGCGGCCCGGGAAAGTGATTATCCAGATTCGCGCAGACCCCCGGGAGCACGGCATTTGCCAGCGACGGGATCGCCGCGATGGCGACGTGGTGGGCTTCATGATCCGCCAGGCCCTGCAGACGCTGCAGACCGGTATCGAATTCCCCGACCACGCGCCGCGCCAGTGAGGTCATGCGCTCACCGGCCGCTGTCAGCCGCACCGAGCGCGTGGAGCGCTCGAACAATACGACGCCCAACGCGTCCTCCAGGTCCTTCACAGCCTTGCTGAGGGACGGCTGTGTCACGAAGAACTTCTCCGCCGTACGACTGAAATTGAGCGACTCGGCAAGGGCCAGGAAGATTCTGAGTTGACGTGGCGTCACATTCACGCGCATTCCTCATCACAAGAGACCCGATCCAGCTGGCGGATCGAGCAGATCCAGGCTGCCGTGGCGGCGGCCTATTTATTCCTAAACTCTATCATTAAATAGGTACAAAGAATTTCACTTATCAATCGGTCCTGCTTACGATTTCTCCCGACGCTGACCGGCATGACAGGTCGCGATGCCATAAAGGAGATCAATCGAATGCTGAAACTGACCGACAAGGTTGCCCTCATCATGGGATGTGGCGCAGTGGCCCAGGGATGGGGCAATGGAAGAGCCATGGCGGTCCTGATGGCCCGGCAGGGTGCCAGGATTTTCGGCACCGACCTCAATCTGGCGAACGCCGAAGAAACGCGCAAGCTGATCCAGGAAGAAGGCAGCCACGCCCATGTGGTGCAGTGCGACTCCACCAAAGCCCATGACGTCGAGCGCGTGGTCAACGAGTGCTTCGAGCGGTATGGGCGCATCGACATCCTGGTCAACAATGTTGGCCTGTCGCAGCCCGGCGGACCCGTTGATATGACGGAAGAAGTCTGGGACGCTCAGATCCAGGTGAACCTGAAAGGCGCGTATCTCGCCTGCAAGCATGTGCTGCCGATCATGCGCAAGCAGGGCGCCGGTTCTGTCATCAACGTATCTTCGGTCGCTGGCCTGCGCTACGTTGGCAAGCCCCAGGTTGCCTATGCAGCGGCCAAGGCGGCGCTGATCCAGTTCACGAAAACGACAGCCGTGATCCACGCCGCAGAAGGTATCCGGCTGAACTGCGTGGTGCCAGGCCTCATGCATACGCCGCTTCTCGATAACCTGGTCCAGAAATATGCGCAGGGTGACCCGGAAGGTTTCCTGGCGCGCCGGAACAACCAGATTCCCATGAAATACATGGGTGACGCCTGGGACACGGCCCATGCCGCGCTGTTCCTGGCCGCCGACGAGAGCCGTTACGTCACCGGCACCGAGATCGTCGTCGACGGCGGCCTGATCGCCAGCACACCTTAACGCCCAAACACCTTAACGCCCCGCACCTGTGCCCGGCCAGGTTCATGCGATCGCTGGAACCGGCCGGATAAAAACAAGATCGGAGACAACCATGGCATCCATCTATCGACGCCTTTTCAACGCCACCGTATTCGCTATCTGTGCCAGTGCCAGCGCATTGGTTTCGGCAGAGGGGTATCCCCATCAACCGATCCGCCTGATCGTCCCGTTCGCGGCCGGCGGCGCCGTCGATCAGACGGCTCGCATCATCAGCGTGGCCCTCGGCGAGAAGCTGGGACAACCTGTCGTGATCGAAAACAAGCCTGGCGCCGGCGGATCCATCGGCGCTGCAGAGGTCGCCCGTTCGAAGCCCGACGGCTACACGCTGATGCTTGCGCTGGATACGCAAGCGGCCAACTACCAGATCATGAAGGCGTTGCGCTACGACACCTTCAAGTCGTTCGACTACCTGAACCTCCTGGTGACGACGCCGCAAGTTCTGGTCACCCGCGGCGATCTGCCCGTCAAGAACCTGGAAGAGCTGATCGCCTACCTCAAAGCCCATCCAGGCACCACGTATGGCACGTCGGGCGTGGCGTCGGCCGGGCACGTCAACAGTGCCCAGATGGCCTTGGCGCGCCAATTGAAAACGACTCACGTTCCCTACAAGGGAGCGGCGCCGATGATTACGGACCTGCTCGGCGGGCACATCGATTTCGCGTTCGCGGGGGTATCCGTGCTGCTTCCGCATATCCAGGCCGGCAAGGTCAGGGCCATTGCCGTCGGATCATCGAAGCGGTCAGCACTGCTGCCGGGTGTTCCGACCATGAGTGAGTCCATTCCCGGCCTGGAGTACCCCACCTGGGTTGGCCTGGCAGCCCCCAGTGGCCTGCCGGCAGACGTCCGGCGAAAGATCGTTTCGGCCACTGCGGAGGTGATGCGCAACCCGGAGATCGCGAAGCGGTTCGCCCAGAACGGGTTTGACGTCGTGAGCAGCACGCCTGAGGAATTCAAGGCAAGGCTGGCAAAGGACTCCGGCATCCTGGAAGACCTGATTCGACGCAAGGTCCTCGTCAGTGAACAACTCTGACGTTGCCGCAGGCGTCACCTTGCCATCGCCGCAAACGCTAAACAACCTGCTACCTACTTACCCATGATTGTCTCAGTCAACCCTTCGACCGGCGCAGAGATCGGGCGCTATCCGTTCGACCGTCCCGACGACACCGAGCGCAAGCTGCGTTCGGCCGTGCTTGCCCAGCAAGCATGGCGCATGCAACCGATTCACGAACGCTGTGCACTCCTGAAGGCAGTGGCCGCGGTGCTTCGCCGCCATCAGGCGCGGTTTGCTGCCATGATCACTGCCGAGATGGGCAAGCCGATCGCGGAGGCGGCAGCCGAGATCGAGAAATCGGCGTGGACCTGCGAGTTTTACGCCGAGTCAGCGCCGGCCTTTCTGGCTGACCTCCATGTTCCCAGCAGTGCGGCGGACAGCCGGGTGGTGTTCGATCCGCTGGGCGTCGTCCTGGCGGTGATGCCGTGGAACTACCCCTTCTGGCAGTTCATCCGCTTTGCGGCCCCCGCCCTGGCCGCGGGCAATGCAGCATTGCTCAAGCATGCCAATAACGTGCCGCAGTGCGCGCTCGCGCTGGCGGACGTCTTCCGCGAAGCGGGTGCGCCCGAGGGCCTGGTCACCACCCTGATGATCGAAGCATCGGACGTCGCGGGCGTGCTGGCCGATGCGCGCGTCGCCGCCGTGACGCTGACCGGCTCCACGGCCGTCGGGAAACTGATCGCCGCCCAGGCCGGAAGCCTCATGAAGAAGCAGGTCCTGGAACTTGGCGGCTCCGACCCGTTTATCGTGCTGGCCGATGCGGACGTCGAAGCCGCGGCCAGGATGGCAGTGAAAGCCCGGTTCTCGAACACGGGCCAGAGCTGTATTTCCGCCAAGCGATTCATTGTCGAAGAGGCGATCGCCGATCAGTTTGTTGCCGCGTTCTGCGCCGGGACGCGCATGCTGAAAGTCGGCGACCCCATGGATCGCCACACCACCATAGGGCCGCTGGCGCGCGCCAACTTGCGCAGCGATCTGCACTCGCAGGTGGAGCGCTCTGTCGATGCCGGCGCCGTGATTGCGCTGGGCGGGCACCCGCTCGACGGGCCGGGCTTCTACTACGCCCCGACCATTCTGGACCGGGTCACGCCGCGCATGGCTGCGGCCGTGGAGGAGACGTTCGGGCCTGTCGCCGCAGTGATCCGGGTCAGCAGCGCCGAGCAGGCGATCGAAGTTGCGAACGCCACGGAATTTGGGCTGGGCGCCGCACTCTGGACCAACGACCTCGCGCGCGCCCATATCCTCAGCAGGCAAATCGAAGCCGGTGCCGTGTTTGTCAACGGGCTGGTCGCCTCCGATCCGCGCCTTCCTTTTGGCGGTGTGAAGCAATCCGGCTACGGCCGCGAACTCGGCGAGTTTGGCATCCGCGAATTCACCAACATCAAGACGGTGTGGGTCGGCCCCACCCACTGATCCTTCCTCCTCATTTTCCAGTCAACGCCATGATCAAGACCGCATCCAACTCCGTGCTGCTGAAGCCTGACACCATCCAGACCCATGACCGGGGCGGCGGCGCCCGCACGACCCCCCTGGTCGGCAAGGCGGTGGGGGCCACGGCCTTCATCACGGGCTATACCGAGTTTGCCGGCGGCGCGGAGATCCCGTTCCATCATCACAATACCGAAGAGAGCGTGGTGCTGATCGAGGGGGACGCCATTTTTGACATCGATGGGCAATCCATTCCCGTCAAGCGGGGCGATGCTACGTTCATTCCCCCGAATGTTCCGCACCGTTTCCGTAATGCTTCGGCAACTGCGCCCATGAAGATTCTCTGGATCTACGGGTCGATGAACGCGAGCCGAACCCTGGTGGAGACCGGCGAAACCCGTCCCATCGCTGCCGAACACAACACGTAAGTTCGGGGCCTTCCCTGCTGGCACGCGCCAGGCAGGGAAGGCCGCCCCTCGGGCAATTCAAGCAAGCGTCCCATGGGAGGCCGCACCCCGCCAGGATCACGGCGGCGGACAAGAACAGGAGACATTGTGAAATCCTCAACCCCCCGAAGCATGGTGGCGGTGTACCTGCTGCTCTTCACCATGGCTTTAATCAACTACCTTGACCGCGTGGCGCTCTCGGTTGCCGCCAAGCCTATCGCCGCCGAGTTCCATTTGGGCCCGGTGGAAATGGGCTATCTCTTCTCGTCATTCCTCTGGACTTACCTGCTCTGCCTGATCCCGTCGGGCATCCTCGCCGACAAGTACGGCGCAAGAGGGGTCAGCGCAGGCGGCATGGGCGTGTGGTCGATTGCCACCGTGTTCACGGGACTGGTCGGCAGTTTCCCGGCGCTCTTCGCCACGCGCCTGGTCATGGGCGCCGGCGAGGCAACCAGCTACCCGTGCGCCAACAAGTTCATCCGTGACCAGGTGCCCGCGAAGAACCGAGGGTTCGCCACCACCATCTTCAACAGTGGCGCATACGCCGGCCCGGCGCTTGGCGCACTGGTCATTGGATGGCTGGTATCTGTCTTCGGCTGGCGCGCCGCATTCATGCTTGCGGGGGCCGTCGGCCTCCTATGGCTCGCTCCATGGATGATCTGGTTCCGCAATTCTCGACCGGAGGCTTCCGACGTTGCCGCGGGGTCTGAAGCGACGGCGGCAATGAGCGGTGGTGTCGGCCTGGCTGGCTTGCTGAAGTCCGGGAGCATGTGGGGGATTGCCCTCACACAGGGGTGTGCCGTGTACACCCAATACCTTTTCCTGACCTGGCTGCCCAGCTATTTGCAGGCAACCAAAGGCATGGACATCAAGGAGGCCGCCATCTACACGGCGTTGCCGTATGGCTGCGCAGTGCTGTTCGGCATGCTCCTGGGCAAGTTCAGCGACAGAGTCCTTCGGCCCGGAGACGCCGAAGCCGGGAAGCGCAGGCCAATGATCGGCGCGATGCTTCTCTGCTCGTCCGTGATTCTTGCTGCACCGGTCGTGGACAACATCTGGGTCATCGTGCTGCTGCTGGCTGTCTCGCTCACGGGCATCGCTACGGCGATCTCGCTGAACATGGCGCTTGCCAACGACCTGCTTGTCCATGCATCGGATGCCGGCAAGGCGAACAGCATCGCCATCGTCGGCGGGAACGTGTTCGGCATCCTGGCCCCCATTGTGACCGGCTATCTGGTTGCCGCGACCAGCTCATACAATTATGCTTTCGCTGCGGCCGGCGTGCTGCTCCTCGCCGGCGCGGCTATTTCCCAGGTCGCAACGCGCAAACGCATCGGCGACAACCCGCTCGTGGATGCACGCCCGAGGCGCCCCACCAGCTCGGGCGTTTCCATGGATAGTCTGTAGGAGATCCCGGATGTTCTTTGCGCCACCCCCCGTTACCCAGGCCACGGTGTTCGCGCGCCTGCCCGAGGCGGCTCCGCGCCCCGACATGGCCACTGCCTGGGAAAACAGCCAACCCCACGGCATTCCGACCCGGTCGCTGCTGGAAGGGCCTAGCTTCGGCAATGACGGCCATCTGTACTGTGTAGATGCACCGAACGGGCGGATTGTTCGCTTCACGCCATCGGCAGAGTGCGAGGTGGTTGTGGAGTACGACGGCTGGCCGAATGGTCTGAAATTTGGCCGCGACGGACGTGCCTATATTGCCGACTACAAGCACGGAATCATGGTACTCGACCTCGAGACCAGGAAAGTGAGCCCGCTGCTGGAGCGACACTACGCCGAGCGGTTCAGGGCGGTGAACGACCTGTTCTTCGCGGCCAACGGCGATCTCTATTTCACCGACCAAGGGCTGTCAGGCCACCAGGATCCCAGTGGCCGCCTGTTCCGGTTCAGCCGGCAAGGACGACTCGACTGCGTGCTGGATCGCATCCCCAGTCCGAACGGCCTGGTGATGAACCTCGATGAATCGATCCTCTTCCTTGCAGTGACGCGGGCGAACGCTGTCTGGCGGGTGCCGTTCATGCGCGATGGCACGGCCAGCAAGGTCGGGACCTTCGTGCAGCTCTCAGGCGGGACAGGACCTGACGGCCTTGCGCTGGACGCACGTGGCCGCCTTGCCATCGCCCATACCGGCATGGGTTCGGTCTGGGTGGTTGACGCCCGGGGCGAGCCCGTGCACCGCATCATGTCGGCGGTTGGCGACCACACGACCAACATCGCCTACGGCGGCGAGGGAAACCGCACGCTGTTCATTACGGAATCCAGCTCTGGCACGGTACTGAAAGCAGCGCTCGACGTTCCCGGGAAGAAGATGTTCTCCCAGTGAGCCGCAGCGGCTGCGCGCGGGCTCAGGAATCAGGGCCGATGCGGCGTCTGCTGCCGCATCGGCGCAGGCACTGAGTAGCGTCCAACATCCCCTCGGGCTGACGTCACCACACAGCCTCCGGCCATATCCGACGTTCATATCCTCCCGGAAGCTGCCGCTCACCGTGGACTCCGCCGGCCTGGACTGGTCTCTGCTACAAAAAGGGATCGCATCGATCATTGACGGCATCAGCCGATAGAGGCTAGTTGCAACGGGCTTGTCCCTCCTGATGGGCGCGGCATCTCGCCGGCCGTTTCGCAAAGCCGTCGTGCTCGGCCTTTCAACTGTTGATTGTCGAACGGCTGAGAAGGCCGAACACCCGCCTTGCGATGCGAATTACTGAACGACCGTTGTACCTTGGAGACCGCCGTCGAGGTGACCGTAGGTTGACGGGCCGAAGTGGGTCGCAAAGCGACGGTCGGCACGTGGTCGATGGCCGAATCACGCACTAAGTCGGAACTGGAAACCAGACTGTTGCCATAACAGGGCGTGCGCGGCTCCGCCGATTTAGCGCTCCGCTGCCCCCAGTCCACGGAACGGCGTATTATCGGTGGCATTCCGCCTGTGACTGCCGGAACGCCTGCGATGACCAACGATCCTCACCTGTCTCCCAAGCTTCACCTGACCGCGGAGCATGGATTCGCCCTACATGACAGCCGACAGCCTGCTTTTCGCCGAGCATGGCACATCCACGACTGCGGCATGCTGTTGTGGCCGCGCATGGGCAGGCTCAGGACGGTTTGGAACGATTCGTCCGGCGAGCCAGACGCACTGCATGCCGCTTCGCTGGTGCGCGGTACCGCTGTACTGCTGCATGCGTCGACGTCGCACCTGACGGCATCCGAGCACGGCCTTCAGCAGCACGGGGAACTCTATCTGCCGCCCGATCGCCTGCCCGTGTGCCTACGGTTCGGCGCCATGCACCTGGACGCCGCGACGATCGCGATGCTTGAGGCGCTGCTCGCGCCTACGATCTCATTCACCAGCGCGTCCTGGCTCGTGCGCGCCATCGTGGCGCAGATCATGACGAGCCGGCCGCTGGCGATGCCCGAAGAGCCGGCGTCCGTCGCACTGCGCATGGTCCAGCGCTTCCATGCGGCGCTCGAACGCGACATGCCCTTGCCATCGATCGATACCGTGGCCGGCGAACTGGGCATCTCGATCCGACATTTGCAGCGCGCCTGTCAGATCGAGTTGGGCACGACGCCCGTGACCGTACGGCGTCGTATCCTGGCCGAGCACGCACGCAAGCTGATTGCAGGAGGCCGGTCCGCCGCCTGCGTCAGCATGGATCTCGGCTTTGCCTCCAGCGGGCATCTGCACCGGTTGCTGCGCGAAGTGCCGGCGCCGTCGTAGCCTAGCGGCCGACGCCTTCAGGCCGTCATCACAATGGCGTCGACCTCAATCTCCGTCCAAGCCCGGTCCGGTAAGCTGGCCACGCCAAGCGCGCTGCGTGCCGGCAGCGGCTGACCGGGGAATGCTGAGCGCATAACCGCCGAGGCCGCATCGAGCACTGCCGCATGTCGTGTAAAGTCCGGTGCCGCGCGGATGAAGCCGCGAAGGCGAACGATCTGGATCACGCGCGACAACTGGCCGTCGCAAGCCAGCCGCAGTATGGCCAGCGCATTCAGCACCGATACTTCGGCGGCATGGCGGGCGAATTCCAGATCATCGTCGCTCCGGCATTGGCCCGCCATGGCCACGCCGTTCCGCCGGCATACCTGACCGGCAATCGACACCCATTGCGATGTGCCGACCTGGATCGCGCAATACGGCGCATAGCTGCCACGTGGACTTGACACTTCGGGCAACGTGAATCCCGCTGCGGCAAGCCGCGCCTCGGGGGAGCTGTCCGTCACGCATCGCTCCAAGTCACGCTGCCGCTGAGCCAGCATCCGTCAGGCTCGCCCGCATCCGTATGGCGCGGCGCCACGAGAATTTCCGAGGGGCTGCCCATGGCATCACCTTGCCAGACCGCGATGGAAGACACCTTTCCATCAGGGCCAGCCAGTTCACCCGCCTGGTTCAGAAAGCCCCATAAGGCAGCCGCCGCTATGCCGGTGGCGGCATCCTCGGGATAGCCGGACGACTTTGGAAATTGCCGCGCATGGATCACGGGTCGGCCGTCCGCTTTCGATACGCCAAATGCATAGGGATAGAGCCCGGTTGAGCCGATCGATGCGCAGAGCGACTCCATGGTCGAGAAGTCCGGTTGCAAGCTGTCCAGCACCGCCACGGAAGGCAAGGCGATGAGCGTCTTGACGCGACTCGTCGCGGCATTGGTGGCCGCATACGTACCGGCTGAAAAACCAAGTTGCGCCGCCACTCGGCCCGATGCCCCGGCGTCCAGCGTCTGGGTACGCACCGCCGGCTGCGAGATCCAAACGGATTGCAGCGCATCGTCCCAATACGCCAGCACGATGCCACTCAGCGTCTCGATGCGCACCGCCGGGGTCGTCCAGCGGCCCCATTGGCGCAACGCCCACAGCGTGCCCACGGTGGCGTGGCCGCACATCTCCATCTCGTGCTGCGGAACGAAGAATCGGAAACGCCAGTCGCAACCGATATCACTCGGCAATACAAAGGCGGACTCGTGCCCATATGCTGCAGCAACCCTTCGCATTTCCACCGCGCTCATGCCACGGGCATCGGAGACCAGCGGCACCGGATTGCCGCCTCGCCCATCGCGTACAAAAACCCGGATCAGACTGACATTACTCACCTGTAGCTCCCACGGAACTGGCAATCTTGCCCCAGTACGGGATGTCTGCTTGAACCGCGGCCTGCAGTGCGGCGGGTGTACCGGGGCGCGCCGTCACACCTTTGCTCGAGAGATCGGCCACGACCGCATTGTCAGAGAGCACCTTGTTCAGTGCTGCATTGAAGCGATCGACGATCGCAGCGGGCGTTCCCTTGGGAAAGGCGATGCCATACCACAGTTGCTGCTCGAAGCCTGGCACGCCCTGGCTGGCGAACGTCGGTACATCGGGGAGCAGCGGTGTCGGAGCGGTCACGGCAATGGCGGCAATCTTGTGTGCCTTGATGTATGGCGCCAGTCCTACCGGATTGTCGAACATGATTTGCACCTGTCCACCAATCAGATCAGTGTACGCCGGCGCCGCACCGCGATACGGGACGTGAACCATCGGCACGGCGACGAGCTTCTGAAACTGCTCGCCCATCAGGTGCGACACGGTGCCGACACCAACCGAACCGAAGCTGTGCTGCGCCTTGTCGGCCTTCAGTCTGCTGACAAGCGCCTTGGCATCCGCCACCTGCAAGGTGTTGTTGACGGCCAGCACATAAGGCGACGTGCCAATGAATCCGGCATAGGCGAAGTCCTTCGCCGGGTTGTACGTCAGCTTTGGATATAGGGCAACGCTTACCGCGTGCGTGCTCGTCGTGACCACGCCGGCCGTATATCCATCGGCCGCAGCCCGCGCGACATAGGCAGACCCAAGCGTGCCGCCCGCGCCGCTGCGATTGTCGATCACGACGGGGCGGCCGAGCTCACGCTGCAACAGCGGCTGGATGGAGCGAACCACCAGATCGGTACCGCCGCCAGCCGGAAATGGCACGACCACGGTGATCGGCTTTGATGGCCAGGTTTCCGCATAGGCGGCGACGCAACTTGCTGCGGCCGCGGCCGCCAGCGCGACGCAGCGGGCCTTGCGCGTTGAAATGGACAGGATGGACATGTGCACTCCGCTTGTTGGAATGCATGGAGTCTACGAACGTGTCGGGCGGGCTACGAACCGGAATGCGACTTTCAGCCATCCGAAATGCGCATGCGCCGGGGGCTTGGACTGACGACCGGCGCTTGTCGGCCAGAAACGGCCGCTAGAGCATCGCCGATTTGACGGCTGAAACCAGTCGAGGAACCGCCTTATAGAACGGCTGACGTGGGCAGGCCTGCATGAGGTTCCCGTGTGGAGCAAGGAAGAATTCTGCCCTGTCTGCGCCGCCTCGGCCTCGCGTGTAAGATCGGCGCCAAATTTTGAATTTACCCCACTCGACTGATGAAGACGAAGATAAGGGCCACCGTGGTTTGCGCGCGCGGCGACCGCGTGCTGCTGGTTTCCAAGGACGGCAGCCGGTGGGCGCTGCCGGGTGGGCGTCCGAGCAAGGACGAGACATTTGCTGACGCCGCAGGACGGGAGCTTCTAGAGGAAACCACCTTGCTGGCTCGAGGGCTCGGCTTTCTGTTCCAGGTCATAGGTGCAACGACCGTGCACCATGTCTTCGTCGCCAATATTGGGAAATCTGCCGCGCCAAAGCCTAGCAAGGAAATCGCACGCTGCCAGTGGTTCTCGCAAGCGGAGCTGGGGGAGATTGTCATCAGCCCCGCGACGCGCCAGATTATTGAAAGCTTCTGGCTGGTACGCCAGCGCTAAGTGCATGTCTTCTCCGGCGGTTGAGCCGGGCGAGCAGGCTTGCTTGGTCCGTTGCCATGGCAGGGCTAAGCTCCAATTGTGGGCAACGTGGTCAAGGGGAAGCAAATGAAGCCTGTTGTTCATCACTTTCATTCCCATCCGCCACACCACGGGGCTAGATACTACCTGGCCTTTGCTGGGGCCATGCTGGTGGTTGCCGCAGCCTACGTGATAATCATACTCATTCGCCAAGTCGTATAAACGGCATGTACTGGCGTCTTTCGTGCTGTTCAAAAAAAAGAGCCGCGTCGTTACGCTGAAACAGGGCTGACTGGCGGCTTCTCGGTGCGCATCGGACATTCATTTCAGATCTGGTGGATGACCGGGATGGGTCGGCTAGAGACCTTCTCTTCGCGGATGAACGGCGGTTCATGAACGTTCGGCGGAAAGAGCCCACCGAAGACCGAATGCGACAAGATCAAGCCCCGGCCAAGGCGCCGGGCACAAACGGCGGCGGCTCGGCGGCTGGACCTGGAGCGGGCCATCGCGGATTCAACCGCCCCCCTGAGCCGGACTCTGCCGCTTTCGGCTAGCGCCACCGCCCAACGGGGCCACCCATCAAAAAGATCACTACCCCACAAAAAACGCACGACCGTGCCGGGCTGGCGCTGCGACTCTTCAAAACCGGCTGGACAGTTGGTGTTCGCGCTCTCCTGATATATTACATATCTGATGGGATTGCCGTGACGATTGACGTAGACCACCAACGTCGCCGGTTGAAACCGAGTACAGCCGAACATGACAACTACGATTATTTATACCCACTCCGCGTGTCTCGAACACCGCCCCGGGCCGCACCATCCGGAGTCGCCCGAACGCCTGAGAGCCGTCGTGCAGGCGTTGCGAACGCCGGAGTTCGCTTCGCTGGAACGGCGCGATGCGCCGATGGGCACCGTCGAGCAGTTGCAATTGATCCACGATTCGTACTACATCGACGAGATCGCGCAAAGCGCCCCCACCCAGGGATACGTGCCGCTGGACGCGGGCGATACGGTCATGTCGCCTGGCTCGCGGGAAGCCGTCATGCGCTGCGTCGGCGCTGCTTGCGCGGGTGTCGATGCGGTGATGGACGGCCAGGCGCGTAACGTGTTCTGCGCAACGCGGCCGTGCGGCCATCACGCTGAACCGGCGAAGGCGATGGGCTTTTGCATTTTCAACCAGGCGGCGATCGCGGCGGCCTACGCCTATGAGGTCCACAAACTCGAGCGCGTCGCTGTGGTCGATTTCGATGTGCATCACGGCAATGGAACCCAGGCAGCATTCTTCGACCGCCCGGAGCTGTTCTATGCATCCAGCCACCAGTCGCCTTTCTATCCCGGTACCGGAGCCCGGTCCGAGACAGGAGTGAACCACAATATTGTCAACGTTCCGTTGCCTCGCGGCTGTGAGCCGGCGCAGTTCCGTGCCGCGATTTCCGCCCTCGTGCTTCCCTCGCTAAGGGCGTTCGCCCCCGAAATCCTCATTGTCTCCGCGGGATTCGACGCGCACCGCCTGGATCCCCTCGCTGGCATGAACCTGGAGGACAGTGACTTCCATTGGATTACCAAGGAACTGATGCAAATTGCCGACGAGACGTGCGACGGCCGCATCGTATCGATCCTGGAAGGGGGCTATAGCCTTGACGCATTGGCCACGAGTGCAATAGCTCATGTCAGCGCTCTGATGCAGCTCGATGCCGAGTGAACAGACAGCGGTGCGACCGCGTTCAGCGCCGATAGTACTTGGTCGCGCATGACGCTTGCCCCAGAACTTTTCATGACACTGTTCAGCGTTGCACGCACGGTCCGACCGGTGTCTCGGCCACCGATCTATATGCGAGCGGATGGCCGGAACGGCAGAGTTTCCGTCGCTAACGTCAGCTCGGACATCGCGAGAATGCACTCCGAGATCTGGAGCAGTCGCAACGGTAAGAATTGTCGTCCAATATTGACGTTGAGACGGTCGCCCGTAGCAAAGTCGGGACGGTCTCATTCTGGCTGATTGGAGACCGGTTCAGGCACCGTCTATACGTTGGCGCAAGGCAATTTCACTCGCTATGTCGCACCACATCAAAGTCCTCATGCCGGAATGGTGCAAACATTTCGCCATCGAAGAATACGGCATAAACACCGGTCCGCTTGCCGTAGGCGACGATTTGCACTATCTGGCCGACGAGAAATTCGGTACGCGGTGTACGTGCGTTTAGCACCTTGACGAAGGTACCGTGGGCAAATGGAGTATCCATAGCGCATCTCCCAAGAGCCGGCAGGCGTGCTCTTGCCCGGGCCTTCAGCGGACCGGCTCTACCTCGCCGTAGCTCAGGCGTGCTGCAACCCTTCCCCCCCTCGGCACGCTGTTCGCCTGATTGGCCTTCATTGCAACGATGCCCCAAAGTCACAGGCCCTGCCGCGACTCGAACCGGCGATGCCAGATGTCGTCCCACGCTTGCTCATATACTGCCAGATGCTGTGATCGAAGTGGGCGCGGTCGATGCCAAGGATGTCGGCTGCGACATTGATCACGGCTTGGTCATCAGCATAACCACTCGGGATTAGCCCGGCCAACCAGAGAAAGTTGCGGAGATGTCGGTCAATTGCACTGGTGGATACTCCTACCAGGATTCGGAAGTAGTCCACTGTCTTCGGGCCAATGCCCTTGATGGACCGCAGCTTTTGCGGACTCGCACTGTCGGATAGCCAGTCGCGCAGGTGCACCTCGGTATCTATGCCTTCCGAGGCGAACAGGCCAAGAATGTGACAAAAGCGTTAGGCGCGATCTTGGCCTCGCCAATGAAGGAAGTCCGTGGCGCTGATTGTCCCCAACAGGGCAAGAACAGCACGGGTCGTCCGCGCCGCTGGATAAACCGCCAGAATTCGGTTCACACGCGGCTTCACATGCGTTGCATATCGCAAATTGGCTTGGAGAACCGCATCGGCAACGGTCGCACCGACATGGTTGTAGTTGCCATCGACGGTCTTATAGACAACGAAGTCGGGAAGGGCCCGGACATACTGAGCAAGCCTTTCGGGATCGGACAAGGTCATGGCTGCCTCACTCGGATTGATCGCGGCTTCCAATCTGACGTCTTCTGATTTACGCGCCTGTCGATCTGTGATCAATCCATCATTTGGCCATCATCCCTATTTTTTTCATTGAGAAACCTGGAGTCCCCCAACTGCGTGGCACGAGAGCGCTATTTGGCCGCTCTGGGCCATGAGCCGACCTTTCCCATCGCGGTCAGGCGGCCGCTCGAGCGACTGTTCTGCCCTGTGGTCAGAGACGGCCGCGGCATCACCGGCAGCAGCCGGCCGTGACCGGCCAATTGGACAAGGGCATGACGTTCTTCGCGAGGATCGACCATGCCGAGGCTGCACGCAACGCCGGGCTGGCAATGCCGCCGATGCAGCTGCTGATCTATGGCAACGTCAAGCGGGGAACGCCGTTGATGCTCGCGGCAACCAGCGCTGTGCTGGACTTGCCGTTGCGCGTGCTCGTGCGCGATGACTGCCAGGGCTGCGCCCGGGTGAGCTTCCACGCCGCGGAACTGGAAAGCGCTCACCCATTGCCGGCCGGCAGTGCCGCGCCGCTGGCTGTGGCCCAGCGGCTGATTCCTGACACGGTGGGCGCGCAAGGCGCCCCGGGGTGATTTATCCGGCCAGGCCCTTGTTCGGGTTGATCAGGTACTTCTCCCCCGTCGCGCGCTTGTTGTAGACGGCGATCACGTCCAGGTCCAGCACCTCGGCCAGCGAGATCTCTTTCGAGTAGTGGCTGGCAAAGGTGGTCTTCAGCTCCGCCACCACGCGTTGCTTCAGCGCGTTGGCCCGCTCGCGCCCGATCTTCTGCAGGAACGGGAACACCAGCCAGCCGCCCATGCCCCACGCCATGCCGAAGTTGCGGTTGAACTCGGTCGGGCTTGTGTCCAGGCCGCCGTAGAGGTAGACCTGCTTGTGGGTGGTCGAGCCATAGCGGCTGTATTCGCGGGCCGTCTTGTTCAAGGCCGCTTCCATGCAGGTGAGGATCTGGCCGGCGAGCTTGCCGCCGCCCGTGGCGTCGAACGCGATCGTTGCGCCAGTGGCGACGAGTGCCTCGGTGAGGTCCTGCATGAACGTGGGCGACGCGGCGTTGCAGACGTGGACCGCACCTTGTGCCTTGAGCAGGTCCGCCTGCTCTTGCTTGCGCACGATGTTCACCAGCTTGATGCCATCCTTGAGACAGATCTGATTGAGCATCTGGCCCAGGTTGGAGGCCGCGGCGGTATGCACCAGGGCGCTATGTCCTTCGAGCCGCATGGTCTCGACCATGCCCAGTGCGGTGAGCGGGTTGACGAATGACGACGCGCCGTCAGCAGGCGTGGCGCCTTCGGGCAGGACCAGGCACTGGTCCGCCGAAATGCAGCGGTACTGCGAGTACATCGCGCCGCCGATGGCAGCCACGGTCTTGCCCATCAAGGCTTGCGCCGCAGGGGACGACCCTGCCTCGACGACCACGCCCGCGCCCTCATTGCCAACCGGCATGGACGCATCCAGGCGGCCCGCCATGCTGCGCAGCGCGCCTTCCGGAACGCGCGCGGTGACTATGGGGCGCTCGGCCGTGCCGCTGGCCTTGGCCGTGCGCATGTCGGCCGCACCGAACAGCAGGCCGAGATCGGACGGGTTGAGGGGAGAGGCTTCAATGCGGATGAGCACTTCATCCGAGCCAGGGCGCGGCGTGTCGATGCTGTCTAGCGACAGCTCGAGTTCACCGCTGCTCTTGATTTGCGAACGAAGTTGAAGTGCGGTGCGCATTCGATGTCTCCTTGGTCTGTCGGTTTGCGGTGAGCGGGGCAGCAGCGTGGGGCTGTTTTCGCCAGCAGTCAGCAATGTAGCAAGTTCCCGCGAATCCCGTACTGGGCCGGAAATTCAGGTCATGCGTCGGCCGACTGGCCATCATGCAGCGCACTGATAGCGGTGGATATGTCAATCACCTGGCGGTCAGCCCGCCCACAATCAATCCAGCCACTGGCGCCACAGAGTGGGGGGCTCTCGGGTTCGGCCTGGAGATAGACGGGAAGCGCTGGCTGGTGGGGATTGTTAATCAATGCGCCAACGAAAAGACGCTCTGTTGCCAGTAGAGCGTCTCGCGTTCGTCAGCGTCAAGATGCCGCCGACTGCAAGAGCTCCTCGACGCCAGGCTGCTCTTTCGTCCGGCTTTGACTGGTTTTCTTGACGCAGCCCTCCGGAGCGCACTCGCTTGGCATAACGCCTTGGTTGCGAAGGTGGGCCGCGACCATCTCGCACCAATTGAGCAACTGGTGCTTGTCAAGATCCGCGACCACGTCTTCACCGAAAAGATTCGAAAGCTCAAGCGCGACCCCTGAAAATGCGGCGCCGTCATCTCGAATGGTCAATACCCCGTCGCCATCCTGGTCGCACATCTCAATCCTTGTGGCAGACATATCCATTACCTCCTGAAGCCGCGTAACCGTCACTTGACTCGTAACCGTCATATCAGGCGCTCCCTGCCTTGTCGGTCGCCTGGCCAGCGTATCTATGCTAGAAGATCGACTTCCCTCCCACCAGGGGAGTAACGGGCCCGGGGCCCCTTCACTGAACAACCGTTTGAACGGTAAGTTAAGCACCTGCATCCACTGAAGCACATGGCCGGCAGTCGCGCAGCCTTCGTGACACGCGCATGGCACCGGCATCCAAGGAGACCCATGAAAGCCGCCGTCCTGCACCAACCGAAGACCCCGCTCGTCATCGAAGACATTGCCATCGGCAAGCCCGGCCCGCGTGAAGTGCTGGTACGCACGGCGGCGGTCGGGGTCTGCCATTCCGACCTGCATTTCCTCGATGGCGCCTATCCGTACCCCATGCCGGTCGTGCTGGGCCACGAGGCCGCGGGCGTGGTCGAGCAAGTCGGCTCGGACGTGCGCACGGTCAAGCCCGGCGACCACGTGATTACCTGCCTGTCAGCCTACTGCGGCCATTGCGAGCACTGCCTGACGGGGCATCTTTCGTTGTGCGTCGAGCCGGACACGCGCCGCCGCGAAGGCGAGGAGCCACGCCTGATGGGCCGGCAGGGCGGGCCAATGAACCAGTTCGTCAACCTGTCCGCCTTTGCCGAACAGATGCTGATTCACGAGCATGCGCTGGTGGCGATTCGCCGCGACATGCCGCTCGACCGCGCCGCGCTGATCGGCTGCGCAGTGACCACCGGCATGGGCGCCGTGATGCATACCGCCAACGTGCGCCCCGGCGAGACCGTGGCGGTGATCGGCTGCGGCGGCATCGGCCTCGCCACCATCAATGGTGCAGCGATCGCGGGAGCAGGGCGCATCATCGCCATTGACCGCATGCCGGGCAAGCTGGAACTGGCGCGGCAGTTCGGCGCGACGGATGTGGTCGACGCCGGCAGCACTGACGCAGTGGACGCTGTGCGCGCACTCACCGGTGGCGGCGTCCATCACGCTTTCGAGGCCATCGGCCTCAAGCAGACCGCCGAGCAGGCCTTTGCCATGCTGCGCCGTGGCGGCACTGCTACCGTCATCGGCATGATTGCGCCGGGCGTGAAGATCGAGCTGAAGGGCAGCGACTTCCTCGGCGAGAAGCGCATCCAGGGCTCGATGATGGGCTCGAACCGCTTCCCGGTGGATATGCCGCGCATGGTGGATTTCTATATGGCGGGCAAGCTGAAGCTGGACGAGCTGATTTCCCAGCGCCTGCAGCTCGGGCAGATCAATGATGCGTTCGACGAACTGCGGCGCGGCGAGCTGGCGCGCTCGGTGATCCTGTTCGAGCGCTGAAGCCCGGCCGTGGGCGGCACCACTTCACGCGGGTGCCGCCCCGCGCCTGCTGCGCCGGCGTGAAATGCTTTCCCATGCCGCCACCACGCACATCACCGCACTGGTCAGGCCACCCACCATCAGCAGATCCGTGTGCGGTGCAATCGGCGCCAGCACGGCGAGCATCGCCAGCCCGCCAAGGTGCGACAGCGGCAGCCAGCCGTAGATGATCCACTTGTAGAGCGCATTGCCCAGCAGATAGATGGCCGGCCCGGCCAGCAGCAGTGTTCCGGATGCGGCGCCGATGCGCTGGTCCGGCTCCGCAATCACCAGGTCATCGGCCGCGGCGCTGACGATGATGCCGGCGATCAGCAAGACGTGCACATAGTGCATCCACGCCGCCATCTGCCCCGGCTCGCGCGCATGCGTCAGCGCATGCAACGCGGCGCCGGCGCTGGTATCGAAGTAGACCCACCACATTGCCACGCTGCCCAGGAAGCAGACCAGCACCGCGATCACCACCGGGATATCCCAATGCCCGGCGCCTGCCAGCGTGCTGCCTGTGACCAGCACGGACTCTCCGAGCGCCAGGATCACGAACAGCTGGCACCGTTCGGCGATATGCCCGCCTTCGGCGCTGCGCCAGTCGCTGACATGTGAGCGACCAAGGCCGGGAATGAAGAAGCCGGTCATTGGCGCACCGTACTCGCACAGCACCGCCAGGATCCACAGCAGCAGCCGCAGCTGCCCGTGGGCGAGGCCGCCGGCCATCCAGAACGCGCCGGAGATGACCAGCCAGCAGGCCATGCGGCGGAAGTTGGCGGACAGCGCATGATCGCGGTCGAGCAACAGCACCACCACCAGCGTGCGGCCGACCTGCAGCGCAACGTAGCAGATGGCGAATACCAGCCCGCGCGTGCCGAACGCTTCCGGCAGGCTGGCCGCCATCAGCAGGCCCAGCGCCATCGCGGCAAACAGCAGCAGGCGGATGGGCAGGGCGTCGGGATCGAACCAGTTGGTGACCCAGCAGGTGTACTGCCACCCGAGCCAGACCGCAAACCACAGCACCAGCGTTTCCAGCGCGCCATGCAGGGTGGCATGGTGCAGCAGCAGGTGCGACAGCTGGGTGATGGCGAAGGCGTAGATCAGGTCGAAGAACAGCTCGCCTTCGGTGACGCGGGCTTCGTGCCCGTCGCGGACGCGGAGGAAGTTGGGGGGCATGGTTTGGCGATCCGTCGCAGCGGCGTTGTCTGGGTGTGGGCTACATATTCGTTCAAACGCGGTCGGGTCGGGAACCCCCTGGGAACAGGCTTCAATAGAATTTGCGATTTCCGGCATTTGCGCATCAGTTGGCTGCGCCCCGCTCGGGCTGGCGGGAGATCTATGCACTTGGCATTGCTTCTGGGAGCCGATTCTTCGTTCTGGTGAAGGCGGGAACCCAGCGGCTCTTAATGGGCGTTCGCGGGATTGTGGGGATGGCGTCTTGGGGCGTCTGAGGTTGGGGGCTGTGGGTTGGCCGCTGTCGTGGGTCGACGGACCCGTTTCGCCCTGCCGGGCGAGTCACTTTTGTCCGAGCGACAAAAGTAACCAAAAACGCGTTTTCTGTCCTCGGCGGACGGCCAGTCTTATCGTAGTGTTCGACGGTTTTTGTACGGGTATTCGCTTCAGGGCATAGCTACGATGCCTGCCGCGTGGTAACGAGGCGGCGCGAGGCATTGACAGGCCGTCCTCCCGACCTCG
>NZ_JWMA01000046.1 GCF_000812465.1 Cupriavidus sp. IDO | reverse complement strand
TTGCAATGATTAACCATCCCAAAACCCGCGCCGCCGGCGGACTCGACCATACGCTCCACCGCGACCTACACATAGTTGTGACCTGAGCATAGGGGTCGTTTTGAGACCCTCACTCACTTCGCAGATCGGCGATGAACCAAAAAAAAACTCCGGCATGAAGCCGGAGTGCCAAGCCACGCGGAGATCAAACGCGAAGACAGTGATGGCTGGTTGGCTGGCCGGCGCCTGGCTCCCCCCGAAGCCTGTGTGGCCGGATGCCAACGACTTGTCAGGAGACTCGCCTGGGCTGATCCGTCCAGTACTTCTCGCGCACGCGCCGGCGCAAAACCTTGCCGACCGCGCTGAGCGGCAGCGCTTCCACCATGGTTACCGTCTTGGGTGCCTTGAAGCGGCCGAGCCGGTCCTTGACGTGCTCGATCAGTGCCTCGGCGTCGACCGTAGTGCCGGGCTTCAGCACGACTTCGGCGTGCACCGCCTCGCCCCATTTGTCGTGCGGAACGCCGACGACGGCTGACATGGAAACGGCGGGATGGGCATTGAGCGATGCCTCCACCTCGACGGCGTACACATTGAAGCCACCGCTGATGATCATGTCCTTCTTGCGGTCGACGATGAAGACATAGCCGGCCTCATCGACGTAGCCCAGGTCACCCGACTTCCAGAAGCCGTCGGTGAACTCCGATGCCGTGCCTTCCGGGTTGCCGTGGTAGCCGCTGATGGTGCCGCGGCCGCGCAACCAGATTTCGCCCGTGGCGCCGGGCGGGACGTCGTTGCCTGCTTCGTCCACGATGCACATCTCGATGCCGATGGTCGGGCGGCCGGCGGAAGCAAGCCGGCCGGTCTCGACGGCGGTCAGGTGATCGGACTGCGTCAGCGTGCAGACTGCCTGCGCGCATTCGGTGGCGCCGTAGAGCTGGAAGAAGATGTTGCCGAAGCGCTGTTGCGCCTGCCCCAGCTTGGCGGGACTCATGGGCGCGGCACCGTAGTAGAGCGTGCGAAGACTGCTCAGGTCGTGCTGCGTCGCTTCGGGCAGTTCCAGCAGGACGTTCACCAGGGTGGGCACCATCAGCGTGGTGGTCACCTTTTCCGTTTCGACATTGCGGCACCAGGCCTTGAGGTCGGCGACGTTCTGCGTCAGCGTGCAGCCGCCGCGAAACAGGGTCGGCAGGAAGGACAGGCCGGAGCCGTGGCTGACCGGGGCGATGTGCAGGTAGCGCGTGCGCTGGTTGAGCGCCACGCTCTGCTCGGGGTCGGCGTACATGGTGTCGCGCGCCGCGAGCCAGTTGTCGATGGTGTACTGCGCGCATTTGCTGCGGCCGGTCGTGCCGCCGGTGAAGCGGTAGATCAGGATGTCGGATTGCGTGTCGGACTGTACGCCCGGATCGGCGTCCGAAACGCCTTCGAGCAGCTCCCAGAAGTCGTACACACCCTCACGCGGCGACGGCGGCGGGTCCATGCACACCACGCTCACGCCGCGCTCGCGCAGCATGCCGGCGTAGCGATCCAGCAGGGAAGTCTCGAGAAAGACGACCTTGGGGCGGATGAACTCGACCTGCCAGCGGTGTTCGTCAAACGCGTCGCGGATATTGGTGTGCGCGACGGCGGCCTCGCCCTTAAAGGCCGTCCAGGCGTGCAGGAGCGAGAGGTTGTCGTTTTCCAGGATGCAGAGGGCGACATCGCCGCGGCGCAGGCCAAGACGGGTATGCATCATGTTGACGATGCGGTTGGTCAGCCGGTGCAGCTCGCCGAATGTGTAGCGCTGGCCGCGCTCGATATTGACCAGCGCTTCCTGAGCGGCGAACTGCACGGCAACCTGCCCCATGACGCGGGCGAAGTCCATTTTCATTGCTGTCTCCGTGGCATTTTTTCTGGGTGTCTTGCCGGAGCAGTGTAGGAGTGGGGCTTTTCGCCGATCCCCTCCCCTGAGGGGAGGGGGAAGGACGCCGGCCGGCCGCGCAGCGGTTGAGGCCGGCGGGGCGATCCCTCTCCATGCGAGAGGGGCGCCGCCCCCGCCGCTGCGGCTAGTCTCGGATCATTGAGCCATCACCGAATGCCATGCGGCGCTCCCGCCGCCTTCCGGAAATCATGTCTTCTCTCCATTCGCGCATCAAGGACGGCCTGCTCATCCGCGACCGGGCCTACATCAATGGCAGCTGGGTAGCCGCCAGCGATGGCAGTACCTTCGCCGTCCGGAACCCGGCCACGGACCACACCATCGTCAACGTAGCAAACCTTGGCGCCAGCGAGGCCATGGACGCCATTGCCGCCGCTGAGGCCGCCCTGCCGGCGTGGCGCGCGCGCACCGGCAAGGAACGCGCGGCATGCCTGCGCCGCTGGTTCGACCTGATGACGGCGCACGCACAGGACCTGGCCGCCATCATGACCGCCGAGCAGGGCAAGCCGACGCCCGAGGCCCTGGGCGAAGTGGGCTACGGGGCATCGTTCGTCGAATGGTTTGCGGAGGAAGCCAGGCGCGTGGACGGCGATGTGCTGGCCTCGCCGTCGTCCGACAAGCGGCTGATGATGCTCAAACAGCCCATTGGCGTCTGCGCCGCGATCACGCCGTGGAATTTCCCGATCGCCATGATTACGCGCAAGGCCGCGCCCGCGCTGGCCGCGGGCTGCACCATCGTCATCAAGCCGGCCGGCCAGACGCCGCTTTGCGCGCTGGCGCTGGCGGAACTGGCGCACCGGGCCGGCATCCCGGCGGGCGTGATCAATGTGGTGCCGACCGGGACGGCGTCGTCGGCGATCGGCAAGGTTCTGTGCGAATCGCCCGTGGTCCGGCATCTCTCGTTCACGGGGTCCACGCCCGTGGGCAGCATCCTGATGCAGCAGAGCGCAAGCACCATCAAGAAGCTGGCGCTGGAGCTTGGCGGCCACGCGCCGTTCATTGTGTTCGACGACGCGGATATCGACGCAGCGGTGGACGGGGCCATCGCCTCCAAGTACCGCAATGCAGGCCAGACCTGCGTCTGCACCAACCGCTTCTATGTGCATGACAAGGTCTACGACATCTTCGTCGACGGCCTGGCGCGCAAGGCCGCCGAGCTGCAGGTGGGCGACGGCTTCGAGCCGGGCGTGGCGCAGGGCCCGCTGATCGACGATGCTGCCGTGGCCAAGGTGCGCGAGCACATCGATGATGCGCTGGCGAATGGCGCGACGCTGGTGACTGGTGGCGACGTGGTGGCGGGGCTCGGTTCGGCGCGCTTTGTCAGGCCGGCCGTGCTCGCCGGCGCCACGCACGACATGCTGATTGCCTCCGAGGAGACGTTCGGGCCGGTGGCGGCCGTATTCCGTTTCCGCGACGAGGCCGAGGTTGTGGCGATGGCCAACAACACGGAGTCGGGACTTGCCTCGTATTTCTACAGCCGTGATATCAGCCGGGTGTGGCGGGTGGCCGAAGCGCTGGAGTACGGCATGGTCGGTATCAATACGGGCCTGATCTCCAATGAGGTGGCACCGTTCGGCGGCGTCAAGCAATCGGGTCTCGGCCGCGAGGGGTCCCGCTACGGCATCGACGAGTACCTGGAGATGAAGTACCTCTGCCTGGGCGGCTTGTAAGGCCGCGCAGTCATGCCAGATCCGAAGTCCCAGCCAACGCCCGTGCATTGCCTGCTGCACTGGGAGCGGGAGTCGCCGTTCGCGGTGTACCTCACGCAGCCCCAGCCGGACGGCACGGTGCTGGACTATCGCTGGTGCGAGGTGGCAGACGAGGCCCGGCGCATGGCGTCGCATCTGCTGGCGCTGGGCCTGCCGCCGAAGTCGGCGATTGCCATCCTCGGGCAGAACAGCGCGCACTGGATCATCGCCGACCTGGCGATCTGGATGGCCGGCCATGTCAGCGTGACGGTGTCACCGGAGGCGGACAGGCGCGGTGTGGCCTATGCGCTGGGTCACAGCGAAGCGCGCCTAGTGTTTGTCGGCCGGTCGTTCGAGAACGCAGCACGGTGGCGCGACACCGAAGCCGCGGTGCCGGACGACATGCCGGTCATCCGCCTGCCCCAGGCCGAGCCCGGGCGGGGCGAGGCGTGGCAATCGATCGTCGCGGCCGCGCCGCGGCTGCGGACTGTCACGCTGCCGGACCCTGCCGCACTGGCCACGATTCTCTACGTGCCGGGCAGCACCGGCCGCCTGAAAGGGGTGATGCACCGATTCCGCACCCTGTGCGAGGTGCCGCGCGCCCTCAATGACCTGCTCCCCGCGCAGCATCGGCGCACATCGGCCGACCGCCTGCTGGCCTACCTGCCGCTGGCGGAGTGCGCCGGCAGGCTGGTCGTGGAATGCGCGTCGCTATGTATGGGCTACCGCGTGTTCTTCTACGAGCGGCCCGACACCATCCTGCAGGACCTGCGCCGCGCCCGGCCAACCCTATTCCATGCCATACCGCGTGCTTGGGCGCTGTGCGACCTGCCGTTCTGCCCGTTTGTGTCGCTGCGCCTGCATCGCTGGCTGCTCGCCGTGCCCGGGGTCTCGCGCGGGCTGCGGTGGCTGCAACGCCGCCGCATCGGGCTGGACCAGGCCCGGGTCGCCTTCGCGGCGGGCGGGCCGGTGCCACGCGAGGTACGGACGTGGTACCGCACCGCCGGACTGGAACTGATCGTCGGCCACGGCCTGCCGGAGAACTTCGGCTATTCCCACCTCAGCCTTCCGGGGCAGGGGCGCGAAGGCTATGTCGGGCGGTGCAATCCGGGGGTGGAATGCCGTATCGCCGGCAACGGAGAGGTCCTGGTCAAGAGCCCCGGCCAGATGATGGGCTACTACAAGGCCGGCGAGAAGACCGCCGACAGCCTGACGCCGGATGGCTTCTTCAAGACTAGGGACCAAGGCGAGGTGGACACGCTGGGGCGCTTGCGGCTGCGCCGTCGCCGCCATGTGCTGGCCGGCTAGCCGCCACTCGTCCCGGGGGCACAGCGGATGCGCCGCCCCTGCAATAAGGGGAGGGGATGAAAGCGATCCGGCCTGACTAAGATGGCTTCGCAGGTCACAAAGCGCCGGGGCCTCCGGAGGAACCCGACGCGAGCGACGGTGCAGCGATATTTGAGATCGGCAGGACAGCGACCACGGCGCTGCGACCGCCGCAAAGGACATAGCATGGACTTCGATCTGACTTCGGAACAACAACTGCTGCAGGACAGCGTGCGCCGCTTCATCGACAGGGCGTACACCTTCGAAGCGCGCACTGCCTTGCTGAAGGCCGGCCGGAACCGCAGCGCCGCCAACTGGAGCCTGTTCGCGGAGAACGGCTGGCTGATGGCCGCGCTGCCGGAGGCTTATGGCGGCCTCGGCGGTACGCTGCTGGAGACCGCCATCATCGCCCAGGAGATGGGGCGTGGACTGGTGGTCGAGCCCTACCTCGGCTGCGCTGTCCTGGCGGCCCAGACCCTCGTGGCCGGCGGCACCGAGGCGCAGAAGGAACGCCTGCTGCCGCTGCTCGCCGTCGGCTCGCTGCGCATGGCGCTGGCCTACAGCGAGCCGGCGTCGCGCGGGCTGCCGGAGCCGGTGTGCCTGCGCGCGGAGCGCGATGGCGACCACTATGTGCTGCATGGCACCAAGTCGCTTGTGCTGGGCGCGGTCGGCGCGCACACGTTCATCGTTTCCGCCGTCGTGCCGGGCACGCGAGGCATCACGCTGTTGCTGGTCGAGGGCGATGCGCCGGGCCTGCATCGCCGCGCCTTGCCGCTGCACGACGGCAGCTGGGTCGAGGAACTGGCCTTCGATGGCGTGCGGGTGGCGGCGCAAGCCGTGCTGGGCGAACGGGGCGAGGAGGGAAATGGCCTTGCCGCCCTGCGCGCCGGGCTGGCGAGCGGCACCGTCGCGCTTTGCGCGGAGCTGATCGGGGTCATGGAAAAGACCATCGAGCTGACTGCCGAGTACCTGAAGACCCGCCAGCAATTCGGCGTGCCGATCGGGTCCTTCCAGGCGCTGCAGCACCGCATGGCGGACATGGCAGCCGAGATGGAAGTGGCGCGCTCGATGCTGCACGCGGCCCTGGCATCGATGGCCAATGACGATGCCGCGACGCAGGGGCAGGTGCTGTCGACCGCCAAGATGTTGATCGGCCGGGCGGCGAAGTTCGTTTGCGGCCAGGGCGTCCAGCTGCACGGCGGCATCGGCATGACCGAGGAATACACGGTCGGCCACTACTACAAGCGTGCCGTGGTGGCGGACCTGCTGCTGGGCAGCAGCGACAGCCATGAAGCCACCTGCGCGGCAGCCCTGCAGGCGGCGCTGCATGCCGAGGCGGGCTGACGCGCCCGGGAACGCCGCCAGTTCATTCATCCAATCAATACGAGCGAGACAGCATGAAGACCTACGAAACCGTGGCCCAACTGCAATCCCTGGTGGGAGAGGTTGTCGGCACCAGCGACTGGACCATCATCGACCAGCAGCGCATCAACACCTTCGCTGATGCGACGGGCGACCATCAGTGGATCCACGTCGACCCGGAGCGTGCGGCCAGTGGCCCGTTCGGCGCGCCGATCGCGCATGGCTTCCTGACGCTGAGCCTGTTGCCGACGTTCATCCAGCAGGCGCTTGCCATCCAGAACGTCAAGATGGGCGTGAACTATGGCCTGAACAAGGTGCGGTTCCTGAAGCCGGTGCCGGTCAACAGCCGCCTGCGTGCCCAGTTCAAGCTGGCGAGTTTCGGACCGCTCGACAACAACGGTACGCAGCTCACCTACGAAATGACTGTCGAAATGGAAGGCTCCGCCAAGCCGGTTTGCGTGGCCGACACGATCATGCGCGTGTTCGCCTGAGTCGGCAGAGAGACAGGAAACAAACAGGAAAGAGAGTCAGACTATGAGCGATACCTCCACCGTGCTCCTGAGCGAGCAGGAAGCCATGATCCGCGATGCCGCCCGCAAGGTGGCGCAGGAAGTCGTTGCCGCGACGGCGGCCGGACGCGATCGCAGCAGCGCCTGGCCGCGCAACGAACTGAAGGCGGTAGCCGAACTGGGCTTCCTCGGCATGCACGTGCCCGAGGAATACGGCGGCTCGGCCGCGACGTTCCCCGAGTACTGCCTCGCCATCGAGGAGTTCGCCGCCGCCGACGCCGGCTTTGCTACCATCCTGCACGTCCACAACGGCCTGGCGGGCGTAGTGGCCCATGCTGGCACGCAAGCGCAGAAGCGCAAGTACCTGCCGGGCATGGCGTCTGGCGAAACCATCGTCGCCGGCCTGCTGACCGAGCCACAGGCGGGCTCTGATACCGGCGCCTTCCGCACCACCGCGCGGCGCGACGGTGACCACTACGTGCTGAACGGCAGCAAGCAGTTCATCTCCAACGGCAATGAAGCGGGCGTTGGCATCGCCATAGCCGCCATCACCGAAACCCCGGAAGGGAAGAAGGGCCCGAGTCTGTTTATCGTCGATCCGCGCGCACCGGGCTACACCGTTACCCGCGTCGAGGAAAAGCTCGGCCAGCGCTCGGCCCACGTCGCCGCCATCCAGCTCGATGACCACCGCGTGCCGGCAGAGGACCTGATCGGCGAGGAAGGCGCCGGCTACAAGCGCGTGATGGGCATGCTGTCCGAAGGCCGCATCGGCATTGCCGCCGTGGCCTGCGGCGTGGCACGCGCCGCGCTGGAGGCGGCCGTGCAGTACGCGAAGGAACGCGAAGCGTATGGCGGCCCGATCATCAACCTGCAGGGCGTCGCCTTCGACCTGGCCGACATGGCCACGCAGGTCGACGTGGCGCACCAGTTCATGCTGCACGCGGCGCGCCTGCAGCAAGCCGGAGTGCCTTGTGCCAAGGAAGCCTCGATGGCCAAGCTGTTCGCCAGCGAGATCGCGGAGAAGGTGTGCTCGGGCGCCATCCAGATCCATGGCGGCTATGGCTACCTGACCGACTTCCCGGTCGAGCGCTACTACCGCGATGCCCGTGTGACCAAGATCTACGAGGGCACCAGCCACATCCAGAAGGTCATTATTTCGCGCAGCCTAGGGGCGCGCTGAACGGGGACAGCATCACTGTGATTGACGGTCTGCACGCTGCTGGTTTGCTCCCCTCTCCCGCTTGCGGGAGAGGGGAGCAAACCAACGATTGTCCGGAACCCGTAGCACTTGCCGGCCTGCTCGGTAGGTCTGTCAGCAGTATGGGGCCAGCCACAGGCTGGCCCTTTCGCTTTCTGCGGGCCTACTTCAGCAACCCCCGCTGGCGAGCGAGTGCAATGGCGTCGTAGCGGCTCGACACGCCCAGCTTGGCCAGGATGTTCTTCACGTTCCACTTCACCGTGCCGAAGGTGATGTTGAGCGTCAGCGCGATCCGCTTGTTCGACATCGCTTCCGCGATCAGCGAGAGGATCTCCAGTTCGCGCGGCGTCAGGGGACCGCGCTCGGCATCCGGGGCGATGCGGGCGCCGGCACCCGCTGCCGCGCTCACGGGCGCTGCGTCCAGCCGGACGGTGCCCGGCGTCATCCTTGCCAGCAGGTCGGCGAGGTAGCGCGCCGCCGGCGCAGGCAGGCTGTCGTCTTTCTGCAGGCGGGCCAGCAGGCCGACCGTCTGTGCCTTCGTGTCGAGCAGCGTGCGCACCAGCCCCAGCTTCGCGGCGAGCGTGACCGCGTCGGTCAGGCAGCGCGTCGCCTCGGCTTCCTGCTGCAAACCATCGTGCGCTACCGCGGCCAGCAGGTTGGCCAGGACTACCGTCGGGGCGCGACCATACTGTTCGCCAAAGCGGCGCACCTCGGCCAGCGCCTCCAGCACTACCCGGTGGTTGGAGTCGGCCAGCGCCAGCTGCGCGCGCACCAGCGCTGCAATGGCGGGTATGCGGGCCAGGGCGCCGGTGGCGTGCTCGTGGACCTTGCGCAGGCCTTCAAGCCGCGCCCCCAGTTCGGCCGCGCGGCGGTGTTCGCCGATCGTCAGGAGGATATTGACCTGCTCCGCGAGCATGTACGCGACCGCCCGGTCCAGGCCGAGGATGTGGAAGTGCGACGCCTGCGCCTCGAGGAAGGACAGGGCGGTTTCCGGAACGTCCTGCAGGAAGTCCAGACGGGCGCGGCACAGGGAGGATTGCATCATCACGTCCGGCCACGATGACTGCATCATGCCGGTGCGGTTGGCGAGCGCCTCGCGCGCGTCGTCGATGCGGTCCAGTTCGTAGCAGGCGGAGGCCAGTGTCGCGGCGCACAGGTTGGCGGGCAGCGAGGCACGGCCATATACCGCTTCTGCGCGGACCAGGATGCCCCTGCCGAGACGCTCGGCTTCCCTGACGTCGCCTTCGACGAGACAGGTCTGCGCGCGGCAGCTCTCGAACACCATCGCCATGTCGTTGTCGCGGTCTTCCGGGGGGATCGGGTTCGCATCGAACAGCCGGCGCGCGTCGTCGTGCCGCCCGACCGCGAGATAGGCGACCACCAGCCCCGCCAGGCATACATAGCGCAGCGATGCGTTCTCCATGGGCGCGTTGCAGAGCGGCTCCAGCACCTCGATGACACGCCGCATGTCGTCGCGCTGCACGGCGACGGAGGAATCGATGATGGGAAACTTGGACGACAGGGCCGGGATCTTCGCGGCCTCCGTGCGACGGATCTGCTCGAGCCAGCGTTCGGCCTTGTCGGCCCGGCCGGTGAAGGCATGGGTCAGGCAGCCGAGGAAGAACAGGCGCGGATGCGAGAACAGCGTTTCCTGCGGCAGGCGGTCGAGCATGTGCAGCAGGGGGCCAATATAGGACATGCTCCAGGTGGATCGGGTGGCGGCCTGCTCCATGGCGTCGGCAGCGAAGTCGAGATCCCCGCCGAGGCTGGCGTGGCGCACGGCCTCCACCAGCAGCTCGTGTGCGGCGAACCAGCGGCTGGCGCGGCGATGGACGGCCTCCACGGCGTCCTTGCCCTGCTCGGCAAGGCGCTGGGCAAGGAACTCCCCGAACAGCGGGTGGAAGCGGTACCACGGCGAGGGATCGTCCGTCTCCACGCGATAGATCAGCAGGTTCTCGTCCTCGGCGCGCTTGATCAGGTCGACGGCTTCCGGGTCCTCCGTGACGGCTTCGGCCAGGCCGGCATTGAAGCGCCGGAACACCGACAGCTTTTCCATGAACGACGTCAGCGCCGGTGGCAGGTAGGCCACCACATCCTCGGCCAGGTAGGACTGCAGGTCGGCAGACTTCCACAGCAGCGAGCGCAGGTTGGCGCGCTTGGTGGGCCGGATGCGCAGCATCGTGGCGACCGGCTGCAGGCTGGCCGGCCAGCCGTTGGTGAGGTCGTGGATCAGGCGCACTTCGTCGGCGCTCAGCTTCAGCGTGCTGAGGTTCTGCTCGAAGAAGGCGCGCGTCTCGTCCAGGTCGAACGGCAATTCGGCGAAGTCGATCTCCGAGACCTGGCCCTGCATGCGCAGCCGGCCGAGGCTCAGTGGCGGCATGGTGCGCGAGGCGATGACGATATGCAGGTTGGCCGGGCAGTGGTCGAGCAGCTTCTGCATCAGCCGGTGCGCGGCGGGGGCCTCCACGTGCTGGTAGTCGTCGATGAGCAGGTAGACCTCGCGGTCGATTTCCTCCACGGCGCTGGTCAACACTGCCACCAGCGCTTCCATGGACTGCTCGCTGCCGGCGGCATCCGGCACGACGTCGTCGGCGCGCATGCCGATCCGCTGGAAGGCCGCCAGCAGGTAGGTGCAGAAGCTGGAAAACTGCCTGTCGTCATGGCTCAGCGACAGCCATGCAACGTCGATGCCCGTCTTCATCAGCTCCTGCCGCCATTGCGCCAGCAGGATGGTCTTGCCGAAGCCGGCGCCACCGGTGACTAGCGTGGCCGCGCAGTACTTCGTGTCGCGAAGACGGGTCAGAAGATGTTCACGCAGGATGTGGCGGGGGCTGATGCGGGGCGGGGAGAACTTCGTCGCCACCAGGAGGTTGTCGGGATTCATCGCGGATGCCTGCTTGGATGGTTTCGCCTTTAGCCCCGCCATCGATGGAACGGCCGGGGAGGCGTGCCGGCACATTATGGCGTTTCACGTCTCGGTTTGGAAAGTAGTGGTGTTGCCGGCAACGTGCGATATCGGGCACACCGGGCGCGTCCGGGCCGCGCCGAGTCCGGCCACGTCCGCAAGGGGAGGGGCAGGCGGGTTCCCGGCTGACGTACCTTGGCATCCAGCCAGAAACGCCGTGCGCGTTTGAATATTGGATCAAGGAGAAGACATGAGCGAACCCGTTTCATTTTCGGTCAAGGGCCAGGTCGGCTGGATAACCCTGATGCGCCCGGAGTCCCGCAACGCCATCAGCAAGGACATGGCGCTGGCCATGGCCGCGCAGCTGCGTGTCTGGCAGCAGGACGACCAGGTGCGCGTGGTGGCGGTGACCGCCACGGGCCCCGCCTTCTGCGCCGGTGCCGACCTGAAGGCATCCGGTACCCCGGGTCCCGGCGAGCCGGACCTGCTCGACACGCTCGTGGCCTTCTTCGACACGCTGCGCGCCTTCCCGAAGCCCACCATCGCCGCCGTGAACGGCCTGGCGGTGGCCGGCGGCCTGGAGACCGTGCTGGCCTGCGACTTCGTGATCGCCGCGCAGAGCGCCCGCTTTGGCGATGCCCACTCCAACTTCGGCGTGTTCCCGGGCGGCGGCGGCGCAGCCGTCCTGCCGCGCAAGATTCCGCTGAACATTGCCAAGTACCTGCTGTACACCGGTGAGTCGCTGCCGGCGGCCGACATGAAGCAATACGGCCTGGTCGCCGAAGTGGTGGCCGACGAGGAACTGGTGGCCCGCGTGCAGGCCATCGGCGACAAGCTGTCGAAGAAGAGCCCGCTGGTGCTGCGCAAGATGAAGAAAGTGGCGGACGAAGCCGCCGACAAGCCGGTGGCCGACGCGCTGCGCCACGAACTGCTGGAGCTGCGCAACCACCAGCGTTCGTACGACATCGCCGAGGGCCTGCGCGCCTTTGCAGAGAAGCGCACGCCCGAGTTCAAAGGCTATTGATCGACGACTGCACCGGAGCAAAGACACATGGAAAACATCTACATCGTTGGCGTCGGCATGACGCCGTTTGGCCGCCACGCCGACAAGACCGTCAAGCAGCTCACCGCCTGGGCGGTGGAAGATGCGCTGAAGGACGCCGCTTGCGACCGCAAGTGGGTGCAGGCCGCGTTCTACGGCAACTGCACGCAGGGCCATTTCGACGGCCAGCACATGATCCGTGGCCAGGTGGCGCTGCTGCCGCTGGGCTTCGACAGCATCCCCATCTTCAACCTGGAAGGCGCCTGCGCCTCGTCCAGCCACGCTTTCAACCTGGCCGTGACGCAGCTGCGTGCCGGCGCTGCTGATGTGGCCATTGCCGTCGGCGCCGAGAAGATGTTCTACAGCGACAAGGCCAAGATGTTCTCGGCCTTCGAGTCGGCGTGGGATATCGAGACCTTCGAGGACAACAAGAACTACCTGGCGGCGATGGGCAAGAGCATCGTGCCGCCAGAGGGTTCGCAGTCGCCGAAGCCTTACAGCCCGTTCATGGACGTGTACGCGGCGCTGGGCCGCGGCGGGCTGATGGAGCGCTTCGGCATTACCCAGCGCCAGCTGGCTGCTGTGTCGTCGAAGAACCACGGGCACTCGGTGCACAACGAGCGCTCGCAGTACCGCAACCCGATCAGCATCGAGGAAGTGCTGGCCGCGCCGCCGATCACGTATCCGATCACGCTGCCGATGTGCTCGCCAATCTCCGACGGTGCGTCGGCCGCCATCGTCTGCACGGAGTCGGCGCTGAAGAAGTACGGCTTCGACCGCAAGCGCGCCGTCAAGGTGCTGGCAAGCGTGGTGCGTTCGGCCTCCGCGCGCGCTGCCGATGAGTTCGACAAGGGCTGCACGCACCTGGCCGGCAAGACCGCGTTCGAGCAGGCCGGCATTTCGCCGAAGGATGTCGACGTGGCCGAAATCCATGACGCCACCGCCATTGGCGAGCTCCTGTCGATGGAATCGCTGGGCTTGTGCGAACCGGGCGCAAGCGGCGAGATGGCCGAGCGTGGCGAGACCACGCTGGGCGGCAAGCTGCCGATCAATCCGTCGGGCGGCCTGGAATCGAAGGGCCACCCGATCGGCGCCACCGGCATCGGCCAGATCTTCGAACTGGTGGAGCAGCTGCGCGGCGAGTGCGGCAAGCGCCAGGTGGAAGGCGCGCGCATTGCCCTGCAGGGCAATGGCGGCGGCTTGTGGCGCGTCGAGGAGTCGACCGAGCACGTCGGTATCTTCGGGCTGGCCTGAGCGGACGGCTACACGCACAACCGCGCATGTGAAGCCCTAGGCGCTACGGAAGGGCGCGGCTTCCGAGCGGCGGTGCAACGGCAGAAAAGGCGGGGGATGCGGCGTTGCAGCATCCCCCGTTTCGTTAACATTCCACTTATGACAGTGGGCAGGAGGCAACGAATGAAAATGAATTTTGCGCGCACGATGGGGAACCTCGCCGTGCGCTTCGGCGAACGGGAGGCCCTGGTCAATATCGAGCGCCGGCGTCGCTACACCTTCCGCGAGCTGCATGCGCTGACCAACCGCATCGTCAACATGATGCGCGACCGTCTGCAACTGCGCCGGGGCGATATCGGCCTGTGCATTCTCGAGAACGACAATATTGCCCTGCTGCACGCATGGACCGCGCTGAAGGGCGATGCCGCCCTCGCCTACACCAACTACCGCGACGCGCAGGAAGAACACCGCTGGCAGGTGGATTTCATCCGCCCCAAGGTCGTCTTCATCGAGAACGCGCTGCTCGACCGCTACTTCGACATGCTGCGCGGCCAGGGCGTGACGGTGGTCTGCATGGACCCGCCGGCGGCCCCACGCGAAGGCCTGCTGTACTTCTGGGACTTGCTGGACGGCGCCTCGGACGACAACCCTGGCGTTGAAAGCGACATGCGCAACGACCCGCTGGTCTACCGCTTCACTGGCGGCACCACCGGCAAGAGCAAGTGCGCCGCGTACACGATGGACAACTGGATGGCCATGCGCGACTCCATGTATATGGAAAGCGAGCAGGTCTATGACGCCGACACGCGCTTCCTGCACATGGCGCCGATCAGCCACGGATCCGGCCTGGGCCTGCTGCCCACGTTGTTCCGCGGCGGCTGCACGGTGACGCAGAACATCCCCGACCTGGCCCAGCTGTGCCGCAATATCGAGGCCGAGAAGATCACGAACACGCTGCTGGTGCCGACGATGATCTATCGCATGCTGGAAATGCCAGAGGCCACGCAGTACGACCTGTCGTCGCTGCGCACGCTCGCCTACGGCGCGGCACCGATGAGCCCCGCCAAGCTGCGCCAGGCGCAGCAGCGTTTCGGCAATATCTTCATGCAGATCTACGGCGCGACCGAGATCCTGCACGCGGTCGGCCTGCTCGGCAAGGCGGACCACCTGACTGCCTCGGAAAAGCAGCTTGGCTCGGCGGGGCGCATCGTGCCGGGCGTCGAGATCATGGTGGTCGACGACGAGGGCAAGGAAATGCCGCAGGGCATGACCGGCGAAATCTGGCTGCGCTGCCGCGGCACCATTTCGGGCTACTACAACGACCCCGAGGCCACCGCGGCGGAGTTCTCGAACGGCTTCTGGAAGTCGGGGGACCTGGGCTACATCGACGACGAAGGCTTCCTGTACCTGGTCGACCGCAAGAAGGACATGATCATCACGGGCGGCTTCAACGTCTATGCCGTCGAAGTGGAAGCCGCGCTGAACTCGCACCCGGCCGTATCCAACTCGGCGGTGATTGGCGTGCCCCACGAGGAATGGGGCGAGGCGCTGCACGCGGAGGTGGTGGTCAAGGCCGGGGCGCAGGTAACGGTTGAAGAGCTGATCGAGCACGTCAAGGGCAGGCTAGGGCGGTTCAAGGTGCCCAAGTCGATCGTGTTTGTCGAGGCGTTGCCGGTCAGTGTGGTAGGAAAAGTGCTTCGCCGCCAGGTGCGCGAGAAGTACTGGGAGGGCAAGGGGCGGCGGGTGTCGTAAGTCCTGCGCGTCTTGTGGCTGTACTGCGGCCCGGCTGGAAGCGGAATGGCTCCATCCGGGCCTTTTTTTGTGATGGCCGCTGCAGTACTGCGACGAGCGCCTGCCGCCATGTACGGCCGGCAGGCGCTGCGCGCTTCAGCTTGGGTCAGGATTGGGCGTCACCACCTTGAACCACGAGGGGTAGGTGTCGAGCATTGCCAGCAACTGCTCCAGCGCGTCTCGCCGGCCCGACAGCACCAGATCGCCCGACGCTACCGCCTGGTCGACGGTGAGGTCCTTGCGCTGCAGACGCTCCAGCACGGTCTTGCTCAGCTTCAGGCTGACATCCGCCTTGGGCGTGGCCTTCGGGAAATAGTTGAGCACGCCGTGCTTGACCTCCAGCGCGTACTGCTGGTTGAGGTCGGTGAGGCCGACGTTCAGCACCAGGTGCTTGCCGGCCGCCTTCGGACCGTTCAGGCGCACCGCCATGTAGTTGAACAGCATTTCCGGCGGCATGGCCTGGACGGTATCCGGGCTGGCGGTCTGCACGCGCCGGGCGTTCGGCACGCCGTTGCGCAGCTCATAGGCGCCTTGCAGGTACTCGGCACGCCAGGTCGGGGCTTCGGCCTGGTAGCCAAGTTGCTCGTAGCTGTCGGCCAGGAGTTCGCGCGCCTCCTTGTTGTCGGGGTTGGCATACACGACCTGGCGCAAGGCCTCGGCCAGCCAGCGGTATTCGCCCTTGTCGAAGTCCTTGTGCGCGCGTGCCAGGATGGCGGCTTCGCCGCCCATGTATTCCACGTACTTCTTTGCGGCAGGAACGGGCGGCAGCGGATCGAGCGACGAGGGGTTGCTGTCATACCAGCCCAGGTAGCGCTGGTACACCGCACGCGTGTTGTGCTTCACCGTACCCCAGTAGCCGCGGTTCGGCCAGAAGTTCGCCAGCTCGGGCGGCAGCTTGACGACTTCCGCGATCTCGGTGCCAACGTAGCCTTCGTTCATCAGCCGGACCGACTGGTCATGGATGTACTTGTACAGGTCGCGCTGCTTCTCGAAATAGTCGATGATGCGGTCGTGTCCCCACAGCGGCCAGTGGTGCGACTGGAACTTGACCTCGACGTCCTTGCCGAAGCTTGCGATTGTCGCGTTGATGCCATCCACCCACTTGGTGGCATCGCGCACCTGCGCGCCGCGCAGCGTCAGCAGGTTGTGCAGCGTGTTGGTGGTGTTCTCGGCCATCCACATGGCTTTGAACTGCGGGAACCAGGTGTTCATTTCGGCCGGCGCTTCCGTGCCGGGCGTGAGCTGGAAGACCATCTTCACCCCGTCGATCACCATCTCCTGCCCGTCCTTCGCGATCGTGTCCGTTGGCGACAGCAGGGTGACGGTACCGGGGGCGCCAAGGATGCCCAGGCCGCCTGCCAGCCTCCCTTGCGGATTGATCGGCAGCGACGCGCCGCCCATGTAGACCGAGCGGCGGCTCATGGCGTTGCCGGCGATGACATTCTCGCTGACTGCTTCCTCCATGAAGCCCTCCGGGGCGATGATGCGCACCTTGCCGGCCTTCACGTCGGCCTCGTCGACAATGCCGCGGATGCCGCCGTAGTGGTCGACGTGGGAATGGCTGACCACCACGGCGACGACCGGGCGGCGCCCGAGGTGCTGCGTGACCAGGTCGAACGCCGCCCGGGCAGCCTCGGCGGACGTCAGCGAATCGAGGACGATCCAGCCGGTATCGCCCTGGATCAGCGTCATATTGGCGAGTTCGAGGCCCCGCACCTGGTAGATGCGGTCGGTGACCTTGTAGAGCCCGTAGTTGCCCAGAAGCTGGGCGTTACGCCACAGGCTCGGATTGACCGTGTCGGGCGCCGGCTTGTCGTTGCCGACCTGCGCCGTGAGCGCCGCGACGCTGGCGCCCACGTTGCCGTAGGCGGCGCGCATGGCTGCCGGGTCCGGCCGGGCGATCAGGCCACGCTGTGCGTCCTCGAAATCCTGCCGGTCCTTGAATGGCAGTTGGCCCAGCACCGCCTGGTTGGCCGCGCGCGTGGCGGCGGTCGGCGGCTTCGGCGCAACCGGCTGCGGCTGGCCGGCGCCCGGCGCGGCCTGGGCCATCGCATTGCCATGGACGAGCGCACCGGCAGCCAGCGCGATGGCGAGGCGGGCGGCAACCGAAACGCCACCTTGTCTTGCGGCGCGCCGTAGCGTGTGATGAACAGCCATTGGAGTCTCCTTGATTGCTGTTTTCGTGCGGGTGTGAGACGTGTGCGGGTCAGCTTTCGAGGCCGGTATGGCCCGCGTCAGCCTGGTTGAGTGGGTGAAGCATGTCGTCGAAGTCGTCCATCGATGGAAACCGGAGCGGGGCGAGGCTGTCGATCTGCCGCAGCCGCTGGCGATACTGCTCAAGCAGCTCAGCGCGCGCCTCCGGCTTGATATACGGAACGTGATGCGCAACGAAAGGCGGCAGCACGGTCATGCCGGAGTAGCCGAGCGTGCCGCGCAGGATCGGGCGCAGCATCTCCTCGAGTTCGCCGTGGATGCCGCCCTCGGTGAGCATGTGCGGCTGTCCGCCGATGGTCACGGCCAGCATTGCCTTCTTGCCGCGCAGTCCGCCTCGGTCATAGAAGCGCATGCCGCCGTAGCACTTGCCGGAGATCAGCACGCGGTCGACCCATCCCTTGAGGATGGCCGGCATGGAGAACCAGTAGATCGGGAAGTTGAAGATGACCAGGTCCGCCCACTCGAGCTTTTCCAGTTCGCCCAGGATGTCGGGCGCGAGCGTCTTCTTCTCGTAGCCATGCCGTTGCTCCAGCGCGTAGACCAGGTAGTCGGCGTTGGCGCGGCTGCCGAAGTCGTCGTGGTCGGCAACGGCTTTCCATTGCATGGCATAGAGGTCGGACACCTTCACCTGATGCCCCTGCGCCTCGAATTCTTCGACCGCGGTGGTCTTCATCGCGGCGTTGAACGATTGCGGCTCATTGTGGGCGAATACGATCAGTACATGCATTGCGGATCTCTCTTTTACTTTCGCCGCTCGGCGGCAAGGCGGGCTTGCAGCGCATCGATGCGCTGGTGATTTTCTTCGGACCCTATATAGGTCCGGAAGAGCCACTCCTGGGCGCGCATCGCGCCGTCGAGGTCCAGGTTCAGCAGCTGGTTGGACAGCTGCTTGGTTTCCGCCAGGCACATCCGGTCGTAGCCGGCCATCTCCACGGCGATCGCCCTGACCGAGGCAAGCAGTTCCCCCTCGGCGAACACCTTGCTGACATAACCCATCCGCTCGGCTTCCGCGGCGTCGTAGATGCGGCCGCTGAGCGCGACTTCCTTGGCGCGGCCCAGGCCGATGATGCGCCAGAGCGGGTCCAGGATCGGCGTGAGCGATAGGACCACCTCGCGCTGCCCGAACTTGGCACGGCTCGAGGCGTAACGGATGTCGCACATCATCGTCAGATCGAAGCCGCCAGCGATGGCGGCGCCGCCGACCGCGGCAATGACGGGCTGCGGGCAGAACAGCACGGCCCGGTAGGCGCGGTGGAAGAGCGCCGTGTACGTCTCGTTCGTGACCTTTTCCAGCTTGCGGATCTCGTTGAGATCGAAACCTGCGGAGAAGAAGCGTTCGCCACCTGTGAAGACAATGACGTTCACGTCATCTCGCGCCGCCAGGCCGTTGAAGATGGTAATGACTTCCTCCAGTACGGCGGGGGAGAGCGCATTGCCTTTGTCGGGGCGGTTGATGGTGACCGTTGCGACCTTGTCGGAGATGTCGAGCAGAAAGTATTGATAGTCCATGGTGGGTTCCACGATGCAGAGACGGATGCCACCCCTTTCGAGGGGGAGGCTCGATCGCCGATTCTGCGTGGCGCGGCGGCGTTTCTCCCCTCTCCTGTGGGAAGGGTGCGAGCGAGGGATGTGCCGCATGCCGGCGCCACAGTGGTGGCCGCTCAGTCCAGGCAGGATCAGGCAGGTGCCGTCAGGGTCGGGCGAGCGCTTCTGCTTCTTCTTACAGTCGGGCAGTCGCTGAGCAGCGGGGTGGAGATTCCCGTACGCAATGGGATGAGGGGATCCGGCGTGGCGGCAGTTCGGAAATGCCGACCCCGATGAAAGCGGGGCGCGGACGTATGGATCCGGCCCTGATCAGCGGGCAATGGCCGCCGGGTAAAGCGTATCGCGGTCCAGGCGGATCAAGTTCTGGTGTGTCAGAGCTTCTCAAGGTCAGGCAACTGCCAGGTCTTGTCGAACAGCGGTTGTTCCGGACCGTAGAGTCGGAACAGCACCTCGAACTGGCTTCCCTGGCGGGTGGGCACCCAATTCGATTCCTTGCCCGGCGGCGATGCCGGACCGAAATAGAGATCGACCGAACCATCCGTGTTCTTCTGCAGCCCTTGCGAATTCGAGGCACGGCTCAGGCGTGCCTGATCCCGGATCAGGGCATGCGTTGCGCGGTCGTAGACCGTCGCGGACCAATAGAGCCTGACCGGCGCCTTTGGCGGCACGGTGAGCCGGTAGGTGCTTGCCCCATCGAGAGGCTGGCCAGCCTTGTCCCTGAGCGTCAACAGGTAGAACTGCCCCTTGCCCAGATGCTTGGCACTGAAGAAGCCAAAGGTGTACATGACACCGCGGCCACTGGTGGGATAGCTGGCGGCTTTGCCGAAATTGCTTCCCAGGCCCTCAAGCACCTCCGGCGAAACCGGCACGGCCCAGCGGCTGCCAGGGAAGTACGTGTTCCTGAAGGCCGCTTCATAACTGGCCTGGAGCCAGGCGTTCGCCTCAGTGACGGCCTCCTTGAGGGTTGCCTGCGTCTTCTGGTCGGGGGCGAAGTTCTTGCCCTGTTCGATGCCGATCGACTTCAGCATGTCGATCATTGCCTTGTCGCGCTCGATCCATGGCTCTCGCTGCATAAAGCGGTCCAGCAACTGGTAGAAACGCAGGTCATAGGGGATCGTGCTGTCGTAGACCGTGCTGGCTGCGTCAATGAACCGCGTGGCCGGCGGGTGCGTGGCCTGGGCGAGCGGATACAGCCCGATCTTGCGGCCATAGGCCGCGGCCTTCGCGATGTCGGCGCTACTGCTGCTGGCAACGTTGGATCGCAGCAGGGCATAGCCCGCGTAGGTGGACGACTTCAATGGGATGAAGCCTGCCGGCGTCTTTCCCTGGTAGCCCGGCGGCAGGATCAGGTACTTGCCGCCCTTGCCCTTGTCTACGCCAGCCGGACCGACGTCTTCGAGCGCGGTCTGCCAGCCGTCGTCGATGCTCCCGGTGATGGAAGCGTTACCTTCGGCGGGTGGTATCTCAAGGACCACGGGGCCGTTGCGCGTGTCGTAGAACGGCATCAGGTAGATGACATCGGGATTGGGCGTCAGGGTCTGGTTCTTCCAATCCGGCAGCCGCGACCAATAGACGATCTGGTTCCAGTCGCCACCCGCGTCGGCGAGTCCGTCGCGCAGCCGCTCGAAATTCACCGCCGGAACGCCCCAGATCGCAGCTTCGACTGCGCGGCGATGAACCATGCGCCGGTCGAGATCGCCGACGGATTGACCCTCGGGCGGCGGCCCGGAAACCGCGGGCACAAGACCGTTCTGACAAGCCGTCATGAAAACCACGGCGCCCAGAAGAAAGACATAACGACACGGCAATCTATGCATGTGGTGCCCCGGCTTCATTGAGATTGAGAGAGTGATTGTATTGGGAGGCCCGGCGGGACGGTAGTCCGATATTTCCCGCCCTCCCGATGGGAGAGGGGCGCGGACGTATGGATCTGGGCCTAATTTGGTGGCTGTCCCGGGAAAGGGGGGCGGGAGCGCAGGACGCGGAGCCCGACAGACCCATACATGTTCGAACACTCAGAAGGAGTAGAGGATGCAATTGTCCCGATTGCCATTGATCCTGGTTGCCGTCGCGGCGTCACTGCTGATTGGCGCCTGCCAGCACCAGCTTCCCAACATGACAGCCGCGCCAGCCGCGGCCCAGCAAGCGAGGGGGTCCGATCAGGGCATCAGCGACGCCTACATCTATCTGCTCGGCCGTCTCCTCGTGCTGCGCCAGCAGCAACTGGACTTTCGCGAGGGCATGAGCTGGAACCAGCTGGTGCATCGCAAGCCAGGCGCGGTGGACTGGCCGAACCCCAACCTGGACGTGGCCTATTCCGAGGCCTGGGTCGCCGTGGACGAGAACAGCTGCACCATCGTCACGGTACCGAAGATCACGGGCCGCTATTACACGGTGCAGTTCCTGAACGGCTGGGGCGAGACGCTGGCCAATATCAACGACCGCACCTTTTCCAGCCGGCCCAGCGGGGACTTTGCCGTGTGCCTGCGCGGAGCCAATGTCGCGCTGCCGGCGAACGTGACGCGGGTGGACCTGCCGGCGCGCTATACGCGGGTGCTTTCCCGCATTGAGCTGGGCGGGGACTGGAAGCGTGCCGAAGCGCTGCAGCACCAGTTCAGGATGCGGGCGACTGGCACGCCACGCTTGCCCCGCATTCCGCAAACGCCTGTGTTCGACTTGCGGAACCTGCCGGGCGTGGAGGCATTCGACGTTGCCGAGTCGGCGCTGGCGAGCGAGCCGGACCTGAACCCCGGCATGGAACCGTTGCAGGCGAAGGTGCGCGCCATTGCCCGGTCCATCGCCAACCCCGACGAACGCGCCCGCGTGGACGGAGTGATCCGCCAGCATGCCTTTGCCGACTTTGCCAAAGCCAGCCGGACCATTGGCCCGGGTACGGTCCGCAACGGATGGGCGCGTGCTGCCGTGTCCGGGACCTATGGCAGCGACTATCTGAGCCGTACCCTGTTCAACTATGGCGGGATATGGGTCAACACGTTCGACGAGGCCAACTACTTCCGGGGTGCGGTCGACAGTGCCGGAGCGCCGCTGGATAGCAGCTATACCTACTCCCTGACGTTCCCGAAGGACCAGCTTCCCGCTGCCGAGGCGCGCTACTTCTGGTCGGTCCTCGCCGTGGATTCCCGGCAATTCCGTGTCTTGCCGAATCCCTTGAATCGCTTCCTGCTCAATAACCAGTCGCGGTTGCAGTACGGCAAGGATGGCTCGCTGACCCTGTACTTCGGTCCGCAAAAGCCGGAAAACGCCCCGGAGGGCAACTGGCTGCCGACGCCGGCCGGCCAGCAGTATCGGCTGATGCTGCGGTTCTACGGACCGAAGGACGGCGAGGCGGCCCGCAAGTATGTGCCGCCGCCGATCATGCGGCTGTCGTGACGGGCGAGATCTGGCAGTGCTTAACACCACGCGAGGATAGATAAGGAGACGAATATGTCAGTGAAGTTTTTGCATGCCGTGGCTTGCGCCATGCTGGCCGCCGTCGCGCCCAATGTGCACGCCCAGGTTGATGCAGGCGCGCCGGTGCTTGTGACCGTCGACAATTTCGGGCGCGCCGAGTCGGACCGCTACTTCGGCTTCACGGTCAAGCGGGGCGGCTTCGGCAAGTTTTCCCATTTCCGCGAACTGGTGCCGGTGGACAGCCAGACCGTGGTCCGCCCGAACCGGGACACGCTGTACTCCACCGCCGTGTTTGATCTCGACGCCGGGCCGGTTACCGTCACCATGCCGGATGCGGGCAGCCGCTTTATGTCGCTCGCGGTGCTGGATGAGGACAGCCACGTCCTTGGCGTGCACTATCGCGCCGGCAGCCATACCTTCACCCGGAAGGAGATCGGGACGCGCTATGTCATGCTGGGCGTGCGGACGCTGATCGACCCGGGCAAGGCCGACGACGCGAAGCAGGCCTGGGCCCTGCAGGATGCCATCCGTGTCAGCCAGCCGAATGGTCCGGGCCGTTTCGACGTACCTGCCTGGGACAAGGCCAGCCAGGATGCCCTGCGCAAGATGCTGATCGCGCTGGGAACCACCATACCCGATTCGCGGCGGATGTTTGGCAGAAGCGGGCAGGTCGACCCGGTGCGCCACCTCATCGGCAGCGCCATCGCCTGGGGCGGCATTCCGGAGAAAGACGCCTTCTACCAGATCGTCACGCCCGAGCGAAACGATGGCACGACGAGCTACCGCCTCGACGTCCCCACCGTGCCGGTCGGCGCGTTCTGGTCTGTCAGCGTGTATGACGCCTCTGGCTATTTCCATCGCAACGCGCTCGGCGCTTACTCGATCAACAGCCTGACGGCGAAGCGGGGCGCGGACGGCGCGGTTTCGATCCGCTTCGGCGATTGCGGCCACGATGCGACGAACTGCCTGCCGGTCATGCCGGGCTGGAACTACATGGTCCGTTACTACCTGCCGCGGCCGGAGATCCTTCAGGGCACGTGGAAGCTACCGCCGCCGCGGCCGGTGTCCTGAGGGTGTGGCCAGCGCGTGACCGCGCGCGACGATAGGAAAGGCATGGGGGGCGTTTCAACGCCCCCCATGCCGTTTACCCTGCCTGCCAATGATGCGTCCCCTCCCGAAAATGGGGGAGAGCGCGCCGAAGCCACTGCGTATCGTCAACCGCGTCCACTGGTGGTCTTTGCGGTGGACCCGCGCCGGACCCGGCGCCGGACGACATGACAATACCTATAGGAGACAACATGACGAACCTGTCACGCACGCTCGACGTGCAGCAGTTCATCAACGAACATCGCTTTTCGCGGTACCAGTGGGGAATTCTGCTCACCTGCTTCCTGCTGATCGCCATCGACGCTTATGACAGCGTGGCCATCGGCTTCGTCGTGCCGGTGCTCCTGCGCGAATGGGGCACGACCAGGGCCGCGTTCGGTCCTGTGCTGAGCGTGGGGGTGCTGGGGCTGGCGCTCGGCGCGCTGATTGCCGGGCCGCTGTTCACCCGCACCAGTCCGAAGACGGTGATGGTCGGTTCGATGCTGTTGTTCGGGCTGTGCAGTCTCGGGACCATGACGGCCGACTCGCTGGTGTCGCTCGGCGCGTGGCGCTTTTTCACCGGCGTCGGCGTGGGCGCGGCAGTGCCCGGCGCGGTGACGCTGATGTACGAGTATGCGCCCGCACGCATGAGCGCCTTCCTCGTCAACACCATTGCCTGCGGCGCCCTGATCGGCGCATCGTCGTGCGGACTGGCCGCCGCGGCCGTGGTGCCGTCGCATGGCTGGACCAGCGTCTTCCTCATCGGCGGCATCGTGCCGGTCGTGCTGGGCCTGTTCATGCTGGTGACCATGCCGCAGCCGCTGCAGTTCATGGTCCAGCAGGGCTACCCGGCGCCCGCGATCGCCGCGGTGCTGCGGCGTATCGCGCGCGGGGAGGAGATTGCCGACGACACCCGCTTCGTGCTGCCGGCCGCGCCAGAGCCCGGCAAGGCAGGTGTGGCCGTGGTGCTCTCGCGGCAATTGCGCACGGGCACGCTCATGCTGTGGAGCGCCTATTTCTTCGGCACCTTTGCCTACTACCTGCTGCTGGGCTGGCTGCCGACGCTGGTGCAGGACATGGGCGCCTCGCTGCAGAATTCGACCCTGATCACCGTGCTGCTGACGGTTGGCGGCATCTTCGGCACATTCCTGTTTGGCTGGCTGATGGACCGCTTCGACCGGAATACTGTGGTTGCGGGTGCCTTCGTGCTGGGCGGGCTGGGCATGTGGCTGGTCGGGCAGCAGAAAGGAGACCTGGTTTGGGTGGCCACGTGCGTGTTCCTTGGCGGCATCGGCCTGAGCGGCGCGCTGATGTCGATGGGTGCGGTGGCGGCGGCCTTCTATCCGGCCAGTGGCCGTTCGACGGGGATCGCGTGGATGCATGGCGTCGGCCGGTTCGGCGGCATCGCCGGTCCGATGGCCGGCGCGCTGATGCTGCGCGATGGCTTCAGCCTTGCCACGGTCTTTACCGTGGTGATGGGGTTCGTGCTGGTTTCTGCAGTGGCGCTGATGATCAAGGGGGCTGCGGCACGGCGTGCTGCGGGGAATCCGTTGCGGGCGGAGTCCGCGTGACGGTGCGCACCAACGGCGCCTGCCTGCACTGACGCCGCTCGTGGAGGCTCCCCTCTCCCGCAAGCGGGAGAGGGGAGCAAACCGACCGCCGTGCTAGCCCCTCGAAGCGTCACCGTCCGCGCCGAAGGCGGTCCACCCGCCGTCGACCGGCAGCGTGGCGCCGGTCACGTACGAAGCCCATTCCGAGGCAAGAAACGCCACCGCCTGCGCGACTTCGACGGGATACCCCAGCCGTCCGATTGGCGTGCGGCGTTCCAGCGAGGTGGTGTCGAGGCGGCCGGCGCTTGTCATGGCGTCGAGCGGGGGCGTGCGGATGATGGCGGGCGCAACGCCATTGACGCGGATGCCTTTCTGCGCCCATTCGCAGGCCAGCGAGCGGGTCAGCATGATCACGCCGGCCTTGGACGCCGTATAGGCGGCAATGCCGGGCCCGCCCCCGAGGCCATAGATCGAGGCGATGTTCACGATGGCCCCGCCGCCCTGTTCGAGCATGTGCGCGCCGACCGCCTTGCACATCAGCCAGGTGCCGGTGAGGTTGACGCCGATGGTCCGCTGCCACGTTGCCACCGGCTGCCTTACGGTGCGGCTGGCGGGCTCGAGCATCCCCGCGTTATTGACCAGGATGTCGATTCCGCCCATGTGGGCGACGGCTTCTGCCGTGATGCGCTGAACATCCGCTTCGGATGACACATCGCCGCGCAGCATCTTGCGGCCCGGCAGGTCAGGGGCGGCATTCAGGTCGGAGGCGCAGACCACGGCGCCTTGCCCGGCAAAGAATTCCGCGATGGCCGCGCCGATTCCACTGGCGCCGCCGGTCACCAGGACCCGCTTGCCGCTGAAGTCCATGGGCGGGCTCTGGCTGGCGCCGTGCTTCATGGTGTTTGCCATTCGGGCACTCCGCTCATTGGCCGGTGAACGCCGGCTTGCGCTTTTCCAGCATGGCATTGACCGCCTCGCGGTGGTCGTCCGACTTGCTGGCCAGCCATTCGTAGGACATGCAGGTATCCATGATGGAGTGGGCGAGCTGCTTGAGGCCGATGTTGACCGATACCTTGCTCCAGCGGATGGCCTGCGCGGCCCCGGCGGCCAGGCGGTCGGCGAACTGGTTGACGCGCGCATCGAGTTCCGCGGCCGGCACGGCATGGTTGATCAGGCCGATGCGCGCCGCCTCCGTCGCCGTCAGCGCGTCGCCGGTCAGCAGGTACTCCTTGGCGCGGGCATAGCCGATCAGCTGCGGCCAGATGATGGCGCCGCCGTCGCCGGCCACCAGGCCCACATTCACGTGCGGATCGGCGAACTTTGCGGTGTCCGCGGCGAAGATCACGTCGCAGAACAGGGCAATGCTGCAGCCCAGGCCGATGGCGGGGCCGTTCACCTTGGCGATGATCGGCTTCTCGCAATCGAGCTGGGAGAAAATGATTTGCTTGCCTTCGCGGGCCGTCACCCGGAACGCGCGCGGATCGTCGAAGCCGGCTTTCACGGCCTCGAGGTCGCCGCCGGCGGAGAAGGCACGGCCGGCGCCGGTCAGGACGATGACTTCCGACTCCGGGTCATTGTTCGCATCGACGAAGACCCTGGCCATCTCGGCGTGCAGGCCGCCGTTGAAGGCATTGAGCTGCTCCGGGCGATTGAGGGTGATTTCAAGCACCTTGCCGCGCCGGGCAAAGCTGATGTGCTGGTAGTCGCTGAAGTTCATGGTGTCTCCTCCATGTTGATGGGTGTGCAACGGTGCCCGGACGACGATAGCCAGCGCGTCTTTGCTACGTCCCCTCCCTGAACGGCGGGGGCGCAACGCATGGCGCACTTTCACTGCGGCTGGCCTGTCTCCCCATCCCTCCCTGCCGCCGACGGCAAAAAAGGGAGGGGCGCACGTCCCGCACCCCTCCCTAAGATGACCCGGCAAGTGCAAATCAGGACGCTTCACTGGAGAGAGGAGTCTGCATGTCTGACAACACGGTGCTACTGGAAAAGGTCGGCGCAACGGCCGTCATCACGCTGAATCGGCCGCACAGGAGGAATGCGCTCGACGATTCCATCAAGGCGGCGATGACGGACATCGTCAGGGCGGTCAGGGAAGACCGATCGGTGAGCGCGGTCGTGCTGACCGGCGCCGGTGGCAATTTTTGCGCCGGGGCGGACCTGGGCGACGGCGGCGCGGATGCCGAGCGCGGCTTCTACGTGCGCGACCTGCTGCTGGACCACCATGGCTGGTTCGCCGAGCTGACCGACCTGGAAAAGCCGGTGATTTCCGCCGTGGACGGCTTTGCGACCGGCGCCGGCCTGTCGGTGGCGCTGGCGGCCGATTTCATCATCGCCAGCGACCGGGCACGCTTCGTGTCGAGCTTCGCGCGCGTCGGGTTTGTCCCCGACCTGTCGCTGATGTACATCCTGCCGCGCCGGGTCGGGCTGGTGCGTGCCAAGGAGATCGTCTTCTCCGCTCGCGAGATCCAGGGCGAAGAAGCGGTGGCCATCGGCCTGGCCGAGGCCGTGGTGCCGGTCGACCGCCTGCGCGACGCCGCCGTCGAATTCGCGCAACGCTTCGAGAAAGCCCCGACCCATGTGCTTGGCATGGCCAAGCGCATCATGAACCGGACCTTCGAGACCGACCGGCATGCGTTGCTTCAACTCGAAGCCGCTGTGCAGGGCCTGTGCGCGGCCAGCCATTACAACGCCGAGGCGGTACGGCGCTTCTTCTCGAAGGAAGCGCCGCTGTTCCCGGGCACGCAACGCCTGTTCTGACGGGAATCGGCCGATTCCCGCCTGGTTTCATTTCAAACATCAAGACATTCAAGGAGAAAGACATGACGCAGAAAGTCGTGGTTGCCGGCGTAGGCATGATTCCGTTCAAGAAGCCTGGCCAGAGCGATCCGTACACCGTGATGGGTGCGCAGGCCGTGCGGCTGGCGCTGGCGGACGCCGGCGTGGGCTATGAGTCGGTCCGGCAGGCCTATGCGAGCTACATCTTCGGCGATTCCACCGGCGGTCAGCGCGTGCTGTACGACATCGGCATGACCGGCATTCCCGTCATCAACGTCCACAACAATTGCGCCAGCGGCTCGACGGCCCTGTTCCTGGCGAACCAGGCCATCGCCAGCGGCATGGTCGACATCGTGCTGGCCTTTGGCTTCGAGCAGATGAACCCGGGCGCGCTGGGCACGATCTACAACGACCGTCCTGCCCCGCTGGAACTGTTCAACCGAGCGTGCGAGAGCGTGGTACCGGACGGCGTGGCGCCCGCCCTGCAGCTGTTCGGCGCCGCCGGCCTGGACCACATGAAGCGCTTCGGCACGCCGGTGGAAACCTTCGCCAAGATCCGCGCCAAGGCGAGCCGCCATGCCGCCAACAACCCGATGGCGGTGTTCCGCACGGTGGTCACGCCCGAGGAGGTGATGGCCGAGAAGGTGATGTGGCCCGGCGTCATGACGCGTTCGATGGCCTGCCCGCCGACCTGCGGCGCGGCTGCGGTGGTGCTGTGCAGCGAAGCCTATGCGAAGAAGCATGGCCTGGACACGCGTGTGTGGATTGCCGGCCAGGCGCTCACCACCGACGGTCCCGAGACCTTCCATTCGGGCGACCTGCGCCACCTCGCCGGCTTTGGCATGTCGCGCGCGGCGGCCAACAAGGTGTATGAAATGGCCGGCATCGGCGCCGATGACGTGAACGTGGTCGAACTGCACGACTGCTTCGCGCAGAACGAATTGCTGACCTACGAGGCGCTCGGCCTGTGCCCGGAAGGCGGCGCCGCGAAGTTCGTCGACGACGGCGACAACACCTACGGCGGCAAGTACGTGGTCAACCCGTCGGGCGGCCTGCTGTGCAAGGGGCACCCGATCGGCGCGACTGGCCTGGCCCAGTGCACCGAACTGGTCCAGCAACTGCGCGGCCAGGCAGAGAAGCGCCAGGTGGAGAATGCGCGCGTGGCCCTGCAGCACAACGTCGGCATCGGCGGCGCGGCGGTCGTCACCATGTACCGGAAGGACTGACGGAGGCATGCATGGACTTTCAAGCTGATCCGGGACTGGAGGCGTTCCGCCAGGAAGTCCGCCAGTTCCTGCGGGACAAGGTGCCTGCGGACCTGAAGGGGCTGCCGCGCTGTACGCGCTCGCCGCGCGAGCAGATCCTGCGCTGGCAGAAGCTGCTGCGCGCGCATGGCTGGGGCGCGCCTTACTGGCCCGTGGCGCATGAGGGCACGGGCTGGTCGGTGGAGCAGATGCTGGTGTTCGACGACGAATGCACCGCGGCCGGCACGCCCACGCAGGACGGCTTTGTGCAGAAGATGCTCGGGCCGGTGCTGAACGCGTTCGCCACGCCGGCGCAGAAGGCGGAGCACCTGCGCGCCGCCCTCGATGGCGAGCGGCTCTGGTGCCAGGGCTTTTCCGAGCCTGGCTCGGGCTCCGACCTGGCCTCGCTCAAGACCCGCGCCATCCGCGACGGCGACCACTATGTGGTCAACGGCCAGAAGATCTGGACCAGCTACGCGCACCACGCCGACTGGATCTTCCTGCTGGTAAGGACCGACGCGACGGGCAAGAAGCAGGCCGGGATCAGCTTCCTGCTGGTGGACATGACAACGCCAGGCATCACCGTGCGGCCGATCCGCAGCATCGACGACGCGCATCACCTGAACGAGACGTTCTTCGACAATGTGCGCGTTCCGGTGCAGAACCTGATTGGGGAGGAGGGCGCAGGCTGGAATATCACCAAGTTCCTGCTCAACAACGAGCACGCGACCACAGCGGACCTGCCGGATCTCATGCGTTACATGCGGGAGCTGCGACGCTTTGCGAAGACGCTGGATGCGGATGGCGGCAAGCTGATCGACCGGCCGGCGTTCGCGCTGAAGCTGGCGCGGCTGGATGCCGAACTGCGGGCGATCGGCATGATGGTGCAGCGCGTTGCCAGGCTGGAGATGACGCACAACCCGGCTTCGCACGTGCTGGGTTCGATGCTCAAGCTGCGTGCCACCGACCTACAGCAGCGCATCACGGAAGCGCAGGTCGAGGCGCTGGGCGATTACGGCGCCGTGGCGTATGCGCATCTGCATGAGCCGGCACCGGCGCAGCCGTATCCGCTGCAGGACATGGCACGCGGCATTGCCAACGATATGTTCCTGCGCCGCGCGGCGACCATCTATGGCGGCACGAGCGAGGTGCAGCGCGGCATCGTGGCGAAGATGATGTTCGGGCTTTAAGCGCCGCTATTCAACCGACCAGCGGCTTTCTCCCCTCTCCCGCTTGCGGGAGAGGGGCGGGGGAGAGGGCCGGCGCATGCAACAGCGATGCCCTTCACTTCGTGTTCTGGAGAAGGAAATGGCTTCAAACAAAAGCGGCCCGCTCGCGGGCCTGCGCATCCTCGAAATCGCCGGCCTTGGCCCGACTCCGGTCACCGGCATGATGCTGGCCGACCTCGGCGCCGACGTCGTCCTGGTCGACCGCCTGCAGCCCGGCCCGGAAGATCTCGATGTCGGCCGGCACGCGATCCAGAATCGCGGCAAGCGCTCGGTTGCCGTCGACCTCAAGACACTGGAAGGCATCGACACCGTGCTCCGGTTGGTGGAGCAATGCGACGCGATGATCGAAGGGATGCGCCCCGGCGTGATGGAGCGCCTCGGGCTGGGCCCGGACGTGTGCCTGGCGCGCAATCCGAAGCTGGTGTATGGCCGCATGACCGGCTGGGGGCAGGAAGGCCCGCTGGCCCATGCCGCCGGCCATGACCTGAACTATGTCGCGCTGTCGGGCGCCCTGTGGTGGTCCGGCCAGCCCGGCGAAGCGCCGATGTCGCCGCCGAGCCTGGTGGGCGACATCGGTGGCGGCACCATGTACCTGATGGTCGGGCTGCTCGCCGGCATCATGAGTGCGCGCGAAACCGGCAAAGGCCAGGTCATCGACGCCGCCATCGTCGACGGCAGCGCGCACATGATGAACCTGATCCTGGGCCTGAAGTCGGCCGGCATGTTCACCAATCAACGCGGCGCCAGCCTGCTCGACGGGCCGCACTGGTATCGCGCCTATCGCTGCGCCGACGGCAACTTCGTCACGATCGCCTCGGCCGAGCCGCGCTTTCACAAGCTGTTGCTGGAAAAGCTCGGCCTGGCCGACGACCCGGCGTTCGCCACGCAGCACGACCAGAAGCTGTGGCCGCAGCAGCATGAGCGCTTCGCCGCCATGTTCGCCACCAGGACGCGCGACGCGTGGTGCGCGCTGTTGGAGGGAACCGATGTCTGCTTTGCCCCGGTGCTGAATCCCGACGAAGCTGCGGCCCACCCGCACATGGTTGCGCGTGGCGTGTACACCGAGATCGATGGCGTCCTGCAGGCCAATCCGGCACCGCGCTTCTCCGGCACGCCGGCCGGACGGCCCGGCAAGGTGCCGCAGCGTGGCGAGCATACGGCATCCGTGCTCAGGGACTGGTGCAACGCCGCCTGAGTGCCATCGCCGATACAACAAGCGGGACACGCCCGCGACAGGAGAGAGACATGACCGACAACAACAAGGTGCTGTTCGAGAAGGACGGCAAGACCGCTGTCATTACCCTAAACCGTCCGCAGCGCCGCAACGCGCTCGACGAGGAGTCCAAGCAGCTGCTGGCTGCCGCCATCCGTCGGGCGCGGGAAGACCGCGGGGTCAGCGCCGTCGTGCTGACCGGTGCCGGCGGGCACTTCTGTTCCGGTGCGGACCTCGGCGGCGGCGGGGAAGAGGGCGAAATGCCGTTCCTCGTGCGCGATGCACTGCTCGGCGCCCACCGCTGGTTTGCCGAGCTGATGGACCTGGAGAAGCCGGTGATCTCCGCCATCGACGGTTTTGCCGTCGGCGCGGGGCTGTCGCTGGCGCTGGGGGCGGACTTCATCATCGCCAGCGACAAGGCGCGGCTGGTGTCCAACTTCCCGCGCATCGGCTATGTGCCGGACCTTGGCCTGATGTACATCCTGCCCCGGCTGGTCGGGCTGGTGCGCGCCAAGGAGATCGTGTTATCCGCGCGCGAGGTCCTGGCCGGCGAGGCGCTGGAGATCGGGCTGGTGCAGGCCGTGGTGCCGGCCGATCGTTTGCGGGAAACAGCCATCGAGTACGCCCGGCGCTTTGACAATGCGCCGACGCATGTGCTCGGGATGGCCAAGGGGATCATGAACCGCACGTTCGAGACCGACCGGCATGCCATGACGCAACTCGAAACCGCCATACAGGGCCTGTGTGCCGCCAGCAGCTATAACGCCGAGGCCGTGCGCCGCTTCTTTGCCAAGGAAGCGCCGCTCTATCCGGGCGCCGAACGGCTGTTCTGACCACGGCGCCCGGCGTCCGTCCACAAGGGGAGGTGAAGGGCGGATGCCAGCGGCGTAACGTTAAACCGCTGCCCCGGACGACCGGCGGCTTGCTCCCCTCTCCCGCTTGCGGGAGAGGGGTTGGGGGTGAGG
>NZ_JWMA01000045.1 GCF_000812465.1 Cupriavidus sp. IDO | reverse complement strand
CCTTGAAAGCTGCACAGAAAGTGTTAGTCGAAAGATGTCGTGTACGTTCACCGACTTCAAGTGACTAACTGTTAGCACGAGTCTGTTCCGATGGAATCATTTGCGCGGGCGGTCGAGATCGTGCTCAAGGATAGCGAACTGAAGGATGCCGACCGAGCGGCGACGCTTCAGTGCGACGCGCCGTCACTGTCGTCGCTGTATCGCGCATGGCTATCACAGCGTCGTGCATCAGGTCGAGACCGTCTATCGGTGTCCAGCGCACCGTTACGCGCTCGAATCGGCGTGTCGGTGCTGTGGGTATGAAGCACCGTATCGCGTGAACGCGCAGCTTCTCGAAGCATCATGCCGTTGCTCGCAGTGCCGTGAAAGCTATGGTGGCCATGGGTGGAAGCCCACCGACGCTCGGCCAATGAGAGCAGGGTAACAGCCGCGTTCTCGACCATTTCGCTCATCGTTAGCAAACCGAAGTCGGGAAAGCCGCGTGCAGCCGAGGTGCCTGCGCCGGTCATGTAGCAGGCGCCGAAACCCGCCTGCTCGATCAAGCGTGCGCCAATGCCGTCGTAGGCACCGGGAACGATCAACATGCCAGGGGCTGCAAGCTGTTGGCGCAGGCGAGCGCCGTCGCTTTTTGGCGAAGAAACGGGGTTATTCATGGTGTATCCGTGGAGGGGCTGCAGGGTCGACAGGGTTTATGTTGTTATAAGGGAAGCACAACATAAACTCATGTCAACGGGTTATCGGAGGCGGCCGCCATCGTCACGTGATTGCCTGCGACCTGCATTGCCGCCTGCACCATGACCTCGGCGATGGTCGGGTTGCGCTTGCCGGGCATGATCGATGACGTCAGGCCATCTTCGGGCAGCACCAGCTCCCCCAGGCCGCAGTGAGGACCGGAGCCCATCCAGCGCAGGTCGCACCCGGCAGACAGCTTCTCAGTGTCGATGCGGTTGAAGCGTTCCACTTCGTAGGGCGAATGCTGCTTTGGGCCGGGAGCGGCCTTTGCCTTTTCGATAACGGTCCCTTGCGTCAATGGCTTTGAAGATTCGCCAGAACATTCAGGGGACGTCCCCTTGCGGTGCCGGCGGCGGGGAGTAGGGCTTGTAGTTGGCAGGTGGCGTCGCGGGCGGCGCCGCAAGCATCTGGCCGTAGACCGGGACCCGGTGTCCGCTGGCGTACATGCACTGGATGTAGGCAGCGTCGTATTGGTACTGCGCACTGTATTCTGAGTCGCCTGAACTGCTGGCACCAACCGCCGAACTGCTCACCGCTGCCGTGCTGGAGGCTTGATGCGAGCTCACGCCGCCGACCCGGCCCAGCGCGAACTGGCGGCAGTTGTGGTCGTCACCGAGAAACTGGTCGAAGGTCTTGTGACTGCCCGGGAGCACCATCACGCTGGGGCCCGACGGCATTGCCGTACAGGCGCCCACAACGAGCGCGGCCGCCATCAGGAGGGGAACGGAACGCGGCTTCATCAATGCCTCGGCATTACAGCGACGGCTGGGCCGGCACCGTTTGCCAGCCGCCCGGACAGTCCTTGATGTACGGGTAATAGCCACTGGGCTGGTCGCAGCGGTACCACCAGGCGTTCGCCGACGCACCGTCCGACCCATCGCCTTGCTCGACGTATTGCGTCGCGGGCGCGTAGTAACCGGGGTAGGCAGTAGGGTATGGCCAGCCGCCGTATGGATATCCCCACCAGCCCGACCAACCGCCGCCTATCACGAAGGCCACGTGCCCGTGCCCATGGTGAAAACCGCCATGGTGGAAGCCATCGTGACCGTGAAAGCCGCCGCCGTGCATGCCACCGCCGTGCATGCCACCGCCGCCACCACGACCGCCGCCGCGACCGCCGGCCAGCGTCGGACCGCCGGCGGCCATCGCCGCCCCTGCCACTAATGCCAGGGCGATCTTGCAAAGCCTGCGCCCGTTCATGATGTGTCCCCTGCGTTGGTGCCCGACGGCCGGGTCACTCGGGACCCGCGCCGGACCGTCCCCCTGTATCGTTTAGTTTGATTAGATGTAAACCGTGCATGTGTCTCCGCTTGTATTGAATACGAAATTGACGCATCCGGCGTCGGCCATGGAGCCCCGGAAAATGTGGCGCTACCGCTATTACCCGCATGACACCCGGCCGCGCCCGAGGCTGAAGGGCCGCCGCGCCGATATCTCGTAAAGTAAACGGCTGGCTGGTCGGATTTATTCCATCAACCAGTCCCCGGCTACCTGTCATGCGTTCATGAAATATCAACGGATGAAGAAGTATCTCGAATGATCCTTCCGGAACGCTTGTTTCCGGCCGTGATGCCAGGCTCAAGACTGGCGGCAGGTGTTGTCGCAGATCATCGATAGAATCCTTACCTTTCGAGAGGTAATCGGTGCACATCTTCCACCTTGGCCGGTTACCTCGTCTCCCTCAAATCCGGTCATGACCCGCATCCTCCGCTTCGCGCTCCACTGGCTGGCCAGGCGCAGCCAGCACGTTCCTTGGCACCACGCATGCCACTGACATCGATTGCGAACCGTCGGCCACGCGTGCAGAGTCCAGGCAGGCACAGCGCCTGATCTGCGAATCCGCGCTGTTTTCCATGGGTTATCAACGCATCTATGCCGACCAGCAACGGCTGCTCAAGGCGGGATCGCTTACTGAAGCAGATATTGCGGCGTTCCGGAAGAAGCGGGACAGCCGCGAATCCGCCTCCTGTCTGGACACCGTCTTCCGCGAATGGAAAGCGTTCGCGGCCCAGTTCCGCCACAAGCAGTAGTTGCGAGCGGCCGCAAACCGGCGGTTCGACGCGCGATTGCCTTTCGTACTTCCGTAGCGGTTGCTACAACAGCCGCTGCAAAGGCCCGTTTTCGTCGTGCACGATCGCCGCTACGGGAGCCTCTGCCGGGCCAGGCGTGCTCCAGGCATCCCAGTATGGCGGGCTGCCGATGGCGGCGCGGACGCACCATCGCGCGCTGCTGGAGGGACTTGCGGCGATGCCGCGGGGTCGCTGAGCCGGGCGTGGGAGCAGGGGGGGGCGAAGTCCGATTGGCCATTGCCGGTCCCGTCTCAGCCGTTCGAGCACATCGTGCCGAGCGCAAGCATGGGTGCGCAAAGCAGAAATTCCGTCCAGCGCTACTTCCCGAACTCACTGAACTTCGCGGCGAGGAATTCCACGAACAGCCGGATCCGGGACGACAACTGGTGGCGCTGCTGGTAGACCGCATAGATATCGGCCTCCGGCGTCGCGTACTGCGGCAAGACCTGGACCAGCCGGCCACTGCGCAGGAAACGCTCGATGTCCCACTCGGCGCGCATCAGGATGCCGTGGCCTTCGAGCGCCCAGTTCACCGCGATCTCCCCGTCATTGGTGGTGAGATTGCCGCGCACATGGACCGATTCGGTCCGCTCCTTGGTGCCTTTGCCTGAGGTCAGGCGCCAGACACCATAGGCGTCGCTGCCTTGCCGGATGCCGATGCAGTTGTGGCTGCGAAGGTCCGAGGGCGTGTGCGGCGTGCCGTGGTCGCGCAGGTATTTGGGCGAGGCGCAGAGCAGCCGACGGTTCGGCGCCAGCTTCTTCGCCACGATGCGGGCGTCGGGCGGGCGGCCGAAGCGGATGCAGACATCGAAGGCATCTTCGGTCAGCGGTGGCGGGTCGGCTGACAGCTGCAGCTGGACGTCGACCTCTGGGTAGGTGGCGACATACTCCGAAATCACCGGCGCCACATGCATGCGCCCGAACCCCAGCGTGGCATTAACCCGCAGCAGGCCGCTCGGCCGGCCTTTCGAGCGGGTCAGCAACTGATCCAGGTCATCGATATCGCTGAGGATCCGCCTGGCGTGCTCCAGGTAGACCTCGCCTTCGGGCGTCAGGCTCATGCGCCGCGTGGTGCGGGTGACCAGCGGCATCCCGATCCGCGACTCCATCTGGGCAAGGCGCTTGCTGACCGCAGCGGTTGTGATGCCGAGGTCTCGCGCTGCCGCGCTCAGGCTGCCCGCCGTGGCCACTGACGCGAAGAATCCCAGCTCCGACGGCTGGACACCCGGGGATGACGCCATTCGATCTTTAATTCCAAGTTAAGAATGGTTTAACTTTACAAGCGATCCAAAACCTTGTCCACGGCCCAGAATCCGCCCCACGCACTCAATACGATTCTGACCAGGAGACAAACATGAAGACCTACCGCATCGCAACGATCCCGGGCGACGGCATTGGCAAGGAAGTGGTTCCGGCCGGCCGCGAGGTGATGGAGGCGCTGGCCTCGGCGGGCGCCAATTTCCGCTTCGAGTTCGAAGACTTCGACTGGGGCGGCGACTACTACCGCCAGCACGGCGTGATGATGCCCGCAGACGGCCTCGACGCGCTGCGCGACAAGGACGCCATCCTGTTCGGCTCGGCCGGCGACCCGCATATCCCCGATCACATCACGCTGTGGGGCCTGCGCCTGAAGATCTGCCAGGGCTTCGACCAGTACGCCAACGTGCGCCCCACGCGCATCCTGCCGGGCATCGATGCGCCGCTCAAGCGCTGCGCCCCGGAAGACCTGAACTGGGTCATCGTGCGCGAGAACTCGGAAGGCGAGTATTCGGGCGTGGGCGGCCGCGTGCACCAGGGCCACCCCATCGAGGCGGCAACCGATGTCAGCATGATGACCCGCGTCGGCGTGGAGCGCATCCTGCGCTTTGCGTTCAGGCTGGCGCAATCGCGCCCCCGCAAGCTGCTGACGGTGATCACCAAGTCCAATGCGCAGCGCCACGCCATGGTGATGTGGGATGAGGTCGCGGTGCAGGTGGCGAAGGATTTCCCGGATGTCACCTGGGACAAGGAACTGGTCGATGCCGCCACCGCGCGCATGGTGAACCGTCCGAAGTCGCTCGACACTATCGTCGCCACCAACCTGCACGCCGACATCCTGAGCGACCTGGCAGCGGCGCTGGCCGGCAGCCTGGGCATTGCCCCGACCGGCAACATAGACCCCGAGCGCCGCTATCCGTCGATGTTCGAGCCGATCCACGGCTCGGCGTTCGACATCATGGGCAAGGGCCTGGCCAATCCGGTCGGCACCTTCTGGTCGGTGGTCATGCTGCTGGAACACCTCGGCGAGAACGAGGCGGCGCAGCGCGTGATGCAGGCCATCGAAGCCGTCACTGCCAACCCCGCGCTGCATACCGGCGACTTGGGCGGCAAGGCAACCACTGCGCAGGTGACCAAGGCAGTGTGCGAGCTGATTGCCGGACAGCAGGCCAAGGCGGCCTGAGTGTAGCGCCGGTTTGCTCCCCTCTCCCGCTTGCGGGAGAGGGGCGGGGGGTGAGGGCAGGCATCTGGCAAGCACGGAACCGCCTCACTTCGCGGGGACGCCCACCCTCACCCCCGCCCCTCTCCCATGAATGGGAGGGGGGAGACAACACCCGTAGTTTTGGCGTTGTCAGCCATCCGCGTCCCGGCCCGCAGCCGGGCCACATTCCGCGGGCGCACCATGCCCGCACCGCCTCCCGGACATCGGAGGCAGCCGTCCAGAGCTGCCCCGGGAGCGCTTTGCCTTTACCGAATCAGCAGGAGACAGCCATGATTCAAAAGCTGCTTGGAAAACTCTACGTCCAGGTACTGATCGGCGTCGGTGCCGGCGTTGTCCTGGGCGTATGGGCGCCCGATTTCGCGACGGACCTGAAGCCGTTTGGCGACGTGTTCATCAAGCTGATCAAGATGGTGTTCGCGCCGATCATCTTTGCGACGGTGGTGCTCGGCATCGCGCGCATGGAGAACATGAAGGAGCTCGGACGCGTCGGCGTGCGGGCCCTTATCTATTTCGAGGTGCTGTCGACGTTCGCGCTGGCGCTCGGCCTGCTGGTGGTCAACCTGGTGCAGCCGGGCCACGGGATGAATGTCGATCCCGCCCACCTCGACACCAAGGCCATCGCCAGCTACACCCATGCCGCGCAGACGCCGCATACGTTCATCGACTTCATGATGAACCTGGTGCCGACCAGTATTGTCGACGCGCTGGCCAAGAATGACATCCTGCAGATCCTGGTCTTTGCCACGCTGTTCGGCGTCGCGCTGTCGCATATCGGGTCGCGCGCGAAACCGGTGGTGGACTTCCTGGAGTCCTTCACGCACGGCATCTTCACGATAGTGGGGATGATCATGCGGCTGGCGCCGATCGCGGCGTTCGGCGCGATGGCCTTCACCGTCGGCAAGTATGGCCTGGGCTCGGTGGCCTCGCTGGGCAAGCTGATGGGTGCGATGTACCTCACCTGCGTCCTGTTCGTGGTGATCGTGCTAGGCGGTGTTTCCAGGCTGTCCGGCTTCAGCCTGTGGAAGTTCCTGAAGTACATCCGCGACGAACTCTTCACCGTGCTCGGCACCAGCTCGTCGGAATCCGTGGTGCCGCAGCTGATGCGCAAGCTGGAGAATGCCGGCGTTTCCAAACCGGTGGTAGGGCTGGTCGTGCCTTCCGGGCTGACCTTCAATCCCGACGGGCAGTGCATCTACTACACCATGGCCGCGATCTTTGTCGCGCAGGCGACCAATACGCCGCTGACCATGATGGACCAGCTGGTCGTGCTCGGCGTGCTGTTGCTGACGTCCAAGGGATCGGCGGGTGTGACCGGCTCCGGCTTCATCACGCTGGCGGCAACGCTGGCGTCGCTGGGCAAGATTCCTGTTGCCGGCATGGTGCTGCTGCTGGGCGTCGACCGCTTCATGTCGGAGGCGCGCGCCATCACCAACACGATCGGCAATGCGGTGGGCACGCTGGCGATTGCGCGATGGGTCGGCGCGGTCGACCGCGAGCGGCTTGCGGATGCGCTGGATGGCAAGCTTGACGACGAAGCCGAGCTGGTGACGGAGGGCGGCAAGGATGCAACGCCGGCAGGCTCGCGCATCGCCCGTGCGGCCGATGCCCACGCCACGCTGATGCACTGAGGGGCGGACGTGACGATACAAAGTTCCGAACCGGCCGCGCTGCTGCGGCGCATGTTCGAAGCGGCGATTGCCGCCGCCCAGCCGGCCAGGACGCTGGCGCAGTACCTGCCCCCGCCGCCGCGCGGACGCACGGTCGTCATCGGTGCCGGCAAGGCCTCGGCCGCGATGGCGAGCGCGCTGGAAGCGGCATGGCCGGGGCCGCTCGAAGGCTTGGTCGTGACCCGCTATGGCTACGCCGTGCCGTGCTCGCAGATCGAGATCGTGGAAGCCGCGCATCCGGTGCCGGACGATGCCGGGCTGGCAGCGTCACAACGCATGCTGGCGAAGGTGTCCGGCCTGAGCGAGGACGACCTGGTCATCTGCCTGGTCTCCGGGGGCGGATCGTCGCTGCTGCCGCTGCCGCTGGAAGGCATCACGCTCGACGACAAGCGGCACGTCAATCGCGCGCTGCTGAAGTCCGGCGCGACGATTTCCGAGATGAATTGCGTGCGCCGGCACCTGTCCGCCATCAAGGGCGGCCGGCTGGCCGCGGCATGCCATCCGGCGCGGGTGCTGAGCCTGCTGATCTCCGATGTGCCCGGCGATGACCCCATCGACATCGCATCGGGCCCGACGGTGCCCGACCCGACTACGTGCGCCGATGCGCTGGCGATCGTCACGCGGTACGCGATCGACCTCCCATCCCATGTGCTGGCCGTGCTGGAGACCGGGGCGGCGGAGACGCTCAAGCCCGGCGACCCGCGGCTGCCGCGGATCCGGACCGAGCTCATCGCCACGCCCCGGCTGGCGCTGGAAGCGGCCGCCCGCGTGGGCCGCGAGGCCGGCTATGCCGTCTACATGCTGGGCGACGCGATCGAGGGCGAAGCCCGTGATGTCGGCAAGGTCATGGGCGGCATCGCGCTGGAAGCCGCCAGGCACGGCCAGCCGTTTGCCGCGCCGTGCGTGCTGCTGTCCGGCGGCGAGACCACGGTGACCGTGCGCGGGACCGGTCGCGGCGGCCGGAACGTGGAGTTCCTGCTGTCGCTCGCGCTGGCCCTGCGCGGCGAACCCGGCGTCTACGCGATTGCGGGCGACACGGACGGCGTCGACGGCCAGGAGGAAATCGCGGGTGCCGTGATCGGGCCGGACACGCTTGAGCGCGCGTGGCGCGCAGGCCTGCGTCCGCACGATGCACTGGCCGCCAATGACGGCCACGGATTTTTCGAGGCGCTGGGGGATGCGGTGATCACCGGCCCCACGCTGACCAATGTCAACGATTTCCGCGCGATCCTGCTGACGCGCGATTCTGGAGCCAAAGCATGAGACGCCTTCGCAACGCAAAGATCGTGGCCACCCTGGGCCCGGCGAGCACGGACCCGGCCATCATCGAGCGCCTGTTCGAGGCGGGCGCCGATGTGTTCCGGCTCAATTTCAGCCACGGTACCCATGAGGACCACCAGCAGCGCCTGCAGGCGATCCGCGCCATCGAACAAGAGCGCGGGCGGCCGATCGGCGTGCTGCTGGACCTGCAAGGCCCCAAGCTGCGTATCGGCACGTTTGCGCACGGCCCGGTGGAACTGCCGGCGCAGGCGAAATTCCGGCTTGATCTCGACGCCACCGTGCCCGGTTCCGCGGAGCGCGTCAGCCTGCCGCATCCCGAGATCTTCGCCGCGCTGGAGGCGGGTGCGGAACTGCTGGTGGACGACGGGCGCGTGCGCCTGCGCGTCGACCGTTGCGGCGCCGACTATGCCGAAACCACCGTGATCAATGGCGGCAAGCTGTCCGACCGCAAGGGCGTCAATGTTCCGGGCGTCGTGCTGCCGTTGTCGGCGATGACCGAGAAGGACCGGCGCGACCTCGACTTCGGCCTGTCGCTGGGCGTTGACTGGATTGCGCTGTCGTTCGTCCAGCGGGCGGAAGATATCGAGGAGATCAGGCAGATCGTGGACGGCCGCGCTGGCATCGTCGCCAAGCTGGAGAAGCCTGCCGCCATCCAGAGCCTGGAAGCGATCGTGGAAGCATCGGATGCGGTCATGGTCGCGCGCGGCGACCTGGGTGTGGAAATGCCGGCGGAGCAGGTGCCGTCCCTGCAGAAGCGCATTGTTCGCGCCTGCCGCAAGGCCGGCAAGCCGGTCATCGTTGCCACCCAGATGCTGGAGTCGATGGTGAGTGCGCCGGTGCCAACGCGCGCCGAGGCGTCCGATGTGGCCACCGCGATCTACGACGGCGCCGATGCCGTGATGCTGTCCGCCGAATCGGCCTCGGGCAGCTATCCGGTGGAAGCCGTGCGGATGATGGACAGCATCATCACGCGCACTGAATCGGACCCGCATTACCACGAAGCCATCCAGGCTTCGCATTCGGCGCCGCGCGCGGAAGCCGCGGATGCGATCGGCTATGCGGTCAGGCACGTGGCAAACCTGCTGCGCGTGCCGGCCGCGGTCACCTACACCAGTTCCGGCTACTCCGCGCTGCGCATGGCGCGCGAACGCCCCGAGGTGCCGATCCTGGGCATGACGCCGCGGGTCGCCACCGCACGCCGGCTGGCATTGGCCTGGGGTGTGCATGCGGTGCTTTGCCATGAGGTGGTCGACGTGCTGGAGATGACCGACCTGGCCAGCCGGACCGTGCTGAAGGAGAAGTTTGGCGAAGCCGGCCAGCAGATCGTCATCTCTGCCGGCCTGCCGTTCACGGTAGCCGGCACCACCAACCTGTTGCGCATCGCGCAGGTCCAGTGAAACGGGTTCTAAGGAGCAATCATGACTGCAATCAGGGAGATCCGCGGCTACGAGATCCTCGATTCCCGGGGCAACCCCACGGTGGCCGCCCAGGTGGTGCTGGCCGACGGCTCGCAGGGCTACGCTGCCGCGCCCTCGGGCGCGTCCACGGGTTCGCGGGAGGCGATCGAGCTGCGGGACGGCGACCAGCGGCGCTATCTCGGCAAGGGCGTGCAGAAGGCGGTGCAGCACATCAACGTCGATATCGCGCGGACGCTGGCCGGCCTGCGCGCGGCGGACCAGGCCGAGGTGGATGCCTGCCTGATCCGTCTCGATGGCACGGCGGACAAGTCGCGCCTTGGCGCGAACGCGCTGCTGGCCGTCTCTCTGGCCAACGCGAAGGCGGCCGCGGCCTCTGCCGGACTGCCTTTGTACCGATCCGTCAGTGCCGGCAAGGCCGAGACTCGTTTGCCGCTGCCGATGATGAACATCATCAACGGTGGCGCGCATGCGGACAATAGTGTCGATATGCAGGAGTTCATGATCCTGCCGGTCGGGGCGCCAAGCTTCTCCGAGGCGCTGCGCTGGGGCGCCGAGGTGTTCCATACGCTCAAAGGCGTGCTGAAGGCGTGCGGCTTCTCCACGGCGGTCGGCGACGAAGGCGGATTCGCACCGGACCTGGCCTCCAATGAACACGCGCTGGAGGTCATCATGCAGGCCATCGAAGCGGCCGGCTTCCGGCCCGGCCGCGATATCGCGCTGGGCCTCGACGTGGCCAGTTCCGAGTTCCATGAGGATGGCCGCTATGCCCTGCAGTCCGAAGGCAGGCGCTACGACGCGGAAGGCTTCGTCGACTTGCTGGACGGCTGGGTCCGCCAGTATCCCATCGTGACCATCGAAGACGGCATGGCGGAGCAGGACTGGCGCGGCTGGCGGCTGCTGACCGAACGGCTGGGCGCACGCGTGCAGCTGGTCGGTGATGACCTCTTCGTGACCAATGCCGCGATCCTCGAGGAGGGGATCGCGCAAGGCGTGGCGAACGCCATCCTGATCAAGCCCAACCAGATCGGCACGCTCACCGAAACGCTGCAGGCAATCGCCGTGGCGGAACGGGCGGGCTACGCGTCGGTGATTTCGCACCGCTCCGGCGAAACCGAAGACACCACCATCGCGGACCTGAGCGTATGCACCGCGGCCACGCAGATCAAGACCGGCTCGCTGAGCAGCTCCGACCGCGTGGCCAAGTACAACCGGCTGTTGTTCATCGAAGCGGAGCAGGGATGCGCCGCGACCTTCGCCGGGCGGCAGGCTATCCTGCAGGCGGCATAGCGGGGGAGTGCAGTCCTGGCAGCGACCGCTATCGGGCTTGCCGGCCATCCGTTCGCACTAGACCGAATGACTGAAATAGCCGGCAGACGGCCATTCAGTGCGAGGAAGCGCACCGTTCATAGTGTTGCGTTGGTGCAGCGGGGGGCTTGAAGCACTTCGGTGAACGCAGCATCATGGGCGCCTGGCTTGCGCAATCAGGAGGTCCCCTTATGCAACATCGCCTTGTGTCCGGACCGGGACGAAGGCATGGCCTGCGTCAACTGATCCGCGCCGCGCTCTGCGCGGCGATGCTGATGGGCATCCACCATGCGGCCCGCGCCCAGGAGTTCTATGTACTTGGCGGGCTGCAGCAGACGCCGACGCTGGGAGAGACGACGTATGGCTACACCTACGAGTACGCACATAACCTGACCGACAACATCTACGCCTCCTTCTCCTATCTGAACGAGGGGCACGTCACCAACCATCACCGCGACGGCCACAGCGCGCAGTTGTGGGGGCGGTTGCTGACGGCGGACCGGCACTTTGCCTTCTCGCTTGGGGTCGGTCCGTACCGTTATTTCGATACCACGGTAAAGACTGCCGAAGGCGGCGCGAACGACCAGCACGGGTGGGGCCTCCTGATCAGCGCGGCAGGCACCTGGTATATCAATGGCGGTCCGTGGATCCTGCAGGCGCGATACGACCGCGCGCAGGCATTCGGCAGCATCGACACCAACACCTTCCTGATCGGCGTGGGCTACCAGCTTGACCGGGGGAGCAGGGATGGGCCGGTTGTGCCTCCGCCTTCGTACAACACCCTGACGACCCACAATGAGTTCACCGTCTTCGGCGGCACGACCATTGTCAATAACTTTGACTCACCCAGCGGCATTGCCTATGGGGCCGAGTACCGGCGCGGCATCCTGCCGTACGTAGACCTCACGGCCACCTATCTCAACGAGGGCGATGCCCGGGTCGTGCGCCGGCAGGGCCTGGCCGCGCAAGCCTGGCTGGTGCGGCCATTCTTCAATGACCATCTGACGCTTGGCATCGGCCTTGGTCCGTATTTCGCGCGGGACCATGACGACGGTGGCGGCGTCACGCGCACGCTCGGCCTGTTCACCATGTCGGCGAGCTATCGGCTCAGTCCGGCCTGGACCACGCGCTTTTCCTGGCATCGCACGGTCACGACCAACAGCCGCGATACCGATGTGATGGTGCTGGGCCTGGGATACCGGTTCTAGGGTCTGTTCACATATAGAACGTGCGCGCGCAAGGGGGAGACGAGGCGCAGTGCTAGGCGCCAGTCGCGCCGCTTGGTCATTCCAAGCAAGCGGCTGGCAACGACGCAATGCGCCTCGTATCCCCCTTGCCCTCCGGGTTGGCCCGATCCGGGGCCATCTACTTTGTCTGGCGCCTTGCAAAGGGAATGACCCTTTGCGGCGACGCCCTTCGCGTAGCTGACCCCGGCTCGGGCCAACGCGCGTACGTTATATATGTGAACAGACCCTAGCACGCCGCAGATGCCGCTCGAACCGGACCGCTGGCCTTAGCCGAAGGTAAAAGCGAAGGCCTGGACGCCGGGATCCAGGAACCGGATTTCAAAGGTGCGCTCCGAGACTTCGCCGGCCTGGCGCACGAGTTGATAGAGGCGAGTGTCCGTGACCGTGCCGTTGCCCCCGGCATCGATGTCCGCGCCGTGATGCCCGCCGGGTGCCTTGCCGTCGATGGTCACCTGGAAGCGCGCCGGCTTGCCGTCGGCCCCGGGCCCGAGCACGAGATGGAGATCGCGCGCGCGGAACCGGTAGGTGATGCCGCCGCCTGCGCGATTGAGCGTCGCCTGCTCGGGATTCATGGTCCAGTTGCCGCTCAGCCCCCAGCGGTTGAGCGCTGGCTTCGCGATGGTGTAATCCCGTGCGGCGCCGGCCTTCAGTCCCTCTAGCGAAGCGAAATTCGATGCCTGCTGATAGCCGATGTAGGTCTCCGAGGAGCCGATGTTCCGGAAATCGGGAGCCGCCTCCGCGCCCCGCGCCTCCGGCGGTGCGGGATCGATGGCCGTGCTTTGATTGCCCGCTTCCCTCAGCAACGCCTGAATGACTTTCTCAGCCTTGTCATAGTCGCCTTCACCAAACTGATGATGGCGGATCCGCCCCTGTGCGTCGATGATGTAGAAGGCCGGCCAGGCGTTATTGCCGAAGGCGCGCCAGATGGCGTAGTTGCTGTCCACGGCGACGGGATAGCCGATCCGGAAGCGGTCGATCGCCTTGCGGACGTTCGCGGTGTTCTTCTCGAAAGCGAACTCCGGGGTGTGCACACCAACTACGGTGAGGCCCTGGCCCTTGTATTTCGCCGCCCAGTTCCGGAGATAGGGGAGGGTGCGAATGCAGTTGATGCAGGAGTAGGTCCAGAAGTCGACCAGCACGACCTTGCCGCGGAGTTGCTCGGCCGTCAGCGGCGGCGAATTCACCCAGTCGACCGCGCCACTGAGCGAGGGAATCCGGCCCTCGACAGGCAACGCGCCGCCGAAGACCGGTTGCGTGTCGGCGACAGTCCGCATCACGCCGTTCCTTGCGGCCGGAAGGCTCGCACGATCCGGCTTGCTGGCATGGAAGGCATTCAAGATCCGTTGTTCGAGCCGTGCCGTGCCGGAGCCTGAAGGCTCCGGCAGGAGGCCGGCATCGGCAGCTGCCGCGATGGAAGCAACACTGCCGAGGACGGCTGCGCCGAGCACGCGCCGCAGCCATTTGCCGGCACCCGGCGATCGCTTCATGGCCGGGAACGGCAGGAAGGGCAGGATGCGCGGGCTGAGTAGCGTCAGCACTCCCTCGATGCAGGCGACTATGAGAATGGTCATGATTGGCGGTCTCCGGCGTGTTGCTGGGCCCACGACTGTGGACCAGCGACGCATGCAAGCAGGGTATGCCGCCGCCGTATCCCCGATGTATCCGGAACCGCCAGGAAACGTAAGGTTATTTGTCCACGCAGCTGCCGGATGCATTGCGATACAAAGCCGGTGCCCGGGGGGCGCCGGAACGGGCGCATTTGCCAGGTGCTGCGCGCTGCATAGCCCTGCGGTGGCGGCGGCCGGTTTTGTATGCGCGTGTATCACCGGCCGGCACGATACGCGGGCTTACGAAACCGCGGCCACATCGTTACAGGCCAGATACTTGCGTCCTCTCTAATGCATCTCGTGGCGCGGGGCGGCACGGGAACCCAAGCAGTCGTTGGCTTTGGCAACGTGCCCCTCAGAAAGCCGGATGCGTGATCGCCGGATGACGCATGGGCTCACCCGCGAATACTGAAATCACGAAAGGATGCTCTGATGAAATCGACGCGAATCATGGCGGCCGCACTGCTGATCCTCGGAAGCGGATTGACGCTGCATGCCGCACGGGCGCAACAAGTGGGAATCCATCGCACGGATCTCCTGCAGCACGATCTGGGCGTGCCCGGGCGGGAAGCTGTCCAGGTGCGTGTCGACTTCGACCCGGGTGCGGTCGCGGCGGGGCACTCTCATCCGGGCGAAGAGATCGCCTATGTTCTCGAGGGCTCGCTGGAGTATCAGCTCGACGGCAAGGCGCCCGTCACGTTCAAGGCCGGCGACGCCTTGTTCATCCCGGCCGGAACGGTGCACTCGGCGAAGAACGTTGGCAGTGGCAAGGCGTCAGAGCTTGCGACCTATGTCGTCAGGAAAGGGGCGCCGCTCGTCGTGCCCGCCAGGTAACTGCGCGGGAACCGGCGGCATGGGAAGCGCCGGATATCGGCCAGCGGCCCGGCGCGACTGGCGGCGCCAGCGACAGACGACCGAACCGCGTCTGCCGCTCGCTCTTGCAAAAGGGGGCTGACGCCCGGTGGAAAGCTGACCGGCCTCAGGCGCCGTCGAGGAAGGGATTGCGCTGGCCAAGGCGAGTGCCGAGCGCGTCGGGAGCCAGGCTCATGCTGGCAGCGGGATCCATGGACGGGTCGGGGCTGCGGGCCAGCGTCGGGTCGGCGGGGGCGCTCGCCATGCCCGCCTGAGCCGGCTGTCCGGTTGCTTGTACATAGGCGTCGCTCGCGCCGGGCAACGCCCCCTGGGCCGATGGCGCTGCCGCCGGCATGGCTTGCATGGGCTGGGCGGATGGTGCCGGCTGGGCGGACTGCATCGGCTGAACGGCTGGCATCGGCTGGGTCGGCTGAATGGGCTGGGCCTGCTGCGCGAACAGCGGGTAGGACGCGATCATCGCGCCAGCTATCAACAGGGATTTCGCCAGATGTTGCTTCATTCGTGTACCTCCTGGATTGCCTACAGGCATGGGAATGGCAACTGTAACGCCGACGAACCTGACATTCTGTTCGATTTTGCAACGATCATTTAACAGGCTTGCCATCGCTGCGAGGAGGGCTTAATTGCGCGCGCGGACAGCCCCCGGTCCGCCCGTGCGCTTGACTTCCTTCATTCCCCACAACTGTAGGGAACAGTTCGGCGTTGCCTGGCCGTTAGCCTGCGTCATACAGAGCACGGATAGAGCGATCCCGGCGTGGCCAAAAGCGCACCGCCCCTTATCGCCAACGCCGGGCCGCCGCATGGAACGGGCATGCATGCAGGTGGATATTCAATAACCAGGCAGAGCGCAAACGTCCAATGGACGGCGAAGGGGGAGTCATCATGGGTATCAGGGGTCTGTCAATCAGGACACGCCTGCTCGCCGGATTCGGCACGCTGGCAGGCATCACGCTGCTCGTGTCCGCGTTTTCGCTGCATGCGCTCAGCGAGTCCAAGGCCGGATTTTCTCAGTATCTCAATGGGCTCAATGCCCGTGCCGACATCGCGTCGCAGGTACGCACCGCGGTCGACAGGCGCGCCATCGCCGCGCGCAATATGGTGCTGGTCACCGAGAAGGCGGACCTCGATCTGGAAAAGGCCGAGGCGCTGCGTGCGCATGAAGACGTGCAGAATCGCCTGGCGAAGCTCAACGAGATGGTCCGCGACAAGAGCTCCAGCGATGCCGCCCGGGAGCTGGTGGCGGAAGTCGACAGCATCGAGAAGCGCTACGGCCCGGTTGCCACCGCCATCGTCACGCTGGCTTCAGAAGGAAAGACCCAGGAAGCCATTGCCAAGATGAATACCGAGTGCCGCCCGCTGCTGGAGGCACTGATCAAGGCGACCAGGTCGTACGCCAGCTTCACCAGGCAGCGCCAGCAGGAGATGGAGCAGCAGATTGAAGCGGACTACGTGACCAAGCGCAACCTGTTGATCGCTATTGCGCTGTCCGCGGCGGTGCTGGCTGCGCTGGGCGGCCTGCTTATCACGCGCGCGATTACGGGGCCGATCCAGCAGGCCGTCGAGGTGGCGCGTACGGTTGCCAGCGGTGAACTGGGCATGCGCATCGAGGTGGATTCCGACAATGAAACCGGGCGCCTGCTGGCGGCGCTGCGCGACATGAACGAGCGCCTGACCGAGACCGTCACCAGCGTGCGCGCCAGCAGCGGCAGCATTGCGGCCTCTACGGGCGAAATCGCCAACGGCAATGCCGACCTGAGCAGCCGTACCGAAGAACAGGCCGCTTCGCTGGAGGAGACCGCCGCCAGCATGGAAGAGCTGACCGAGACGGTTCGCCAGAACACCGAGAATGCGCGCCAGGCCAGCGAGCTCGCGCGCAATGCCGCCGAAGTGGCGCAGCAGGGCAGCACCACCGTCGAGCGCGTGGTGAACACCATGCAGGGCATCAGCGCCAGCTCGGCGAAGATTGCCGAGATCACCGGCATCATCGAAGGCATTGCGTTCCAGACCAACATCCTGGCGCTGAACGCCGCGGTGGAAGCCGCACGCGCCGGCGAGCAGGGGCGCGGCTTTGCCGTGGTGGCCAGCGAAGTGCGCGGGCTGGCGCAGCGTTCGTCCAGCGCGGCTAAGGAAATCAAGGAGCTGATCGAGGCCTCGGGCAGGCAGGTGCAGGACGGTTCCGTGCTTGCGGGCGAGGCGGGGCAGACCATGACGGCGGTCACGCAGGCGGTGGCGCGGGTGACGGCCATCGTCGGCGAGATTGCCACGGCATCGCTCGAGCAGAGCCGCGGCATCGAGCAGGTCAACCAGGCCATCGTGCAGATCGACGAGGTGACGCAGCACAATGCTTCGCTGGTGAATGAAGCGGCGGCAGCATCGCGTGCGCTGGAAGAGCAGGGCCGGGTGCTGACCGAAGTGGTGGCGTTCTTCCGGCTGCCCGGAGAGCAGGGCGGGCAGCGTGCCAGGGTGGGCAGCGGTGCGGTGCCGCGCACGCACCGGCTTCCCGTGGCAGCCTGACGGGCGGGGCAGGCGGCGGCTTCGCGCGGTACACTGGCGTTCGTCCGGACCCACTGCCAGCGAAGACCGATCATGACCGCCTTGCCCATTACTTTCGACGACGTCGCCGCCGCGCACGATCGCATCCGCGCCGCCGCCCATCGCACCCCGGTGCTGACTTCCCGCACCGCCAACGCGGCGGCGGCCGCGGAGCTGTTCTTCAAGTGCGAGAACTTCCAGCGCATCGGCGCCTTCAAGTTCCGCGGCGCCTATAACGCCATTGCGCAGTTCACACCCGAGCAGAAGCGGGGAGGCGTGCTGGCGTTCTCGTCGGGCAACCATGCCCAGGCGATTGCGCTCTCGGCGCAGCTGCTGGGCGTACAGGCCCTCATCGTGATGCCGGAGGACGCGCCCGCCATCAAGATCCAGGCCACGCGCGGCTACGGTGCCGAGGTGGTGCTCTACGACCGCTACAAGGACGACCGCGAGGCACTCGGCCAGCGCATTGCGCAGGAGCGCGGCATGACGCTGATCCCGCCGTACGACCATCCGCACGTGATGGCGGGCCAGGGCACGGCGGCGAAGGAGCTGTTCGAGGAGACCGGCCCGCTCGACATGCTGGTGGTCTGTTTGGGGGGCGGCGGCCTGCTGTCGGGCTGCGCGACGGCGGCGCATGCGATGGCGCCGGGCTGCGAGGTGTTCGGCGTCGAGCCCGAGGCCGGCAACGACGGCCAGCGCAGCCTGCGCAGCGGCGAGATCGTGCGCATCGACACGCCCCGCACGATTGCCGACGGGGCGCAGACGCCCTATCTGGGCCAGTACACCTTTGCCGTGATCCGCGAGCTGGTGAAGGACATCGTCACTGTCAGCGATGCCGAACTGGTGGAGACCATGAAGTTCTTCGCCGGCCGCATGAAGATAATGGTCGAGCCGACCGGCTGCCTGGCCGCGGCGGCGGTGCTCAACGGCAAGCTCGACGTCGCCGGCAAGCGCGTCGGCGTGATTGTCTCGGGCGGCAATGTGGACCTGAACAGCTTCGCGAACCTCGTGCTGGGGCAGAACGCTTAACGCGCCGCCGGCATGGCGCTCACATAGGGCGCATCGGTCAGCGTGCGCAGGAAGGCGACGATGTCGTCGATCTCCGCCTCGGTCATCGCCGGCGGCATGCCGGGCCGGCGATTCATCGGCGTGGAATTGACGTTGATGTTGGCGCGGTAGGCGGCGGGCACATCATCGAATTCAGCGCGGCCGCCGTACCAGCGGCGCGGATCGGTGGAGCGCGTGTTGTAGAACGCCACCGCGTCGCGCAGCGTGGTGAACACGCCGTTGTGCATAAAGCTCTGGCGCACCGCCACATTGCGCAGGCCGGGCGTGCGCAGGTAGCCGCACCACTGGTCCGGCTCGGGCCAGCGCAGGCGGCGCGCGGTCTGGCACAGGCCTTTGTCGAAATGCTTCGGGTCGCGGTTGGCCGGTAGCGCGCGGTTGCGCGGCACCGCAATGGCGTCGTAGCCAAAATCGGTAAACAGCGAGCGCTCCGGACGGCTGGCCGTGTCTGCCAGCGTATGGCAGCTCATGCAGTTGCCCTTGTCCGGATTCTTGAACAGTGCCAGCCCGCGCATTTCCTGCGGCGACAGCGGCATGCGCTTGCGCAGGTAGTCATCGAAGCGCGAGCTGAACGGCGCCATTTCATCGCTTTGCTGATAAGCCTCCAGCGCGGCGCCCAGCGCGCGCACCAGCTGCCCGGGATCCTTGCGAACTGCCGGCCCGAACTGCGCAACCAGCGCGGGTGCCAGGTCGGTGCCGTTCACCTTGCGCAGCAGCCGCGCCGGCGAGCCGTTGTTCATTTCGTTCGGATCGAACAGCGGTCCGCGCGCCTGTTCCGCAAGCGTATCGGCACGGCCGTCGGCAAACAGGCCGCCGAACGGGGCCGGCGCCGGGGCATCGTCGTCCTGGTAGAAGTGCAGGCGCGGCACGTAGCGCACGTACAGCAGCGAGGGCGCGTTGCGCAGGCTGAAGCGCCCGGGCCGGCTGCCCTGCGGCACATGCGGGCCTTGCAACGACTGGCGCGAAAGCGTCGGCGCGAAGGCGCGGGCGGGGTCGTGGCAACTCGCGCACGACATGCCGCGCGGGTCGGACAGCCTCGTGTCGAAGAACACGCGACGGCCCAGGGCGACGAGGGCGGGATCGGGGCGGAAGACGGCGGTGGTGGCGTCCACCTTCGCGTTCACCTGTGGCGTGCCGGCACCGATGGCTGCCACCACCGTGGCGGGCGGTGAACCTGGCAGCAGCACTGTCCCTGGGGTCGCGGCACTCACGTTCACCACCACGCCGGCCAGTGCCGCGGCCATCCTGCCCATGTGCATTACGGCGCGATGTAGCCAGTCTTGTCGCACGTCAGCGTCGATGCCGTTTGCTGACAGGTCGCCATCAGTTTGCCCGCGGTGGTGTAGGCCTTGAAGGTCCAGCCGGTGTCCGGCGCTGCGCGGCGCTCCATCAGCAGGAAGCCGAAGCTGTTGTGGTGCGTGATCCGGTCGATGGTGACGCCTGGGGCAGGCGTGGCGCCCGCAGGCAGCGGATCGGGCAGGGCAACGTCGAGGTTGTCACCCGCGTTGCCGGAGACGATGGTGGCCGGGTGGTTGGAGGCAAAGCTGAGCGCCTGGAAGTCATGCACATGGCCGTGCATGGCCAGCTGGACGCCGGGCGGATAGTAGGCCTGCGCGTTCAGGCTGCTCATCACCGACTGCAGGGCCGCATTGCCCGGCGCAGGGTTGCTGCCGGCGATGGGGGCAAAGGCCAGGATCGGATGATGGTTGGTGAAGATCGTGGTGCTGTAGCCAGGCTTCGCGGCCAGCGCGGCCACGGTCTGGAATTGCTTCTGGTAGGCCACGAACTGCGGATCGGTGGTCGCCAGGGCGGCTTTGCCGGCCTTGGCCGAGTCGAACACGATCACCTGCGAGCCGCCTCCCAGCGCCACCGCATACGGCTCCGAGTAGTTGGCGAGGCTGTCGTTGGCCGGGTCGTCGCACGAGCGCTGGCTGTCGAACGGGCGCGGGTCGAGCAAGCGGTACCAGCCCTGGCCGGCGCGCGCGCATTCCTCGTGATTGCCGCGTACGACCACCCAGGGCGCCTTGGCCAGCAGCGGGGCCGCCGGCTTGAAGAGGTCCGCCTGCCAGGTATCCCAGCCATAGCCCCACGGGCTGCCCTGGCAGCCGGCGATGTCGGGCGGGCAGGCGTTTTCGCGGTAGTGGTAGTCGCCGATATGGAGCACCAGGTCCGGATTGAAGCCCGCGGCGGTGGCGGCAATGGCAGCAAGCGGCCACGCATTGCTGTCGCTGCAGGCTTGCCAGGCATTGTCGGCCTTCTTCATGCGGCAGCCCGTATCGGCCAGCACCACGATGCGCTGCGGTACGGCCTTGGGCAGCGGCAGCGACTGCCCGGCAACGGTGGCGCTGGTTGCGGTGGCCGGCAGCACGGCCTCACATACCGCTACCGGGAAATTCGACGCCTTCGAGTCCGCCGGCGCGCTGGCGGTGGTCCGCTGCGGGACCGTGGCCGGGCCCGTGCGCAGCGACATGCGGCCGGGCTTGCCGTCGATCCTGATCGGCGGGCAGGCGGTATTGGCGCTCGTGGCTGCATCGGCGGCGGATGGCGGTGGCAAGTAGCTGGTAACGACGCGGGCGATGGCCTGGTTGCCGTCACCGATTTCCACCCAGGCGGCCAGGACGCTGGCCGGCCCGCCGGCCGTGTCTGGCGCCGCGGCGGGTTGGGCCATGGGGGTTGCCGCAGGGCTTTCGCTGTCGCTGCCGCATCCGTGCAGGATGCCGGCCGCTGCCAGGGCGGCCGCGGCGGTCAGCCAGCCGTATTTCAGGACGGAGGTCTTGGACGAGCGCATGTTCTTCTCCCTGTTTATGGCGCTCAGGCTAAGCCGCGTATATGTAGGGAATATGACGCTGGCGGTCAGGTCATCCGGTCTGTCCCCGGCAAAGCCGTCCTGTGCGCCACGGATGACGTAGTCCACACCGTCGTCATTGCCTCCGGTCAGTTTTGCTCCGGTCCCGGTAGCGAAGCCGAGCAGGCGCGCTACCGCCGCGGGTCCCGGCGCGCGGCTTGACCTGCGAACTGCCGGGCTGAGGCACTTTCGGTGGCGCGGGATCTCGCTGGTGCCTCTGGTCGTCTAACATGCAATCCGCGATGACCAGAGGCAGAGAGAACAGCCATGACGACCAGGGGCCACTATGACGTGCTGGAGACGGGTGCCGGCCGGCCCGTCAAAATGTGGACGCGTGGCGTCCCGGTGGAAGACGAGGCCCGCAAGCAGCTGGTGAACACTGCACGGATGCCCTTTATCTTCCGGCATCTGGCGGTGATGCCGGATGTACATCTCGGCAAGGGCTCGACCATCGGCTCGGTGATCCCGACAGTGGGGGCGGTCATCCCCGCCGCCGTGGGGGTGGATATCGGCTGCGGCATGATGGCGGTGAAGACTTCGCTGGTCGCCGCCGACCTGCCGGACAACCTGGGCCCGCTGCGCAGCGCGATCGAGCACGCGGTGCCGCACGGCCGTACCGCGCAGGGCGGGCGGCGCGATGAGGGCGCCTGGGGATCGGCGCCGGCGCAGGTGGACGCGGTGTGGGCCGGCATGGCCGCCGGGTTCCGGCGGATCACCGACAAGTACCCCAAGCTGGCGCGCACCAACAACCGCAATCACCTCGGCACGCTGGGCACCGGCAACCATTTCATCGAGGTCTGTCTGGATGAGGCCCAATCGGTCTGGTTTATGCTGCATTCCGGCTCGCGTGGCGTGGGCAATGCCATCGGCACCACCTTCATCGCGCTGGCCCAGCAGGACATGCGCCACCACCTGGCCAACCTGCCGGACCGCGACCTGGCCTACCTGGTGGAAGGCTCCGAGCACTATGAGGACTACGTGTTCGCCGTGTCGTGGGCACAGCAGTATGCGCGCCAGAACCGCGAGCTGATGATGGCGGCCGTGCTGGCGGCAGCGCAGCGCGTCCTGCGCAAGCCGTTCCAGGCGCAACTGGAAGCGGTCAACTGCCACCACAACTACGTGCAGAAGGAGCAGCATTTCGGCACGGAGGTGCTGGTGACGCGCAAGGGCGCGGTGAGCGCGCGCACCGGCGAGCTTGGCATCATCCCGGGTTCGATGGGGGCGCGCTCGTTCATCGTGCGCGGCAAGGGCAACCCGGAGTCGTTCTGCTCATGCAGCCACGGCGCCGGCCGCGCCATGAGCCGCAGCGAGGCAAAGCGCCGCTTCACCGTGGCCGATCAGGTCAGCGCCACCCGCGGCGTGGAGTGCCGCAAGGACGCCGCCGTGATCGACGAGATCCCGATGGCCTACAAGGACATCGATGCGGTGATGGCGGCGCAGTCCGACCTGGTGGAGATCGTGCACACCCTCAGGCAGGTGGTTTGCGTGAAGGGTTAGACCTACCGCCCGAACTGCCCCAGCACCATATTCACCGCATCGAGCCCGGACTCGATCATGTGCTGCATGTAGTTGCCCATCTGCGGCATCACCAGCATCAGCACCAGCAGGCCGCCGGACAGCGTGACGGGGAAGCCCACCGCGAAGATCGACAGCTGGGGGGACGCGCGGTTGAGAATGCCCATCGCCAGGTTCAGCGTTAGCAGTGCGGCTATCATCGGCAGCGCCAGCAGCAGCCCGGACGAGAACACCATGCCGCCGGCGCGTGCCACCGCATGCCAGCCTTCGGCGGCAAGCGGGGTGCCTCCGATCGGCAGGCCATTGAAACTGTCGACCAGCGCGCCCAGCATCAGCAGGTGTCCGTCCATCGCCAGGAACAGCAGCATGGCGATGATATTCAGGAAACGCGACAGCACCATGGTCTGGCCGCCGGAGGCGCGGTCGAAGAACGAGGCGAACGACAGGCCCATCTGCAGGCCGATGATTTCACCGGCCTGCTGCACCACGGCGAAGACCAGCCGCATGGTGAAGCCGGTGGCCAGGCCGATGCCGACTTCGTTGAGGATGATGAGCAGGCCCTCGAACGAGTAGATCGGCGCCACGGGCAGGCCGGAGATGGTGGGCGACACCACCATGGCGGTCATTGCGGCCAGGCCGATCTTGACGCGGCCGGGAATGGTGGATTCGCCGAACAGCGGCGCGGTGCCGATCAGCGCCAGCAGCCGGAAGAACGGCCAGAGGAATGCCGCGATCCAGCCATAGAGCTGGGCTGAGGTGACTTCGACCACGGCAGTTTTTCAGCAGGCGGCTCAGTGCGCCAGGGCCGGAATGCCCTGGAAGACTTCACGCATATAGTCGACCATCGTGTTGATCATCCACGGGCCGGCCAGCACCATGGTGGCGAACAAGGCCAGCAGCTTGGGAATGAAGGTCAGCGTCATTTCGTTGATCTGGGTCGCGGCCTGGAACAGGCTCACCACCAGGCCCGTGGCCAGCGCAACCAGCAACAGGGGCGCTGCCAGCAGCAGCGTGATCTTCATCGCCTGGGTGGCGATGGTCATTACGGTTTCCGGAGTCATGGCGAAGGCGTGGGAGCGTGGAGGCGCGGGCGCCAGTGTCAGTTCATGAAGCTCTGCGCGAGCGAGCCCAGCAGCAGCTGCCAGCCGTCCACCAGCACGAACAGCATCAGCTTGAACGGCAGCGAGATCGTGGCCGGCGGCACCATCATCATGCCCATGGCCATCAGCACGCTGGCGACGACCAGGTCGATGATGAGGAACGGGATGAAGATCGTGAAGCCGATCTGGAAAGCGGTCTTGAGCTCGCTGGTGGCGAATGCCGGCACCAGGATGCTCAGCGGCACGTCTTCCGGTCCCTGCATTTCAGGCGCCTTGGCCATCTGCGCGAACATGGCCAGGTCCTTCTCGCGCGTCTGCTTGAGCATGAAGCTCTTGAGCGGCTCGGCAGCCTTGGCCGCGGCGGCTTCCAGGCTGATCTTGTTCTCCGACAGCGGCTTGTACGCGTCGTTGTAGACGCGGTCGAGCACCGGCGACATCACGAAGAACGTCATGAACAGCGACAGCCCGACCAGCACCTGGTTGGGCGGCGAGGACGCGGTGCCCAGCGCATTGCGCAGCAGGCCGAGCACGATGATGATGCGGGTGAAGCCGGTCATCATCAGCATGGCCGCCGGCAGGAACGACAGCGATGTCAGCAGGACCAGCGTCTGGATCGGCAGCGACCAGATCTGGCCGCCGCCGGGAGCGGGTTTGCTGACTACGCCCGGCACGCCTTGTGCCCAGGCGGGCAAAGGCGCGAGCGCGAGGACCAATGTTGCCAGCACCAGCGTCGTGCCTGCGATCGCTGCAGGTCGGGAAAGCCTTGTGCGGCGTGCGACAGCGGCACGCAGGGTGTTCATGACTTGAAGTTATCCTGCATCGAACGCAACAGCTTTTCGGCAAAGCCGCTGGCGGAGGTCTGCCTCGGGGAGCCAGGCAAACCGGAGGAGCCGGGCGAGCCGGCGTGGCCGGCGGGCAGGGTATGGAGGGTGCGGATCTCGCCGGCGCTGACGCCGAGGACCAGCCAGGTGTCGCCGACTTCGACCAGCACCAGCCGCTGGCGCGCGCCGAGCATGGTGCTGCCCACGACCTTCATCACGCCCTGCGGGCCCTGGCGCATCAGGCCGGCGCGGCGCGCCAGCCAGGCCATGCCGAGGATAAGCGCAATGACGGCGAACAGCCCGAGCCCGGCCTGCGCCAGGCTGGCCGCGCCGCTGATGGCCGGCGCCGCATGCGCCGCGGAAGCCTCGGCGGCCTGCGCGGCGCAGGGCGCGCACAAGCCGGCGGCAAGCGCCGGCAAGGCACGTGTGGCCGCAAGCAGCCGGCGCGGTACGACGGTCATTTGTTGAGCTTGCGGATGCGTTCGGACGGCGTGATGATGTCCGTCAGGCGGATGCCGAACTTGTCGTTCACCACCACCACTTCGCCCTGCGCGATCAGGTAGCCGTTCACCAACACGTCCATCGGCTCGCCGGCCAGGCCGTCAAGTTCCACCACCGAACCCTGCGCCAGTTGCAGCAGGTTCTTGATGGGCACCTTGGTGCGGCCCAGTTCCACCGTGAGCTGCACCGGGATATCGAGAATCATCTCGATATCGTTGTGGAAACCGCTCGTCGCCTCCCTGGCCAGCGGCGGGAAGACGGTGGCGGCTGCCGGGGTGGCGGCGGGCGTGGCAACAGGTGCCGGAACTTCGGCAGTTGTGGCGCTGGTCTGCTCTGCCAGGGCGCTGGCCCAGTCGTCCATCGGATCGACCGGCTTGTCCTCGATGCTGTCAGTCATGATCGGTGTCCTCGTTGTACTTGTGGGAATCGCTGTCTTGGTGATTGATCATTCGTTCTACCCGCAGCGCATACTGGCCGTTCATCGTGCCGAAGCCGCATTGCATGACGGGCACACCATCCACCTTGCCGAACACATGCTCGGGCAGTTCGATGGGCAGCACATCGCCGGCGCGCATCGCCAGCACTTCGGCCACGGTGCTCTGCAGATGCGCGAATTCGGCGACCAGTTCGACCTCGGCCGCGCGCAGCTGCTGGGAAAGCTCGGTAATCCAGCCTTTGTCCACCTCCTTCTCGTCCTGCAGCGGATTCATCAGCAGGTCCTTGAGGGGCTCGATCATCGCGTAGGGCAGGCAGACGTGAAGCTGCCCGCCGACGGCGCCGAGTTCGATGTGGAAGGCGGTGGTGACCACGGCCTCGTTGGGCGTGGCCACATTGGCAAACTTGGTGTGCATCTCCGAGCGGAGGTATTCCGTCTCGACCGGGTACACGGTGCGCCAGGCGGTGCCGTAGCTATTCAGGGTCAGCTCCAGCATGCGCTGGATGATGCGCTGCTCGGTCTGGGTGAAGTCGCGTCCTTCCACGCGGGTGTGGAAGCGGCCATCGCCGCCGAACAGGTTGTCGACCACCAGGAACACCAGGTTGGGGTCGTAGACGAACAGTGCCGTGCCGCGCAGCGGCTTCAGGTGCACCAGGTTCAGGTTGGTCGGCATCGGCAGGTTGCGCGCGAAATCGCCGAACTTCTCGATCCTGATGCCGCCCACGGTGATGTCTGCGCCGCGGCGGATGAAATTGAACAGCGCGGTGCGCAACCCGCGCGCAAAGCGCTCGTTGATGATCTCGAGCGTATGCAGCCGGCCACGGATGATGCGTTCCTGCGTGGCCAGGTTGTAGGGGCGCACCCCGCCCTCATCGGGGGCCGGCTCGATTGCCTTCGGCGCATCGGATTCGCCCGATACGCCCTTGAGCAACTCGTCTACTTCGTCCTGCGAGAGGAACTTGTCGTAGGCCATCTAGTGTCCTGCCCCTTGTGCGGCGTTGTGGATGAAACCGTCCATGCCTGTGTCAGCGCGCGCGCTGGCGCGCGCGGGCACGGCATTGCTGGAGTTCGGCTGGCAGTTTCATGGCGGGTTGGCTGGCGGGGCAGGGCAATGGCTTACTGCACCACGAAGGAGGTGAACAACACGTCCAGCACCTTCTGCGGCGGCAGGCCGGCGGCAAAAGGCTGGTTGATCGCGCTGCGGATGTCGTCGGCCAGCTTGCGCTTGCCTTCCACGGTTGCAAGGTCCGCGGGCTGCCTGGCCGAAAGGAGCAGCAGGATGCGGCTGCGTGCTTCGGGCAGGTACTGGGCCATGCGGCCCTGGGTGTCGGCGTCGGCGACCTTCAGCGACAAGCCGGTGTGGAGGAAGCGCTCGCCATCTTCGCCCTTGAGATTGACGGTGAAAGCGTCAAGCGGCACGAAGATCGGCGGCGGGATCACGGGAGCAGCCGGCGCGGCGGCCACAGCCGGCTGGCGGTTGCTCAGCACGCTGCCAAGCACGAAGCCTCCGGCGCCCAGTGCCACCACAAGCGCGCCGCCGCCGATCAGCAGCAGTCGGCCGCGCTTGCTTGAGTTGCCGCCGGTCTGGGAAGGAGAAACCGTGTTCGCCATGAGAAGCCTGTGTCGGAATGCCTGCCATTCTTCCGGAATCGCAGGCAAGCAAAGGGCCGAAAAAAAGGGGGAAACCCTTTCAGCTTGGCCGTTTGAGCGGAAAGGGGGCAGGCATGGCTGCGCCAGCCGGCGCGTTGTTTGCGCCTGCTGCATGGGTTAACGCTTCGGCTGCGCGGAACTTGAGGCGTAGCCGTTACCCGTTGGCGACACGCTGTGGCCGTTGGGGCAGACGATTCCATGAGGAGCAGGCAATCCGCCAGAGTCGGCTGCTGCAATCCCTACTACGCTAGTCGGGTAGCCGCTTATGTAAATTTCGCGGGTCATCCAGTCTGGAACCGTTGTCATTGCTGGGGCTATCTAATTCATGTCTTATATAAGATATAAGACATTTGACCTCGGGTCGGCTTCGGACTACAATCGCGACGTAACGAGACTTTCCAAACCTAATTACTCAGCAGGTTCCCATGCTTGAAAACTATCGCGCACATGTGGCCGAGCGCGCCGCGCTTGGCATCCCCCCTCTGCCCCTGACCGCCAAGCAGACGGCCGAGCTGATCGAACTGCTGAAGAGCCCGCCCGCTGGCGAAGAGCAGAACCTGCTGGAGCTGATCACCTACCGCGTGCCTGCCGGCGTGGACGACGCCGCCAAGGTCAAGGCCTCGTACCTGGCCGCCGTGGCACTGGGCAAGGAAGCCTGCGCGCTGATCTCCCGCGCCAAGGCCACCGAACTGCTCGGCACCATGCTGGGCGGCTACAACATCTCGCCGCTGATCGAGCTGCTGGACGACGCCGAAGTGGGCACCGTTGCCGCCGACGCGCTGAAGAAGACCCTGCTGATGTTCGACGCCTTCCACGACGTGAAGGAAAAGGCCGACAAGGGCAACGCCAACGCCAAGGCTGTGCTGCAAAGCTGGGCCGACGCCGAATGGTTCACCAGCCGTCCGGAAGTGCCGCAAAGCCTGACCATCACCGTGTTCAAGGTGCCGGGCGAAACCAACACCGACGACCTGTCGCCGGCCCCGGACGCCACCACGCGCCCGGACATCCCGATGCACGCGCTGGCCATGCTGAAGAACAAGCGCGAAGGCGCAGCGTTCCAGCCGGAAGAAGACGGCAAGCGCGGCCCGGTCAAGTTCATCGAATCGCTGAAGGAAAAGGGCCACCTGGTCGCCTACGTGGGCGACGTGGTCGGTACCGGCTCGAGCCGCAAGTCCGCCACCAACTCGGTGCTGTGGTTCACCGGCGAAGACATCCCGTTCATCCCGAACAAGCGCTTCGGCGGCGTGTGCCTGGGCAACAAGATCGCCCCGATCTTCTACAACACCATGGAAGACGCCGGCGCGCTGCCGATCGAGCTGGACGTGTCGAAGATGGAAATGGGCGACGTGGTCGAGCTGCGCCCGTATGACGGCAAGGCCCTGAAGAACGGCGAAGTGATCGCCGAGTTCAAGGTCAAGTCCGACGTGCTGTTTGACGAAGTCCGCGCCGGTGGCCGTATTCCCCTGATCGTCGGCCGCGGCCTGACCGCCAAGGCGCGCGAAGCGCTGGGCCTGGCCCCGTCGACGCTGTTCCGCCTGCCGCAGAACCCGGCCGATACCGGCCGCGGCTTCACGCTGGCGCAGAAGATGGTCGGCCGCGCCTGCGGCCTGCCGGAAGGCAAGGGCATCCGCCCGGGAACCTACTGCGAGCCGAAGATGACCTCGGTGGGCTCGCAGGACACCACCGGCCCGATGACCCGCGACGAGCTGAAGGACCTGGCCTGCCTGGGCTTCTCGGCCGACCTGGTGATGCAGTCGTTCTGCCACACCGCCGCGTATCCGAAGCCGGTCGACGTCAAGACCCACCACACGCTGCCGCAGTTCATCAGCACCCGTGGCGGCATCTCGCTGCGCCCGGGCGACGGCGTGATCCACTCGTGGCTGAACCGCATGCTGTTGCCCGACACCGTCGGAACCGGCGGCGACTCGCACACCCGCTTCCCGATCGGCATCAGCTTCCCGGCCGGTTCGGGCCTGGTGGCCTTTGCCGCTGCCACCGGCGTGATGCCGCTGGACATGCCGGAATCGGTGCTGGTCCGCTTCAAGGGCAAGATGCAGCCCGGCGTGACGCTGCGCGACCTGGTCAACGCCATTCCGCTGTACGCGATCAAGCAAGGCCTGCTGACCGTGGCCAAGCAAGGCAAGAAGAACATCTTCTCGGGCCGTGTCCTGGAAATCGAAGGCCTGCCCGACCTGAAGGTCGAGCAAGCGTTCGAACTGTCCGACGCCTCGGCAGAGCGTTCGGCCGCCGGTTGCACGGTGCGCCTGAACAAGGAACCGATCATCGAATACATCAACAGCAACATCACGCTGCTGAAGTGGATGATCGCCGAGGGCTACCAGGATCCGCGCAGCCTGCAACGCCGCATCAAGGCCATGGAAGCCTGGCTGGCCAAGCCGGAACTGCTGCAGCCGGACGCCGACGCCGACTACGCCGCCGTGATCGAGATCGACCTGGCCGACGTGCACGAGCCGATCGTGGCCTGCCCGAACGACCCGGACGACGTGAAGACGCTGTCCGAAGTGGCTGGCGCCAAGATCGACGAAGTGTTCATCGGTTCGTGCATGACCAACATCGGCCACTTCCGCGCAGCTTCCAAGCTGCTGGAAGGCAAGCGCGACATCCCGGTCAAGCTGTGGGTCGCTCCGCCGACCAAGATGGACCAGAAGCAACTGACCGAGGAAGGCCACTACGGCGTGTTCGGCACCGCCGGTGCCCGCACCGAAATGCCGGGCTGCTCGCTGTGCATGGGCAACCAGGCACAGGTGCGCGAAGGCGCCACGGTGATGTCGACCAGCACGCGTAATTTCCCGAACCGTCTGGGCAAGAACACCAACGTGTACCTCGGCTCCGCCGAACTGGCCGCGATCTGCTCGCGCCTGGGCCGCATCCCGAGCAAGGACGAGTACATGTCCGACATGGGCGTGCTCAATGCCAACGGCGACAAGATCTACAAGTACATGAACTTCGACCAGATCGAAGACTTCAAGGAAGTGGCCGATACGGTGACGGTGTAATACTGTTGCGGTAAAGACCGGATTGACGAAGGGCCCCGCGTGCGGGGCCCTTCGTTCGTTCTGCGTGGCGTGCCGGTGTTATTCGTACGTCATGGTGACAATCAGGGCTGCATTTGCTTTGCCGGGCGTCACCGCTGCGGATTGGGTCTGGTAGTAGGCGGCCTTCAGAGGAATGGAATAGCTGCCACCTGTAGTCTTGCTATAGGCGGTCAGCGTTCCTGGTGAACCAAACGTCAGCGCTGCTCCTGCATCGGTTGTTATCCTGATGCCGACGCCACCTGCGGTGGAATCCGCCGTCAGTGCAATCACCCCAATTGCCGCATCGATGACGCCGTTGGGGGCATCAAATTGATACCGTACCCGATTCAGGTTCGCAGGACAGTTATTGACGCGCAGGCTGAAGCCGACCGTCGCACCGGCGGAGCCCATGCCGGTGAAGTCGCCGGCCTTCTGCTTTGGCATTGCCACGGCGACGTCGGGCGTGGAACAGGCCTGTACAGCCAGGGCGGTGGCCGTCGTCTGGATGATGACCCGCTTGTCGGTCAGCACGCCCTCCGACAGCGCCATTTCAGCGATCGCGCCACCGCTGACCACGCTGCCGGCGGCGATAGGGCCCGTCTTTACCAAAGCGGCAATTGCAGTTCCGGCTATCCTGTGCACGTCACCAACATGATCCGGGCGGTTGCCCCACACGACTCCGACCCACGGCACCGGCACGTTAGGCGAGCCGGTCGGTGTGCCCAGGTCCACAGCAGGCAAGTCGTGCACGGAGACTTTAACGGCCAGCCCTACGCCTTCCACGTTGGTCCGGAAGACCGTAAGCACGACATCTCTGCCCCACCTGTCCTTTGACCCGCCGGCGATGCTCATCCCCGTCGGGACCAGGGTCAGCGGCCGGTACGCCATGCCGACCAGGACCTGTGGAGGCGTTCGCGTCACTGTGCAGGTCCAGTAGTTCGGGGAACCCACCGACGCCCACGGGCCGAGCAGCGTGCCATTCGGCGCACCTCTTGGCACGGTCACTATGGCGGGCATTGAGATGGTCTGGGGACCCGGCAGCCCCTGGCAATTCACGTCTGCCCATTTGCCATTGGCCCTGCTCTGTCCAGGGGCTGCCAGCCAGCCCAGACATGCGACGGTCGCCAGAGCACGACACCAGCGGCTCGCATTGGCTCGCGCCCTGGCCCGGCATTGGCCTGACGCCGGGCGCTTTGCTTTTGCCACATCTTGTCTGAACGGATTCATTGCCTGGCCTCCTCGCTTGCGCCGTGATGGTGAACGGTTGATCCTGCGGCAACGCTTGCTGCCTCCCGGCATTGCACGTTCATCACCTGGAAGGCATCGGCACCGCGACGCGACGCAGGCAGCGTGTATTCCAGTTGGCATTGCTTCCCGGCCTCGCTGCCCCAGCGGACCGAGAGGACACCGCGGTCCGATTTCAGGCCGCGTGCGACGATGCGGCCGGCCTGCGCCACGGTACCTACGGAGATGCCGTCCGCGTCGAGCACATCGCTGCCAAACGGTAGTGGCTTGCCATTAGGCAAGGTGGCGTGCAGGATAGCCGCCCGGCCGATGCTTTCCGTATCGAAATGCGCCACCACCACCGCGCCCGCCGTGGGCACCACGGCCTGCGTCGTTGCCTTGAACTGCACGTCCATCGGCAGCCCTTGCGGATCGACCTCGATTTCGTTGCGCGTGAAA
>NZ_JWMA01000004.1 GCF_000812465.1 Cupriavidus sp. IDO | reverse complement strand
ACGGAGGCGCCAATGTAAATTCAATGCGTCTGCCGGAGTACCGGCAGCGGTGTGTTGGCAAAGGATCGCTACCCGGGGGTGATTCCCGCGCGCCAGAGACTATGCGTAGGTTTGCGTAGAATTTGGAAAGCGGTTGCGGCTGGTATGGCAGGCGTCTTAACGGCAGTGAGCGGAGCAAGTTGAGGCGACGGCGCTAGCGCACCGGCCCTAGGGTGAATGTTAGGCATCGACCACCCAGGCATAAGGAGCCATCAATCTGGCCGTGCCGGGCGGCGCCTCGCCACAAGGCGCGATGCCGTCCTAAAGATCGGCGTTGCTTCCCAGGCGTGCATCTATAGCGAATTGCTGATGCTATAGCCTGCGTGTTGGCTTCGTCTCGTCAAGTGCTAAACACACGCTCGCAGCGGCTTTACCGCACCCGGACAGCTTGCGGTGACTTCCATTCGAACCGCCATGACAGAAGCATTCTTGCCGCACGTTCGCACTCTCACGACAGGGCTCACTCACTTCCCGGTTACGCCAAGCGATAGAAACGGGTTCACCGGTCTCCGAGCGGTTCCGTGGATCAGATTGAAGGGAATCTGGTTGGAGAAGGCGGGTCTTACTATTGGGCGGATTGCGAGGATCGAGGTCCGACCAGGGCAAATTGTTATCTTCGCCGAATAGCCGCACATGGCTATGCCGATCCGTTTGAAATATCCGTGAGCGGGCTGACAAATCGCGGAGAAGGCTGAAATGGCGGCCACTCGCTGTTGACCCAGCCTTATGCCCTCTCCGCAGCCTTCAGCCAGTCGTGCATCTGCCTCAACGCCTTGAGGAAGCGCGGTTCGCCACTCCTCGGGAACCTGGGGCTTCCAAGGTAACCCGTTTCGGCGGCGGTGACGCAGTTCGATTCCTGGTACGAAGCCGGACAAGAATGCCCGGCTCAACGGCTCGTGCCGGAAGCCAGCTTTCCTCTGAAAAGCCGATTTGTTGATGGTCTGTGCCACCCATTCGACGAAGGTCTGGTGCAGGAAGGTCGGGCATTGCCTATCAAACAGGCCGAAATCGGGCAGCGTTCGTGCGACTGCCGCGATTTCCTTATTGAACACGTCGATCGCAGCGAGCACTGTGCGTGGCTGCTGGAAGCGTCATGCCGTGGCCGTGGCTTCCGATCCTGTTGGCGATGCGCTCCCCCGCATACTGACTGCGACTTTGCCCATATCTGACTCGTAGCTGCGTGCCGCCCGCAGGAAACATAGCGCGGCGACAAGGCCAAACGTGGGCATGATTGCGAGCGCAGCCTGCAGCCCCCAGGCGTCTGAGATTGCACCGCCCACGATTGGCCCGACTGCGAGCCCGAACAGGTTCTGAAACAGCGATAGCAATGCAGCCCCCGTGGAGCGCACCCCCGGATGGACTACATCCAGCACCACCCCTGAGGCCGGCCCAACAGTGCAAGTCATCAGGAATCCTCCGATGGCGATCAGGATGAACTGCTGATTGCGCGAGTCGGCACCGCTGAAGGCGGCCAGGAACACCAGCACTGTCACCACGCACAGCGTAGCCATCACCTTAATTTTGTTGCGCGGTCGCTGTACCGCAAACATGTCTGCCACGACACCCCAAAAGAAGGCACCCACTGATCCGCACAGCACGATCAGAGCCGCCTGCATGGCTGCCTGATCTACCAGGGCCCCATGGAAGCGATTGAAGTAGCTAGGCAACCACGCCCAGATGGTGGAAACGACAACAAGTTGGAGCGCGGCGCCGACGCAAGTCCACCATAGTGTGCGAGATCCTGAAAGGGCCGTCACCATCTGGATGAAGAAGGTCCGCGCAGGCTGGTGCCGGTGAACCGGTTCAGACGACAGCGCGACGGTCTTGTAGTCCGCCACCAGCAGATAGAGGATGGCCAGCACGAGGCCGGGCGCACCCACCAGACCGAATGCAGCCTGCCAGCCCCAGCGTGCCGTGATCGCCCCTCCCAGTACTACGCCGAGCACGGCGCCCACCGAGCCGGCAGCGAAGAAAGCGCCTAGCAGCATCGAGCGCAGCCGCTGCGGAAACAGGCTCGCAATCAGTGCGGCCCCCACAGAGCCATACCCGGATTCACCAACCCCCACCATGGCACGTACGGCGAGCAATTGCGAATAGTTCCGAGTGAACATGCAGGAGATCGTTGCCAGGCTCCACACCGTGGCCATAACGACAACACTCTTGACCCGGCTGACCCGGTCAGCCAGCAGCGCGACCGGAATGGCACCCAGCGCGACGACTACTGAGATGACGGATACGAGAGCGCCAAGTTGCTTGTCCGACAAGCTCCATGCCGACTTCAGGTGCGGAAACAATGACACGATGACCTGGCGGTCAATGTAGTCGAACAGCATCAAGGCGAAGGTCATCGCGAAGGCGAACCAGGCTTGCTTCCGACTAACGAGATAATCGTCCTCGCCGCGGCTTTGCTGTGGATCAGCGAAATGCGATGCCATGAGTGTCTCCTGTGAGGGCCTCCATATTGAAAGCCCTTATGATGTATGCCAACTCACCTATCGGAACCCTGTCGGGTTTCGCTCTGACGACGCTATTGCTTCCACCCTGCAGACTTGCAGAGAAATTTCGACGTTGCCGCCGCCTGGCCGTCTTCTGCCCGACACGATGGCTTGCTTCTACGCAGGGGCTTGCTTGATGCGCGCTGCCACGCCTAGTCCGGCAGTATGCGAAATTGCCGCGCGTACATTTAACTTGGCGGGACAATATTTTGATAATCCGGGACGCTAAGGGAAAGCGATGATCGGGCTCGTCGTTCTATTGAACCCAAGGCCGCCAACTATCCAATGTCAAAGCCGGGCTCAATCTATGGGCACCCCGATTTTTGCAAGGTGCGTCTGTTGGACTTTTTCTCTTCCTGGCAAGGAGCGCCTTCTCCATTTGGGAGGCCAAGCCCGACCTATCCGTATGCTTGTGCGGCGTCGTTGTCTTCTCCCCGGACTGCGCAAAAAAAAATGCGACGATCAATACGATCGTCGCACCTTCCGCCCTCTCGAATAGTCTCTTGCAATCGCCAATTCTGGCGATGTGCTGAATGGCACTATGATGTCATTGCAAAGGCAAACCTACTGTCAAAAAAGGCAACTCTTCTGGCGCTCGGCGCTTCTTCCCCTCAATCCCAGCTCAACGCCCCACCCGTCTGATACTCAATAACCCGAGTCTCAAAGAAGTTCCTCTCCTTCTTCAGATCGATCATCTCAGACATCCACGGGAACGGATTCTCCTCATTCGGGAACAACTGATCCAGCCCAATCTGCTGGCAACGGCGGTTGCAAATGAAGCGGAGGTAACCCTTGAACATCGGCGCATTCAGCCCCAACACCCCACGCGGCATGGTGTCCTCAGCGTAGCGATACTCCAGGTCCACCGCCTTCTTGAACAACTCCGTAATCTCAGCCTTGAACTCCACCGTCCACAGATGCGGATTCTCCAGCTTGATCTGGTTGATCAGGTCAATACCAAAATTGCAGTGCAGCGACTCATCGCGCAGGATGTACTGATACTGCTCGGCAGCCCCAGTCATCTTGTTCTGCCGCCCCATCGCCAGGATCTGCGTGAAGCCCACGTAGAAGAACAGCCCTTCCATGATGCAGGCGAACACGATCAGCGACTTCAGCAGCTTCTGGTCGTTCTCCGGCGTGCCGGTCTTGAACGACGGGTCGGTCAGCGTGTCGATGAACGGGATCAGGAACTCGTCCTTGTCGCGGATCGACTGCACTTCGTGGTACGCGTTGAAGATCTCGGCTTCGTTCAGGCCGAGGGACTCCACGATGTACTGGTAGGCGTGGGTGTGGATGGCCTCTTCAAAGGCCTGGCGCAGCAGGTACTGGCGGCATTCCGGCGCGGTGATCTGGCGGTAGGTGCCCAGCACGATATTGTTGGCGGCCAGCGAGTCGGCGGTGACAAAGAAGCCGAGGTTGCGCTTGATGATGCGGCGCTCGTCTTCGGTCAGGCCGTTCGGGTCTTTCCACAGCGCGATGTCGCGCGACATGTTGATTTCCTGCGGCATCCAGTGGTTGGCGCAGCCGGCCAGGTACTTTTCCCAGGCCCACTTGTACTTGAACGGCACCAGCTGGTTGACGTCGGTGGAGCCGTTGATGACGCGCTTGTCGGCGGCGTTCACGCGGCGGTTGCTTTGCACGGCGGCGGCGTTCGGGTGGTTGCCGAGGATGCCGGCGGCTTGCGTGGCTGCCGGGGGCAGTACGCCTTGTTGGTCGGCCGTGGTGGCAGCGGGTTGCGGGGCAGGCTGCGGGGCAGCTTGCGGGGTGGCTTGAACGTCGTCGTCCCAGCTCAGCATGATGTGATTCTCCGTGATTCGATTTGGGGGCGGCGGGTGGTCAGGTTTTGACTTGTCACTTCGTGGTGGCGCCGACCCTCTCCCCCGGCCCCTCTCCCTCAGGCGGGAGAGGGGAGCAAACCCCGGGGTAGATGGTTACTTCGTGATTACTGGCAGGCTTCGCACTCTTCGAAACCGGGGTCGCCCGGGCGCATCGTGCAGACGGCGCCTTCGGCTTCCGGCATGGCCGGGGCCGATGCGGCGGCCTGGTCGATGCCCGAAGCGGACACGCCGCCGTCGCTGCCCGACGACACGGCGTTCAGCGAGCCGCGCGACACGGTGGACTTCTCCACGTGCGTGGCTGCCATGGTGCGCAGGTAGTAGGTGGTCTTCAGGCCGCGCAGCCAGGCCAGCTTATAGGTGTCGTCCAGCTTCTTGCCCGAGGCGCCGGCCATGTAGATGTTCAGCGACTGGGCCTGGTCGATCCACTTCTGGCGGCGGCTGGCGGCTTCCACCAGCCAGGTCGGCTCGACTTCGAACGCGGTGGCGTAGATGTCGCGCAGGTCTTGCGGAATGCGGTCGATGCGCGACAGCGAGCCGTCGAAGTACTTCAGGTCGGCAACCATCACTTCGTCCCACAGGCCGCGTGCCTTCAGGTCGCGCACCAGGTAGTCGTTGACCACGGTGAACTCGCCCGACAGGTTGGACTTGACGTACAGGTTCTGGAAGGTCGGTTCGATGCAGGCCGACACGCCGATGATGTTCGAGATGGTCGCGGTCGGGGCGATCGCGATGCAGTTCGAGTTGCGCATGCCGTGCTGCTTGATGCGGGCGCGCAGGCTGTCCCAGTCCATCGTCGACGAGTGATCGACTTCCAGGTAGCCGCCGCGCTCTTCAGCCAGCAGCTTGAGCGAGTCCTGCGGCAGGATGCCGCGGTCCCACAGCGAGCCGGTGTAGGTCTCGTAGCGGCCACGCTCTTCGGCCAGCTCGGTGGAGGCTTGGTAGGCGTAGTAGCACACGGCTTCCATCGACGTATCGGCAAACTTCACGGCGGCGTCGCTGGCGTACGGGGTGCGCAGTACGTGCAGGCAGTCCTGGAAACCCATGATGCCCATGCCGACCGGACGGTGGCGCAGGTTGGAATTGCGCGCCTTGTCAACCGCGTAGTAGTTGATGTCGATCACGTTGTCGAGCATGCGCATGGCGGTGCGCACGGTCTTCTGCAGCTTGGCGTGATCCAGCACCTGGGTGCCGTCGGCCTGCTGCTTCAGGTGCGCGACCAGGTTGACCGAGCCCAGGTTGCAGACGGCGATCTCGCTCTCATTGGTGTTGAGCGTGATTTCCGTGCACAGGTTGGAGCTGTGGACAACGCCAACGTGCTGCTGCGGGCTGCGGATGTTGCAAGGATCCTTGAAGGTGATCCACGGGTGGCCGGTTTCGAACAGCATGCCCAGCATCTTGCGCCACAGTTGCAGCGCCGGCAGCTTCTTGAACAGCTTCAGTTCGCCACTGGCGGCCTTGGCTTCGTAGCCCAGGTAGGCCTTTTCGAATTCCTTGCCGACCTTGTCATGCAGGTCCGGGCAGGTGGCGGGCGAGAACAGGGTCCATTCGCCGGCTTCCATCACGCGCTTCATGAACAGGTCCGGAATCCAGTTGGCCGTGTTCATGTCGTGGGTGCGGCGGCGGTCGTCGCCGGTGTTCTTGCGCAGTTCCAGGAATTCTTCGATGTCCAGGTGCCACGTTTCCAGGTAGGCGCAGACGGCGCCCTTGCGCTTGCCGCCCTGGTTCACCGCCACGGCGGTGTCGTTGACCACCTTCAGGAACGGCACCACGCCTTGCGACTTGCCGTTGGTGCCCTTGATGTGCGAGCCGAGTGCGCGCACGTTGGTCCAGTCATTGCCCAGGCCGCCGGCGAACTTCGACAGCAGCGCGTTTTCCTTCAGGGCTTCGTAGATGCCTTCCAGGTCGTCCGAAACGGTGGTCAGGTAGCACGACGAGAGCTGCGAGCGGCGGGTGCCCGAGTTGAACAGGGTCGGCGTGGACGACATGAAGTCGAACGACGACAGCAGCTGGTAGAACTCGATGGCGCGCGCTTCGCGGTCGGCTTCATTGAGCGACAGGCCCATTGCCACGCGCATGAAGAAGGCCTGCGGCATTTCAATGCGGACTTCGTCCACATGCAGGAAGTAGCGGTCATACAGGGTCTGCAGGCCCAGGTAGTTGAACTGGAAGTCGCGCTGGGCGTCCAGCGCGGCGCCCAGGCGGGCCAGGTCGAAGGTGGCCAGCTTTTCGTCGAGCAGCTCGGCTTCGATGCCGCGCGCGATGAACTTGGGGAAGTACTCGGCGTAGCGCGAGGACATCTCGGCCTGGGTGACTTCGGCGCCCAGGATTTCCTTGCGGATGGTGTGCAGCAGGATACGGGCGGTGACCTGGCTGTAGGCCGGGTCCTTTTCGATCAGGGTACGCGCGGCCAGGATGGCCGAGTCGTAGACCTGCGTCATCGGCACGCCGTCGTACAGGTTCTTCAGGGTTTCCTTCAGGATCGGCTCGGCGCTGACGGCGTCGCCCAGGCCGCTGCAGGCGTTGTCGATCAGGGCGTGCAGTGCGGCGATGTCCAGCACGTGCGTCACGCCGGCGTCGGTCACGTTGACCGAGAAGCCGCCTTCCTGCACGCGGGCCACGGCCTGCGCGCTGGCCTGGGCGCGTTCGTCCTTGCGCTTTTCGCGGTACAGCACGTAGGCGCGGGCCACTTCATGCTCGCCCGAGCGCATCAGCGCCAGTTCCACGTGGTCCTGCACGTCTTCGATATGGAAGGTGCCGCCGCTGGGGCGGCTGCGCAGCAGTGCGCGCACGACGTTCTGCGTCAGTTGCTCCACCACTTCGCGCACACGCGCGGAAGCGGCGCCCTGCCCACCGTTCACGGCGAGGAAGGCCTTGGTCATGGCAACGTTGATCTTGGACGGCTCGAACGCCACAACGGAGCCATTGCGGCGGATGATCTTGTAATCCTGGTAGTTCGTATTGCCGGCATTGGTGGCGGGGGTCTGCTGCGCGGTGGCGATACCGGCGGCGCCGCTCGCGCCCGTGGTGAATTCGTTCTGGGCCGTTTGCATGAGAACTCCTGTTTTTACCCTGAAATAAGAGACAAAAGAGTCCCTGGCGAAATGCGGCGGAGAAAGCATCCTGTCGCGGGTGGTGGCGCGGCGGGATTGACTGCCTTTTGCAAACATTTCGCCAGGGACTCTTGTGATGCGCCGGCCGCATGTCAGGGTTTTAACGACTATCGCAACTGCTGCGACAGCCCCCCTCACATCTGGGCCGGCTCCCCGGTTCAACTACTAGATATAGTGGTCACTGCGAGAAACTGGCCCAAGTATAGTGAAACGAAATCGAAACACCAGTCTTGACAAGCAGGGTTGCGACACGCCGATGACACGTGCGGCAGCGCCACATTCCCGGGAACCGCGCTGTGACAAGGGATCGCGCCCCGCTGTTCGCAAACGCACATTTCTGGAAATTTTTTTTATCTTCCGGAGGCGTCCGATAGCCCCATGCCACCGTCGGGAATTCGCATGTGACATCGCACCGACATAATGCGCGCCGCACCGTTGTGGACGCCTGGCCGGCACCTCAGTCGCGCGAGGGACGGTAGGGTAACAGGTCTGGCGGCACGTCCGCGAGCCGGGCGAATCGGTCCCAGTCGAAATGCGGGCCCGGGTCGGTCTTGCGGCCCGGCGCGATGTCGCTGTGGCCGGCGATGGCGCCGATCGGATACGCCTGGAGCAGGGCGCGCACCAGCCCTGCCACGGTGTCGTACTGGGCCGGCGTGAACGGCAGGTCGTCGCAGCCCTCGATCTCGATGCCGATCGAGAAGTCGTTGCAGCGGGCGCGGCCGAAGAAGTCCGACAGCCCGGCATGCCACGCCCGTTGCGCGCAGGAGACGAACTGAACCAGCTCGCCCTCGCGCGTGACGAGGAAGTGCGCGGACACCTGCACCTGGTGGATAGTGGCGAAGAACGGGTGGCGGTCGGGATCGAGCCGGTTCTGGAAGAAGGCTTCGATATTGCCGCTGCCGAACTGGCCCGGCGGCAGGCTGATGTTGTGCAGCACGACCAGGTCGACCGGCATGCCCGCCGGCCGCTCGTCGAAGTTGGGCGACGGCACGCGCCGGGCCGCGCCCACCCAGCCGGAGGCGTCCGGGGTGTAGTCGGGCCCGCCGTGGGGCTTGTGGCCGGTTCGCTTGCCGTCAGGCATCGCGTCCCTCGTCGGTGGCCCGGTCGTCGCGGCCGGGGGGATCGCCGGCATCCTGAGGATCGTCGCGTCCTTCACGGATGCCCAGTTGCTGGATGCGGTAGCGCAGCTGGCGCAGGTTCAGCCCCAGCAGCGGCGCCGCCGCCGTGCGGTTGAATCCCGTCTGGGCCAGCGCCTGCAGGATCAGCTCGCGTTCCACGGCTTCCAGCTTCGCGGTCAGGTCGATCGGGAAGACGATGCCGCGGCAGGCGCGATCGGCCGGGTCGCTGGGCTCCGCGGTTTCAGCCGCCGGTACGGGAGCGGGCGCAGGCTCGGCCGGCATCGGCACCAGCCCTGCCGGTATTGCCGCCGGCGGCATGGGCGGCCAGACCGTGCCGCCGGACCACGGCGTGTAGTAGCCGACCGGCGACCCGGCGGGCGGAGCCGGAGGCGACGGCGGCTGCCAGCGGCCGGCGCGTTCCATGCCGGCGTCGAGCGGGCCCAGGTCGGCAACCTGGATCTCCTCTTCCTCGGCAAAGGCGTAGGCGCGCTCCAGCAGGTTTTCCAGTTCGCGCACGTTGCCCGGGAACGGGTAGACCGTGAGCCGGTCCAGCGCGGCCTTCGACAGCCCCTTGGGACGCGGGTCGCCGTAGCGCACGGCCAGGTGTTCCAGGATGGCGCGCGCCAGCACGGGGATGTCCTCGGTGCGCTCGCGCAGCGTGGGCATGCGCAGTTCCAGCACGTTGAGGCGGTAGAACAAGTCCTGCCGGAACTGGCCGGTGGCCACCATGTTCGCCAGGTCCTTGTGGCTGGCGCACATCACGCGCACATCGACAGCGTCTTCGCGGCTGGCGCCGATCTTGCGCACGCGGCGCTCCTGCAGCGCGCGCAGCAGCTTGACCTGCATCGGCAACGGCAGGTCGGCCACTTCGTCGAGCAGCAATGTGCCGCCGTTGGCGGCCTGGAAGAAGCCGCCGCGCTCGCCGTCCGCGCCGGTGAACGCGCCCTTCACGTAGCCGAAGAACTCGGACTCCATCAGGTTTTCCGGAATCGCGCCGCAGTTCACCGCCACGAACGGGTGCGAGGCGCGCGCGCTGGTGGCGTGGATGGCGCGCGCGGCGCGCTCCTTGCCGCTGCCGGATTCGCCGCTGATCACCACCGGCGCCATGCTGCGGGCCAGGCGTGACAGCGAGCGGCGCACTTCCACCATCGCGGTGGAATGGCCGGGCAACAGGCCCGCCGCGCGATCGGCCGCCTGGCTCGCCTCGGCCGCGGCGGCGGCATCGGCGCCTTCGCGCTGCTGGCGGCCCAGTGCGTTCAGCACCAGGCTGCGCAACTGGTCGAGCGAGACCGGCTTGGCGATGTAGTCGAACGCGCCGGCCTTGAGCGCCTCCACGGCGTTGTCGGCGCTGCCGTAGGCGGTGATGACGGCCACCGGCACGCGCTCCGGCGCGGCCGACAGCTGGCGCACGATCTCGATGCCCAGGCCGTCGCCCAGCCGCATGTCGGTCAGCACCAGGCTGTAGCGGGCCTCCGCGAGCTTCTCGCGCGCCTCGGCCAGCGAGCCGGCCATCACCACGTCATGCCCCATGCGCCGGATGGAGATGTCGAGCAGTTCGCGCAGGTCGGCTTCGTCGTCGATGACGAGGATCGGATCGGGGCCGGGCGTTCTGGGTGGCATGAAGGCGGCGTCGGTTTGTTCTGTCGGTCAGGAAAATGCGGGCATGGCGGTCATGCCGCCGCGGCGTCGGAGGTTTCGATGCGCAGCGTCAGCACGAAGGCCTTGGCCGGCAGTGTATCGCGCGCGGTCGGGACGAGCTGTCCGGTGCGCTCCAGCAAACCCTCCAGCGCAATGGTGCCGTAGCGGACCTGCGCGTCATTGGCGCCGCACAGCTCGCGCGCCATGAACAGGCCCAGGCCGGTCCCCTGCGCGTTGCTGGTGAAGAACGGCTCGAACAGGCTGCGCTGATGCTCGCGCGAGACCTCGGCGCCGTCGTTCCAGACGATCAGCTCGGCGTGGTGCTGGTCCAGCGCATGGGCCAGCAGCCGGATCGAGCCGGGCAGGCGGCTGCAGTAGCGCCAGGCGTTGTCGAGCAGGTTGCCCAGCACCTGCTGGAGCTGCGAGGCATCGAAGATGACCGGCTGCGCCACGTCCACGGTCAGCCGGATCGCGTTGGCATTGATGTCGGCACGGCCGGCCGGGCGCGTCTCGCCGGCGCGCGGGTGGCGCGAGCGCATTTCCAGGCGCCAGCGCTCCACGATCTCGGGCAGCGCCTGCGCGAGGTGCACGGCGCTGTGGCCGGTGCGCGGGCGGCGCGACATCTGCAGCACGTCCGACACCACCTGGTCGAGCCGCCTGACGTTGTCGCTGATGATGCGCAGCAGGCGCGCGTCGATGTCGAAGTCTCCGTCCGTTGTGCCTGCACCGCCGCCATGGCGGGCGGTATCGGCCAGCAGCTCGCTGGCCTGGCTGATCGCCGCCAGCGGATTGCGGATCTGGTGCGCCACGCTGGCCACCAGCCGGCCCATGGCGGCGAGCTTTTCCTGCTGGACCTGTTCGGCGATGCGTTCCCAGCTTTCGATATGGACCAGCACGGTGTCGCGCATCTCGCTGCGCAGCAGGGCTTCGTCATCGGGCGACCAGGCCATGGCTTCATTCTGGGCAATAGCCAGGCGCAGGCGGGCGGCGGCCTCGGGCGAGAGCTCGTTCCAGCCGGCGGTGTCAAGCACTTCCGGCACGGTGCCGGCGCTGCCAAGCGTGGAGCGCAGGCCGGCCAGACCGGGCAGCACGAAGCGCAGGCGCAGCCGCGTGTGGAGCGTGCCGCCGCCGGCCGGCATGGGGCGCGACACGATCGGCAACAGTTGCAGGATGCGCGGCACATCGTCATTGCTGCGCAGCCAGTCGCGCAGCATTTCCATCAGCGGCTGCAGGCGCGGGATGCGGCGCAGGTCGAACAGCGCGCTCTCGCCGCCCTCCTTCGCGTCCGCTTGTGCGCGCTCGCCTTCGCGGGCACTGCGCGAGTAGATGCGCTCGTGCGGCTGCACGCCCAGCAGCACCACGGCCGCGGGGTTGGCCGCCACCACGGAGCCGTTGGCGCGCACCAGCATCACGCCGTCCTGCATGTCGTTGACCATCAGCCGGTTGACCAGCTGCTGCAGCCGCAGCTCCTGCTCGCGCACCAGCGCCAGCCGCTCCTGCGCGATCTGGCGGTTGGCCAGCATATACATCAGCAGCGCGGCGATCATGAAGACCAGGCCGTACAGGCCCGAGCCCAGCAGGCCGGCATCCGCCTGGCGCAGCAGGATGGTCTGCATGAACGGGTGGCTCATCACCACCAGCGCCGACACCGCCGCGGCGAACAGGGCGAACAGCAGGCTGGTCAGCGCGCCGGCTTCGAGCGCCGGCAACAGGAAGATCATGGCCAGGCCATCAGCATGGCCGCTGCCCGACAGGATCTGGTAGAGCAGCCCGAGCAGGGCCAGGTCGGCCAGCACCTGCATCCGCACCCGCAGGTGGAAGCGGCGGCGCCACAGCGTGCCGATGGCCATGGCCAGCGCGATGCCGAGATAAGGCACGGCCAGCGTCATCACGCCGACGTTGTGGCCGGTGACGGCCAGCCCGGACTCGCCGCGCTGCATCAGGCCGTAGCCGGCCAGCATCAGGCCGATGGCGAACCGGGTCCAGCAGAAGTAGCGCAGCAGGCGCCAGTGGAACTCAGGCGGCTCGGGCTGGCGCCACAACTGCGCGAGGCCGTGCCACGCGTTGAGCCGGGACCAGCTCGACGGCCGCTGCGTCATGAATGCGCGCCGCTGTCGTCGGGGAGATGGCTGCGGCGGCAGTAGTGCAGGCCGCGCCAGGCGATGGCTTCGCTTTGCGGCAGGTGCACGCCGCAGTGGGCGCACTGCACCATCGCTTCAGGGTGGGTGGCCGCCGGCGCGCGCGGCGCTTCGGCACTCCGGCGCGGGGCCGAATGGCGCCGGGCTTCGGCGCGCGAGCGCAGCCACCAGAAAACGCCCAGCACCACGGCGAGGAGGATAAGAATGCGTGCCATGGGTTCAGATACGGTGCAGGACCACTTCAATCACGAACCGGCTGCCGACATAGGCCAGCAGCAGGATGCCGAACGAGGCGATCACCCAGCGCAGCGCGACCTTGCCGCGCCAGCCATAGAACAGGCGCCCGACCAGGATGCCGCCGAACATCGCCCACGAGATCAGCGCGAACACCGTCTTGTGGTCGAGGCGGAAGGCCCGCCCGAACAGCTGCTCGGAGAACAGGGACCCTGACACGATGGTCAGCGTGAGGAGCACAAACCCGGCGCCGATCAGGCGGAACAGCAGTTTTTCCAGGGTCAGCAGCGGCGGCAGCAGGTCCAGCCAGCGCCCCAGCCATTGCCCGTCCTCCCCGGCGCCCTGGCCCCTGGCAGCCGGCGCGCGCTTGAAGCCGTGCAGGCGGCGTTCGGCCAGGATCATCAGGAAGGCGTGGAAGGCCGCCAGCGTGAACAGCCCGTAGGCCACGTTGGCGATAATGAAATGCAGCTTGAACAGCGGCCGCGCGGCATAGCCCAGGATCTGCGAGCCCGGGAACGCGAGCGGCATCAGGCTGGCCAGCAGGGCCACCGGGATCACGATCAGGCCGAGGCCGGCGAGCGAGAAGAAGAAGCTCTCGATCCAGTAGATGCCCACGCCCAGCCACAGCATGGCCGACAGCGCAAAGGCGAAGCCGAACATCATGCGGTCGGCCGGGAAGATGGTTTCGTGCAGCAGCATGCCGTGGCTGGCCAGCGCCGCCACCATCAGCAGATGCCACCAGGCGGGCTGGTTTTCGCCGCGCGTCCCGCCGCCGCTCGCGCCGTTATGTCCGGGGCCGCCAGCGATCAGCACGGCGGATGCCCCACTGCCAACCTGGCCCGCCTGGCCACCGGCGGACGCCAGCCGTGGATTGCGCGTGGCCCAGCCGTGCAAGGCCAGGCCGCAATAGAGAAGTGCCGTCAAGGCATACAGTACAATGGCCATTTACGCAGTTTACCTTAGTGCCACTTCCCGGTGGCGCCCCGGTGACACCGCGTCCGAGCCCCACTCCTCCCCCTCATTTCTGCCATGCTGGACAATCTCACTCAACGCCTGGCGCGGGTCGTCAAGACCATGCGCGGCGAGGCCCGTCTGACCGAGGCCAATACTGCCGAGATGCTGCGCGAAGTGCGCCTTGCCATGCTCGAAGCCGACGTGGCGCTGCCGGTGGTCCGCGAATTCGTCGCCCGCGTGAAGGAAAAGGCGATGGGCGAGGAGGTGGTCAGCAGCCTGACCCCTGGCCAGGCGCTGGTCGGCGTGGTCCAGCGCGAGCTGACCGCCGTGATCGGCGGCGCCGACGCCGCCAGCGGCAACAACAAGGAAGCCGAGCTGAACCTGGCCGTGCAGCCGCCCGCCATCATCCTGATGGCCGGCCTGCAGGGTGCCGGCAAGACCACCACGGTGGGCAAGCTGGCCAAGTGGCTCAAGGAAAACAAGAAGAAGAAGGTCCTGACGGTCTCGTGCGACGTGTACCGCCCGGCCGCTATCGCCCAGCTCAAGACTGTTTCCGAGCAGGTCGGCGCCGACTTCTTCCCGTCGCAGCCCGAGCAGAAGCCGGTCGACATCGCCCGCGCGGCGGTGGACTGGGCCCGCAAGCACTATCACGACGTGCTGATCGTCGATACGGCCGGCCGCCTGGGTATCGACGAGCTGATGATGCAGGAAATCGCCGCGCTGCACGCCGAGCTCAAGCCTGCCGAAACCCTGTTCGTGGTCGACGCCATGCTCGGCCAGGACGCGGTCAACACCGCCAAGGCGTTCAATGACGCCCTGCCGCTGACTGGCGTGGTGCTGACCAAGCTGGACGGCGATGCGCGCGGTGGCGCGGCGCTGTCGGTGCGTCATATCACCGGGCGCCCGATCAAGTTCGTGGGCGTGGGCGAAAAGCTCGACGGCCTGGAGCCCTTCTATCCCGACCGCATGGCCCAGCGCATCCTGGGCATGGGCGACATCCTCGCGCTGGTGGAAGAAGCCCAGCGCGGCGTGGACATGGAAGCGGCCGAGAAGCTGGCCAAGAAGATCAAGAAGACGGGCGGCTTCGACCTGGAAGACTTCAAGGCGCAGATCGGCCAGATGAAGAAGATGGGCGGCCTGGGCAGCCTGGTGGACAAGCTGCCGGCGCAGTTCGCCCAGCAGGCGCAGGGCGCCAACATGGACCAGGCCGAGAAGCAGGTGGCCCGCATGGAAGGCATCATCAACAGCATGACGGCGGCCGAGCGCGCCAAGCCCGAGCTGATCAAGGCCAGCCGCAAGCGCCGCATTGCCGCGGGCGCCGGCGTGCCGGTGCAGGAAGTCAACCGCCTGCTGAATCAGTTCGACCAGATGCAGGGCATGATGAAAAAGCTCAAGGGCGGCGGCATGATGAAGATGATGCGCCAGATGGGCGCGATGAAGGGCGGCATGAAGGGCCTCTTCAACCGCTGAAGCCTCCCTCCCCGCAAAAGAACAGGACAGACATCATGATGAGCGCCGAACAGGCCCGCGAGCTGTGGGCCAACTCTGAAGAAATCGTTTCCGCCGAGGAAGTCCAGGCATCGCTGGACCGCATGGCGGCGGAGATCACCGCCAAGATGGGCGACGCTTTCCCGCTGGTGCTATCGGTGATGGGCGGCGCGGTGGTGTTCACCGGCATGCTGCTGCCCAAGCTGGCGTTCCCGCTGGAGTTCGACTACATCCACCTGTCGCGCTACAACAACAAGACCGTCGGCGGCGAAATGCAGTGGCGCGTGGCGCCGCGCGAATCGGTCAAGGATCGCGTGGTGCTGGTGCTCGACGACATCCTGGACGAAGGCGAGACCATGGCGGCCATCCGCGAGCGCATCATGGCCATGGGCGCGAAGGAATTCCACGCCGCCGTGCTGTGCGAAAAGACGCTCACCAAGTCCAAGCCCATGCATCCGGACTACTGCGGCTTTACCGTGCCGGACCGCTACGTCTTTGGCTGCGGCATGGACGCCAAGGGCTACTGGCGCAACCTGGGCACCATCAGGGCCCTGCGTTAAGAATCGGCCAGAGGGAGGCCAGCAGCAGCGCGGCCATCCCCACGTTGAAGGCGCGCAGCACCCGCGGGCGCGCCAGCCAGCGCCGCAGCGCCGATCCGCACAAC
>NZ_JWMA01000200.1 GCF_000812465.1 Cupriavidus sp. IDO | reverse complement strand
CCCGGCCGGCGAGTGTTTCTATGACAGCGGGTTGGCGGTGTCGGCATCTGCCCCAGCAGATGCTACGTTGCACATCTTGCGCCGGGCGCTATGGAGCATGGCCGGCATAAGGTTTGCTATAACAAAAGCAAGCCCGCATCTTGGCAGTGGTAGAAGGACAATTTTCTTACCTTTAGTAGCGAAGGTGGGCACATGAAGCCGATAGTTCACCATTTTCATACCCGTCCGCCCCATCATGGGGCGAGATACTACTTCGCACATGCAGTCTGCCTAGTGGTCTCGGGCGGAGTCTATGCGGTTTGGGCGCTTCTGCGGTAGACCGTGAGCACGCCAATTAGGCAGCCTTGGCATAGAACAATAGGCGCGGGGGATACAGGCAAACATAGCAGGAGGCAAACATGCTGAGTCCCCATGAAATCGCCGCACTGATCTTGATTGAGGATTCTACTGACCTTTTATGCTTGGACCCCATGACTATTGATGCGCTGGTAGGGCACCAACTCGTTACGATAGAGAACGGCTCCTCGGGCCAAGGAAGCCCTCGTCTTACCCATCTCGGGCTGTCCGTCCTCAAAGCTGTCGGGCGACGGGCTAATTGACGGGAAGTAGATCAGTTGCACTCCTCCACTGCTCACGCAGCGTCTAGTGTGTTGCATCGACGGGTTGAATCCACAGCCGGCTACCGCCGTAGCGCTCCGTCAACTCTGGCAAGCAACGGTTTGCCGCAGCGCACGGGGCTGGGACACGGCAATAAGGCACGATAACGGGGCCTTATCGGGTCGTTACCAACCGAAGGTGATGCAGGCGGTGTTGGCAATTATCCGCGAAGACCGCGTGAGCTGCTGGACTTGCTGTTTGTGCCGGCGGGCATCTTGGTCGCGCTGGTCCTTGCTGACGGCACCCCGAGCATGATCGAGCAGATGTGTCAGGAACCGGTTCTAAGGCTTACTTGTCGCCATAGTGAAGCCGACAAGCGATGATGGTCAGTTCATCGTCGTTGGCGAAGTACACCAGGCGGTTGCTG